>NZ_CP119075.1:1361693-2013789 GCF_029023725.1 Synoicihabitans lomoniglobus
CGTGGTCACCGACTACCTCAACAAGACGGGACTTGCCCCCTACCTCGACAAGCTTGGTTTCCAGACTGTCGGCTACGGTTGCACGACGTGCATCGGCAACTCCGGCCCGCTTGATCCCGCGATTGAAAAGGCGGTCGTCGACAACGATCTCGTCGCGGCATCCGTGCTCTCGGGCAATCGCAACTTCGAGGCCCGGGTTCACCAGAACATCAAGTCGAACTTCCTCATGTCGCCGCCACTCGTGGTCGCCTTTGCGCTCGCCGGTCGCGTTGATATCGACATGTCCTCCGATCCGATCGCCAAGGACGAAAATGGCGTGGATGTTTACCTGAAGGACATTTGGCCGTCCCTCTCCGAGATTCGGGACGAAATGGCTTCCGCCCTCAAACCCGAGGTCTTCAAGGCACTCTACAGCGACTTCACCAGTCAGAACCCGAAGTGGAACGAAATCCCGTCTTCGGTGGGCAACGTTTACGAATGGGACCGTGATTCGACCTACATCCAGGAGCCGCCGTTCTTCACCGACTTCAGCCTCGAACCGGGGGCCATCGCTCCGATCACCGGTGCCCGTCCGATGGGTATTTTCGGTGATTCGGTCACGACCGACCACATCTCGCCCGCCGGCGCGATCAAGAAGGACTCTCCGGCCGGTCGTTATCTGGGCGAAAACGGCGTCGAGTTCGTCGACTTCAATTCCTACGGTTCCCGTCGCGGCAACGACCGGATCATGACCCGCGGCACGTTTGCCAATGTGCGGATCAAGAACCTCATGGTCGCACCGAAGGAAGGCGGCTACACCGTGCTCCAACCGGAAGGCACGGAGATGTCGATCTACGACGCCGCGATGACCTACAAGCAGCGCGGCACGCCGTTGATCGTGATCGCCGGCCAGGAATACGGCACGGGTTCGTCCCGTGACTGGGCCGCCAAAGGCACGAACCTGCTCGGCGTCAAAGTCGTGGTCGCGGAGTCCTTCGAGCGTATTCACCGCAGCAATCTCGTCGGCATGGGCGTGCTGCCCCTGCAGTTCAAGGACGGCGCGAGTGCCAAGACGCTCGGGCTCGACGGGACCGAAGTTTACGATGTCGTGGGGCTCACCTCCGACGTGAAACCGCAACAGGACCTTGTCCTGCGGATCACGCGGGCCAATGGCACCAGCGAAGACGTCACCGTCGCCTGCCGCATCGATACCCCGATCGAGGTCGATTACTACCAGCACGGCGGCATTTTGCCCTACGTGCTGCGACAAATCATCGCTCGTAATTGATAACTCTTAAGAACCGGGGAACGTGTGTCGTTCTCCGGTTCTTATATCGCTGTGTCCTTAAACCCCGAACCACGTTTTCTCGTAAATCCTGACTCCGACCCGATCGCTCTGCGGGTCGAAGGCAAAGCTACGTTCAAAAACTGTGCCTGCGTGAAGGATTTCATGGATGAACAAATCGCCGCCGGTAAGCGTCGATTTGTCATGGATTTCGAGAACTGCGTGGGCATGGACAGCACCTTTCTCGGTGTGATGGCCGGATCGGCCATCCAGTTGCGTAAAACCCAACCGCGCGGCTCCCTGGTCGTCAGCGGGCTGAATGAGCGCAACCGCGAGCTCGTGAGCAACCTCGGACTCGATCGCTTGCTGACCGTCGACGAACAGGCGAAGGTGCCGCCCACCGCGGCGAATGGCGCCGCGCTGAAAACGGAGGCGTTGAGCGATGATTTGGTCGCTGCGCGCACGGTGCTCGACGCGCATCGCAACCTCGTCGAGGCCGATGGCGAAAATGCGGCCAAGTTTCAGGACGTGATCAAACTTTGTTCCCGCCAACTCGGCGAGGACTGACGCTGCCGGGACCGTCGGCGGCCAACGTCTAAGGCTTGGACGCGGACGGCGTTTCGACGTCGTCGTCCATCACAGTGATCTCACCGATTTCGACCTCGCCGCGTTTGTTGCGCACGAGGCGACCACTGTTCTGACCAAACGAATCGGCGGCGCGCGCGACCATGGTCGCGATATTTTCGGCGAAACGATGGCCGCGGGTGCGAATACTCATGCGGCTGGTCCACAGCACTTTTTTCTTCTGCTCATCCTTGGCCAGCCGGAAGTCATAGGCCGTGAGCACGATGTAATAGCGGGCTTCCTCGACCTCGCCCCGCAGCTCGTTGAAGCGGTCCATGCCGATCGGCCCCCCGATGTTTTGCATGCGAGCCATTTCATCAGTGTAACCTAAAACGCGGGCGTTCTGTTCGTTGCGACGCGTGCGCACGCGGTTTTCCATGCTCATGAGCAGGATGGATCCTTCCAGCTCGGCGGCGGCCGCCGCCGCCTGTTGGTTTTGCGCGATGGTCTCCGCCCGATTGATGGCGGCCTCCTCCAAGGTCGCGGAGGACGCCGGGGGCGGGATGGCGGCCTGCGCGGCTTGAATCGAGCTCAACGCATCCCCCAGTTCATTGACGCGGGAATTGAAATTGCCGTCGAAGCCCTCTCCGGTCCGGCCCCAGTGAATCGTGATCAGCAAGGTGGCGTCCGCCGCATCGAAGGCGAACTGGTAGTTTTGCTCAGCCAAATGTTCCGCGACGATCCCGGCGATGCGGGGATAGTCCTCTTTGCTTTGGGTGTGGTCCCAAACGGTGCCGTCCAACCGCCCGCCGTAGCCCAAAGCGTAAAATTCCCGCTGCGGATATCCGTCTGCCCCGAGGGGACGTTCATAGTCGGCGCTGACCCGGGAGTAGTAGGTCACAGGCATCGATTTTTGGGCGACACCGACGGAGGCCCCGAGTCCGCCCAGCAGAGCGAACACGATGCAACGAATTTGGGAGGCGAGGGGAACTCCAAGCATGAACGGGCGGGGTAAACAGCGGGGACGCGGCGGAACCTTGCCCCTAACCCCGAAGGATAGGCCAGCCCTTCACGACGTCACGAAGACCGATGCTAAAACTGTAGGGCAAGGGCGTCGCCGGAGTTGAATGGAAATCCGGTTTGCCAGCGCCGCCTGGCTCGGGCCATGTTTCTCGTTCCATGGCCACCTCCGTCGATCCATCCGTTCCCTCCAGCACTGACCGTTTTGCCCAGCCCGATGCGGCGGGTCATTTCGGACCTTATGGTGGCGTGTATGTGCCTGAGACGCTGATGACGGCGCTGCAGGAACTGGGCGCAGCCTATGAAACCGCCCGCCAAGATCCGGCGTTTGTGGAGGAATTGCGGCATCACTTGAAGGAGTTCGCGGGACGCCCCACCGAGCTCTATTTTGCCGAGCGTCTCACCGCGCATTGTGGCGGTGCCAAGATTTACCTGAAGCGGGAGGACCTGCTGCACACCGGGGCGCACAAGATCAACAATGCCATTGGCCAGGCGATCCTCGCCAAACGCATGGGCAAAAAACGCATCATTGCCGAGACCGGCGCCGGCCAACACGGGGTGGCGACAGCCGCGGTGTGCGCGAAGTTTGGACTGTCGTGCCGGGTTTACATGGGGGCGGTCGACATGGAGCGACAGGCCTTGAACGTGTTTCGCATGCGTCTCATGGGCGCCGAAGTGATCGGCGTGGAAGCGGGCCAGAAAACGCTCAAGGAAGCGATCAACGAAGCCATGCGCGACTGGGTGACCAATGTGCGCGAGACGCACTACATTCTCGGCTCTGCGCTCGGCTCGCATCCGTATCCCATGATGGTGCGTGATTTCCACCGCGTGATCGGGCTGGAAACGAAGGATCAGATCATGGCCGCGGAAGGTCGTCTCCCCGACGAGATGATCGCGTGTGTCGGTGGTGGCTCGAACGCCATTGGCTTCTTCTTTGAGTTTTTGGATGACAAAGCGGTGCGCCTCGTCGGGGTCGAAGCGGGCGGCCGCGGCATCACGCGCGGCGAACACGCGGCGCGTTTCGAGGGAGGTAAACTGGGCGTCCTCCAAGGCTGCAAGACCTACATTCTCCAAGATTCGGACGGACAGATCGAGCTGACGCATTCGGTGAGTGCCGGACTCGATTACGCGGCGATCGGTCCCGAGCACGCGTATTATCGGGACCAAAAGCGCATTGATTTCGCGTATGCCTGTGACGACGAAGTCATGGAAGTCTTCCAACTGGTATCCAAGCTCGAAGGCATCATCCCGGCGCTAGAGTCGACGCACGCCCTGGTGCACGGCCTCAAGCGTGCGAAAGAAATGGGCCCGGACGAGATCCTGATCATCAACCTCAGCGGCCGCGGCGATAAGGATGTCAGTCAAGTCCAGCAGATGCTGGACTTGAAAGAGCCAAGTAGCAGGTAACAAGTAGCAAGATGGCTGACTCCCCGGAGAACTTGGCTGAACGCACCTATCGATTCGCCCGGGATGTGCGTCGCATTGTAAACCTGATGCCATCCTCAACGGCAACGCGGGAGGACATTAAGCAGGTCGTGCGTTCGTCGGGATCGGTGGCGGCAAATTATCTGGAGGCGCAAGAAGGGCTGAGTCGGAACGACTTTTTCTACCGTATAAAAGTATGCCGTAAAGAGGCTCGCGAATCTCAACTCTGGCTGAAACTTCTGGCGGAGGATTCCGATCCTTCCACCAGGCCGGAAATAGCGCACCTGATGGATGAAGCCAACCAACTCACGCGCATTTTTGCCTCCATTGCCCATAAGCAGGACGATTCCGATGCTTGATCTGCTTGTTACTTGTCACCTGTTACTTGTTACTTCCTCCCTATGAAGAGTATGACTGGCTTTGGACGGGCCTCCGTTCCCTTGGGTGATGCGACCGTGGTCGTGCAGGTGAACTCCGTGAATCGGAAGTCGCTGGATCTGTCCATGCGCTTGCCCGACGTGTGGGCATCGTTGGAGCCCAGCATTGCGGAGGCCGTGCGCGAAGTCGCGTCGCGGGGCAAGGTGCACCTCCAGGTGGGCCTCGAAGCGGCCAGCGGCGACGAAGCCAAGGTCGGCGCGGCGTTGGACCGACTCCAAAGCATTGCCGACGCCAACGGGATATCATTCCAACCCGATGCCCGCCTGCTGTGGGAAATAGCCAATGACCGGCGAGCCACGGCCGAACCCGAATTGGACGAAGCCGTGGAGGTCGCGGTCCTCGAAGCGGCGGAGGAAGCGTTGCGCTCGTTTGCCGCCATGCGCGCTCGCGAAGGTGAAGCCTTGCTGATCGATTTCCTCACCCGGCTCGATGTGCTGAAGCGCAATGTCGCGGCGGTAGCCGAACGGGCTCCACACGTGCCGGTCCTCTATCGAGACGTATTGTTCAAACGGTTACGTGACGCCGATCTGGACCTCGATGTCTCCGATGAACGCGTCCTCAAGGAAGTCGCCTTATTCGCCGATCGTTGCGACATCACGGAAGAAATCACGCGATTGAAGAGCCACCTGCAACAACTCGAAACGCTGTTGCGCACCGAAGGTGAAATCGGCCGCAAGGGCGAATTTATCCTCCAGGAAGTCGGCCGCGAAATTCACACCATCGGCAGTAAGGCCAATGATCTCGAAATCTCGAAAAACGTCATCGAACTGAAGAATGAGCTCGAACGCATTCGCGAGCAAATGGCCAACGTCGAGTGAAGTGAAAGCGCTTCACTCGACGTAACAAGTAACAAGAACCAAGTAGCGGGATTCCCTACGAGTAGCCCGCTTGGCGGCGCGCAGCGGTGGTCAGAAATCCTGTTACTTGTTACTTTCCTGCTCCGGCGGATGCCGGAGCGAGTGAATGAGGTAGATGCCGACGCCGATGCAGATGCCGGAATCGGCGACGTTGAAGGTTGGATACACGTAGCTGCCGAAGTGAAAGTCGAGAAAGTCGACCACGTGGCCGTAGGCAACGCGGTCGATGAGGTTACCGACAATGCCGCCGCAGAGCAGTCCGAAGCTGAGCTGCACCATGCGATCGCGCAGGCCGAGGGCGCGGCGCCAAAAATAAATCGCCGCCAGAGTGCTGCCCGCCAGCAAGGCCAAGAGGGTGCTGCGGCCGGTGAACAGGCTCCACGCCGCGCCGGTATTGCCGACATGGACGAGATAAAAGAACCCGTCTATAATGGTGATGGCACCGCGTTCCGGTCCGTAGGTGCCGAGCGGCATGCGTTCGACAATCCAAAGTTTGGTGAGCTGATCGAGCACCAGCACCACAATGGCCAAAACCCACAGTAGCCGGTAGGCACCCAGGCGTTGACCCACGCCGAGCGTGGTCGGTGCCGGGGTATCGGCAGCGACCGCTTCGGGATCAGGCGCGGGGACGCGAGGCGATGAGGTCATGATCGATTCCACGGTCAGCGGTCGACCGCGGGAGTCGTTCAGTCTTCGTCACCGGAACTGCCCATGGAGCCGCCATCTTCCCCGAAGTCGCCGAGGAGGCCGGCCTGGGTGCGGACGCGGTGGCGATTGCGTTCGAGTTGTTTTTGCGCGGCGGCGGAATTGCGGGTGAACGGCACGGCGAGGAGGCGCTCCTTGTCGATGGGTTCCCCCGTCACTTCGCAAATGCCGTAGGTGCCGTTTTTGATGCGAGTGATGGCGGCCTCGATCTCGGACAGGGCTTCCTGTTCGTTGGCGACGAGAGAAAGGGCGAAATCGCGGTCAAAGGTGTCGGTGCCGGCATCGGCCATGTGTTGACCGTAGGAGGAGAGATCACCGGCGTCGTCCTTGGAGGAGCGCTTGAGGGTGTCTTCCGAGTGCTGGTCGATCTGGCCGGTGAGATGCTCGCGGAGTTCGAGGAGCAGCTTGTAGTAGCGGCGATATTTTTCCGGCACGGACTTGGGATCGTCGTAAGCGGATTTCTTGCCGCCCCCGGGCGTGAAACCGAGGATGTCGGCGAGGGAGGCCGCGGCGACCACCGACGGTTTGGCGGCGGCGAGGGTGGCCTCGATGACCGCCTTTTTGTCGGCGGTTTTGGCCGCCTTCTTGGTCGCCTCGGCGTCTTCCTTGGCGGAACTCGTCTTGGCGATTTCCTTCACCTCATCGAGGCTGAAGGCGATCGATTTATTGCTCTTGGAGCGGCCCAGGGCGCGGCTGCGCAGGGCGTCGCGGGCGGAACTTTTTTTAGCCGTTTTGGCGGTGGGTTTGGCTTTACCGGAGGAACTCACGGGAGTGGATTTTGATTGGGTTGCGGCGGGTGCCGGGACGGCTTTGGCCTTCGATTTTTTGGTCGAGGGTTTGGGCGCGGTTTGGGAAGTGGAAACAGATTTCGTGCCGGACTTCTTCGCGGCCGGAGTTTTCTTGGCCGCAGCCTTCGGGGCGGGGGTTTTTTTCGCGGCGGTGGTCTTCTTGGCGGGAGCTTTTTTCACGGAGGTCTTTTTAAGCGGTGCTTTTTTCGCTGTCTTGGGAGCGGCCGGTTTGGGCGCTTTGGTCGATGATTTGGCTGCTTTCTTGACGGTTTTTTTGCGAACGGAAGGAGAGACGGCTTTGGGGGAGGATGACTTTTTTACCGCGGCTTTTTTGGCGGGGGGGGTCTTCTTTTTGGCGGATTTGGTAGGGGTCTTCTTAGCCATCTTGGGGGGGGATGTTGGGGGTTAGCCGAGAGCCTCCGTGCAGCGGGGGCAGGTTTCGCCGTGGGGACCGGCGGTAAGGGAGGGGACCCAGCGCCAGCAGCGTGGGCAACGAACGTCCTGATGTTTCTGGCAGTGACTCACTTCAATTTTAACGTCCGGTGCAGCGGCACCGGGCGTGAGTGAGACGCGCGAAACGATAAAGAGTTCAGGAAGAAAATCGCGATATTTGGTCAGCACCGCGGCGGCGGGGCTGGCATCGGGGACGGAAACGGTCACGGCGGCATCCAGCGACTTGCCGATCTGACCGGCTTGGCGGGCGGGTTCGATGGCTTCGGTGACTTGGCCACGCACTTTGAGAAGCGCGGACACTTCGGCGTCGATGGTCGCATCTTTCCAGTCGGCGGGAATGACCGGCCAATCCTGCAAGTGGATCGGATCGGAGGTGAAATCGGTGCCGGTGGTGGCATGCGCCCAGGCTTCATCGGTGGTGAAACTCAGCACCGGGGCGAGCAGGCGCACCAACGTCTCGAAGATGTGGCGGATGGCGGTTTGCGACGAGCGTCGTTGTGGATGATTCGCGGGGAAAGTATAGAGACGGTCCTTGAGAATATCGTGGTAGATCGACGAAAGCGTGACGGCGCAGAAGTGATTGCAGAGCTGGAAAACGCGGTGGAACTCGTAGGCGTCGTAGGCGGTGGTGCAGGCGTCGGCGAGCACCGCCGTTTGGTGCAGAGCCCAACGGTCGAGGGTGTCCATTTCGGCGACCGGCACGGTGTGTTGCGCGGGGTCGAAATCGAACTGGGTCGAGAGTTGGTAGCGGAGGGTATTGCGGAAGAGCCGATAGGCGTCGCCCGCGATGCCGAGGATTTTGTCGGACAAGGTGATGTCCTGCGTAAAATCCTGCGAAGCGATCCAGAGGCGGATCACGTCGGCCCCGAACTGGTTGATGTAGTTGTCCGATGTCGGCGGTTTTTCGTAGGTGCCGCTCTTGGAGATTTTTTTGCCGTCTTCACCGACGATGAAACCGTGGGTGAGCACTGCTTTGTAGGGCGCGTCGCCGCGGCTGATGATACTCGTCCAGAGGGAAGATTGGAACCAACCGCGATGCTGGTCGCTGCCTTCGAGGTAGAGATCGGCCGGGCGCGACGTGGTGCCCTGGCCGGTGCCGAGCACGGCGTTGTGGGACGAACCGGAGTCGATCCACACGTCGAGCGTATCCCGACCGCAGGTAAGATCGGCGGCGGCCGGCCAGCCGGCCGGGAGGGCGACACCGTCGAGGATCTCGGTGGAGGTCGCGTCATACCAGAAGTTGGTGCCGCGGGTGGCGATTTTGTCGGCAACGGCGCGAATCACACCGGCGTCGATGAACGGGGCTTTGTCGGGGCCGTAAAACGCGATGATGGGCACTCCCCACGAGCGTTGACGGCTGATGCACCAGTCGGGGCGGGCTTCGACGGCACCGCGGATGCGGGTCTCACCGTGGGTCGGCACCCAGCGCACGCCGCCGATGGCTTCGAGGGCCTTGGCTCGGTGGCCGCCCTGGTCGAGGGAAACAAACCACTGATCGACGGCACGGAAAATGATGGGCGTCTTTGAGCGCCAGCAATGCGGGTAGCTGTGCGGGTAGCGCGCCTTGGCCAGCAGCGCACTTTTAGCCGCGAGGAGCTTCAACACCCCGATGTTGGCGGTGGAGGTCTTCTTGGCGGCCATGTCCTCGACGGATTCGAGGGTGCTGAGGCCGACGAGTTCAGCCGGGATTTGGCCATCGTCAACGTAGCAGCCATCGTCGCCGACCGGGCAATACACCTCGAGTTGGTAGTTGAGACCGGTGATGTAGTCGTCCGCGCCGTGGCCCGGGGCGGTGTGCACGCAACCGGTGCCACTGTCGGTGGTGACGTATTCCGCCAGCACGACGGGGGAGGCTCGATCGACAAACGGATGGCGGGCGGCGAGATGTTCGAGCGACTGTCCGACGACTTGGTGCACGACGGGCGCTTCGCCCTCGTGTTTAGCCGACGTCAGCACGCTGTCGAGCAGCGCTTTCGCGACGAGAATACGCTCGTCCCCGAGGTCCGCGACGACGTAGTCGACTCGCGGATTCAACGCGATCGCCATGTTGGCGGGGATGGTCCACGGCGTGGTCGTCCAGATGACGATCGAAAGGAGTTTGTCGTTGGGCAGGCCGAATTTCGCGGCCTCGGCGGCCGGGACCGTGAACTTCACCCAAATGGCGGGCGACACGTGGTCTTTGTATTCGATTTCGGCCTCGGCGAGGGCGGTTTCGAAGGGAATCGACCAGTAAACGGGCTTTTTCGAGCGGTAGACGATGCCTTGATCGACGAAGGAGGCGAAGGTGCGAATGATATCGGCTTCGTAGGCGGGCGCCTTGGTTTTGTATTCACTGGCCCAGTCGGCCTGCACGCCAAGGCGCTTGAACTGCTCCTTTTGGATGCCGATCCAGCGCTCGGAAAACGCGTCGCAGCGAGCGCGGCGCTCGGCGGTGGTCACGTCTTCACCGGAATCCTGGATTTCGCGGGTGACCTTTTGCTCGATCGGCAGGCCGTGACAGTCCCAGCCGGGCACATACGGGGTGCGGAAACCGCGCATGGTCTTGTAGCGGCAAACGATGTCCTTGAGCGATTTGTTCAGGGCGGTGCCGATGTGGACGTCACCATTGGTGAAAGGCGGACCGTCGTGCAGGACAAAGGTCGGGGCGTCGGCCCGGAGGCGCTGCATGGCCTGATAGAGGTCGAGCTTGTTCCATTGCGCCAAGCGCTCCGGCTCCCGTTTGACGAGATTGGCTCGCATGGGGAAATCGGTTTGAGGGAGCAGCAGGGTGTTTTTCAGGTCAGTCGCCATCCAGAAATAAAGGGTGCGGAGGCTACCCCGGGCGGATGGCGAGTCAAGGACGGCCACCGGGTATTTGCGGGATGGGGGCGGTGGGGACCGTCTCCGCTGCTCAAACCCATCGCGGTCCCGCCGGTGTCGGAGGGTATTTAACGGGTTGGACGGCCCTCGGTTTGGTGATATTTCGCTCCTCATGGCAGTCGTGCAGATGGTCGTCATTTTGGCACAACCTTTGCGGCACCGGGCACCATCCATGAACCATTTGAATACCCCGCCGCCTGGCCCGGAGGAGGGGAGCGTGCCGCCGTTTCCGTCGTCGCTCCAACGCTATCAGAGTATTGTCGAGAATGCCGTCGAAGGTATTTTTCAATCCACCTCTGATGGGCGTTTTCTGCTCGCGAATCCGGCGTTGGCCCGGCTCTACGGCTATGAATCGCCGTCGGCGTTGGTCGACGGGGTTGAGAATATTTCCAGCAACATCTACGCCGACCCGGCGGTGCGGGAAGAGTTCATGCGACTCATGGATCTGCGCGGGGAGGTGCGGGGCATGGAGTATCAGGTCCTGCGCAAGGACGGCGAAGTGATCTGGATATCGGAGCACGCGCGGGCCGTTCGCGACGATCGCGGGCGTCTCCTCTATTATGAGGGGTTCATCGAAGACATCACGGAGCGCAAGCGGATCGAAGAGCAATTGCGGCAGGCCCAAAAAATGGACGCGATTGGTCGTCTGGCCGGAGGTGTGGCCCATGATTTCAATAATATCCTGACGGCGATCATCGGTTACTCCGAGATCCTGATGGCCACGCTGCCCGATCCCAGGTCCCGCAGTCACGCGGAGTGCATTGTGGATGGCTCGCAACGGGCGGCGGCGTTGTGTCGCCAATTGCTCATCTTGAGTCGGCGTCACGCCGTGCTGCCGCGATCGCTTGATCTCAATCACGTCGTGCGCGACATGCAAAAGCTGTTGGAACGTCTGATGGATGCCAACATCACCCTGGTGACCCGGCTCGATGAGCAGGAGATGGTGGTCCGGGCGGATTCCACGCAGATGGAGCAGGTGATCCTGAACCTCGCGGTCAACGCCCGCGACGCCATGCCCCAGGGCGGGACCCTCACGATTTCGACCCGTGCACTCACTTTGCCCGATGCGACCGTGGTCGGCACCCTGGGCATGCCGGAAGGCACCTATGTCGAGGTGGCGGTGGAAGACACCGGCACGGGCATGTCACCGGAAGTGCAGTCGCAACTGTTTGAGCCTTTTTTCACCACGAAATCCGAGGGCAAAGGCACCGGCCTCGGGCTGGCGACCTGTTACAGTATCGTGCACCAGAACCGCGGGCAAATCATGGTCGGCAGCAAGGAGGGCGCGGGCACCACGGTGCGGTTCTTTCTGCCGACCAGTTACGAGTCGCCGGGCCGGACCGGTGCCACCGATCCCGGCGTGAGGCCCACCGGGAACGAAACCGTGCTGTTGGCCGAGGATGATCCCACGGTCCGCAATCTCGTGCGGATCAATCTGGAGGATCTCGGATACACGGTGCTGACCGCCGAGGACGGCGCGCACGCGCTCGAGCTGGCGAAAGCGCACGGATGCCGACGCATCCAGATTTTGGTGACCGATGTGATGATGCCCCGCATGGATGGCAAGGAGTTGGCCTATTGGCTGCGGTTGGTTTCGCCGGAGACGCGCGTCCTGTTCATGTCGGGATACACCGATCGTTCGATCATCAGCGCCACCACGCTGCAGCGCGGGGTGGGGTTTGTGCAAAAGCCGTTTGGGCCCAATGCACTGGCCCGCAGGGTGCGCAGTGCCCTGGATGCCGGATCGGATCGATCGTCGGTCGACCTCGATGCGAGCGTGGGCTAAGCGAGCGCGCGCCGGGCGAGTTTGGCTCCGGCACTCAGGCAATTGGGCAGCGAGATGCCGTCGCGCACATGCCCGCCGATGAGCAGGCCGGAGTGCTGGTTTTCGCATTGCTCCATGGCTTTCACATAGCGTTCGTAACCCAGGGTGTATTGAGGAATGGCGCGGGGCCATTGCCGTAATCGGGCGTAGACCGGCTCCCCGGTGACACCGATCACCGCGGCCAGTTCTGCGCGGGCGATTTTCGTGAGCTGTTCCTGAGAAGCGGTGCCCAGGTCGCGGCGGTGCACGCCACCCATCATGACGGTCAGCCCGACGTGTCCCGCCGGAGCGCGTCCGGCGAACAGGGACGAAGAAAACAATACGCCCAGAATTTGACGGTGCTCCTTCTGCGGCATCAACAGTCCGAACCCATCAAGCGGGTGCGAGACCTGCTCGCGCCGATAGCCCAAAAAGAGCGCGGATACCGGGGGGTAGTCGATGTCTGCCAAGGCCGCCAGGGGGCACTCGCCCAACGAGCCGATGGAGAGGCGGGCCAGCGCCGCGGCCGGCAGCGCGAGCAGGACGCGGTCGAACGATTCGGTCTGGGTTTGCTCCGACCGATTCCAGACCAGCTTCCAGCCGTCCGCACTCCGCACGAGACTGTTCACACTGGCTCCCAACTCGATCGCGTCCGGGGGCAACTGTTTCGCCAGGGCGAGCGGCAGCATGCCGAGGCCGTCTTGGAAGGAAATGATCGCGGGAGGTCCGGCCGACTCGCCGCTGGCCCGTCGTTGTTTGGCCGCCTTGATTTGCCCGCGAATGATCGAGCCGGTTTCGCGTTCCATTTTCCACAGGGAGGGAAAGGCATGTTTGGCGGATAATTTCTCCGGATCGCCCGCGTATACGCCCGAAACGAAGGGGTTGAGACCATAGTCGACAATGTCGTCGCCAAAGTGCGACCGGACGAAATCGGCCAAATTCACGTCGGAGCGGCGCACGCGGGGGCGCTTGAGCACTTCGCCGAACAGACGGAATTTTCCGCCAAGAGAAAACAACGAGGAGGTGAGAATCCCGGGAGGCGAAGACGGGGCGGCGACGGGGCGACCATTTCGCAGGATGTAGCGGTTGCGCGCGGCGGCCTGAGCGGGGCTGCGGACCTCGTCGAGTCCAATGTCCTGGATCAGGCGCGTGAGCTCGGTCGAACTTTCCTGGATCGAATTGGGACCCGATTCGACGAGCCAATCCCCGTCCCGCGTGCTATGCACGGGCCCGCCCACGCGGTCCGACCGTTCGAAGACCCGCACGGCGGCTCCGGCGCGATGCAGGTGGTAGGCGGCGCTCAATCCCGTGACGCCGGCGCCGATGATTGCTACGCGTCGGGGGGCGCTCATTTCCAGTTCGTCACCGTCGCGACCAGAGACTCCATGCAGGCGAGTTTGGCCCGCGGGGTGATGCCGTGGCCGAGGTTGAAAATATGTCCCGGCAAGTTGCGCATCGATTCGAGCAAACGCGTCGTTTCGCGGGCGACGATCTCGGGTTCGGTCTGCATGAGCACGGGGTCGAGATTGCCCTGCACGGCGACATTGGCGGGCAGGTTGCGACGCGCGATGGCGAGGTCGCTGGTCCAGTCAATGCTCACGACGCGCACGCCGCTGAACGCCTGGTCGGTGAGATGGGGCGCCGTGCCCTTGGCGTAGAGAATGATGGGAAAATCGGCCGGCATGGCCGCCACGATCCGTTTGATCCATTGCAGGGAAGCGGCTTCGTAGTCGGGCCCGGCGATGATGCCGCCCCAGGAGTCGAAGATCTGAATGGCATCGGCCCCGGCTTCGATCTGCATCTTGAAATACGTGATGAGTGCGGCCGTGAGCTTTTCGAGCAGGGCATCGAACATCGCGCGGTCGGTATAGAACAACAGCTTGATGCGTTCAAAGTCGGAGGAACTGCCACCCTCGACCATGTAGGTGGCCAGCGTCCAAGGGGAACCGCCAAAGCCGAGCACCGCTTTCGTATCCGCTACTTCCTGACGAATGAGTCGCAGCGCGGCGGGCACGTAGGCGAGTTTTTCGGGCACGGCGTCGGCCCCGGCCAAGGCATCGATTTGGGCGCGGGTTTCGATGCGATACTCCATGCCGATGCCGCCCTGATCGCGGAAGTGATAGGGCTGCCCTAACGCCTCCGGGATGGTGAGGATGTCGGAAAAGAGAATCGCGGCATCGAGCGCGTAGCGCCGCAACGGTTGCATCGTGACTTCAAGGGCGAGTTCCGGCGTGCGCACCATGTGCAGGAACGACGACTTGGCTTTGAGCTCGCGATACTCGGGCAGGTAGCGCCCGGCTTGGCGCATCACCCAGATCGGCGGGCGGTCGAGCGGTTGGCAGGCGCAGGCGGCGAGGAAACGTTCACGGGAAGTCATGGGCGGAGAGTCAGGATTTGTTTAACCACGGATGGAGACAGAGAACACGGATCAGGGGTTGGTTTGAATTTGGGTTCCTTCCGGTTCATCCGTGATTGAAAAGTTCAACCAGTCTTGTGGTTTCAAGTAGGTGGTGAGCAGGTCGGCTTCGGGAGTGCCGAGTTCCGGCTGGTAGTCGTATTTCCAGGAGACGTGGGGCGGGAGGCTCATGAGGATCGACTCCGTGCGACCGCCGCTCTGCAAGCCGAAGAGAGTGCCGCGATCCCAGACGAGGTTGAATTCCACGTAACGGCCGCGCCGATACAGCTGCCAGTCGCGTTCGCGCTCGCCGCAGGCGGTGGCTTTGCGGCGGGCGAGGATCGGTTGATAGGCGGGCAGGAAGTGATCACCGACGCTGCGCATGAACGCGAAGCTTTGGTCGAAACCCAGTTCATTGAAGTCGTCGAAAAACAGACCGCCCACGCCGCGTGGTTCCTGGCGATGCTTGAGGAAGAAGTAGTCGTCGCACCATTCTTTGAGCTTCGGATAGTAACTGTCGCCAAAGGGCGCGACGGCGTCGCGCGCGGTGCGGTGCCAATGCACGGCGTCGTCGGTGAATCCGTAGTAGGGCGTGAGGTCGAACCCGCCGCCGAACCACCACACCGGATTTTCGCCGTCCGGATCGGCGACGAAAAAACGCACGTTGGCGTGACTGGTCGGCACGTAGGGATTGCGCGGGTGGATGACGAGGGAGACGCCCATGGCTTGCCAGGGTTTACCGGCGATCTCGGGGCGATGGGCGGAGGCGGAGGGCGGGAGTTGGTCGCCAAAAACATGGGAGAACGCGACGCCGCCTTTTTCGATCACCTCGCCCTCGGTGAGAATGCGGGTGCGGCCACCGCCGCCGGCGGCACGGGTCCATGCATCGGTCGCGAAACGGGCAGAGCCGGTTTCCTCTAGTTCGAGTCCGGCGCAGATGCGGTCCTGCAAATCGAGCAGGTAGGTGCGGACGGCGGTGAGGTCGGGAGCGGTGGCTTCGGGCATGAGAGCGGGCCGGTATTGAGTGTGGGAGTGGGGCCGGGGACAAGACCGGTCCGTCAACGGGAACGGATTCTCGCCGCGAGATGGTCAGTCGAGACTCCAATGCGCTGGCGAAGCTGACGCCGGAGGCAACTCGCCCTGGTCGCGCAATGAGTTGAGCTCGGCGGGCGACGGTCGCAAGTCGTAGCGCCGAAGCTGGTGGGATGCGCGTTCAACCAGTTTAAAGTATTCGGTGATCACGGGAAAGGCCTTCGCGTCGGGTTGGTGCAGGAGCTGTTGGAACTCGGGCACGATCCGGTCGCGGATGTCGTCGATCGTGGACGGGGCAAACTCGAGTGGGAACTGGGCGAAGAGGTTGCCTCCGAGTTTGTGTTCGAGCAGGGCGCGGTAGGGCTCGGGGAGACGGCGTTCCATCAGAACCGGATCATCGAGCAGAGTCCGCGTGCGACGGAGGTCGTCGCCAAGATCCTTGAGGGCGATTTGATGCTGGGAGACGAGCAGGTCGATCCGGCCGTTGGAACGCACGGCCAAAAATGGGGCGGCGGGAAACGCGAGCGGGAACAGGGTGTTGGGGTAGAGCGCCACCTTGAGGTAGGTCTCGGCGACGGTGGCAAAGCGCGGCCACGTCTCCACGTTTTCAAAATCAACTTCGTCGATCGGGGCCCACTCCAGCTTGGGTTTCTCGGGAAACACGGTGTCGTTGGCGACGTCGACGTAGTAGTTGCCGATTTGCAGGGCGTTTTGGAAATAGGACCCCTGCAGGAAAATGAAGACGGGTTTGATCACGACCCCGGCGGCGAGGAGTTCCTGAAAAATGGGATCGCGGGGCAGCCGCTCTTTCACGGCGTCGCGAATGTGGCGGCAAAACCCGATCGGGTAGCGGGCCCAGTTGATCTCGCCGTAGGCACCGGAGTGAGCGGAGTCGGATGACGCCGCGGCTTGAATGCGGTCGGCATGGGATGCGTCGACTTCGGCGCGCAAGGCCGCGAGTCGCGAGGTCACGGCCGGGAGCCGCGGTTCGAGGACGCGCTGGGTGACGCGCCGCTGCTCCGGCGACGCGGTGAGGTCGAGGGAGCGGGCTTGGGCGATGAGGTGACTGATACTCACGAGGCGAGACGCTGGTGAGCACGCGAAGGGAATCGCAACCCGGAATCCCGGGAGCGAGGCAACTCCGGGTCAGGAGGTGCGGCGTCGACGTCGCCAGAATCCGACCATGCTGGCGGCAATGCCGCTCCACAGCCCGGCGCTGGCGGGTTCCGGCACGGCGGAAAGGGCGCTGATGGTGGCGGTGGCTCCTGGCGTAGCCTGCCAGCCGGCCGAGACCAAGGTGCCGTCGATGAATTCGGTGTTGAGAAAATTGAATTCCAACCACCCGAAATGGGTGTTGCCGGAGATGTCGAATTGGACCCCCACATATTGGGTGCCGCCACTGACGAAGTCGTTAAACGTGCTGTAGGAATTGAAATCCCAGCCGCTGTTGATGGAGTCGCCCAACTCGAAGACTTGGAGTGACCCGAGATTCTCGGCGGAGGCGTTGGTTCCTAGGCTGTTGAGTCCGGAAGAGAAGGTATTGAAGACCGAGATGTTGAAGTCGGTCACGCTGTCACCGTCGATGTCCAGCTCGAGCACCGAGTCGTTGTAGTCGCCCAGCGAGATATCGGAGAGGTCCGACAACGTGAGTTGGGCGGTGGCATGGGGAGCGGAGATCATGCCGGCGATAGCGGCGAGTGATCCGAGAGCAGAATGAGGTGAGCGCATAGAGGTGGTTGATCTCATATCGGGGCGCGGGGGAGAACCTTAAGGAAAAAGTGCGCGGATGGGCCTATTGACGAGTTTGCTAGAGTTCGCATTGGACAGCGCGGGCCCCTTCCCGATGGATGGGAGGCTTCATCGCTGCCGAATCCATTCTCCCATGAACGACACCGCCCTCGCCACCATTGCCGCCACTGGCTTCGCCGTGGCGTTTTTGCATGCGGCGATCCCGACGCATTGGCTGCCCTTCGTGCTGGTGGGACGGGCGCGGGGGTGGACGACCTTGCGGACATTGACGATGGTGGCCGGCGCGGGTCTGGGACACGTGGCGCTTACCAGTCTGTTGGGATTGGCGATCGCGTGGTTTGGATTCCGGTTGGATGAATCGTTGGGCCATGCGTTCCCCCTCGTGACATCGGGGCTCTTGTTTGCGATCGCGATTTATTACGGCTACCGCCAGTGGACGGGGCGCGGAGTGTGCCATCATCACCCTCCGGGGAGCGAGCACGCGCCGAGCAAGGCCTGTGATTCACACGAACATGATCATGGTCACACGCATTGGGAAGAGGAGCTGAAGGGCACGCCGTTGGTGAAGCCGGATCGGGGCGACTGGGCGGCGGTGAGCGGGTTGTTTGTCATGCTCACGCTCTCACCGTGCGAAGGCTTTTTGCCGATCTATTTGTCGGGCGTGCAGTTTGGTTGGCGGGGATTCGTGGTGCTCAGTCTCATCCTCGCGCTTGGTGCGGTGGGTGGGATGACGCTACTCACGTGGCTGACGTTGAAGGGGAGCGAACGGCTACGCATCGAACGCTTTGAACACTATGAAGCGGGCCTGCTCGCGGTGCTTTTTGTCGTGCTCGGCGTCATCGCGTTTGTGCTCCAGCACGAGCATTGAGCCATACGGGACAGCCCTTCAGTAGGGCAGTTCGAACCGAACCGTCTCGGGTTCTTCGTCTCCGGGGGCTTCATCCGCTGCGTCGTCGGAGTCCTCGTCGTCGAGGGAGATGGGAGTGAATTGCAGCAGCGGGGCGGGGGCGGGTTCCGGATCAGCGGTGGCGGGGGGGACCGGGGCGGCGGGCTTTGATTCGGCGGGCATGCGCTGGAAGGGCCCGGTCGGGATTTTGGCAAATGCGTCCTCGATAAGTTCGGCCATCTTGATGTCGCGTTCCTTGGAGGTGGGGCTGCCCATGATCACGGCAACAATGCGGCGACCGTCGCGTTCGGCGGTGGCCGCGAGGCAGAAACCGGCGGCACGAGTGAAGCCGGTTTTGAGGCCGTCGATACCGCGGACTTTGCCGATCAGATTGTTGTGGTTGTCCATCATCACCGGTTTGGCGCGCACGCCGGTGCCGAACGGGCGGCGCTCGATCGAGGAGTAACGCAGGACGTCGGTTTCCTTGAGCAAGGCGCGGGAGAGTTTGGCGAGGTCGCGTGGCGAAGTCTGGTCGGTTTCATCCAGCCGCCGTGATCGCGGGGGCAGGCCATGCGGGGACCGCCAGATGGTATCGGTCATGCCGAGGGCGCGGGCGCGGACGTTCATGCGGTCCACGAACTGTTCACGGGTGATGCCGGCGGCGTGGCTCAACGCGTGCGCGGCGTCGTTGGCCGATTGAATCATGAGTGCATACAGCAGCTCCTCGACCGGGAACACTTCGCGATGTTTCAACCACACCTGGGTGCCGCCCATGCGGGCGTCGTCGGCGGTGACTTCGACGGGAGTTTGCAACGTGATCTCACCGGCCTGGATGGCGTCGTGAATGACGAGAAACGTCATTAACTTCGTCACGCTGGCGGGCGGGCTGACGACGTCGGAACGATCCTCGAACAGCACCTCGCCCGTGGTGGCGTTGACGACGATCGCGCCTTTGTAGACCTGGGCGTGCGAGACGTTGGCGAAGCATATGAGCATACACGCGACCAACAGGTTGCGGAGGTAAGACATTGGTGACAACGGTAGCGCCAAGATGATTTCACTCCGCTGGCTTCGCGACCGGCTGTAAAGGAAGGATTTTAATTCTGAATTTCGATGTTGGATCGAGTGAATGGCTCCGCCTCTGCGATTAAGGGAGATGATGAGAAAATCATAAACAGATCGGGGGTAGGACCTCAGTGGTTTTATGGTAATATTATGAAAAGTGCTGCATGGCAGTAATTTGGGTCGAAAATATATTGTGGCGATTCAACGAGCCCTGCGTCTGTTTCGTATGCAAATGCCGTTGCCGTTGCCTACTTTACCCTCCGCACGTGCCCACGAAAATTTATCGGGCGAAGGTGTCAAAAAAGATGAAAAAGGTCGCCGGGCTTCGTCCCTTCGACCCGACGATCACCGATCTTGGACCACCCACGTAATCTTCCCATGAATCATCTTGCTGCCTCCAACCCGCCCACGACTCCCTCGGCGGGAGAATCCGCAACTTCGAGGGAGCTGTTTCCCTTGCTTTATCATGAGCTGCGTCGAATGGCGGCGGCGAAGATTTCCCATGAAAGCGGGGACCAAACCCTGCAGGCGACTGCACTCGTGCACGAGGCTTGGATTCGTTTGTCTGGTAACACTTCCCAATCGTGGGAGAACCGGGCCCAGTTTTTTGCCACCGCCGCAGTCATCATGCAGCGAATCCTCATCGATAATGCGCGCCGCAAACAAGCGCTGCGCCGAGGGGGAGGTGCGGTTAGAGTAAGTGCGGATATCACTGGTTTCGATGTCGCCGAGACTCCTGATAACGACTCGTTACTACTGGTGAACGATGCCATGGATGCGCTGGCGGCGCATGACTCCCGTAAAGCGGATTTGGTGAGATATCGTTACTTCGTGGGACTTTCGTTGGCGGAAGCGGCTGATCTTCTCGGGATTTCTCAGCGCACCGCTGAGCGGGATTGGAGTTACGCGAGGGCTTGGTTGTTGCGGGAGGTTAATCGGATTAAACAGCTGGAGTGACGGGATCCAAAATGCACTGAGGCCGGAGTGACATCTACAAAGTCAATATCGAGGGATGAATACAAAACCGGATGAAATTCTTTTTGCCGAGTTGGTTTCGCTTTATGGCGAAGAACGTGAGGCGCGACTTGATCAAGTGAGTCAGAATGATCCGGCTTTGGGTGAACGTCTCCGCAGTTTGCTCGAGTTTCACGATCAGTCCGGCAGTTTTCTGGAAGAGCCTATCTTTGGTCCGTTGACCGCAGAAGCTCGCGAACAGCCCGGTGACTCTATCGGCAACTATACCTTTGTCCGAAAACTGGGTGAAGGTGGCGGTGGGGTCGTTTTCCTGGCGGAACAGCATCAACCGGTCAGGCGTCAGGTAGCGCTAAAGATCATCAGGTTGGGGATGGACACCGGCGCGGTGATTGCTCGCTTCGAACTCGAGCGGCAGACCTTGGCGATGATGAATCACGCGGATATCGCCCGCGTGTTTGATGCCGGCACGACTACTGCGGGACGATTGTATTTTGTTATGGAATACGTCGACGGCGTGCCGTTAACGACGTTTTGCGATGAACATCGACTCGATCTGAACGCGCGTCTGACCCTTTTCGTCCGCGTGTGCCTCGCCCTGCAGCACGCGCATCAGAAAGGGGTCATTCATCGTGATATCAAGCCCTCCAATATTCTGGTCACGATGGAAGGAGAGGTGCCGACTCCCAAAATCATCGACTTTGGCATCGCCAAAGCCACCAGAGGGCAACTCGGGGAAAAAAGCTGGGTTACGCGCGTGGATCAACTGATGGGCACGCCGCCCTATATGAGCCCCGAACAGGTGGATTCTCGGGAATGGGACGTCGATACTCGAAGTGACGTTTATGCGTTGGGCGTGCTGCTTTACGAAATGCTCACCGGTGCATTGCCCTTCGGTTCGGAGATCTTTCGGAGGAGCGGAATGGAGGAGATTCGTCGCATTATTTGTGACCAGACGCCGTCGCGACCATCGCGTCGTTTGGCCACGCTGGCAGCGGACGACGCTCAAACCGTCGCGCAAAAACGGCGCACGGGCTCGCTACAACTCAGATCCGTCTTGGTCGGCGATCTCGATTGGATTGTGATGCGTTGTCTCGAAAAAGATCGGGATCGGCGTTACGCGAGTGCGCAGGAACTGGCGGACGACGTTCGACGCTATCTGCGGCGGGAGCCGGTTTTAGCGCATCCCCCCGCGGTTGCTTACCTGGTCAAACGCTTTGTTGCCCGCCATCGCTTCGCTTGTGCGAGTGTCGTGATGGCGGCATTGATCTTGGTCGGTGCCACCGTTGTCAGTGTGCGCCAGACGTTGCGCGCCCGCGACGCGGAGCGCATAGCTCGGCGCGAGGCAGCCACTGCAACGGCGGTCAATCAGTTCCTGGTGGAGGATCTGCTGCGCCAAGCCGATAGCAATGTTCAGGCGGATGCGCGCGAAATGCCGAATCCTGATTTAAAAGTCCGGGAGGCCTTGGATCGCGCGGCGGTCCAAGTCGGTAATCGCTTCAAGGCGCTGCCCATGGCGGAAGCCGGCGTCCGTTCCGCCATTGGACAATCCTACATCGGCGTCGGTCAGGCGGGGGCCGCGGAACCGCAACTTCGTCGTGCATGGGAACTGCGTCAGGCCGAGTTTGGCGACGATCACCCCGATACGTTGGCAGTCGGTTTGCTATTGGCGCGTGCTTTCGTCGACCAAGGTAAATTGGAAGAAGCCGCGACACTGCAGAGTCGGATATTGGAGACTCAAACCGAGCGTTTCGGCCCGGATTATCCCCGCCGTTATGAAACCATGAACGAGCTGGCTGACTCCTACCATCTGCTGGGGCGCTTCGAGGAGTGCGCTGCTCTTCAGCAAGACGTCTATGCCCATGGATTGCGCGTCCTAGGCCCGGAGCACCCGGATACGCTCCTCGCAATGAGCAACCTCGGTAACGCCTACATGCTGCTCAATCGAGACGACGAGGCGCTGGACCTGCAAACCCGGGCGCTGGCCGCGCGCAAAAGGGTGCTGGGGGAATATCATCCCGCGACGCTCAACACCCTCAGCAATCTCGCGGAGACCTATGGTAAATTGGAAAGATTGGAGGAGGCCGAAGTGTTGCAACTCGAACTCCTGGCCAACACCCGCCAGGCGTTGGGAGACGAACATTTTCAGACAATCGCGGCGCTGATCAACTTGGCGGGAACCTACAACGAACGAGAGAACTACGTGGCGAGTGAACCCCTGTTGGAGGAGGCGGCCGGGACCGGTCGGCGCGTTCTGGGCGACGAGCATCCGATCACCCTCGCCGCCCTCAATAATCTGGCGATGGTCTACGGGAGAAATGGACGTCCAGAAGACGCGCTCAAGACGAAGGAGCAATTACAGGCAGTCGTCGCCAAGGTTTTCGGCACCGATCACCCGAACACGCTCATTACCGCCCTCAACCTTGCGAACTCCTATTACGATCTGAAGCGCTATGCGGAGGCGATCGCGGTTCTCAATCCACTTCCCGAGGCTCTCATTGCACGCTTCGGCGTGAGCCACGCCTACCGCAGAAGGGCGCTGGAGCGTTTGGCCGACTCGCATGCTGCGCTCGGCGATATCGCAACCGCGGTAGGTTGGAGACGCCAACAGTTGGCCGCCGCGCGCGAGGCCGAAAATCTGCCGTCCGGTCACGTGATGGGAGTTGCGACGGTTCTCGCGACCGAATTGCTGGCCGAAAACGAATTTGCGGAGGCGGAGCCGATTTTGCGGGAGGTGGTCGCGTTCCGGGACCGAGAGGAACCCGACGCCTGGACCACATTCAACAGCCACAGCTTGCTCGGGGAGGCCCTCCTTGGACAGCAACGTTATGACGAGGCCGAACCCCGGTTGTTGGAAGGCTTTCGCGGTTTGCGAGACCGTGGGACAACCATTCCCGCCGACTTGCAGTTTCGTCTCGATGAAGCGCGCGACCGGGTGGTGCGACTTTACGAGGGCCTGGGGCGCACGGCCGAGGCGGACCGGTGGCGCTCGCTGCCATCGCAGCCCGGTGATGTGGCCGAGCCGACGGCAGACGACTCTGCTCAAGGTTAGGAACTGCCCGACTCCGCGATTCCGGTCTGCGCGATGGGAACGCCGTGTTGCCCGGTGTTGCGGCGGCGACGGCAGCAGACCCACCCCAGAACTCCGGCTCCGGCCATCGCTGCGTAGCTCGACGGCTCCGGCACGGCCGAGAGCGAGGCCGACCAATTCACGGTGCCTGCCCCGCTGAGCGTGCCGAAGTCACCGGATGACATTCCTAGATCGGCTAGTGATTTATCCGCGAAAAATAGCGACCCGGCTATACTTGTGCTAGGAGTAAACCCCGCTGGTCCGTATATGGAGCCATTGACCGCAAACCCGAATGAATCTCCGCTTGCCGAAGTGGCATCGACGCTCAGCCACGGCAAGTATCCAGAAACTGTAGAAAAGGCGGTCGACCATTCTTCATTATCCTGGCCCATAGCATAGAAATTAAACTCGGAGATGTTCGAATGTTGACCCGGAGTCGTCCACGACAAACCGGATACCGCCCAATTACCCGAATAGCTGGCGATGACATCGCCGCCGGTTTGATTGAAAATGATGGTTATCTGCGCACGCGCGGATAACGCGAAGAATAGTGAGATCAACAGCAACGCAGCCGCTAGAGGGCGTCGGCTATAACAGGTAGGTGAAACTTGGCAGGGGCGGGATTTAGATTTCATGAATGGCGGTGTTGAGTTTTCATTCAAAGGTCGAGGTCATGTGAATGGGGTTTCCTAGGTTCGTGTGGCGGTTGGTGTCTTAATATAAGATACTACAAGTTAATGTGTTAAACGTTTTGATCTGCTCGGCCTGCAAGTCGGTTGGGTCTTTGTCGGCCGATGATCGGAGAATGCTATGCACGCCTTCGCCGGGGTTTGTTCGCCGTTCCACTTTACGTAGGTGATTGGCGAGGGGGGAATGGTGGTGTGCTACTCACGCCCTTGGAAGGGTCGAGGGGAGCATGTCCAT
The DNA here is from genome assembly GCF_029023725.1 of Synoicihabitans lomoniglobus. Lineage (GTDB taxonomy): Bacteria > Verrucomicrobiota > Verrucomicrobiia > Opitutales > Opitutaceae > Actomonas > Actomonas lomonigloba. Next base: position 1,385,964 of record NZ_CP119075.1, read on the forward strand.
TCAACCTACGGTGCTCCAATTGGACGAATTCGCGTAAAGACTTTTCGCTGCTCCATCTGTTCGGTTTGACGGAGTTTAAAACGATCAACGTCACTGCCGACCGTGGCAGCGGTATGAGTATGAAGGATGGCCGAATCATGGGTCTCTGTATCCCAAAGCGGGATTTTGAGACCGAATCCGCCATCAATCCCCAAAAAAAATCCCGGCTCTACCGGGATTTTCCGATCGACCATCGGGCAATCAGCGATTGCCGGTGGTCACTGGCGGGGGAATAGCGTGTCAGTTCAACGCCGGACGGTGGCGGGCCAGCAAAGCGGCTCCGATCGATTGGGAAAGTTCGCCGAGCGTGGCGGGCACGAATTGGATGTTCGCGCGTTGCGCGGGGAACAAGTAGGGCAGCGCGGCGTCGCGGATGCCATCGAGATAACGCTTCCGGAACTCGGGCGTGGTGGATTCAGGATCGATCAAACCGCCCCCAATGACCACGTAAGCGGGATCGAGAGCGGTGATGAGATTGGCGGCATGGAGACCGAGTGCCTTGGCTTGGAAGTCGAACATGTCCAAGGCCAGCGGGTCACCGACTTGAGCGCGATCACGCAGCGAGAAACACTGCTGTTTAATCGGCAGCTCGGACTGGTGCAGCTCGTGATCGGGGTAACGCTTGAGCGTGTCGCGGAGCAGTTGTGGTAAACCGGAAATGGTGGTGTAGGCTTCGATGCAACCCCAGCCCTTGCCGCAACCGCATTCGTAAACCGGCGCATTGCCGAGCAGGTGCAGTGGTGCGGGCATGTGACCGGCTTCCATGCCGGCGAAGTTGTCACCGCCGAGATGGAGGCCGTCGGCATTGACGTAGGCGCAGCCGAGACCGGATCCCGGAGCCAGCAGGATGACGCCGACCTTGCGATCACCGCGGACCGCGTGAGCCTCGCCCACGCCGCCGAGATCCCCGTCGTTGCCGGTGGCCACGAACACCGGACGTCCCGCTTCCGCGCTCAACGCAGCCGTGTAGTCGGCGAGAAAGTTCCAGCCTTCAAAACTGGCCGGCAGGTTGGCCGACTTATCGAGCACCCCGTAGGCCTGGTAGGGACCGGGCAGTGCGAGACCAACGCCCCGGACCTGATCCCACGTGATCTCGTTGTCGACGAGGAATCCGCGCACGCCCTCGACCCAACCCGCGATGACGGCGGCGGTGCCGTCCTTGGAATTGGTGGAGCTTTGGCGCAACTCCTGGGAGATCACGGTGCCATCGGCAAAAATGCCGCCGGTTTTCGAAGTGGTCGCACCGCTGTCGGTGCCGATGAAGATGTCAGGTTTAGCCATGGGGAAAGGAAGTTGTCCGGGGAAAAGCGCAAGCAAGGCGAGGCTGACGGGCAAAAACAAGCCCCGGTTCGCGAAGAACCGGGGCTGGAGAGGGAGGCACGAGGGAGTTCGTCGCGGTCCTATTCGGGGATTTCGTATATTTCGATGAGGGCGTTGCCGGCGGCCACCGCGGCATCGGCGGCGGAGCTGAGTTCCACGGTGTAGGCTCCCGGGCGCAGCGTGATGATCAGGGCCGCGTCGGTGCCGCCGGTGGCGAAGCTGAAGGCACCGACGTTGGCGTTGGCGGCGGTGATCTCGGCGGCCGAGGCGGTGCGTTGACCGACTTTGACCGGAGCCGGCGTTTCCCAGTTGTCATTGCGAGCGACCACTTGCTCGTTGGCGTCGTAGACGGTGAGCTTGGGATCGGAGAGGACGCCGGGGACGCCGTAGGCACCGAGACCGGGACCGGCGCCGCGAACCAGCACGCGCTTGGGGCTGTTGCCGGTGACGATGAAGCCGCCCACGAGCACGCCTTCGCCGCCGACGACGCGGCCGCGCGAGGAGATGTTGATCAGCCGCTGGTATTCGGAGTTGGGATTCTCGGAAGCGTCGTAGATCTCGGCGATGGCCACGCCGGCGTCACCGTTGTTGGTGACGCGCATGGTGTAGGCGCCCGGAGCGAGTTCGGTGGTGTAAACCGCATCGAGGCTGTCCGCGGCCAACGGGAAGGCGCCGATGGTGCTCATGGCTTCGGCGGTGGCGTCGTCGCCACCCCAGTTGTCGACTTCGGCCACGACTTCACCGGTGGCGTTGTAAACGGTGACCTGCGGGTCGGGCAACGCGGTGGTGAGACCGAACTGGGCCAGGCCCGGTCCGATCGCCCGCAGCAGCACGCGCTTGGACGTATCGCCTCCGATGACGAAGCCAGCGACGAGGGCGCCGGAGTCGGTGGTGGCGTCAACGTGGGCACGGGTCGAGAGGTTGATCAAGCGGTCGGTGCGCAGCGTGCCGGTGGAGAGGCCGGCGAAGTCGTCCTCGGTGCCGTCGGGCAGGAGGATGGTGCCGGTGACCGTCGTGCTCGGAGCATCGACGTTGCCGATGATGGTGGCCTGTTGGGCGGTGCTGATGTTGAAGGAGCCGTTGCTCGCCACGGTGCCGGAGCCGCCGGTGATGAGGCCCGGGGTGACCGCGATCACGTAGACCTTGCCGGTGGTGCCGACGATGGACGTGGTGGTGCCATTGGCGGAGTTGAGGCTGTTGGACTCATACAGGCCGGCGATGGTCGCAGTGGGGCCTTCGGGCGGTTCCACCGCTCCGGAGAGGGTGACGCCGAGTTCGGCGATGGCGAGGTTGAGGACCCCGCCTCGTATCGTGCCGGTGAAGGTATAGGCGAGGTCACGGGCGCTCGCCGGCAGATCCTTGCCCACGCGCTTGCGCAGCGGATGCGTGGCGAGGCTGGTCGCCGCGGTGACGGGATCGCCGAGGATTTGCAGGTTCAGGGCCGTGATACTGCGGTCCTCGTTCACTTGGAAGGTGAGGATGTAGTATTGGCCGGTTTGGGTGATCAGACCGAAGAGGGTGCCGATGGTGGAGTCTTCGGGGATTTCCACGGCAAATTCGGTGCCTTCGTTGGTCGTGCCGAAGTAAATCAACGGACCGGCTTGCGTCACCTCGAAGGTTTGGGTCACCGGGGCGGCGGCGGCAAAGACCGCATCGCCGGCTTGATCGGCGCGCACGGTGACGGTGCCACTGGCACCGGTCATGGTGACGGTGTTGCCACTGAGCATAACCGGACCACTCACGATGGTGAAGGTGACGGGCAGTTCCGACGAGGCGGTGGCCTGCAGATCGAAGGCTTCACCGTTGGCCTGGCGGTTGGTCAGGGCATCGAAGGTGATGGTCTGACTTTGCTTGACGATCGAGGTGATCGTGACCGTGGCGGAAGCCGCGTTGAAGTTGGCGTCCCCGGCCTGGGCGGCGGTGATCGTGATCGGCGCGGTGGACAGCGCGGTGAGGGTCGATCCACTGAGCGTGGCCGCTCCGGAGGTCACCGCGAAGGTCACCGGGGTGAGTCCGCTGGAGGCGGTGGCGCTCAACTCGGTGGCGATACCGGCGGTGAGTGTGCCAACGGCACCGATGGTGACGGTCTGGTTGGCCTTCTCGATGACAAAGTCGTCATCATCGGCTCCCTGGTAGTTGGCGTCCACGATGGTGGCCTCGACGGTGTAGGTGCCGGCGTTGGTGGGCGCCGTGGCGGCTGCGTTGTAGGTGAGGCTGACCGTCATGCCGCTCGGCGTGGTGGTGACGGTGGGCTCCAACGCGCTGCCGGTGTAGGTCTGGGTGAGATCGGCGAAGGTGATCGCGCCGAGCGCCTTGGTGATGGCACCGGTGAGGGACGGTTGGCTGACGGTGTAGTTACCCGCATCGGTTCCGGCGAGGGCAACTCCGGTGACGGTGACCGTGATGCCGGAGCCGGCGGTGGCGTCGCTGTAGGAACCGGTGGCACCGGAACTGTCGAGGGTGACGGTATCGCTGCCCTGGATACCGGCGAGGCTGGCGCCGCTAAAGTCGAGGGAGGCGACGGTGGTGCCGTCGTAGACCTTGGGGGTGACGGTGGCGCCGATCACCGTGAGGTTGGTGACGGTGATATCGGCGGTGAGGTCCGTCGGCAACGTGAGGGTGTAGTTGCCGGCATCGGCCCCGGTCAGCGTGGCGCCGGCCAGGGTGACGGATTTGCCGGTGCCCACGAGTTTGTCGGCGAAGTGGGCGGTGGCTCCGGAGGAGTCGACGGTGACGTCGTCATCGCCCTGGACCCCGACGAGCGTGAGGCCGCTTTCATCGATGTCGGCCGTGGTGGTCGCATCGTAGGCTTTGTCGCGGGCGGCCAGACCGGTGAGGGTAATCTCGCGGGCGGTGATGTCAGCGGTGGTGGTGGGTTGCACGAGCGCGTAGTTTTCCGCGTCGGCCCCGGTGAGGGCGAAGCCGCTGGTGGTGACGGTTTTGCCGGTGCCGATGAGGACGGTGTCGAAGGCCGCCGCGGCCGCGGAGGAATCGAGGGTGACCGTATCGCCGGTCTCAATACCAACGAGAGAGGCGGCACTGGTATCGAGGGTCGCCAGCGTGGTGTCGTCGTAGACCTTGGAGGCCGCCGTGACACCGCTGATGGTCAGTTCCTTGGCACTGATTTCGGCCAGCGCGGTCGGGGAGGTGAGGCTGTAGTTGCCGGCATCGGTGCCGGTCAGGGTGAGCCCGGTGATGGTGACCACCTTGTCGGTGCCTTTGTCTTCGGTGTCGAAGGTGCCGAGGGCCGCGGTGGTGTTGAGCGTGACGTCGTCGCCGCCGATGACGTCGTGCAACGTGGCGCCCGTGAGGTCGAGCGTCGCGTCGGTCGTGTTGTCGAAGGGTTTGTCGGCGGCGGTGATGCCGGTGACGGTGACCGCCTGGGTCGTGATGGAGGCGGTGGCCGTGGGTTGAACCACGGTGTAGTTGGAGGCCTGAGCGCCTCCGAGGCTAAAGCCGGTGATGGTGACGGTTTTGCCGGTGCCGACGTTTTTGTCGGCAAAGGTGCCGGTGGCGGCGCCGTCGACCGGGGTGACGGCATCGGAGCCGACGATGCCCACCAGGGTGGCCCCGCTCGTGTTGAGGGTGGCGGTGGTGGTGGCGTCGTAGGTTTTGTTCCCGGCGGTGACACCGGTGATGGTGAGCGCGATGGCGGTGATGTCGGCGGTGGCGGTGGGCGCGGTGAGGGTGTAGTTGCCCGCGTCGGTGCCGGCGAGGCCGAGGTTGGCGGTCGTGACCGTTTTGCCGGTGCCCACGTTGGCATCGGCGAAGGTGGCGGTGGCACTCGAGCTGTCGAGGGTCACGGTGTCCGTGCCGAGGATACCGCCGAGGGTGGCGGAGCCGAAGTCGGCCGTGGCGGTGGTGTTACCGTCGTAGGCCTTGTGCTGGGCGGTGGTGCCCGCGACCGTTAGCGTGGCCGCGGTGATGTCGGCGGTGGTCGTGGGTTGGGTAAGGATGTAGTTGCCGGCGTCGGCTCCCGCGAGGGCCAGACCGGTGACGGTGACAGGTTTGCCGGTGCCGACGTTTTTGTCGGCGAAGGTGCCGGTGGCGCTGGAGCCATTGATCGTCACCGTGTCGGAACCGATGACGCCGACTGGCACGGCCGAGCCGGTGTCGAGGACGGCGGTGGTGCCGGCATCGTAGACTTTGTTCGATGCGGTGGTGCCGGTGGTGGTCAGGGTGGCCGCCGTGATGTCGGCGGTGATTCCGGTGGGTTGGGACAGGGTGTAGTTGCCGGCGTCGGTGCCGGAGAGGGCGTAACCGGTGGCGGTCACGGCCTTGGCGGTGCCGACGGTCTTGTCGGCAAAGGTGGCGGATATGCCAGCGGTATCGAGGTTCACGGTATCGCTGCCTTGGATACCCACGAGGGCGGGGGTGCCGCCGAGAGTGGCGGTGGTGGTGGCGTCGTAGGTTTTACCCGCGGCGGTGGCACCGGTGATGGTCAGCGGTGCCGCGGTGATGTCGGCGGTGAGGCCGGTGGGTTGCGCGACGGTGTAATTGCCCGCGTCGGCGCCGGAGATAGCGTAACCGTGGGCGGTGACCGCTTTGGCGGTGCCGATGGTTTTGTCGGCGAAGACGCCCGCGGTGTTGGCCGTGGCGAGGTTGACCGAGTCGCTACCCTGGATGCCGACGAGTGTGGGTGTGCCGCCGAGGGTGGCGGTGGTGGACGCATCGTAGACTTTATTGCCGGCGGTGGCGCCGGTGATGGTCAACGCCGCCGCGGTGATGTCGGCGGTGAGGCCGGTGGGTTGGGCGACGGTGTAGTTGCCCGCGGCGGTGCCGGTGAGGGTGACGCCCGTGACGGTGACGCTTTTACCTGTGCCGATGGTTTTGGAGGCGAAGGCGCCGGTGGCGCTGCCGAAGTCGGCAGTCACGTCGTCCGAGCCCACTTTTCCGACGACGGTTCCGGAGCCGGTGTTGAGGACGGCGGTGGTGGTGGCGTCGTAGGTTTTGCCCGCGGCGGTGACTCCGGCAATGGTGAGGCCCTTGGCGGCGATGTCGGCGGTGAGGCCGGTGGGCTGCGACAGGGTGTAGTTGCCGGCATCGGTGCTGGCGAGGGCGTAGCCGGTGGCGGTCACCACCTTGCCGGTGCCGACGTTGGCATCGGCGAAGGTGGCGGCAATGCCGCCCGTGGCCACGGTGACGGTATCGCTGCCTTGGATACCGACGAGGGTGGGAGCGCCGCCGAGGGTGGCGGCGGTGGTGGCGTCGTAAGTTTTGCCCGCGGCGGTGACCCCGGTGATGGTCAGCGGAGCCGCCGTGATATCGGCGGTGAGGCCGGTGGGTTGAGCGACGGTGTAGTTGCCCGCGTCGGCCCCGGAGATGGCGTAGCCGTGGGCGGTGACCGCTTTGGCGGTGCCGATGGATTTGGTGGCGAAGGAGCCCGCGATGCTGGCCGTGGCGAGGTTGACCGTGTCGCTGCCTTGGATACCGACGAGGGAGGGCGTGCCGCCGAGGGTGGCGGCGGTGGTGGCATCGTAGACTTTGCCCGTGGCGGTGGCACCGGTGATGGTCAAGGGGGCCGCCGTGATGTCCGCGGTCAACCCGGTGGGTTGACTGATGGTGTAGTTGCCTGCGGCGGTGCCGGAGAGGCTGACGTTGGCGACGGTGACCGCTTTGGCGGTGCCAATGGTTTTGTCGGCGAAGGTGCCGGTGGCGCTGCCGAAGTCGGCGCTCACGTCGTCCGAGCCCACTTTGCCCACGACGGTGGCGGAGGCGGTGTTGAGGGCGGCGGCGGTGGTGGCGTCGTAGGTTTTACCCGAGGCGGAGATCCCGGTGATGGTGAGACCTTTGGCGGTGATGTCGGCGGTGAGGCCGGTGGGCTGAGCGAGGGTGTAGTTGCCCGCGTCGGTGCCGGAGAGGGCGTAACCGGTGGGCGTGACGGTGATGCCGGTGCCGATGTTGGCGGAGGCGAAGGTGGCGGTGGCGCTGCCGCTGCCCAGGGCAATGTCGTCTCCTCCGATGGTGCCGGAGAGGGCGGCGGAGGTGTTGACCAATGTGGCGGTGGTATTGCCGTCGTAGACTTTACCCGAGGCGGTGACGCCGGTGATGGTCAGCGGAATCGCGGAGATGGCGGCGGTGAGGCCGGTGGGCTGGGTGAGGGTGTAGTTGGCCGCGTCGGCGCCGGCGAGCGCGAGGCCGGAGGCGGTGACGGTGATGCCGGTGTTCACGTGTTCATCCGCGAACGTGCCGGTGCCGCCGGCGGCGTCGAGGGTCACGGTGTCGCCGGACTCCACGCCCACGAGGGCGTGGCCGGAGGTGTTGAGAGCACCGGTGGTGGTCGAATCGTAGGCTTTGTTGACTCCGGTCACTCCCGTGACGGTGAGGGGCTTGGCCGTGATGTTGGCGGAGAGCGTCGGTTGGGTGAGGGTGTATTTGCTCGCATCGGTGCCGGAGAGGGTGAAGCCGGTGGTGTTGAGCGTGATCCCGGTGCCCACGCCGGCGGAGGCGAAGGTGTAGACGGGGGAACCGCCGAGGGACACGTCGTCGGAGCCGACGATGCCGGCGAGGACGGCGGTGCCGGAGGCACTGCCGGTGGTGGTCTTGTCGTAGGTTTTGGCGTCGCCGGTGAGGCCGGTGACGGTGAGCGGCGCGGCGTTAACGGTGATCGTTAGTAGCGCACCGGTGGAGTTACCGGCGGTGTCGCCAACTTGGACGACGTGGTTGCTGGTGGCGATCGTGGAGGGCGTGCCGCTGAAGACGCCGGTGCTGGCGTTCATGCTCAACCCGGCCGGGAGACCGACGGGGGCGGTGAAGGTGACCGGGCTGCCGCTGGCCGTCAGCGTGTAGTCGGCCGCGGTGCCGTAGGTGAAGGACGGGCTGGTCGAACTGGTGATCACCGGACCGGTGTTGTCCAAGGTGATAGTCAGGCCGCTGGAGGCGACGGAGGTGTTGTTGGCGGCGTCGGTGGCCTTGGCTGTGATGGTGTGTTCGCCTTCGGAGAGGGTGGACGTGACGATTGACCAATTGCCACCGGTGGCCGTGCCACTGCCGATCTGGGTCGTGCCGTCGGTGTCGTAGAGTTTGACCGTGGCACCGGCTTCGGCCGTGCCGGTGATGGTGGGCGTCGTGCCCGTGGTGATGTTGTCCGAGTTGGACGTGCCGGCGTCCGAGCTGGAGGCAAGGTCCGGCGTCGAGGGCGCGGCCGGCGCGACATCGTCGGAGACGGTGATGGTGAAGGCCTCCGCGTAGGTGCCGCTGGAGTTGCCGTCGTCGGTCTGAATGCGCACGGCGTAGTCACCCGCCGCGAGGGCGGAGGCGTCGTTCGCCCGCAGGGTGCTGCCGCTGATGTTGAACGAGCCGTTGTGGGTGGCGCCCGTGCCGGAAACCAAGGTGTAGGTGTGGCTGTCGCCACTGTCGCTGTCCGTCGTCGAGAGCGTGCCCACCGACGCGTTCGTGCCACCGGACTGGTTCACCGCACTGCTGCTCAACGCGATGTCGGTGGGCGTCGCGTTGCCGGATGCCTGTTTGATATTCAACGCGAGGTGAAGATGAGCGCTGCCATTGTGGGTCCAGTCCATGGCGACGGATGAAGCGCCGGGTTTGAATCCGGTGGTGAAGATTCCGTAACCGCTGCTAAGAGGTATGGGAGAAAGACCGGTGAGGGTCCGGGCGCTACCGGGGGTCAATACAGCCGGAGCGCTGCCGCGATAAACATCGAAGACTTCGAAAACCATGTCGCCGCTGGTGCTGGTGACAGAGAGCGACGAAGCGGTCGTGCTGGTGGCCTGAGCGGTTTGCAGGCTGGAGGTGGAACTGGACTGGGCCGCGCCGGAAAAGGCGATGGCGTGGATGAATTGCACGTCGCCCGAGGCGGCGTGAGTCACCACCACGTTACCACTCGTGCTGGAAGCCGAGGTGCCGAGGGGAAGGACCCAAATCGAGTCGACGGCGGTGCCGTCCTCTCGTTCGCCCACCTGGGTCATCGCGGTGCCTCCGAAGGTCACCGTGGTTATATCGGTCGATCCGGAATTGGCAGCCGCGACGAGCAGCAGTCGATCGGAGCCGGCGGGCACGGTGAAGGATTCCAGGGTGCGGTCTCCGGGACGTAGCGAAGTGCGGGGGCTGCCGATGGGTTTCACACCGGTGGAGGCGTCGTCACTTACGGTGAGGGATGAAATGGTGTCGCCGGTGCCGTAAGGGTTGGCGTTATCGCTGTCCCAATTGGCCGGATTGTTGAGCGCATAGAGCAGCTCGGTGCGGCTGCCAGAGGTGGGAGCCGTCGATTTATAGCAGGCGTTGTCCCGCTCGCCGTAGTAAGAGGCCGATACGAGCGTGGAGTCGTCGGCGGTGGAGTTGTAGTCTGAGTCAGTCGTCTCGCGATGGGCAGGATTGGGGAACAGGGAAATGGCAGTGGCACCATTGATCAAACCGGTGGGGAGGGCGGAGTCAGACACGGCGGTGGGGTCGGTCTGATTCCACGTGGTGGTGGGGTCGTATTTGCCCGGGGCCCAATTGTAGTCGCCATGGATACCAGCAATGAAATTGGGGGACGAGGGGGCTGCGCCTGAAGAACTGGTGTAGGCGAGTATTTGATCGCCGGCATATATCGAAAAACCGCTGCCGCTTACCAAAGTCATGGAACCTCCACCAGTTACCGTCATGGTGTCGGTCGTTGTTTCTTCCACGTGAACGACCGAGCCTTGAGCCAATCCGCTGCTGGGAGCGTTGTAGCGATAATGAGTTTCGGTGTTGGACTGCCAGTCCGAGCCGGACCATCCTTGTTCGGTGAAGTAAATGGCTTCGTTGCTCTCCAACTCCACCAGGGTCACGAAAGAAAAACCGTCGGTGCCGTCGGTATTGTAACGCACAAAGGCAATATCTCCCGGGACTCGCGTGGGAGTAGGGATGGGGGCAGGCCTAGATGATGAAGCAGGAACCGTCAGTGCGCCTTTGTCCGCATCCAAAGTGTCGGCTTCTGCCACCAACGCAGGAGCGAAACAGCACAACAAGATTTGGATGCAGCGCAGAGTTCCCATATCCTTGGTGCGGGAAGCGCGGTTCCGGGTTCCGGTCCGAGTCCGGGAAGAGAACAGACCCGGGAGGGTGGGAAGCGCTTGGCAGATTGATTGCAGCAGAGACGAAGGAACGACGGATCGAAGTGACATGGATGGTGAGTTCAGGCGGAGACGTGAAAGAGGATTAAAACGGGAAAGTTGCAGTGCGGCCCGGAAAGCTTCCGGGCTTACGGCGAGTGATGAAATTTCATTAAATAATCGGTAAGTATAAATACATATACTGCTCGTAATGAGGAAAATAGGGGGTTTTCATGAAGTCCGATCATTAAAATGCAAACCCGTTTTTGAACTTAATCGTTTTCCCCTGCTTTAGAGGGGATGCACCGACGTAAGGATGCAGTTCGATGGCAGTTGGGGCGTAGCTAAAGCGAGGATACGAGAGCGCTGCTACCGCCGATTTGGTCACCAAATTGGTGGCGCACTACATGGATCTACGCAAAAATTTCCGGAACCGCGCGAGCCGTGGATACGACTCGAACGATCGAGCTCTTCGCGGCTCGAATCACCGGGCGGATATATCCGCTGCAGCCGGAGCGACCGGGAAAAAACGAGCTCTTACTCCACCAACTCGATCGGTTGGTCGTGGAGTTTCAGGTCGGGGTTCTTCTCCACAAAGTAGTCCATGGTCCAGTCGTTGGGGAAGAGGATCACGGGGTGATCAAATTTGTCGCTGCCGAGGTTTACGCCGCCGGGCATGAGTAGGTTCTCGGGCGTGTCGAGCGAGGGATGTGGGGCGATCCAGCGTAGGTGCTCGAAGGGTGCGGGGGTGAGCCGGGACTTGGCGTTGTATTCAGTTTCCAAGCGCGCTTGCACGACTTCGAACTGCAGGGGGCCGACCGCGGCGAGCAAGGTGGCGCCGGGGGGCGCGTGGCGCACCTCAAAGGACTGCATGACCCCTTCCAGCAACAGCTGCTCCAAGCCGGCGCGGTATTTTTTCGCATCGGCGGGCGTGGGGTTGGTGAGCCAGGCGAAGACTTCGGGCGCGAAGCGAGGGATCTCGTCGTAGGCGATGGTGCGGTCTTCGGTGAGGGTGTCGCCGATGCCAAACGCATCGTGGCCCACGAGGCCAATCACGTCGCCGGGCCAGGCTTCGTCGACGGTCTCACGGTCTTGACCGAAGAGTTTGTGCGCCGAGGACAGTCGCACGCTTTTACCGGTGCGCTGATGGGTCACCACCATGTCGCGGGAGAACTTGCCGGAACAGACGCGCACGAACGCGATGCGATCGCGATGCTTGGGGTCCATGTTGGCCTGGATCTTGAAAACGAAGGCCGAGAATTTTTCGTGGGTCACGGAGACCTCACGGGCATCGGTCGGCGCGGGCATGCCGGGCGAGTTCATCGCGACGGAGTTGCGCGAGGTCGGGGGAATCGAGTCGTGGAGAAATCCCTGCAGCAGCAGGTCGACGCCGAAGTTGTTCACGGCGGAACCGAAAAACACCGGTGTTTGCTGCCCAGCGTGGACCGCCGCGAGGTCGAAGGCGTGACCCGCGCCCTCCAGCATTTCCAGTTGTTCGACGGCGGCGGCGTAGTCATCGGGATCGAGCTTTTCCTTCACGATGGGATCGGACAAGTCGGACACACTTTCGGGCGAGCGGAACGCGCCGCCCGGGGTGCGTTCGAACAGGTGAACGTCCTTGTGTCGCAGATCGTAGACGCCGCGGAAACTCGGGCCGTTGCCCAAGGGCCAGGTGACCGGCACCGGGGCCAGGCCCAGCACGGATTCGAGTTCATCGATCAAGGCGAGCGGATCGAGGGTGGGGCGGTCGCACTTGTTGATGAAAGTGAAAATCGGCACGCCGCGGCGGCGGCACACTTCGAAGAGTTTGCGCGTCTGCGGCTCGATGCCTTTGGCCGCGTCGATCACCATGAGGGCGGCATCGACGGCCGTGAGCACGCGGTAGGTGTCCTCCGAGAAATCTTTGTGACCGGGGGTGTCCAAGAGGTTCACCGCGTGGCCGCGGTAGTCGAATTGGAGCACGGTGGATGAAACCGAGATGCCACGCTGGCGCTCGAGCGCCATCCAGTCGGAGGTGGTTGAGCGTTGGTTTTTACGCGCGGTGACGGATCCCGCCAAATGCACCGCGTTGCCGTAAAGAAGAAACTTCTCGGTGAGGGTGGTCTTGCCAGCATCCGGATGCGAGATGATCGCAAAGGTGCGGCGGCGGGCGATTTCCTGGGCGGGCGTCATGACGAAACCGGCGAGCGTCCGCTGCGGGCGGTTGAGCGTCAAGGTCTGACGAGCGCCGTTGCAGGGGAGAAGCGGCCAGGGGGGCGCTTTAGGGCGAGATTTTTTTACAATTTGCTAGCAGCCATCTCGGTAGACGCGCTCAAGTATGCGGTTAGAGTGTCGTTAGTAGAAACCCCTACATGAACGTTCTTCTGATACTTTTCGGCGTCTATCTCATCATTGCGGCCATCATTGGTGTGATGTTAAAACGTGCGCCCCAAGGATATGAAGATGCGACCGGTTTTCACAACGGGCAGAGACCCTTGTTGGCGGAGCCCGAAAAGAATGATGCCGGCAAGATTCGGTGAAATCGGGACAAGCGGGGGGATGGTGGCCCGCTCGCGGTAGCGCTTTCTTTCCCAAATGGTGCGGTGCGTTCCTCGCACGGTGAAAGGGGTGGGCGGATTTGGAGCTTCCTTTGGCGGCGGGGCCGTTGATGATCCGCGCCCATGTCCGAAGCGCCATTCATCAAACTAAAAGCTAATGCCAAGGGTCGCGTATTGGCGGGACATCCGTGGATCTTCGCCAATGAAGTCGAGGAGCTCCTCGCTGCCGACTACGACGGCCAAGTCGTGGAAGCCCGAGACCGCCGCGGACGGATGCTGGGCAGTGGCATTTACAACAGCCGATCTCAAATCATTTGGCGGCGACTGGCGGCGGGCTCGATTTCCCTCGATGGCGGCTATTTGCGGACGCGGTTGAGCGATGCCGTGGAGCGGCGGGCGACGGCAGGAAACGCTTCGTTCCGCCGTTTGGTGTGGTCGGAATCCGACGGGCTGCCCGGTGTGGTGGTCGATCAATTTGGCGACACCCTGGTCATGCAGGTGCAGACGTTGGCGATGGAAACCCACCGCGACGAAATCGCGCGAATCCTGTTGGATCTGACGGGAGCGGTGGAGGTGATCCATCGTGACGATGCTTCAATCCGACGCTTGGAAGGGTTGGATCGCGGAGTGTCGACGCGGTCGGGCACGGAGTGGGAGCCGCGTTGGATGACGATCGATGGTTTCGATTATTGGCTCGATCTGATGTCGGGCCAGAAAACCGGATTCTACCTGGATCAACGCGAGCAACACGCCCACTTAGGCAAGCAGGTGGCGGCCATGGTCGCCGCCGGGCGTCGGCCGCGGGTGCTCGATGCGTTTTGCAATCAAGGCGCGTTCGCGCTGCATGCCGCCCGGGCGGGCGCGGCCGAAGTGTTGGGGTTGGACAGCGCGGCCGACGCCATCGCCCAAGCGCGACTCAATGCCGAGCGCAACGGGTTGACGCATACCACGTTTGAGGAGGCCAACGTCTTCGACTGGTTCACGGCCAACCGCACGGCGACTTGGGATGTGGTCGTGCTCGATCCACCGCCGTTTGCCAAGTCGCGCAAAGCCCTGGCCGGGGCCCTGCGCGGTTACAAGGAGCTGAACCTGCGCGCCCTGCAATGTCTGGCCCCGGGCGGCATTCTCGCGACCTACACCTGTTCGCATCACATGCAGGATGCGGAGCTGCGACAAGTGCTGGCCGGAGCGGCGGCAGACGCGCGGCGACAGGTGCGGGTGGTGGAGTTCTGCCACCAACCCGCGGATCACCCGGTCATGCTGACGATGCCGGAGAGCGAATATCTGCGCGGCTACATCGTGCGGGTCGATTGATCGATCCGTTTACGATGAAACGCCATTTATACGGCGGCGACGACGACGCTCCAACACGATGGCGGCAAAAGCAGCCATCACGCCGACGAGTGCCCAGGTGCGCGGTTCGGGCACGGGGGTAAAACTCACGGTCGAATCGAACGGCATGAAGTGAAGCTCAGCGCCATTATGGCTGAAACTGTTCACCACGATCTGGCCCTCGGGCGCGACGTTGCCGCTGTTGGAAAGATCGATCAATGGCGCGAGCACGGAACCGTAGAAACGGGCGCCACCGCCGAGTGAGACGGAATCGGCCATGTTCGGGTTGGAGTCGGGGGTGATATTCCAGAGCAACTGATCGTTGTTGGTGCCGGCGTTGAAATTGATGCCATTAAAGATCGTTTTCCCGGTCGCATTCAAAACATTGATCACGTAGGTGACGTCGGTGGGCACATCGATTTTTACCTGACTGACGCGCTCCGTGTTTTGATTCCACTGCCCGTTGTGGTTGGCGTCGTAGAGCACGCCGTTGAAGTCGTTCATATCGAGATTGAACACGACCACGCCGCTGGTCTGACCGTTGGCGGAAAAGGTGAGCGTCTGACCGGAGATCGCGATCAATCCGTTGGCGGCAGTGGCCGCGAGTGTCGCGGAAGCTTGGGCGAGCTCAGCTTGGATACTGGCGAAATTAAAGTTCTGCGGGGTGGGGTTGGTCCGGGGATCAACCGCGCCCAGCGGGTTGTTGGTATTGCTGGTGCTCAGCGTGCCACCGCCGCCGGTCAGGCGTTTTTGGGTGCCGTCCCAGGTCCAACTGCCGGTGAGGCCCGGGAGCGATGCGTAACCGTTTTCCAGATGAACGTAGTTCCTCATGGTGAGGTTGCCGGCGACATACAGGGACGGGTCGGAAGAGTTGCCGTAGAGGTTGGCTTTTTGCGCGATGGAGCCGCCGTCGAGGTGAAGATTTCCACCCACCGCAATCGGTCCCCACGTATCTCCGTAGTTGGTCAGCGACGCGTTGTTGAACGAAATGAGTCCGTAGTTCCGCATCGCCTGGTCCACCGTGTAGACAGCATTGTTGACGGCGACCTGGCCGCTCACACCCAGGACCCCGGCGAGTAGCACAGAGTAGACCGTGGCGGCGAATTTGTAGGGAGTTGTCCTCATTTGGATGCTTGCGACATTTCGCCTGAATTTGGCCAATGTCAAAGCGGTCCGACGTGATATTAATACGTATTTCGGGTGCTCACGCCGACCGATGATTTCAATTTATCAGGGGCGTTTGGTTTGGCCAGTAAGCAACGCATTTTCCACCGGCAGAGTTTGTAATCGAGCGAGGGCGGGAAAGTCGCGCACCGGCTCGGTCGAGCCAGTGATGACAGCCGCCCAGAAGGCCGAGTCGGGATTGTAATAAACGCCCTCGCCGGCTTGAGCCAGCAGGGACCGGGCTTCGGCCTCGCGACCTTGGCGCCACCGCCAACCCGCCAACGCGGCGGTGGTGCGGGGGCTGGCGGGCAGTTGTTGCAGGTAGGATTCGGCCCGGGCGTCCAGCGCGGCGCGCGCGTCCGGCAGGGCGCTGCCCAGACGCAGCCATTGGCTGACGACATTGAGGTCCTCGGGTTGGCGCTGGACCCAGCGATCATAGAGTTCCCACAGTTTTTTCGTTTCGCCCTGAGTCAGCCATTGGTCGCGCAAAATGGAAAACGCCCAGAATGACTGCGGGGATTGATCGATTGCCTTGTTTACGGCGGCTTCCACCCACGCGGGTTTTCCCCACAGGAGTGCGATCCGGGCGAGCACGCGAAGCGATCCGGGCCGACGGTCGGTCGCGGCCGTGGCGATGGCCTCGGTCCATGCGACCTGGCACGCGGTGGTGCGTTGGCGAATTTCCAATTGGCGGGCGCTGAGGGCGAGCACGAGGGTTTGGCTGGAGATCGGTCCGAACGTGCCCTGGAGCAGGAGCTCGGTTGCCGTGTCGAAGTCGTTGAGACGAAGGGCCAGTTCGGTGGTCACTTCCCGCACCGCCACGTGGAGTCTGGTTTCGGCCGGCAGCACTTTGAGCCAACCCATGGCATCGGTGCCGCGGCGGATGTCGCTCAGCCACGACGCCAGCAAGGCGGCATCGCCCGGTTGAGTGCGGGAGGCCAGTTGCAGGGCCGCAATCATCCGGTCGAGGTCGCTCGCACCCGTTGCGCGGATGGGCAGGGGCGGGAAGCGTTGTATCACTCTTTCCACTACGTCGGCCGCGCGACGACCGTCGTGATCGCGGGCGGCGTCCTTGAGGAGCTCGAGGGCGGCGCGGACTCGTTGATCGGGGTTGGAGAGCAGTTCGTCGAGGGTGGCGCGACCGGTGGCGCGATCCTCTGACCGCGGGCTCCAGAGCTGCGCGGCGGCGAGGTCGAAACGGGCGGTCGCGTCCTGCGGATCCAACGTGATCACCTCGGCGAGATGAGACTTCATGTTTTCCACATCGCCGAGGTAGAGCGCGAGCGTGCCGGCGATGCGTTGGTAGGTCGCGTCGCGTCGGGCGACGGTATCGGGAACGGCCTCGAGCGCTTGCTGACCCAGGGTAATCTCACCGAACCGCAGGGCGTCGGCGGCGAGTTCCACCTGCGCCTCGTGGTCGCGGGGGGTCAAGGCAATGACCTGGCGGCGGGCCGCGATGGCGTTGGGATCGCCCAGTTTGGAAAGATAGCCGGCAACGCTGCGCCAGACTTCCACATCGGTTGATCCCAGAGTTGAAACCCGGCGAACGGAAAGGAGCAGATTGCGGTAGTCCTGCGCGGCATCGAAGGCCGCGGCTTGGTCGATCGCCCGTTCCACCCGCCATGTCTTGATGGCAGGCCCGATCCAAAACTTGAACGCCGGCAGTATGATCAGACCCGCGAGCACCAAAACGCCCCCGCCGATGATACGAGCGTGCGCGCCCCGGGAGAGGTGATTCCAGTGGCTGGCTAACTTGGTCCGGACTTTTTCGAAGGCGACCTTCATCGACAGCACCATTTGAAATTGCGCTTTGTAAGCAAGGGGCGTCGCGATTTCTGTGGTGACGGTTCCATGAAAGTAGGACCGCTTCACTCATGACATCGTCCCGGGTCACCCGCTTACGAGAGAACGAAAACCCCACCGGTCCGTTCGGCGTGGTGGGCTGGGTCGTGGCGTTGTGGGGGCCGTTGTGGTGGCGCTTGCAGGAGGCGTGGTCGGTCGATCCGGAACTCATGCACGGATGGGCGGTTCCCGTTCTCGCGGTATATTTGTGGAGTCAGCGGCGGCGGTTTTGGTCGGGAACCGAGTCGGTTTCGGTGCGGGCTTCGCGATGGGGGCGTTTCGCGATGGTGACCGGGTTGCTGGGGGTTTGGCTCCTGTTGCCGGTGTTGGAGGTCAATCCGCTGTGGCCCACGGCGCAATGGGCGGCTGGGCTCTTCGCCGTGGGGGGCAGTATCGGCGTGCTGGCCTGGTCGGGCGGAGGTCGATTGGTCCGACTCGGGCTGTTTCCGTTGGTCTTTGCGCTGACGGCCTTGGCTTGGCCGAGCATCGTGCGAGAACCCTTGGTGACGGCGTTGACCCGCTGGCACGCCGAGATTGCGGCGGAGATCGTTTCGCTGGCCGGGATGCCGGCCGTGGTGAGTGGCAATGTGATCGAGGTGAAATCGGGACTGATCGGCGTGGAGGAGGCCTGCAGTGGTCTGCGATCACTTCAGGCGGTTTGGATGTTTGCGCTCTTTTTCGGGGAGCTGCATCTGCTGGGCCTGGGAGCGCGCGTGCGGATCGTTTTCGTCGCGCTGGCGGCGGCCATGTTTGGCAATGTGGTGAGGACGATTTTTCTGACCTGGCAAATTGGCAAAGGCGGCGCGGTCGCCGGGATGGCGTGGCACGACCAAGCCGGCACGGCGGTGTTGCTGTTCACGTTTGTGGTGATTTTTGCGTATGCGTTCTGGATCGCGCGGCGGACGCCGGACGCTGGACCGGTGGTCGGGGCGGCGACGACGTGGCATTGGCCCCACGTATCCATGGGATGGATCGCGATCGTGATCGTGGGTTGGGCGACGTTGGAAATCGGGGTGGCTCGTTGGTTTGAGCGTGAGCATGGGGCGGGGGCAACAGAGCGGTGGGCGTTTCGAGAAACACTGCCACTTACATGGGAGTCCGCCGTGGTGGCGCCCGCGGTGATCGAAACGTTGTTGTGCACCAGTGCCGAGGAACTGCACTCGACGACAGCGGGCGGTCGCAGGGGAGCGTCACTGGCCGGGATATTTCGCTGGGAAAACGATGCGGCGGCGGTCGGCACTCTCATCAATGCCCACGATCCCAGTGTGTGCATGCCGGCGATCGGGGGGACGTTGGAGGGAATGTCACCGCCCGTGATGGTGCGAATCGCCGGGCGTGATTTGGTTTTTGATGTCTACCGGTTTCGCACCCGGGAGCAGGTCCAGATTGTGTTCAACGCGGTGTGGGATGCGACCCGCGGTGAATCCCTCCCGGGGGCGCGGCGTGGACACTCCATGAGCGCCGAACGTCTTAGTCGGGTGTGGCGGGGACAACGTTATGCGGATCGAGACCGAATCGTATTTGTGCTGCAGGCGGATCGCACCGCAGCCGCGGCCGAGGACTGGTTGCGGTCGACGGCAGCGGCGCTACTCACGGTGCGGGAGACAAATCCCGGGCCGTCGACTTAGCGATCGGCCGCTTTGATGGTGATACCGCCGCCGGAAGTGTCAGCGCGAACGCGGGCACCGCCGCCATTGATTTCACCTTCGGCGTGCGTGCGGGTTTTCTTCTCGGCCCGGAAGGACAGACCGTTGATGTGCACGGAGCCTCCGCTGGTGTCGGCCAGAAGATCGTAGCCGCCGGCGGGATCGAGCCCGATGGTGATGCTGCCACCGGAAGTGTCGGCATTGATGTCGTCGGCGTCGGGGCCCACATAGCCGATGGTGATCGAACCACCGGAAGTGTCGGCGCGCAGGCGGCTGAGCGCGTAGCCGACGCGGATCGAGCCGCCGGATGTATCCAAATTCATGTGACCAGCGCTACCGTCGACGGAAATCGAGCCACCGGAAGTGTCGGCGATAATCTCGCCGCGGCTGTCGCCATCGACGCGGATCGAACCTCCCGAGGTGTCGAGGTTGAGATCGGCGTGTGCAGGCGCGATGAGTTTGACGGAGAAGTTCGCGCCGCGGTTTCTCCAGCCGGAGAACCAACCACCGGACTTTTTGTCCGATCGCACGATCACGCGGACCCGGTCGCCGCTTTGGTCGAGAGTCACGTCGTAGCGTTCGAGGATCTCGTCGGCCTCGGATTCGGAGTTGGTGCGGAACGTTTGCTGGAGGGTGACGTGGAACTGGTCGTCGGATCCGATTTCAACGTCGATCGAGCCGCCACTGATATCGACTTCGATCGCTGCATCGTCGCCGACGCGGAATGATTTTTCAACCTCACGAGTAATTTTGGCCGTAAGGAGCGTCGGCACCGCCAGCGCGAGAAGAGGGAGCAGGATTTTACGTAGCATGGTGCAGTGTATAACCCAGCGAGGGTGGTGAAGGTTGCAAAAAAAATCCCGCCAAGGCGGCGGGATCAACTTGGGCCCCTGGCAGGCTTCGTGCGCAACCGACGTTGGCCGTTGATGCTGAGGTATCTTACGAACGTGACCGCACGCGGCGCGAACGGGTCCAGACGACTACCGCACCGAGGGCCATGGCGGAGAGTCCCCACGCGCTGGGTTCCGGAACGGCGGAAAAGCTGATCGGGCTGTCGAATCCGACGTAGTGCAGTTCGGCGTGGGAGGACTGCGTGTAGTTGGCGGCGACGATCTGGCCGTTGGGCGCGACGTTGCCGCTGTTGCCCACGTTGACCAACGGGGCCAGCACCGTGCCAAAAAACGACGCGCCGCCGCCGAGTAGAATGGAATCTACGGTCAGGGGGTCGGCGTCCGGCGTGATATTCCACAGTAGCTGGTCCATGTTCGTGCCGGCGTTGAAATTCACGCCACTGCCCGAAGGACCGAATATCGCGCTGCCGTTGGTGCCATTGCGCACATTGACGGCAAACACCACATCGTCGGGGACGTTGATGACGATGTTGTCGATCTTTTCGGTATTGAAATCGAAATCACCGTTGCCGTTGGCGTCGAAGATCCGACCGGAAAACAGGTTCATGTCCAAATCGAACACGACGACTCCTTCGGTAATGCCGTTGGCCGAAAACGTTAGACTGCCGCTGTCGAGGGCCAGTGATCCGGTGGCGGAAGCGGTCGCGATCGTGGTGGAGATTCCGGTAAACCCGTTGGAAAGAGCCGTCCAGTCCCAGTTTTCGGGGACAGCGTTGGTGCGAGGGTCAAGGGCGGCGAGCGCATCGCCCTGGCCGTAGGCGTTGGCGGAGCTCAACACCCCGCCGCTACCGTTGCTGAGACGTTGGTCAACGGGGGTGTAGGTCCATCCTCCCGCGAGATTCGGCAGCGAGGCGTGTCCACTGTCGAGGTGGAAGGTGCCGTTGGTGGTGAGTTGCCCCCCCACGTAGAGCGAAGGGTCCGAGCCCGGTTGAAAGAGATCCGGTCGTTGGGCGATGGCCGTGCCGGAGCCGATAAACAAATCGCCCGAGATCGCCATGCCTCCATGTGTGTCCTGGGAACCGCTGAAAGTCGCGTTCCCCAGACTGATCAAATTGTAGTTACGGAGTAGACCATCCAATTGGCTGATGCTCTGCTCGACCGCGGTTTGCGCGCGCAGTGAGAAGGCGGCGATAAACGCCAACCCGACTGCGGAAAAATGGGGACATGTCCTCATGACGTTATTACCTAGTGGCCGGAGTAAAAAAGTTGTCAATTGGCGAAACGAAGTATGCAAAAGTTTCGTGTGAAATGGGTGAAGATTGCCTCGATGCGCCCGCCGGGATCAGAGATTTTGCAGGCGCCTGATTTCATCGATTTCGGCCGGGAAAAAGGCTCCGGCGGGAATACTCCCGGCGAGGCGCCGGGCGGTGGGAATATCTCCGCGAGCGGCAAACAAGCGAGCGCCGTAGTAGGCAAATTCCGGTAGTGCCTTGGCGAGGTCGGGGAGAGCGTTCCACTGCGCCAAAGCATCGTCCACCTTGCCCGATTCGATCGAATACATGAGAGCGCACAGCTGTTTGAGTGAAGCGGCTCCGCTCGTGGCATTCGCGCGGGCGAGGATGGAGGGATCCGGCGCTGGGGAGGCGATGGCATCCAGTCGGGCGGCCAAAATCAGCGGTCTGATGTCGTCGGGAGCACGCTGGCTCCAATCCGCGAGCAGTTGCCGGAGTTTTTCGCGATGGCCGACCAACATGAACTGCCGGGCCAGAAGTTGCTTCGCCCACGTCTCGTCGGGTTCGCGCGTGATGACATTTTCCAGCGTCGGCACGAGAAAGTCGGTTTCTTTCCATGCCAAGGCGAGTCTTGCCAGGGTTTGGAGCGATTGAGGCGTGGATTCGGCGCGAGCTTGGGCGAGCAAATCCCTCCAAGTGCGCATGGCGCGATCCGGGCGATTTTGCAACGAGTCCAATCGGGCCGCCATGGCGAGCACCGCCGTTTCCACGGGCACAGGGCCAAAGGCTCCTTCGATAACCAAGGGCACCGCCGTGCCCCATTTCCGCTCTGCGAAGGCGAGCTCGGCCACCGCATGACGCACCGCGCCGGGGGCGCGTTTTTCGGCGGGCAGTTCGTCGATCCATTGGAGGGCGTCCTCACCCCGGCGGATCTCCGACATCCACCGAATGAGCACGACGGTGTCCGCCGGATTTGCAACGGCGTGGTGTTGGAGAAACGTGATGAATGCGTCGAGCAATTGCCCGGAATCCACGGGAACAGCGGCATTCTCGAGTGCGACCGCGCGACGCATTACGGCGGCGGCGCTCCGGCCGTCCGAACGACGCGCCGCGTCTCGCACGAGGGCGATCAAACTTCGCACGGTGTAGGGCGATTGTTCCGCGGCGAGTTGGCCCAGGGTCTCTCGCGCGGTGGCAGCGGAGACGGAGTTGGCCTGAGCGAGTTCAATGATCGCGAGGTTGTAGCGGGCCCCTTGGTTGGTGGGATTGAGTGCCAGCACCTCAGTCAATGACTCGGCGGCGGCCCACGGCTCTCCGAGGCGCAGTGAGATGGCGGCGGAAAGTTCGTGGTAGACCTCGTCATGCGTCGAGTTGGAGGCGGAGGCGAGGGCGGAGCGCGCGCGTTCGGGTTGATTGAAGCGGAGTGCTTCGGTGGCGAGTTTTTGATGCACCTGCGCATCGGACGAACCCAGTCGGACCAGGTTTTCGTAGGCGATCATCGCATCGGGGGACCCCAACTCGGCGAGATGGCGGGCGGTCTCCGTCCAAACCCGGGGCGCTCCGGGCGCCAATTGAGAGGCGCGCTGCAGGCTCAACAGAAGGCCGCGATAGTTTTCCGCTTCGGCGTGTGCTTGCGCCTGCCTCAGGGCTCGATCGACCCGCCACTCCAGCACCACGGGACGAACCAAGATCCAGACGGGAAACGCCACCATACCGGCGATGGCAATGCCGGTGACCCACCACAAACGAGCCCGCTCGCCAGCGGAAAGGCCGCTGAGGTAGGATCTGAATTTCCGCCGCATTCTGCTTCTCAGCTTTTGCATTCGAGTAAGCATGCGAAGAAACCCTAGACAGAGGGCCAGTCGAAATTTTTGGGGACGATGAATTCACCCGAAATGCCATCAAGAACGCGGGGCGAAAGAGTCGACATTTCAAAGGGAGCGCGACGTCATGCGGCTCGTATTATGCGCGATGAATTCCCGGTAAAGCCTGTCCATCCGACGCCGCCGGATCGACCGCGGTCCTGGCCGCTGGCAATGCTCGTGGGCGCGGTTTGGCTGCCGCTGTTGACGCGGCTCAGCCTGTCGTGGCGGAGTGATCCCGAGTTGTGGCATGGTTGGGCGGTGCCGTTGGTGGCGATGGGGATAGCCCGCGTGCGATGGCAGGAATGGAGCGGGCCGATGCCGGTGAGTCGCCGTGCTCGCCGGCTTGGCGAGTGGGGCTACGGGGTGGCGCTGGTATTGAGCTTGGCCTTACTGCCGGTGATCGAAGCCAATCCCGCCTGGCCGAGCGCGCAATGGCTGGGCGCGGGTCTGGCCACGATCGCGACGTTGTCGATCCTGGCCGCCTGGGGCGGGCGCGATGCTTGGCGAACATTTGGATTTCCTCTTTTCTTCATGCACACGGCGTTGGCGGCACCGGCTTTGGTGAAAGAACCCGTGATGGATTTTCTGATGCAGTCCAATGCGTTCATCGCGGCGGAAGTATTATCACTGCTCGGGAAAACAGCCGTGGTGCGCGGGAACCTGATCGAAGTTGAAGCGGGCGTGATCGGGGTCGAGGAAGCGTGCAGTGGTCTGCGATCGTTGCAGGCCGTGTGGATGTTTGCGTGGATGTTTGGGGCGGTGAATCGGCTCAGGTGGAGCGGGCGTTGGCAGGTGGTGGGTTTTGCGGTGGCCGCCGCTTGGGTGGGAAACCTGGGACGAACCATGGTGCTGACGTGGCGGATGGAAGACGCGGGAATCGCGGCGGGTGAGGCCTGGCACGATGCGTCCGGTGTCATCGCGCTGGTGCTCACGCTGGGCGCGGTGTTTGCCTTGGCGGTGCGCGTGGAGTCACGCCAAGTGGTCGCGCCAGAAGTGACGGCGGCGACGACGATCGCGCCTCGGCCGGTGCCGTTGCAGAGGCGATTGAACGTGCGCTCCCGGTGGGTCGCGGTCGTGGTGGTGCTGGTGGTCGTGACGGAAGCGGCCACGGCGTGGTGGTATGACGCTCCGGGCGAAGCGACGAGGTTTGAACACTGGTATCTACAGGGCGCACCCGAGCGCTGGAAGGAGGTGCCGGTGGATGCAGGTGTGCGGGAGGCGCTGGCGTGTTCCGGTGCCGACCAACTGGAACAAACCCCCGCACCGGGGCAGCCGCGAGGCATGGGATTGGTGATGCGGTGGCAACGGGATCGCACCATGTTTGCGGCGGGAGCGTTGGCCCATGCTCCGACCGTTTGCATGCCCGCGATTGGGGGAAGGTTGCAGCGCGAACTCCCGTCCGTGGAGGTGCGATTACCGGACGGGGAATTGAGATTTGCTGCCTACGTTTTCCACACCCGCGGGCGCACGCAGCACGTCTTCAACGCGGGATGGAATGTGCAAACGGAATCGCCGATCGTCGTAACGAGCGGCGCGGCGGGTAGCAGCATCCGCCGCGAGCGGTTGGCGCGCGTGGCGCGGCGCACCAAATTTTCGGAGATCGATCGCGTCGTCCTGGTGGTGGAAGACGCGGTCGATGACGATGCGGCGGTGGCGTGGCTTCGTGCGACGGTCGCAGAGCTGTTGATACGGCGACAAGATTGAGCGGGCACAAAAAAGCCGATCCCGCGGAGGGGATCGGCTGAAAGTGAAGCCAGGAACTGAGTTCCGGTTCAGAGGTTGCCGGCGTAGATCGCGGTGGAACCGAGCTCTTCCTCGATACGGAGGAGTTGGTTGTATTTGGCCACGCGGTCGGTGCGGGAAGCGGAGCCGGTTTTGATTTGGCCCGCGTTGGTGGCCACCGCGATGTCCGCGATGGTGGTGTCTTCGGTCTCACCGGAGCGGTGGGAGATGACGGCGGTGTAGTTGTTTTTGTGCGCGAGTTCGACGGCGTCGAGGGTCTCGGTGAGGGATCCGATTTGGTTGACCTTGACGAGGATCGAGTTGGCGGTGCCGGTGGAGATGCCCTTTTTGAGGAAGTCCACGTTGGTCACGAAGAGGTCGTCGCCCACGAGTTGGGTGGTGTCGCCGATGGCGTCGGTGAGCTTCTTCCAGGTGGCCCAGTCGTTTTCGTCGCAACCGTCTTCGATGGAGTCGATGGGATATTTGGCGACGAGGTCCTTGTAGTAAGCGACAAATTCGTCACCGGAGAACTCCTGGCCGGAGGACTTTTTGAAGACGTATTTCTTCTTCTTCTTGTCGTAGAACTCGGAGGAAGCGACGTCGAGGGCGAGCATGATGTCCTTGCCCAGCGTGTAACCGGCGGCCTTGACGGCTTCGGCGATGGCGTCGAGGGCGTCGGTGGTGGAGGCGAGGTTGGGGGCAAAGCCGCCTTCGTCACCGACGGCGGTGGAGAGACCCTTGGCCTTGAGCACTTTCTTGAGGGCGTGGAACACCTCGCAACCGGCGCGCAGCGCATCGGAGAAGCTGTTGAACTTCACCGGACGGATCATGAATTCCTGGAAATCGATCGGAGCGTCGGAGTGAGCACCGCCGTTCATGATGTTCATCATGGGCACGGGCAGAACCTTGGCATTGGGGCCGCCGATGTATTTGTAGAGCGGTTGCCCGAGGCTGTTGGCGGCGGCGTGAGCGGCGGCGAGGGAAACGCCGAGGATGGCGTTGGCGCCGAGCTTGGCTTTGTTCTTGGTGCCATCGAGTTTGAACATGGTCGTGTCGATACCGACTTGATCGCAGGCGTCGAAACCGACCAGAGCCGGGGCGATCACGCCTTTGACGTTGCCGACGGCGCCGAGCACGCCTTTGCCGAGGAAGCGGCTCTTGGCGGCTTTGGCTTTGGCGCCTTTGAGGCCCTTGACGTCGCCGTCACGCAGCTCGTGCGCTTCGTGTTCGCCGGTGGAGGCACCGGAGGGAACGGCGGCGCGGCCGAGCGTGCCGTCGGCGAGTTTGACGTCGACCTCAACGGTCGGGTTGCCGCGGGAGTCAATGATTTCGCGGGCGTTGATGGCAGTGATCGTGGTATTCATATCGGTAAAGGTTTGGCTGGGACGTCTGTGATCCGAGCGCGAAAGCGCATTCAAGCAGACAAGATGTTCGAGGGAAGCTCAAACACGGTGACGCATGGCAACCAACCGCAGGCCCCGTGCTCGATGCGTGGGCCTTTTCGCGCGGGAGCAGCGAACTGCGTCGTTCGCGATCGGGCTAATACGGTGGCCGCGTGAGCCCGAGTTTATCCAATATCCGCCGCAAAGGCCCCGGGGGTTTGGGACGGATCGAGTCGGGCAATTGGTCCAAATTGCCCTGCACGGCGGCAGTCCGAAGCACGCTCACGCCATTGTAGTTGCGCACCTGAACAATCTCCGGGGTGAGCAGTTTGGTCGGAATCTGATCGAGGTGACCTTCGTAAGCGGCGGCATGCAACGGGGTGTCGCCATGATCGTTGCGATGAAGCAAGAGATCGGTGGTGAGGTGTTCGACGGGAATATGACTGAGCTGACCCGTTTCGGCGGCGGCGTGAATGGCGGTGAAGCCCGTCTTGCTGGAGATCGTCAGGTTATCGTGAGTCAGAAATGAATCGGGAATCTGGCCCAAATTTCCCGCGATGGCGGCGGCGTGAAGCACCGTATCGCCCGAGTGCGTTTTGCTCAGCAAAACCTCGATCGTGATCAATTCCGATGGCACTTGGTCGAGGTGTCCGTTCAAAGCAGCCACGTGCACCACCGTCTCGCCGCTGGCGTTGGTGGTGGCCAGCGTGGTGGCGGTGATTTGGTCGCGGGGAAATTTATCGAGCGTGCCTTGCTCGGCGGCTTCGTGCAGGAGATTTTGGCCGAGGTCGTTGCGAATGGCGATCACTTCGCTCGTCAACAGCCCGGCCGGCAGGTCGCCCAGACATCCATTGCCGGCAGCGACGTGATAGACCGTGTAGCCGCTGTTGCTGCGAGTGAGCAGATTATCGTGCGTCAGAAATTCAGCGGGAACTCCGGCCAGTCCGGCGCCGGAGGCGGCGTGATGCAGGGGCGTGTAACCGGAGTCGTTCCGGAGTAACAGGTTCCGGGGTGTCAGGATTTCGGGTGGCAACTCGCCCAGTCGTCCGTAGCGCGCCGCGGTGTGGAGCGCCGTGGTGCCCGCCGCGTTGGGCACACTGAAGTCTGCAGCGTTGATTGCTCGCAGTTCTTCGGGTCCCAGCGAACCATCGCGAAGCCCGACATGAAGATCGATGGATTGCATACTGCTAATAGGTTGAAAGCGTCCGATCCGTCATCGTTGCTGGCAAAACAAAAAAATACCCCTGGTTCGTGCGCCGCTTTGAGTTTGCCAATAGGTAGCAATATTTCTCTCTCTTGATCTCACATGAGTTCCACCCCTGCAGAATCTCCGACTCCAGCCGCACCTCGTGCCGCCATTCTACTGGTTGATGATGAGGAATCACTGCTCGACATCTTTGTTTCCGCCTTGTCGCCGGATTATGAATGCATGACGGCCACGTCGTCGCGGGAAGCGGAATTTATTTTGCGCAAAAATTCCTTCAAGGTGGTTATCGCGGACCATCTCATGCCCGGCGGCAACGGCATGAGTTTTCTGGTCAGAGCGCGCGAAGAGTATCCCCACATGCAGCGCGTGTTGGTCACCGGCTACATGAAACCGGAAATGTTGCTCCGGAGCGTGAACGAGGCCGCCCTGTTTCGCTATTTGCTCAAACCGGTGTCGCTGACCGAACTCGTCAACGTCACGGCCGAAGCGGTCAAGTTGCACGACCTGTCGGTCAAGGGGTGAGTTCGCACCGATCATGACGGCGGACCACTCTGATTCCGCGACACTACCGTCCATTCTGGTGGTCGACGACGAGCCGGATTTGCTGATCGTCATGGCGGCGCGTCTGAAGGACGACTATCACGTGGAAGTCGCCTCGTCTGCGGCGGAAGCCGATGTGCTGCTCGGCATGCAGCATTTCGATTTGGTGATATCCGATCATTTGATGCCGAACGAGGAGGGGTTGGAGTTTCTCATGCGGGTGGCGCAGCACTTCCCGGCGACCAAGCGCATTCTCGTGACGGGCTATTTGAATCCGGAACTGATTTCGCGGGCACAGACCCTGGCCGATTTGAGCGGTTATCTCGTCAAACCCATCGAAGGACAGCAACTGCTCGCGGCCGTGGCCGGAGCGTTGGCCACTTAAGCACGGTCAATTTTCTCGCGCAAATACGGCGCCGTGACCGAACGCGCCCGCTTCATCAATCCGGCGAGGTTGCCCTGATAGAGCAGCCGTCCGCCGTCGGGACCTCCGGTCGGGCCGAGTTCGATCACGTAGTCGGCTTCGGCGATCAGATCGAGGTGATGCTCGATCACGACGACCGAATGCCCCTGATCGACCAACGAGTGCAGCAGGTGGATGAGCTTTTCACAGTCGCTCAAATGCAGGCCGATCGTAGGTTCCTCCAGCAGGTAAAGGTTGTGCGGTTGCTGGCCGCGGCTGCGTTCGGTGTAGGAGGCCAGTCCGCGCGACAATTCAGCGATCAACTTGAGGCGCTGCGCTTCGCCGCCGGAGAGCGATGGCGAGCTCTGGCCAAGAGTCAGGTAGCCCAGGCCGCAGTCGACCATTAGCTGGCAGATGGCGCCAAGTTGGCTGTGAAAGGAGAAAAATGCCGCCGCTTCTTCGAAGGTCAGTCGCAGCACATCGCCGATGGTGCGATCGTTCCACGTTACGTCATCGAGCTCCGGGCCGTAGCGCGATCCACCGCAGTCGTCGCAGGGGAGGAACGTGTCCGGCATGAACGCCATTTCGAGTTTGATGCGTCCGCCGCCCGCACAGGTCTCGCAGCGCCCGCCGGCGGTGTTGAAGGAAAACCGACTGGCGGTGTATCCACGAATCTTGGACTCCGGCAGGGACGCGAAAAATTGTCGGATCAAATCAAAAATGCCGAGATAAGTGGCCGGCGTGGAGCGCGGTGTTTTCCCGATGGGCGATTGATCGACTTCGATCACGGTCTTGAATGGCAGCGCTCCGCTGAGCTCACCGAACGGGGCACCCTCCATGGCTTCTTCCACGTCGTCAAACGCGCCCATTTTGACCAAGGTGGCGCCGGTGAGGCGGGTCTTTTTGGCCTTGATGGCAGCGCTCACCGCCGGTCTCAGCACGTCCCGAAACAGCGTCGATTTACCGGCCCCGCTGGGGCCCACCGCCATGACGAGACGTCCGAGCGGCAGATTGAGGTCGAATCCCTGCAGGTTGCGGAAGCTGACCTTGCTGAGCTTTAACCAATCGGTGGCTCGACCCGGGCCGCGGGGGGCGGGCAGGCTCCGGTAGGCTCCCTTGATGGGATGCGCGATACCCTTGGCGAGGAACAGGCCGGTGAGGGATTGGGCGTTGGCTTGGATCTCGGCGGGCGTGCCGGCCGCCAGCAACTCGCCGCCATGGGTGCCGGCACCGGGACCCAAGTCGACGATGCGATCGGCGTGGAGCATGAGTTCGTCGTCGTGCTCGACGACCAGCAGGGAGTTGCCCTTGTCGCGGAGGGATTCGAGCGTGGCGATCAGGCGGTCGTTGTCGCGGGCGTGCAAGCCGATGCTGGGTTCGTCGAGCACGTAGAGCACGCCGGCAAGATTGGTGCCGAGTTGGGCGGCCAGACGAATACGCTGAGCTTCACCGCCCGAGAGCGTGGCGGTGGGCCGCTCCAGCGCGAGGTAACCGAGTCCCACGTGATCGAGAAATTTCAGGCGTTCCTCAATCTGCGGCAGGATGTCCCGGAGAATAATTTTGCTGCGAGTATCCGATTTTAGGTTACGCAGGTTCTTCAAAACCGCTTCGGCGGTGCCCCGCAGCAGATCGGGCAAGGAGATGGGCGGCTGGCGTCCCTTCAGGGGCAGTTTCACGGCCCGGGAAACGCGGTTCAAACGGTCGCCCAGGCACTGAGGGCAGGGCGTTGATGATGCGTCGGATTTTTCGCTTAAGCCGGCCGACAGGTCCGCGATCTCCGGGGGCAGGTCGTCCTTGTCGTTTTTCGCCGCCATCCAGCCGAAGATGCGTCCGTGTCCGCGGCAGGCCGGGCACCAGCCGCGCGGGGAATTGTGCGAGAAATGTTTGGGATCGAGCTCCGGAAACGATTCGCCGGACTCCAAGTCGGTGCGCGTGGTGGAAAACCAGGACAGCACTTCGCCGGCGGGGTTGATGAGGAAACAGCCGCCTTTGCCGAGGCGGAGCGCCTCCTGCAAGGCAGTGCCGAGTTCGGTGGCGGCGAGGGTCTTGAGATCGGCCACCACCACCTCGACATCGTGTTCCTTGTAGCGGTCGAGTTTGGTGAACGCGTCGACGGGAAATACGCGTCCGTCCGCACGCATGAGTTCAAACCCATGACGCTCGATCCACTTCGCGATCGGCTCGTGGTGTCCCTTGCGGCCACGAATCAGCGGCGCGCACAAATACAGATGTTTGGCGCGGCGGGCCTGGGGGCTGCGCAGCACGCGAGTTAGCAATTGGCGGAGCTGGGCCGGGCTCAGCGGTTCGACCGGTCGGTCGGAGTCCGGATGATGCTGCACCCCCATGCGGGCGTAGAGCAGGCGCAAATATTGGGCTACTTCAGTAATGGTCGCCACGGTTGATTTGCGGGAGCCGCGCGTGATGCGTTGCTCGATGGCCACGGTGGGTGGGATGCCGCCCAAGTGATCGATGGCGGGTCGCGGCAACTGCTCCACAAATTGCCGGGCGTAGGCCGACATGGATTCCATGAAGCGCCGTTGGCCCTCGGCGAACACGATGTCGAAGGCCAACGTGGATTTACCCGAACCCGACACCCCCGTGACCACGATCAATTCGTTGTGGGGCAGATTCAGGGACAGGTTCTTCAGGTTGTTCTCCCGCGCCCCCACGATCGACAGTCCGGAGGCTCGAACGGGCATCGCAACAGCTGATTCAGCAGCAAGTAACGGCATTTTGTCACCTATTAGGTGACAAGTGGGATCGAGGGCTTCGCGGAGATACGGGGACGTGGCGGTGGCGGCGCGACCGGTGAGGGCGGCGATGGTTTCGGGCGGGGCTTCGGCGATGATGCGACCGCCGTCGGCGCCGGCTTCGGGCCCGATTTCGATGAGCCAATCGGCGGCTTTCAGCACGTCGAGATTGTGCTCAATCACGATCACGCTGTGGCCGCGATCGACGAGTGCCTGCAACACCGCGAGCAAGCGACCGACGTCGTGGCGATGCAGACCGGTGGTGGGCTCGTCCAGTAAAAGCAGGGCGGATTCATCGGCGGTGGATTCACCCATGGCGCCGAGATATTTGACCAGTTTAAGGCGTTGGGCTTCACCGCCGGAGAGGGTGTTGAGGGGCTGGCCGAGTGTTAGGTAACCGAGTCCCACGGTATCCAAGGAGCGGAGACGCGAAGCGATGGCGTCCTGCTCGGCAAAGAGTGGCAGGGCGTCGGAGATCGAAGTCTGCAGGAGCTCGGCCACGGAGCGGCCGTTCCATTTGATCGCGAGCACTTCGGGTTTGAAACGGCGGCCCTCGCACATCGGGCAGGGGACGAAGACATCGGAGAGGAACTGCATCTCGACGCGTTCGTAACCGAGGCCCTGACAGTGATCGCATCGCCCGTCGCCGGCGTTGAAGGAAAAGCTGGAGGCCGTGAACCCGGCGGCAGTGGCGGCCGGTTCGCGAGCGAACAGATTGCGGATGCCGTCCCAGGCTTCGCAGTAGAGGGCGGGATTGGAACGCGGGGTGCGGGAAAGCGGACTCTGGTCCACGAGCACAATCTCGCTGCCGTCGTCGCCGTGGATCGCGTTGATCGCGGCGACGTCTTCGGTTTGTTGAAAACGATGTGTCAGCAGGCCCTGGTAGATCGCGTGGTTCAGCAGGGTGGATTTGCCCGAGCCGGACACGCCGCTGAGACAGACCAATCGTTGCAATGGCACGGCGAGGGTGACGTCGCGCAAGTTGTGTTTGGTAACGCCTTCGAACGTGAGTCGCGGAGTCTGGGCGCTTACCGTCCGGCGCGACGCGGGGGCCGAGATGGTGGCGCGACCGGAGAGGTAGCGGCCGGTGATACTGGCTTCAGATTCCAGCATGGCGGGAAGGTTGCCTTCGAAGACCACGTGACCTCCGCGACTGCCGGGTTCCGGGCCGATTTCAATGAGATGGTCGGCCGCGCGAATCATGGCTTCGTCGTGCTCGACGACGACGACGGTGTTACCCGCATCGGTGAGCGTGCGGATGATGCCGATGAGCCGGTCGATATCACGCGGATGCAGACCGACACTCGGCTCGTCGAGGACGAACAAGGTATCGACCAACGAAGTGCCGAGGCAGGAGGTGAGGTTGACGCGTTGGACCTCGCCGCCTGATAGCGTTTTGGACGAGCGATCCAGGGTCAGGTAACCCAGTCCCACCTGTTCCAGATAGCGCAGGCGCGTGACCATGGCGTTGAACGCGAGTTCGGACTGGCGGTCTCCGGCGGCGGGCGTGTTGGCGTGGAGGCGCTGGAGCAAGTCGCTGACCGGCGTGGTGTAGAGTTCGGGCAGCGTTTGCCCTTCCCATTTCCAACAGAGGGCCTCGGGTTGCAGGCGCGTGCCGCCGCAGTGCGGACACGGATTGTAGGCGCGAAAACGGGAAAGGAAGACCCGCACGTGCATCTTGTAGGTGTTCTTTTCGAGCCAGCCGAAAAAGCCTTTCAGGCCATACCAAGCCTTCGGCCACTCGACGCCGTCTTCGCCGTAACCGGGGGAACCGTTGATCACGAAGTTCCGATGCTCCGGCTTCATTTGAGCGAAGGGGATGTTGGTCGGGATTTTCAGTTTCCGGGTGAATTTGAGCAGGTCCTTCTTGGACTCGCCGTAGACTTGGCCTTCCCAGCATTTGATGGCGCCATCATCGATCGACTTGGTGTGGTCGGGGATGGCCAGGCGGTAATCGATTTCGATGACGCGACCGAAGCCCCGACAATGCGGACACGCTCCGAGCGGCGAGTTGAACGAAAACAACGCGGGACTCGCCGCGCGAAACGAGCGACCGGAGCCGGGCGCGTGAAGCCCGCGGGAGTAGTGTCCGGCGGCGACGAAGCTCGGGCCGGAGGAGGCGGATTTGAAGAGGTGAAGCTCGCCTTGGCCGAAATGCAGGGCCGACTCGGCAGCTTCAAGGAAGCGACCGCGATCGGCATCGCGCAGCGTGACGCGGTCCTGCGCTACGAAGAGGTGATCGACGTCGTCGAGAAGTGAGAGTTTGGCCTCCAGTTCATCGATCCGATGCGCGGTGAGGTCGGGAGTCGGCACATCGGGCACCAGCACGCGCACATAGGCTTGGCCCCGCAGGTTTTTGAGAATCTCGCTCCACTTGAGCTTTCCCGGCCGTGTCACTTTGAAGGCCACCACAACTTGCGTATCGGGATGGGCGACGGTCGCTTTGTTCCAGATGGTGGCAGGCGTGTCGTCGACGACCTCGAGTCCGGTGTCGGGGTCGTAGCATTTCGCCACGTGACTGAACCACACCTTGGCGTAGTCGGTGAGCTCGGTCATGGTTCCGACGGTGGAACGCGATGTTTTGACCGTGTTGGTCTGCTCGATCGCGATGGACGGGCGGATATTCTCGATCGTGTCGACGGCGGGTTTGTCGAGCAGATCGAGAAATTGTCGCGTGTAGGCACTGAACGTCTCGACGTAGCGGCGTTGGCCCTCGGCGTGCAGGGTATCGAAGACGAGCGAGCTTTTTCCCGCGCCGCTGAGACCGGTGACAACGACGTAGCGCCCCAGCGGGATATCGAGGTCAAACCCCTTCAGGTTGTTCTGACGAACACCACGGAGGCGGATACAATCGGGAGCGGAAGGACGACCAGAGGAAACCACCGCTCCACGAAGATCAGCGCCGGACAAAACTCAACCCGCAGTCGAAATTGGGCGAAAATACCTGCGCATCACCCCCTCGGACACAGCGCGAGCGTGGCGCGGGCGGCGCGCATGGCGGCGGCGACTTCGGCCGGCGGTTCGCTGTCGGTGACGATGGTGTGGTTTTCCGCGAAACCGGTGGCGAGGATCGGGGCTTTGCGGCCGAACTTGGAGTGGTCGACGGCGAAGATGCACTGGTCGGCGGCTTCGACCATGCGCTTTTGGGTGGCCGCGATGGGAGGATTGTGAGCCCACATGCCCTCGGCCGTCACGCCGACGGCACCGAGGATGGCGATATCCGCATGCACGCGTTCGAGCATCTCGTCACAGTGGGGTCCAACCAACACGCCGATGCGGTTGTGAATCGTGCCGCCGGTGACGATCGTCTCGATGGAACTGACGTCGCTGAGCAACCCGGCGACCGGCAGCGAATTGGTGATGACATTGAGACGTTTGCCGATGAGTAGCCGGGCCACCGCATAGGGAGAGGTGCCGCCATCGATGATGACGGTCATTCCGGGCAGGACCCGTTCGGCGATGAATCGGGCCATGACGAATTTCTCGTCCGCATTGCGTTGGTCGCGGGCGATGAAGTCGTATTCGCGGGCCACTTCGTCGGAATCGATCGCGGAAGCCCCGCCGTGATGGCGCCGCGCGGAGCCGCGGGATTCGAGCTCGTCGAGCGCGCGCCGGACCGTCGATACGGAGATGCGAAACCGGGTGGAAAGGGTGTGTAAATCGGCGTAGCGGTGGTCGCGCAGGTATTTTTCAATCAATTCGACGCGGCGGCGATTGGTCATGGGGATGCGGGGGGATTCGAGAGGGTTTGAAAGCGTTCGAGATAGGCGTCGATTTGTCGCTGCGTCGAAAAATTTTCGTCGGCGAATGACCGGGCGCGCGCCCCCATGCGTTCGCGCATGGAAGTGTTTTCGATCAAGGTAATGAGTTTGGCCCGAAAGGCTTCGGCATCATCCCTCGGGATGAGATATCCGGTTTCACCGGGCAGAAACGTTTCGCCGACGCCGAGCGCGTCATAGGCGACGGCGGGCAGGCCGTGGGCCTGGGCTTCGATGAGAAAATTGGACAAGGACTCGCGGCGGGACGCATGCACCGCGATGTCGGCGGCGAGGTAAAACGGCTTCGGGTCCGAGCTCCAGCCGAGGAACCGCACGCGATCGCTGATCCCGAGTGCCGAGGCGCGATCGCGACAAGCGGCGAGGGCGGGACCGTCGCCGGCCAGCCAGAGTTGCACATCGAATTCGGGGACCAAGGTCGCCAGGATTTCGACGAGGGCGATGTGGTTTTTCTCGGGCCGAAACATCGCGACATCGAGCATCACCACCGTGGAGGCGGAAGCCCCGTGGTCGGATCTCAGATCGGAAGGCTCGGTCGACGCGGCGTCGGTGGGTTCAAACACCAGGGCGTTGTGGATGACGGCGATTTGCGCGGCGGGGACACCATGGTCCGCGACGGCGGCGTCACGTGCGGCGCGACTGTTGGCGATCACCTGGCGGGTTCGCTGTAGGGAGCGTTTGAACAGCCACGGCAGGGGTTTGCCGGTGCGCAGGGTGGAGACGACGGCGTTGTTTGGCAGGGCGTCCTGCAGGGCGCCGCCGTAGCAATTGGCCATGCGCCCCATGCACAACACGATGTCGGGCTGATGTTGCTTGGCGTAGCGCACGAGTCCGGGGGCCCACCAATCGAGGCGTGAATCGCGCTTTTGCAGCGAGTGGATCGTCAAGCGATCAGGCGGGGCCGGGGGCTGGAGCGGACCGCCCGGACGGAAGGTGACGAGGTGGGTGGCGTGTCCGGCGGAGGCGAAACCTTCGGCAAGGAGCACCGATTGGCGTTCGGTGCCGCCACTGCGCAGGAAATCTTGCACGACGAGTATTTTCATTGCCCGGGCCGGTAAGGGAGGTGGAAGGTCAACAGGACGGATGAATCACCCAATGTTAATCATGCTGGTGCGTTGGAGCGTTCTGGCGCTGGGCGTCACGATCGCCACCAAAATCGTGCCCGGGATCGAATGCAACGAACCTTCCACGCTCATCATCGTGGTCGTGTTGCTGAGCTTTCTCAACGCGGTGCTCAAACCGCTGCTCATGCTCTTCGCGTTACCCTTCATCGTGGTCACCATGGGGCTGGGTATCGTGTTGATCAACGCGACTCTTTTCTGGCTGGTCGGCGAACTCGTGAACGGTTTTTCGGTCGCCTCGTTTGGTTCCGCCTTGTTGGGCGCGATCATTGTGAGTGTGACCAACCTCGTGCTCAACAGCGTGCTGGGCCCGAAAGGGAAGGCGGGCCGGAGCGATCGCAAAGGTGGTGGCCGCGGCCCGGGCAAGCCGCCCAAGCCCGACGACGTGATCGACGTCTAGGCGTCGGGTGGTCGGGCAAGACCGGCGAAACAATTTGACCGGGGATGGGACGCGGGCGACGTTGGCGGCCAAATTTTATCAACCATGGCTGAATCCAAAGACTACGATCTCATTGTCATCGGCGGCGGACCGGCGGGTTACGCCGCTGCTATTCGCGCCGGTCAACTCGGCAAAAAAGTTGCCTGCGTCGAAATGGAAAGTGCGGGCGGCACTTGCCTCAACTGGGGCTGTATTCCGACCAAGGCCCTGCTCAAGAGCGCGGAGCTTTATCTGAAGATGAAAAAGGCCGACGAATTCGGCATTTCGGCCGGTGAAATCACGTTCGACTTTGCGAAAGTCATGGAACGTTCGCGAGGCGTGGCGGGCCAAATGGCCAAGGGGATCGAGTTCCTCTTCAAGAAGAACAAGGTCGATTATATCCGCGGCAAAGGACAGGTGAGCGCGCCGGGCATGGTTTCCATCGTCGAAGGCAAGGACATGGGGCAGTTCCTCAAAGCGAAGAACATCCTCATCGCGACCGGCTGCAAGATGCGCCGTATTCCTGGACTCGAAGTCGATGGTGAGCGCGTGATGACTTCACGTGAAGCTCTGGCCAACAAGAAGTTGCCGAAATCCATTGTGATCGTGGGGGCCGGCGCCATCGGCGTGGAGTTCGCGTATTTCTACAACGCCTTCGGCACCGATGTGACCCTCGTGGAAATGTTGCCGAATGTGCTGCCGATCGAGGACAACGAGATTTCCAAGACGCTCGAGCGTTCGTTCGAGAAGCAAGGCATCAAGATCCGCACCGGCACGAAGTGTGAGAATTTCCAAGTCGGCAAAGACACCGTGAAGCTCGATCTCGTCAAAGGTGGCGAGAAAGAGGAAATCGAAGCCGAGGTGGTGCTTTCCGCCATCGGCGTCGTCGCCAACATCGAAGGCGTGCTCGCGGCTAACGTGAAGGTCGCGCTCGATCGCGACTACGTGAAGGTCGGCGACGACTACCAGACCAACGTCAAAGGCATCTACGCGGCGGGCGACATCATCGGCCCACCTTGGCTCGCCCACATCGCGACGTTTGAGGCCGTGCAGGCGGTCAATGGCATGTTCGGCCACGGCAAACCCAAGCGCGTCGGTAATTTCCCGGGTTGCACCTATTGCCAGCCCCAGGTTTCCAGCACCGGTCTCACGGAGCAGGCGGCCAAAGAGAAGAAACTCGACTACAAGGTCGGCAAGTTTCCCTTCACCGCTTCCGGCAAGGCCGTCGCCAGCGGCGCAGCCGAAGGGTTTGTCAAAGTCATCACCGACAAAAAGACCGGCGAGATCTACGGCGCGCATATTATTGGCGCCGAGGCGACGGAGCTCATTGCCGAGTATGGTTTTGCCATGGATCTCGAAGCGACCGTCGAGGATATCCATCACACGATCCACGCGCATCCGACCCTCAGCGA
Source organism: Synoicihabitans lomoniglobus (assembly GCF_029023725.1). Classification (GTDB taxonomy): domain Bacteria; phylum Verrucomicrobiota; class Verrucomicrobiia; order Opitutales; family Opitutaceae; genus Actomonas; species Actomonas lomonigloba. Next base: position 1,423,558 of record NZ_CP119075.1, read on the forward strand.
GGCGGTCATGGAAGCCGCCGCCGCCTCGCTCGGCGAAGCGATCCACATCTAAAGCACGTTACATCCCAGTCACCAAAAAGCCGCAGCGAACCCTGCGGCTTTTTTGCGACATAATGACGGCTTGGTCAGCTGGCTGGCCGAGCCGAAGTTCCGCAAAGCGGATCGAAGGCTGGTGCTCCCGGCGAGAATCGAACTCACATCACTGGCTTCGGAGACCAATGCACTATCCATTGTGCTACAGGAGCAGTAACCAACGTCGGCGAAAAGTGGCTTCCCGTCCGACACGGTGTCGAGCGGTTTTTGCGATCAATGCCGCGAAGAGGCACAAATTTCAGTTCTGCGCCGCCGCGGCCCGCTCGGCTTTGGCCAGCCGTTCGATGAGCAAAACGGCCAGTCCCCCCGCGCAGAGCAGCAGCAGCGCGACCCCGGGTTGCGCGTCGGCTCCCGGCATCATGTTGATCTGAATCAACGGCACTTCTTCGCCGGCGCTGTTGAGGCGGGTTGTCACGGTTTCTTTCCACGGCCACAGGGTGCGCAGGGCTCCCGCCATGACCCCCGTCAAGGCGATCAAGGTCGCGTGACGATACTGTTTGAGCAGCCAACTGACGATGCGGACGAATGACAGAATTCCCGTGGCGATACCCAGACAGAACACGCCCAGCGTAACGAAGTCGCGGTTGTTCACCGCTGCGAGCACCTCCTGATATTTGCCCATGATCAACAGCAGGTAGGAGCCGGAGATGCCGGGCAGGATCATGGCGCAAATCGCGATGGCACCGGCCAGAAACACGAAAGGCAGACCCGCGGGAGTTTGGGTGGCTTCCAAGCCTACGATGACCCAAGTGCCGGCCGCGAAGGCGGCAAACAGCCCGAAATCCAGCGGACGCCAGCGCCAGGTCTCACGGGCGAGCAGCACGATCGATCCCAGCACCAGTCCGAAGAAAAAGGACCACAAATGCTCGGGGTAATTCACCATCAAGTGTTCCAATACCTTGGCCATGGAGACGACCGCCACGAGAAGGCCCGAGCCCAGCGCGATGAAAAATGGCAGCGGCACGCGGGCGCAGGCCGCTTTGAAATCTCCTTTGAGCACGAACCGCAGCGTGGTCAGATCGAAGGATTTGATGCCGTTGAGCAGCCGCTCGTAGATGCCGCAGATAAAGGCGATGGTGCCGCCGGACACGCCGGGAACGACGTCGGCCGAGCCCATGAGAAAACCGACGAGCGCGATACGGAGATGGGGAAGGATTTTCACGAAAAGGAGCGGGAAACGAGAGGAACGGCAGAAGTTGCGACCATAAAAAATGGCAGGCCGAACGGAATCGGGCCTGCCATTAAAATGTTGATTTGAAGACGCTTAAATCGCGGGCTCGGTCTTCTTCAGGCCGACGACGCGGTCGCCTTCCTTCCATTGGCCACGCTTCTTGAGGAGTTCGACTCGCTCAAAACGCTTGAGGACGTTGCGCTTCACGACGAGGCCACGGGGACCTTGGAGAGATTTGTGCTGGGACATGGTGGTATCGGTTAAATTGGTGCTTGTTGGCGCGTTAAAGGTTAAGGGAGCTAGAGTTCGCCTGTGCCCATGACAAGTATTTTTCCGCGACATGTTCGGCTACGACCGTAATCCACTGCGGGGTCGCATACGGATGATGGCGGTGCAGCCAGGCTTCGATCTCCAAATGGCGGGTGGAAAGGAACTTCACGGTGACGCGGTATTCCGTGGCGGACTCGACTTTTCCCTCCCAGCGGTAAGTCGACGTGATGGGCCCGTCGACCTGCACGCACGCGGCCAAGCGGCCCTCCACCAGCCCCCGGGCCAGATCCTGAGCTTGTGACGCGGTTTCCACGGTGGTCCAGCCGATCAGCATAATGACATGAGTTTCGGCAGGTGACAGAGGTCGGCAAGCTCGGGTTTGGGTGGCAAAATTGCCCTTGACGGTCGGGAGAGCCCCGAATGCTCTTGGCGGTTTCTGTCGATAAATCTCCTTACCGATCCATGCGTGACGATTACATTAAAGAGGCGCTGACCTCAGTGGCCGACCCGAATCTTCTCATCAACATTGTGTCCCGCCGCGTCAAGCAGTTGAAGCGGGGCAGCCGTCCGTTGGTGGAGTCGCTCGAGAAACTCTCCCCCGAGGACGTGGCTTTGCGCGAGGTGATCGAAGGCAAGATTGTCTTCGAGACCGCTGAAGCCTGATCGGTTCCCACCGACCTTCGGCACGTTTCCTCGGGCGGCACCGCGTTGGCGGCGCCGCCCGTTTTTTTAGCCCCCGTAAGTTTCTTTTCCGCTCCTCGTCTCATGGCCGCCGCCCAATCCCATAAAAAGAAAGCCGTCCGGTTTACCGAGATCCGCAACGCCAAGGCGATGCGGGACTATTTTGTGGAGACGCGGTTTGAGGCGGGCATTGCCCTGAAAGGCACGGAAGTGAAATCCATCCGAGTCGGCCGGGCGCAGATCAATGACGCTTTTGGCCGGCTCAAGAATGGGGAGCTCTGGCTGGTCAATGCCCACATCGACGAATACAGCTTCGGTTCGTATTCGAATCATGAACCGAAACGCACGCGCAAACTCCTGCTCAAGAAATCGGAGCTGCGGAAAATCGACCAGGCGATGAACCAGGGCGGGCGTTCGCTCATCCCGACGCGCATGTATTTTAAAGAAGCGTTGGTGAAGGTCGAAGTCGCGATCTGCACGGGCAAGAAGCTTTACGACAAGCGGGAGGATCTCAAAAAGAAGATCATCGACCGCGAAACCGACCGCGCGGTGAAAGCCCACCGCTGACTCTTTCTTGCTTCCCCGTGACCATGTCTTCCGTTTCCGTCCGCGTCCCCGGCAGCACGTCCAATTGCGGAGCGGGTTTCGATACCCTCGGTCTGGCGCTGCAAATTTACAACACGGTCACACTCGAACGCGTGGAGGCGTCCGGCGCGCATCCGGTCACGCCCGCGGACGGCCGCGCTGCCGATTTGGTGACAGAGGTGATGCAAACGTTTGCCGCCCGCACCGGTCGAGCCGTGCCGGGTTTCACGTATCAGATTACCGGTGACGTGCCGCCGGCGCGTGGTCTGGGTTCCAGTGTCACGGTGCTCGCGGGCGTGCTGGCGGGTCTGAACCATTGGGCGGGTGAGCCGATGTCGCGCGAAGACCTGGTCTCCGCCCTGACCGCGATCGAGGGACACCCCGATAACGCGGCGGCAGGCGTGCTGGGTGGATTTTGTGTGGCCCGGTGCGGTGAGACTCCGGCGGAATACGCGGGGACGGTGCGAATCGAAATCCCCAGCGAGCTGTGCTTTGTGGTGGTCTCACCGGTCACCGAGATCGCCACCAAGGCGTCGCGTGGCGTATTGCCGACCCGTATCAGCCATCTCGATGCGGTGCGCAGCGTGAACAGTGCGGCGTGTTTGACCGCGGCCCTGGCCACAGGCGAGTTTGAGAAACTGCGCGGGGCGGTGGGCGACTTTTTGCATGAACCCTATCGACTGCCTGGCATCACGGGCGCGCGGGAAGCCATCGATGCGGGCGTGACTGCCGGAGCTTATACGGGCTGGTTGAGCGGCAGTGGTTCGAGCGTATTGGGCTTGGCCCCGACCGGGAACGCCGAAGCGGTGAGCGCGGCGATGTCAGCCGCGTTCGCGGCGGTCGGCGTCGAAAGTGACGCACGTCTGTTGATCGCGGATAACGCGGGGTTGGTGGTTCGTGCAGGCGCGCTTTAGCGCGCGACCTGCGGCCAGAACTCGAGGATTTTGTCGGACAAGGTGTGGGCCCGAAATGGTTTCGCCAGCACGGCTTTCAGGTTTTTGACCTCCCCCTGATCCCGCCCGTCCAGGGCGGCGATGTGCCCGGTGATCATGATTGAGGGCACGCCTGGTTTGAGTTGCTCCGCTCGTTTGAGAAACTCCATGCCGTCGATGTCGGGCATGTAGAAATCGGTGACGATGATACCGACATCCAGGTCCGCCATGGCCTCAAGCGCGTCGAGGGGGCGGGCGAACGTCGCGACTGGACAGGCCAGGTTTTCGCCCAGAATGATCGAAAGCAGGTCCAAATAGGACTGCTCGTCGTCGACGATGATGGCGTGGGGAAGGGAGGCGGCGGTCAAAGCGTGAGGAAGTGGAATAGATCGCTAACGTTTAATCGATGGCCGGTAAAGCTTAGGCGCGACAGCGGGCACGGGGAAGTTGCCATTGTCATGCGGGCACGGGCTTCCCACGGTGCCTCTTTTTCATGCTGCACGTCGTATTATTTCAACCCGAGATTCCGCAAAATACTGGCAACATCGGACGCATGTGCGCGCTGACCCGCAGCCGGTTGCATCTCGTGCACCCGCTGGGATTTGAGATCACCGACAAGCACTTGAAACGGGCGGGCATGGACTACTGGCACGCGTTGGACGTGCACCATCACGCGGACTGGGCGGCATTTGAAGCCTCGGCGGCCGGCCCCGAGCGCTTGTGGTTGTTCACGACCAAGACCGCGCAGTCGTATTGGGATGTCAGTTACGCCGACGGCGACGGACTGCTTTTCGGCAACGAAGGCCACGGGGCGCCGGAGTGGTTGCACGATAGGATCGGCGAGGCGCAGCGGCTTACCATTCCGCACAAAAACCCCGAATTGCGTTCGCTCAACCTCAGCACGGCGGCTGGCATCGCGACCTACGAGGCGCTGCGGCAGGTCGGGCTTTAGGGCTTAAATCTCGTCCTTGCGAAAGCACGAGACTTCGCGGCCCTTGAAGGCCTCCAACTGCGGGGGCGTGCTCTTGCAGACGTCGGTCGCATGGGGACAGCGCGGGTGGAAGGTGCAACCCGAGGGAGGATTGATCGGCGAGGGCGGATCGCCCGGCAGGACGATGCGTTTACGGCTGCGTTCCTCGTCCGGGTTGGGCGTGGGAATCGCACTCACCAAGGCCCGGGTGTAGGGGTGGGCGGGGGCATCGATCACTTCCTCGGCGGTGCCGATCTCGACAATCTTGCCGAGATACATGACGGCGACGCGGTCGGAGATGTGTTTCACCACCGACAGGTCGTGAGCGATGAATACCAGACTCAGGCCCATCTTACGCACGAGTTCGGCCAAGAGGTTCAAAATCTGGGCTTGGATGGAGACGTCCAGGGCGGACACCGGCTCATCCGCGATGATGACCTTGGGACGCAAGGCGAGCGCGCGGGCGATGGCGATGCGTTGGCGCTGACCACCGGAAAACTCATGCGGGTATTTCTGCATGAAACGCGGGGCGAGACCGACCGTGATCATGAGTTCGGTCACGCGTTCCACGACCTCGGATTGGGTGCAGACTTTGTGCACCAACAACGGTTCGGCGAGCGTCGCGAAGACGGTGGCCCGGGGGTTGAGCGAAGCGTAGGGGTCCTGGAAGACCATCTGCAGATCGCGACGAATCGAAAGCACGTCAGAGTCCGAACTCGACGTGAGATTGCGACCTTCGAGGATGACGGTGCCGCCGGTGGTCGGCACCAACTGCATGATGGTGCGGGCGAGGGTGGACTTGCCACAGCCGGACTCGCCGACGAGACCGAGGACCTCCCCCTGCTCGACGGTGAGGTTTACGCCGTCGACCGCTTTGACGGTGCCGACCGTGTGTTTGAAAAGGAACCCGTCTTTAATCGGGAAATGCGTCTGGACGTTCTGCAGCTCGAGAATGGTTTCAGGCATGGGAGTGTTCGGGCTGAGCGTTTAAAGTTCGCCGGCTTGCACGCGCAAGCAGGCCTGCAGGTGACCGTCCTTGACGGGGGCCAGGACCGGATCGTCACCGGCCCGACAGGCGTCGACGGCAAACTCACAGCGCGCCGCGAAACTGCAACCCGGGAGGGGCTTGGATAGATCGGGCGGCAGACCCTTGATGGTGTAGAGCTCGGATCCCTTGGGCTGCATCGATGGAATCGAGCGTTGCAGCGCGCGGGTATAGGGATGCTTGGGTTCGTAGAAGAGTGTGCGGGTATCGGCGGTCTCGACGATTTTGCCGGCATACATCACCTGCACACGGTCGCACAGTCCGGAGACGACGCCGAGATCGTGGGTGATGAAAACGACTGCCATGCCGATGTCGGCCTGCATCTTTTTAATGAGCTCAAGAATCTGGGCCTGCACGGTCACATCGAGGGCCGTCGTCGGCTCGTCGGCGATGAGCAGCTCCGGTTTGGTGATGAGCGCCATCGCAATCATCACGCGTTGGCGCATACCGCCGGAGAACTCGTGAGGGAAATAGTGGATACGGCTGGCGGCGTCGTTGATGCCGACGGCGTCGAGCATTTCGAGCGCGCGTTTGAGAGCCTCCTTCTTGGTGATGTCCTCGTGGATCATCAACGGCTCGATGAGTTGGTCGCTGACCCGCATATAGGGGTTGAGCGACGTCATCGGGTCCTGGAAAATCATGCTCACGCGCTTGCCCCGAATGGACCGGGCTTGGGCCGGCGTGCAGTTGAGCAAGTCGATCCCGTCGAACATGGCAGTGCCGCTTTCGATTCGGCCCGGCGGAGTGGGGATGAGCCCCATCAATGAGTAACAGGTGACCGATTTTCCCGATCCCGACTCGCCGACGATGCCGAGCGTTTCGCCGCGTTCGAGTGAGAAACTTACCCCGTCGACGGCGCGGAATACCCCGCTGCGAGTGTGAAAATAGGTGCGAAGATCTTTAACAGAAAGGAGCGGCATCAATAAGTGGGCTCAGGTTGGTTGTGTTAAGGGATGAGCTACCGGCAATTCTGCGACCGGCGCAAGCGTCATTGGTGCCGGGCGTGCGGACGTCGGGCGAAGGAGGCTCAGGACCGGTAGACGTCGGGGTAGCCTTCGCCGCGTCGTTTGTAGCGCTTGTGGACCCAAAAATACTGTTCCGGCGAGCGGCGGACTTGTTCTTCGATGAAGTGATTCACGCGCATCGCATCGGCCGTATGGTCGCCGGAAGGGAAGTTTTCCCAGGCGGGATACACCTGCAACTCGTAGGTGCCGTCGGCCAGCCGATGGGCGTAATAAGGGATGACCTGACAACCGCTCATCTGGGCAATGCGACTTGTGGCGACATTGGTCACCGCGGGTTCGCCGAAAAAGGGCAGGACTTCGGACATCTTGGTTTTTTTGCCCTGATCCGGGGCATACCAAACCAAGCCGCCCTGTTTGAGGGCTCGCAGCAGACCGCGCAAATCGTCGAAAGGGATGGCCTGCTTGAGATGCCGTTCGCGAATGCGCCGCATGACCTCGGCCACGGCGGGATTGTTGGGATCGCGGTAGAGGGCGCAGAACTCGACCTGCTCATTGATGATGCGGGCCCCCATCTCGAGCAACGTGACATGGCCGGTCACGACCAACGCACCGCGATGGGAGGCCGCGGCGGCGTGGAGATGCTCCAAACCAATGATGCGATGACGCGGCAGGCGATTTGTCGGCGACCACCAGGCGGAGACGGTTTCGAACAAACCCAACGCCAACGACCCGTAGTGCGCGCGAGCCAGTTCGCGAATCTCGGATTCCGTTTTCGCGGGAAAAGCCAGACGCAGATTGATCAACGTGACACGGCGACGGACCGGCACGATGTGATAGACGCACCAGCCCAGAACAGCGGCGAGTGCGCGTTTGATGGGCCACGGCAGCAGATTGAGCAGATAAAATACGCCCAGCCCGAACCAGGTCGGCCAATGTTTCGGATGTTTCAGATTACTCGGTGGGCGCGGAGAACTCATGCGGCGTCAAAGTCCCTGCCAGGAATCACGCTCAAAGCCGAAGCGTTCAAAATCGACCGCATAGAGCGCGTGCACGCGTTCCGCCAACGCATCGGTGTAAACGGGCGTGGCGATCTTCCCGCTGGCGTTGGTGGGACGGGCGAGTTGGGCGGTGGTCCAGTCGGGCGGGATGCCGACGAGGGCGAGGGTGTCGGCCATGCCACTCACGAATGCGGTCTCCATGTGATAAACGTGTCGATAGGCGACGTGGTCGGCCAGCAGGACGGAGCGTTGAGTATCCCAATGTTGGTTACGCCGACCTTCCGGTTGCGATTCGATGTAACTTAAAAATGAAGCGAACGGGAACGGCGCGTTGTCGTCGGCGCCGGGCAGGCCCTGATCGGCGGCGAAACGGCGCAACTGTGGCACCAGTTTGCGCATGCTGCGGGGATATGACGGCGAATTGAACCCTTTGACCAATTTGTCGTTCCAGGCGGAAAGCACGCGGGCGTAAGGATTGCGCACGAAACAACGAAAATCGTAGTCCGCCTGATGGGAGAACGCGTGGAAATAGTCCGGAATCGGTGCCGTCGTGTAGCGGCGTGTGCGGCTGACCGGCCAGAGGCGGCCGAGTTGCGGGGAGGCCCCGGCGTTGGTCAGGCCTTCGACGAGCACGCGACGGAAGGCGGTTGAACCCACCTTGGGATTGAGCAGCACGCCCAGGCCCAGGTCGCGGCGCAGATAGCACTTGTAAGGGCTGAAATGCGGTTGCCGAAAGACCGCCCACGCCGAGCCGGTTGAAGTCGGGACGGAGCCCGAAGGAGAAGTTGCAGATCTGTCGTTGGTCACGCCGCGGTCATTGAAAACGCGCCGACCTTGCGGAGCGGTCGAACGCAGGGCCAGCCCGGATTGCGCGCGCCAAACTTCAGAGGCGAGAGTGTAACCATAATGGTTACACTCTCGCCGTGGCCGGCGGTGGCGGGGCGCGGCATCGCGGGCGGGGACGGTTTCGAGTTGGCATCGGCGAGAGGGGTGCGCTTTGCTGTGCTCCTTTTCGTCCCGCCATGCTTGATCCGAAACTCCTCCGTGAATCGCCCGACCTCGTTCGGGCCGCCATTGCCAAGAAGCACCTCGAGGTCGACCTCGACGCCGTCGTGGCCCTCGATTCCCGGTGGCGGTCGCTCCTGACCGAAGTCGAGGCCATGCGCGCCCAGTCGAAAGCCGTGAACGGCGAAATGGCGAAATTGCCCAAGGGATCGCCGGAGTTTATTGCCAAAGTGGGCGAGATGAAGGCGCTGAAAGTCGGGGCCAAAGCCAAGGAAGACGAACTGAAGGAAACCGAAGCCGCCTGGCAGCAGGCGATGATGGAGTTGCCCAATTTGCCCCACGAATCGGTGCCGGAAGGCAAAACCGGGGATGACAATGTGGTGCACGCCACCCATGGCGACGTCACGGCGGTTTCGGCCGACGCCAAGCCGCATTGGGAAATTCCGGGATTCGAGAACGCATTTGATTTTCCGCGGGGCTCGAAAGTCACGGGCGCGGGCTTCCCGTTTTACATCGGCGACGGTGCCAAGCTGGTGCGGGCGTTGCTGCACATGTTTTTGGATCACGCGGGTGAAGCGGGCTACGTCGAAGTCAACCCTCCGATTTTCGTGAACGCGGCGAGTGCGACGGCGACGGGGCAATTGCCCGATAAGGAAGGCCAGATGTATGAGACCGTGGGCGATCACCTGTATGCGGTGCCGACGGCCGAGGTGCCGTTGACCAATTTTTTCCGCGACGAGATCATCGACGCGGCTGACCTACCGGTGATGCGTTGCGCTTACACGCCGTGTTTCCGTCGCGAGGCGGGCAGTTACGGCAAAGACGTGCGTGGGCTCAATCGGCTGCATCAGTTCGACAAGGTCGAGCTGCTCAAGTGGGTGCATCCGTCGACCAGCTACACCGAACTCGACGCATTGCGCGGCGACGCGGAGCGCCTGTTGCAAAAACTCGAATTGCCTTACCGCGTGCTGCTCATGTGCGGTGGTGACCTCGGGTTTGCGCAGGCCAAAAAATACGACCTCGAAGTCTGGTCGGCCGGCCAACAGCGCTGGTTGGAGGTGTCGAGCTGTTCAAATTTTGAGAGCTTCCAAGCCCGCCGTGCCCGGATTCGTTACCGCGCCGGCGAAGCGAAACCGGAGCTGGTGCACACGCTCAACGGATCCGGTCTGGCGGTGCCACGGGTGCTGGCGGCGTTATTGGAAAACAACTTACAAGCCGACGGTTCGGTGAAACTACCGGCCGCATTGGTGCCTTATTTCGGCCGCGACACGGTGTCGTTTGGCTGAGCGGAACGAAGTCGCTGGCCGACAAGAAAGCGAGGCGCAACATGGCGGAGCCGAAGCTTTCCCGATGGCAGACCATGGCGCGGCGCATGGCGGCGGCGATTCCGATCGAGCGATTGCATCCGGCAGTGGTGTCGGCGGCGGCTTCAGCCGGTCGACGGCGCTGGATCGTAGCCGTTTCAGGTGGTAGCGATTCGGTGGCGTTGGGGTTGCTGGTGTGGGCGCACTGGCCGCAGCACCGAGACCGCTTGGTGCTGGCCCATTTCGACCATCGATTGCGGGGGAGGGCTTCGGCCGAGGATGCGCGGTTTTGTCGCCGATTGGCGGAAGGCCTGGGCATCGATTGTGAGATCGGTCGATGGGAGTCACCGCCAGCGGCAGCGAGTGAGGCGGCGGCGCGGGCGGCGCGAAATGGGTTTTTCGACGAGGTGCGGCGGCGGCATCGGTCGCGGGTGATTTGGACGGGGCACCAACGCGATGACGTGGCGGAGACGTTGTTGATGCGGCTGGCTCGTGGGAGTGGTTCGCGGGGGTTGAGCGCGCCTCGGCCGTTGCAGGATTGGGGCGAGTCCGGCTCCCGGTGGCGGCCGTTGATCGGTTTATCGCGCGAGGAGCTGGAGACGGCGTTGCAGGCGGCGGGAGCACGTTGGCGCGAAGACGAGACCAACAGCGGCGAGGCCTATTTCCGAACCCGGGTGCGACAACAAGTGGTGCCGGTATGGATCGCGGCGGCCGGACGTGATGCGGTGGCGGGAGCGGCGCGCTCGCGGGAGCTCATTGCCGAGGATGATGCGGCCTTGGAATGCTGGCTCGACGAGTTGGATGTCGTCGCGGCGGACGGGGCGTTGTCCCTGACGAAACTGGCCGGACGGCCTGCGGCGATCTGGCGGCGGGCGCTGCATCGGTGGTTGGGCTGGCAGGCGGACGGTGGTGGCCTTTCGCGGCAAGGATTTGAGGTTTTGCTCGAAAAAGCCCGGTCGGGGAAGACGAGCCGTTTCAGTCTGGGGACGACGGGATTTGCCCGAATTCGTCGCGGGCGGCTGTATTTTGAGAAACTATCGCCTTAGTTTCGGGTTACTAATCATGAAAATAACTCTTAACTCATCCTCGGGCGGTTCCGTTGACACCGAGGTGGGGAACCTTCACGTTGATTCTTCAGTCCCTAAATATTGATGCCAGAACCTGACCAAGATAAGAAGCGCAAGCCGCTCCGTTCGCCTACTCCTGATCGCTTCCAGATGCCCAAGGTGTTTCTGGTATGGATCATCATCATCGGAGCCTTGGTGGCGCTTTGGGTCTTCAACCCCAACAATGTCAACCCGGCCGCGGACCTGCGTATTTCGCAAGTGGTGGGTCTGGCGGAGCAGGGGCAGATCAAATCCGGCACCATCCAGCAGGAGCTCTCCGGGGGGCGCGATTGGGCGATCATCACCGGAGAAACCAAGGAGGCCAATTTTACCAACGCCAAGAATGAGAAGACGGCGGCTTTTCGGGCGGATGGTCGACTGACGGACGCCAATATCGAGAAACTGCAGGCCACGGGACTCTTCGATGAGCGGCCGGCGACGACCTTCCTGACCACGTTGGCGAGTCAGATCATTCCGTTCATGGTCATCATTGGCCTGCTTTACTTCCTCTTTGTGCGCCAGTTGCGCAACGCCGGCAAGGGCGCGATGAGTTTTGGCAAGAGCAAGGCCAAGTTACTCCAGCGCGATCGCGACAAAGTGACGTTCAAGAACGTCGCGGGCTGCGATGAAGCGAAGGAAGAGATCGCGGAAGTCGTTGATTTTCTGCGCGATCCCAAGAAATTTCAAAAAATGGGCGGCAAGATCCCGAAGGGTATCCTGCTCGTCGGTCCTCCCGGCACCGGTAAAACCCTGCTGGCCAAGGCCGTAGCAGGCGAGGCAGACGTCCCCTTTTTCAGTGTGTCGGGTTCGGATTTTGTGGAAATGTTTGTCGGCGTCGGCGCGAGCCGGGTGCGGGACATGTTTGAGCAAGGCCGCAAGAACGCGCCGTGTATCATCTTCATCGACGAAATCGACGCCGTCGGCCGCCAGCGGGGCGCCGGTCTCGGCGGCGGCAATGATGAGCGCGAACAAACGCTCAACTCGTTGCTCGTCGAAATGGACGGTTTCGACACCACGGATGGAGTGATCATTATCGCGGCGACCAACCGTCCTGATGTGCTCGACGCCGCATTGCTGCGCCCGGGCCGTTTTGATCGCCAGGTGCATGTTGATCTGCCCGACCTCATTGGTCGCGAACAGATCCTTCGCGTCCATGCCCGCAAGATCGCGTTGTCCGACGAAGTCGATCTCAAGCGCATCGCTCAAGGCACCCCCGGATTATCCGGTGCCGAGTTGGCCAATCTGCTCAATGAATCCGCGTTGCTGGCGGCGCGTCGCAACAAAAAGAAGGTCGAGCCCATCGATATCGAAGATGCCCGCGAAAAGGTATTCTTCGGTCGCGAACGCCGGCGCGTCATGGACGACGATGTGAAACAGCAACTCGCTTGGCACGAAGGCGGTCACGCCGTGGTGCAAGCGGTGTTGGATGACGGCTCGATGCCGGTATTCAAGGTCACCATTCTTCCCCGGGCTGGCAGCTTGGGCAGCATGACCTCGATTCCGACCAAGGATATTTTGCTCCAATCGAAGGAGACGCTGCTCAACCGCATCTGTGTCGCCATGGCGGGTCGGGTGGGAGAAAAGCTCATCACCGGCAGCATCAGCAGTGGCGCCTCCGGTGACATCAGCAGCGCGACACGGGTCGCTCGGGCGATGGTGTGTAACTACGGCATGAGTGATCTCGGTCCCATCGCGATGAGCGATGATCAAGACACCGTGTTCTTGGGACGGGATATCACCCGCTCCCAACACGTGAGCGATCAGCAGGCGCAGCGGATTGACTCCGCGATCGCGAACATGATCGACGAGCAGTATAAGCGCGCCGAAACCATCATTAACGAGCACCGCACGTCGCTGGAAAAAATCGCGGAAGCCTTGCTCGAGCACGAGACGATCGAAGGTCGTCACGTGATGGAAATCATCGAGCACGGCGAAGTGCGTTCGCCGATCGTATCGACCAAGCCGATCGAAGAGTCGGTCGACGCCTCGGCCGATGATAAGGGCAAAGGTAAGAATGAGCCCGAGTCCGGCATGGGCGCGGCGGGCAACCCGGCTCCCAGCCCGGCCTGAACCCGCTAGCGCGTAAGCACGTTTTCATCACAACGGTGTGTTCCCTCGGGGGGCACACCGTTTTTTGATTTCGCTTCGGAACTCGGCGCACGACAACGTTCGGATCTGATCACCATGGCAGAAACCTCTCGCATTTCCTTTTCCGCCCTCGGCCAACGCGCCGCCCCTCCCACGATCGCCAAACTAATGGCGATGGCGCTGGAAAATCCCGAGTTGCTCTCGATTGCGGCGGGTTTCACGGACAATTCCACCCTGCCCGTGGAGCAGGTGCGCCATGTCGTGAATTCGCTCGCGGACCGGGATGAGTCCGCGGAATACCTGCAGTATGGCAGCAACCACGGTCGGCCGGGACTGCGGAAACTCTTGTCCGAACATCTCTGTCGTTCGGAGACCGCCCTCGATTATCACGATGTGCAACGCGGGTGTTTTATCACCAATGGTTCCCAGCAGGCGCTGTATCTCGCGATGCAAGTGCTGTGTAATCCGGGTGACATCGTGTTGGTGGATCGTCCCAGCTACTTCGTGTTTTTGGAGATGCTGAAAGGCTTGGGCATCGAAGCAAAGTCGATCCCGGTCGATGACGAAGGCGTGGTCGATGGTCCGGCGTTGGCCGCGCTGGTGGACTCCCTGCGCGCCTCCGGCGATGCGGAACGGATCAAAGCGGTCTATTTCGTGAGTTACTATTCCAACCCCTCCGGCCGCAGTCTCACCCGGGACGAGAAGGCGACGATCGCCACCGTGCTGACGGCGGCTGAAGTGGTCGTGCCGGTGATCGAAGATGCGGCCTACCGCGACATCTACTATCGAGAGCCCTGGCCGGCACCCAGCGTCCTGACCATGGCCGAGTGGGCGGATTTTCCCAAGCTCTACACCTCGACATTGACCAAGCCGTTTTCCACCGGATTGAAGGTGGGTTTCGCGACCTGCACCGATGTCGAATGGCGGGCGAAAATGCTTCACGTCAAAGCGCACCACGACTTTGGCACCGCCAATTTTAATCAACGGATCTGCGAAGAAGTATTGGCCGATGGCGGACTCGATCGCCAACTGCAGCGCATACGTCCGGCTTACGAAGCGAAGATGCGGGCGCTCGACGGCGCGCTGCGAGAGGGCGGTCTCTTGGAGCTGGGGTGGCAGTGGGCCGAGCCGGCGGGAGGCCTGTATCTGTGGCTCACCGCGCCCGACGGCATAGATACGGGGCTGGAGTCCGACTTTTGCCATGCCTGTGTCGCCGCAGGCGTTTTGTATGTGCCGGGAGAGTTGTGCTTCGGTGATGTTCCTCCGCGCAGCTGTATTCGATTGAGTTTCGGTGTTCTGGGCCAAACGCAATTGCACGAGGCGGCGCGACGACTCGTCAGCGTGGCGCATCGATTTGCCGACGTATCAGAAACTTCCCCCCTCAGCGTTAAAACGAACTTGGATCGTCGTTAAGCGCTCTTCACTGTCGGGCGCTTATCATATGAATATCTGTTGTATTGGAGCTGGATACGTAGGTGGCCCCACCATGGCCGTGATCGCGCAGAAGTCGCCGCAGACGCGCGTAACGGTGGTCGATATGAACCAAGCGCGTATCGATGCGTGGAATTCCGGCAACCTGCCGATTTACGAACCGGGACTCGCCGAGGTCGTGGCGGAAAGCCGCGGGCGCAATTTGTTTTTCTCCACGGACGTTGCGGGCGAAATCAATGCGGCGGATATTATCTTCGTGGCGGTCAACACACCGACCAAGACCTACGGCGTGGGGGCCGGCAGTGCGGCGGATCTTCGTTTCATTGAGTCGGTGGCTCGCACCATCGCCGAGGTGGCGACGTCCGGTAAAATCATCGTCGAGAAATCCACGATTCCGGTCAAAACCGCCGAGACGATTCAGAAGATCCTGGGCGCCAATACGCGGGGACTCGAATTCCAAGTGTTATCAAACCCGGAGTTTCTGGCGGAAGGCACGGCAATCGTGGATTTGCACAATCCCGATCGGGTCTTGATCGGTGGCCAAAAAACTCCCGCCGGCCAGAAAGCCGTGCAAACGCTGGCCGACGTTTATGCGGACTGGGTGCCGCGTGATCGTATCATTACCACGAATCTGTGGTCATCCGAGTTGTCGAAACTGGTCGCCAACGCATTTCTCGCTCAGCGTATTTCGTCGATTAATTCGATATCAGCACTCTGTGAAGCGACCGACGCCGATGTGGATGAAGTGGCTCGCGCGATCGGTTATGACAGTCGCATCGGTCCCAAATTCCTTAAAGCATCCGTCGGGTTTGGCGGCTCGTGTTTCCAGAAGGACATTCTCAACTTGGTGTATCTTTGCCAAAGTTACGGGCTGCCTGAAGTCGCCGCTTATTGGCAAAGCGTGGTCGGAATCAACGACTGGCAAAAGAAGCGTTTTGCTGCGCAAATCGTCAAAGCGTTGTTCAATACGGTTTCGGGCAAACGTATCGCGATCTGGGGTTTCGCTTTTAAGAAAGATACCAATGATACGCGTGAAACCGCCGCGATTTCCATCTGTCGTGATTTGCTGGAAGAGCGTGCGGAGGTCGTGGTTTATGATCCCAAAGTTCCGGCGGAGCAGATCCGAACCGATGTGTTGGGCAAAGGCGTCGAGAATGATCGTTTAATCATCGTGGATTCCGCCGAGGCCGCCGCGGTGGGGGCGCATGCGATTGCGGTCGTGACGGAATGGGATCAATTCAAAGCGATTGATTTCGAAGCAGTCTTTGCCGACATGCCCAAACCGGCCTTCATCTTTGATGGACGTAACTTGCTCGATCTCGAACAACTCCGCAAAATCGGATTCAACGCGACGGGAATCGGAAAGTAGTTCCCGCCGCATACCGAACCCGAGGCGATCAGTCGAAGATGGCTTCGGGTAAATAGCCGGTGATGGTCATCGTCGGCACGTTGACCAGTTGGGATATCTTTAAATCGAGCACCACGCTGCAAAGCGTATAAGCCATCTCGGCCGAGCAACGGGTTCGTCGGGTAATGAACTCGATGGCACGACGCACGACGCGTTGCGCCGCCACGCGCGGATTTTCATCCGACTCAATAAACATATGCCATGGTTTCTCGTTATACCGCGGAGGCACCAAGGAACCTGAAGTGGTGGCGTAGGGGCCGGGAATGGGGGCGTTTTTAATCAGGTCGATTTTAAGCACGCCGTTCATGGGGGCCTCCATACCGTTAATACACACTTCGCCATCTCCTTGGGCGGCGTGACAGTCGCCGGCGAGCAGGTTGGCCCCTGCGGTGAATACGGGGAGATGCAGCGTGGCACCGGCCCCCAAATGACGAACGTCGAGATTCCCGCCGAAAGCCCCTGGGGCCCGCGTGCGAAATTCGCCGGACTCTTCTCGCTGCACCCCGATAATTCCGGCAAAGGGATGCAGATCAAGGGTTACGCCGGGAAAAGACTGCGTCTGATCCCGATCCAACTTCCAGATGAAGAGATGATGGTCAGGAAAATCATCCGGTAATAATCCCAGCCCGGGTATCAAACTCGTCCACGCCCAGCCCTGGTGTTGAAACGCCTCAATATGGATGACGAGTTGATCTCCAGGTTCAGCACCGTCCACGGCGATGGGACCGGTCAGCGCATGAACTTTGGTCGCGTCGAATGATGATTTAAAATCGTGCGAGGTCCACGTGGGTTGAACCTGAAACCCACTTGAATCCGCCATGGAAATCTCCACTCGATCCCCGGGCGCAATCGTGAGACGAGGGGAATTGGAGTTGTCCCAGCGATGAACCAAAATTGAAGCGTCGAGTTGGTGCGTCATACCCATCAAACGAAGCTTTTGCTTGGCTGCGAACAACGCAAGATTTTGACGGACAAATTACATATATCTAAAATATTTATACATGGCACTTGAATATAAGAAAAATCAGGTGTTGGATCGCGCTGTTATGGTGACTGACAAAATTAAAGAACTGCAGGCTTTGCAGGCCAAAGCCGCAGAATTACAAAAATCGATTGAAGTTGAACGCACGCAGGAGCTGGCCGCTCTGCCCGCGAAGTTCGGCTATGATCTTCCCGGCTTCCTCAAAGCGGTAAAAGCCGCGGCGGGGAGCAAGACCCGTGGCCGTAAGGCCAAGGCTAGTGCCGCTCCGTCTGGTAAACGGACCCGGACCAAGATTACTCCGGAACTTAAAGCAAAGGTTAAGGCTGCCGTGGAGGCAGGTAAGACCGGTTCCGCGATTGCCAGCGAATTTGGCATCTCTGTTCCCAGCGTGCAGAATATCAAGAAAGAGTTCGGTTTGGTGAAGGAACGCTCGGCGCCAACGCCCGCGGCAGCTCCGGCACCCGCCCCGGCTCCGACTGAATCGTAAGAACTGATTTTTCCGGCAATTTCCGCCCCGTCAGGATTTTCCTGCCGGGGCGTTTTGTTTCCGCTTGCCCGTGGTCAACCGACGGATCGGCATGGAGCGATGAGGTCGAATCCGTCCCATTATATTCAGGCCAATACGAACGGTAGGCTCCATGATGCGACCCAACCGTCGTTGTCGCCCCTCAATCGCGGCTATCTATACGGTGATGCCATCTACGAGGTGTGGCGCTCCTATCACGGCGTCATATTCGCATGGCAAGAGCATGGGGCCCGACTCGTCGCGTCCGCGAAAGCTTTGGGTATGGCGATTGGCTGGAGCCCCACAGAACTCTTGACGGAGGTGAAGCGAACGGTCGCCGCGTTTCGCGATCATGAGAACTTCCGAGGCGAAGTTTACATCCGACTACAGATTTCGCGCGGCGATGGAGCGGTTGGTTTGGCCACCGCTTTGGCGGACGAACCGGGTTTCATTATTTTGGTTCAGCCGGTGCCGTTGATGTCTCCCGAAAAATTGGAGCAGGGACTGAATTTACATATCGCGAAACAACTGCGAAGGAATGCCCCTGATACACTCAATCCGGCGTGGAAAACGGGAAACTATCTCAACAATCTCCTTTGTCTTCGTGAGGCGAGGGAAAGTGGTGCTGATGACGCGGTGATTCTCAATCAGGCCACCGCGATCACCGAAGCCTCGACCAGCAATATTGGGTTTATTGTCGGTGGTAAATTTATCACGCCCCCGCTTTCGGCCGGAATTCTGGCCGGAATCACCCGGCGTTTCATCATTGATCGCGTCGCCGCATCGGCGGGTTTGTCGGTGGAAGAACGGACCGTGAGGCCGGCGGATCTGGCGACGATAGAGGAGGCCTTGTTGCTCTCGACCACCAAGGATGTTCAACCGGTCGCGAGGATCGACGAACACACTTTCGCGGTCGGTCCCGACACGGCGACGCGCCGCCTCAAAGCCGCGTTTGCCGCGTTCGCACACCAGCACAGCGACGCTCACCCTGAGCTCAGTGTTTGAGTCCAGCTGATCCGCGTCAGTATCTCAACATGCCGGGTTCGATGGTCGTGGCCCAGGCATCGATACCTCCGGCGACGTTGGTCACGGCGGTGAAACCTTGGGCGCGCAAATACTCTGTCACCCGCATGCTGCGCCCCCCGTGGTGGCACATAATCAGGAGGTGTTGATCGCGGGGCAGCTCGCCGACATTTTCGGGAATCTGGCGCATCGGGATTTGATCGGCGCCGCTCACACTGCATATCGCGAATTCGTGCGGTTCACGCACATCGATCATACGCGCGGGGCGATCATTCGCCTCCAGCAGGGCCTGGGCTTCGGCGACGGAAACTTCGAGAGGATAGTCGGTATCGGACATAGAGAGGGAATCGGAAGCGGCTTCGCAGGTTTCGGCCGTGAGCGTGGTTTTCCCGGCGCATCCGGGACAATCATCGACCGCCGGGAAGGGCAGAGTGTTAACCGCCGGGCCCAGGGCATCGTAGACCATGAGTCGGCCGAGCAACGGTTCTCCACAGCCCGTGATCAGCTTGATCGCTTCAAGCGCCTGCCAACTGCCGATCACGCCGCACAGCGCGCCGAGGACGCCGACCTCCCCGCAACCCGGGACGCTGCCCGAGGGCGGTGGCTCCGGAAATAAACAGCGGTAGCAAGGGCCACCCAAATGGGGCGCGAACACCGTGACCTGGCCCTCGAAGCGATATACGCTGCCAAATACCAACGGTCGTCGTGCTCGCGCGGCAGCATCGTTGTTGAGATAACGCGCCCCGAAATTATCGGTTCCGTCGACGATGACGTCATACGCCTCGAACAACGCGTTGACGTTGTCCGGGGTGACGCCTTCCGGGTGTGGGCAAATCTCGATATGGGGATTGGTTTCCCGCAGGCGGTGCGCGGCGGACGTCACCTTGGGTTGCCCGATCGTGGCGTCCCGGTGCAGCAATTGCCGGTGAAGGTTCGAGGCTTCGACCTGGTCAAAATCCGCGATGCCGATGGTGCCGACTCCGGCAGCGGCGAGATACAGTGCCGCCGGACTCCCCAAGCCACCGGCTCCGATGATAAGCACGCGGGCGGCCTTGAGTTTGGTCTGCCCCTCGACGCCGATTTCCGGCAACAGCACATGGCGGCTGTAGCGGGCGAGTTCGACTGGGTTGAGCGGTTGCATCGGCGGCCGAAACAGAGAAGCGTTACGGAATTGCCGCAAACGATAAATTGATCCGGCACAACTCTAGCTATTCATTCAGTTCATATGGGAAATCCTTACATCGTCATTATCGCCGGAGGCAAAGGAGAGCGTTTCTGGCCGCAAAGCCGGGCGGAGCGTCCGAAACATTTGTTGCCCGTGGTCGGCGACAAGCCGTTGCTCACGCAGACCGTCGAGCGCGTGCTGCCCATCGTGCCGAAGGAAAACATCTTTGTGATCACGAGCGCCGTGCAGGAGAAGGGCGTGCGTGCCGTGTGCAAGGACTTGCCCAAGGAAAACGTCATTGCGGAGCCCGTGGGGCGCGACACCGCCGCCGCCGTGGGCCTCGCCGCCGCGATTGTCGGTGCGCGTGATCCCAACGGCGTGTTTGCCGTGCTCCCGGCTGATCACGTCATTCACAATGGTAAAAAATATCAGGCCGATCTGAAAGTGGCATTTGCGGCCGCGAAGAAGTCGCCGGTCATGGTCACCATTGGTATCACGCCGACCGAACCCGCCACCGGTTTTGGTTACGTGCAGCGCGGCAAGACGCCGCAAAAGGTGGGCCGTCGGGAAATTTTCGAGGTGAAGCGCTTTGTCGAAAAGCCGGACCTCAAGACCGCCAAGCGTTATCTTAAATCCGGCGACTACTTCTGGAACGCCGGGATGTTTGTATGGAGTGTGGGCGTGGTCGAAAGCGCGATCGCCGAGTTCGCGCCGAAGCTCGATGCCGGCCTGCAGCCGATTCGCGCGGCGTTGGCCAAGGGCCGCAAACTCACCCCGGTGCTCAAAAAAGTTTACCCGACCTTGGAAAAGATATCGGTCGACTACGCGTTGCTGGAGAAATCGACCAACGTCGTGGTGCTGCCGTCGACGTTCGATTGGGACGACGTCGGCGCGTGGCCGGCGGTGGCGCGTCACTTCAAACCGGATACGGCCGGCAACGTCATGCGCGGCGCCACCATGGTCGAGCAGGGCGCGGGTAACATTGTCTTCAGCGAGGGTAGCCACTTGGTCACGGTGGTGGGCGTCGATGACCTGATCGTCGTGCACACCCCGGAAGCGACCCTGGTCTGCCCCAAGGACAAGGCACAGGAAATCAAGGCCCTGCTCAAGCGCGTCAACGCGTTGCCCGACGCCAAACGCTTCACCTGAGCGGTGGATTTGCGTCGTCTGTTGTGGCCATGCGTTTTCTCGGCATCGATCCCGGCACCAAGCGGCTGGGGCTCGCGACGGGCGACGACATGGGCCTCGCTTCGCCGTTGCCTGCGCTCACGCAGGCCACGGCGAATGAGCGTTGGGCGGCGTTGCTGATCGAAATTCGGCAGCGGCGCGTGACGGAGTTGGTGCTGGGTTACCCGTTGAACATGGATGACTCCGTGGGCCCGAAGGCCCGGGAATCCGAGGCTTTCGCCGTGCGTTTGCGCGAGGCGACGGGATTGCCGGTGCATCTGGTCGACGAACGGCTCACTTCGCACGTGGCCGAGTCCTCATTGCCGAAACATAAACTGCGCGAGATGCGGGCGAGTGGCGTGATTGATTCCCGCGCGGCCGCGATCATTCTGCAGGACTATTTGGACCAACGTTTCCCGCCCATGCTGATGGAGGAGCCGGAGTGAGCATGGTGCCGCCCACCCGGTGGCGGGGCGTGTGCGCGTATGATGGCACCGCATTTTCGGGGTGGCAGAGTCAATCCAACGGCAAGGGGGTGCAGGATGTGATCGAAGCGCGCCTGGCGGAAATTTTGAAAACGCCAGTGCGTTTGCACGGTAGCGGTCGCACGGACGCCGGCGTGCACGCCCTCGGCCAAGTCTTTCATTTCGACGCGGCGTGGCGGCATGGGCCCGATCGATTGCGCGCGGCGTTGCGGGCCGGCTTGCCCCCGACGATTCAAATCAAGTCCGCGTCAGTGGTCGCGGCAGACTTCCACGCTCGGTTCAGTGCGATCGGAAAACGCTATTCATTTCGAATTTTCGAAGGCGATGCTGATCCGTTTCTGCGACCGTTTGTCTGGAGCCTGGAGCGGCCGCGTCGGCTCGATGGCGGAGCTATGAAAGAAGCGGCGGCGGTCTTGCGCGGTCGGCACAATTTTCTGCCCTTCGCGGCCGACAACGGCACCGAGTTGGAAGATCCCGTGCGGGATTTGCGTCGACTCGATATCACAGCGCGGGGGCGGCACCTCAAACTGGTCTTCGAAGCCAACGGGTTTCTCTATAAAATGGTGCGTAGTCTCACCGGGGCGCTCGTGGCCGTGGGCGAGGGTCGATTGACGGTGGCGGATATCTCGCGGCTCGTGGAAAGTGGAGCGCCTCGGACGGCCGAAGTGGAAACGGCACCGCCGCAGGGACTGTTCTTGGAAAAAGTGTTTTACTGAGCCAGCTTGAGCCATGTTTCCGGCGATCAGCTCCTCGACCCGCGCGATGCGCGATCTGCTGTTTCCGCCGGTTTGCTTGGAATGTGGAGGTTTGTGTGAAGACGACAGCCCGTTGCGACATGTGTGCGGACGATGCTCGCCGCTGATCCGACGGGTGCGCTCTCCGCATTGTGAGTCGTGCGGTCATCCGTTTTTCGGGAAAGTTGAAGGCGAGCGACTTTGTCCACACTGCGAGGGTCTCAAACCGGTGTTTAGCCGCGCCAAGACCATGACGCTGTTCAAAGGGCCGGCGCGGGAGCTCGTGCTCTCGCTCAAATATCGCAACGGTCTCTTTGTGCTCGAAGACATGAAGGTGCTGATGCGGGGGAATCCGGCAATTTCGGAGTTTATCGCGGACGCGACTTTAGTGCCGGTTCCTCTCCACCCGCGTAAACGCCGGGAGCGGGGATTCAACCAATCGGAGCTCTTGGCTGAGGCGCTGGCGGAGGTCGTTGAGGGGGCTGCGTCCGTTGCCAATCTCTTGCAACGTGTGTTGGATATTGAATCTCAAACCACCTTTGATCGTCGCACCCGCCGCCGACGGATGAAAAATGCCTTTGCAGCCCGGAAAGGCGCCGCCATAACCGCCGGACAACGTTATGTTTTGGTCGATGATGTCTTTACCACCGGTTCCACCCTCAATGCCTGCGCCCATGCCATGCGCCGGGCGGGAGCGTTGAATTTGGACGTCATTACGTTCGCTCACGGTTAAGAATTATCGTTCCGTCCCGCGCTGCCCATGTCGCTTTTCAACAAGCCGAAGTATTCCACCGTTGTCCCGAAGAAGAAGGACATCCCCAAGGGACTCTGGACCAAGTGTCCGATCTCGGGTGAAATCGTGTTCAACAAAGAGCTCGAAGCCAACCAGATGGTGGTGCCCAAGAGCGGTTACCATTTTCCGATCGGCGCGCGCCAGCGCATCGCGGGACTGCTCGATGAGGGCAGCTTTGTGGAAATCGACGCCGGCGTAACTTCGGCCGACCCGCTCGAGTTCGTCGACTCCAAGCCTTATCCGGAACGCATCGCAAAATATTCGGCCGACAGTGGTTTGCCCGAAGCGGTCATCAGCGGCTCGGGCAAAATCTACAACATCCCGGTGACGATCGCGGTGATGGACTTCCGTTTCTGTGGTGGGGCGATGGGCTCCGCCGCCGGGGAAAAAATCACTCGTGCGATTGAAAAGGCCCGGGCCGACAAGACGCCGTGTCTGATTTTCTGTGCGTCGGGCGGTGCGCGCATGCAGGAAGGTATTTTCTCGCTGATGCAGATGGCGAAAACCAGTGCGGCGCTCGGTCGCCTGAGCGAAGCCAAGTTGCCGTATATCTCGGTGTTAACGCACCCGACCATGGGCGGCGTGACCGCCAGTTTTGCGGTGTTGGGCGATGTGAATATTGCCGAGCCCGGCGCATTGATTGGTTTTGCCGGGGCGCGAGTCATTAAAGAGACGACGAAGCAGACGCTGCCGCCGGGCTTTCAGACGGCGGAGTTTCTGCTGCAAAAGGGGCTGCTCGATCAGATCGTCGGTCGCTTGGAAATGCGGGACCGTTTGCGCGATATCCTGTCGGCGTTGTTCGTGAAAAAACCGGTGGAAATCGCGGCGGCCGATGCTGCCGCCGCCGAGGCGGCGGGTCGTTGAGCCTTTGCCCTGACCGGCTGAAGGCGTCGAACTGATCTCCCCTCCGAATCACCTATACCATGGATCGCTTGAACGGGCTGGATACTTACCCGGCGGTGCAGGATTACCTCTTCAGCCTCAAGGCCAAGGGAGTGAAGTTTGGCATCGATCGCATGCAGGTGTTGGCGGCCGAAATCGGCCACCCCGAGCGAGCCGTGCCGATCATCCATTTGGCGGGCACCAACGGCAAAGGCTCCACTGCCGCGATGCTCGATGCGATTTTACGAGCATCGGGCCAACGCGTCGGGCTCTACACTTCGCCGCATCTGGTTCGTCTCGGCGAACGCGTGCAGGTGGACCGGGAGATTCTCACCGAGGCCGAAATCATGGCTTTTACGCGCCAGTTAATCCCGGTCGCGGACCGCTTGGGGACGCGAGGCGAAGACGATCATCCGAGTTTTTTCGAGTTCATGACCGCGATGGCGTTCATGCAGTTTGCTCGTCGGGAGTGCGACATTGCGGTGGCGGAGGTCGGGCTCGGGGGCGAACTCGATGCGACTAATATCGTGCAACCGATCGTGACCGCGATCACCTCGATCGGATTCGATCATTGCGAAATCCTCGGCCACACTCACGCCGAAATTGCCCGAGCCAAAGCCGGAATCATCAAGCCCGGCGTCCCGGTCGTCATCGGACGCATGCCGGCCGAGGCTGAGGCGGTGGTGCGGGCGCGAGCCGTGGCGCTGGATTGCCCCATCCATTCGGTGCGCGAAACGTTTGAATCGCCCGGCGCGAGCTACCCGGAAACTGCGTTGGAGGGCGATTGCCAACGTTGGAACGCCGGCACCGCGACGCTCGTTGCGCGCGCGCTACCGGCGAGTTTTGGCGTGAGTAAAAACACCATCACGACCGGTTTGGCGGCCGCGCAATGGCCGGCGCGCTGGCAACGGATCCCGTGGGGGGACAACACCCTCATCATTGATGCGTCCCACAATCCGGAAGGGGCGGAAAGCTTGGCGCGGAACCTGGTGCGCTTGATCGCGGAGATCGGTGAAAAGCCGACGATTGTGGTCGGAGCGTTGGGCGTCGCTCGAGCCGGTGCGTTGATGTCGGTCATTTCCCAATATGCGGCGGAGATCCACCTCGTCGTGCCGAACCAGGCGCGCTCCTGTTCACACGCCGCGCTGCGTGAGCTCATTCCGGGGGATTTTACCGGCGAAGTATTTGACGACGACGTGGCGACCTTGTTCAGCGCCCATGGCATGCGCCAAGCGCGTCGCTCGGGACGGTCCATGGTGGTGACAGGTTCGATCTACCTGGCAGGCGAAGTCATGGCTCAGCTCAACCCCGAAACGGGTCCGGGCGAGGGTCGCCTGCAGGATTTTTAGGGGAAATGTCGGGCGGTTTCGCCGAAACCGCCGAACGCGCCCCCCCGTTTCGTTTAAGACTTCCGCCCCTCGTCGTATTCGAAGACCTCGATCATGGTCTTCACCTCAGCTCGATCCTGCAGGCCGGCTTCGGCTTTGCGGAACGCGAACCGCTTCGCCAATTCGTCATTCCATCCGACTTTGGAAATGAAGGCATTCCATACGCGGACATCGATCGGCCGCAGAGTTCGACCACTGGTGGACTGCACCCACGCGAGAATTTCGTCGTCGGAACCTCCTTTGAGGGCGCGTTCACGAAGGTCGGCGTAGTCGATTCCGAGAAAATCGCAGATCCAGTCATCCATGCCCTTGCCGAGGTTTTCATGAAAGTCCTCGCGCAATTGGCCGGCGGCAAACAGCCGGATTTTGCTCAACATGCGGGCGAAGTAGCGAACGCCCTGGGTTTCAACGTAGGCGCTGGCTGGTGGCTGGGTCGGAGTCATTACCGGACGCAAACCGACTTTTCGATCCACGCAAGTGCCCGATGCGCTCACGGGTAAATTTACGCTTTTGGACGTTCGATGGATAAGCAGAAACCTACCTAAACGTCTAAACAGGAGTAGAATAAGTTGAGAATGAATTGAGACGGAGACCGAGTCGCAAATATTATTTGACCCACCGGGTTGGGCTGTTGAAGGTCCGCTCTTTTAAGACTGAGAATCAATTTCATCTAAATGAGCCAGCCACTCCATACCTTCACCAAACTCGTTATTCGCCCTTTGGTTATCCTCGGATTCGCTTCGATTGCCGCTGTTCCTTTGGTTCGCGCAGCGGAACTGCCGTCCCCGGAACAGATGTGGGCGATGATTCAAAAACAACAAGCGCAGATCGCCGCATTGACCGAACGCGTGGAGGCCGCCGAGGCGCGCACGTCACAAGCTCAACAACAGTTGGTGGCAACGTCGGCGCGCGTGCAGGCCACCGACGACAAGGTCGAGGCGACTTCGGCCTACGTCGAAACCTTGGCTGACCGCGGCGGCGCGTCCGGTGGTGCGTGGTATGACCGCACTTCGCTGGGTGGTTATGGCGAAATGCACATGAATTTTGGCGGCGGCAACGAGATCGATTTTCACCGTTGGGTGTTGTTTGTCGCCCACGAGTTCAACGACCGCATTCGCATGTTCTCCGAGATCGAGCTGGAGCACTCGTTGGCGGGCGACGGCAAGCCGGGCGAAGTGGAGCTGGAGCAGGCGTTCGTCGAATTTGACCTCAGTGAAAGCAGTCTGGCCCGGGCGGGTCTCTTCCTCGTCCCGGTCGGTTTGATCAATGAAACGCACGAGCCGGCCACGTTTTACGGGGTGGAACGCAACCGCGTCGAAAACCAGATCATTCCCACGACGTGGTGGGAGGGCGGGGTGAGTCTCTCCCAGCAGACCGACGCCGGGTTCAGCTTCGACTACGCGATGCACTCCGGGCTCAACGTGCCCACGACGGGCAGCAACGCCTACCGGATCCGCAGTGGTCGCCAGAAGGTCGCGGAAGCCGCGTTCGATGCGGGGGCCGCCACCGTGCGGGCGCGTTATACCGGTATCCCGGGACTGGATGTAGCGGTGACTGCGCAATACCAACAGGACATGGCGCAGGGCACGTTGTCCGAATCAATCGACGCGTTGCTCCTGGCGTTGCACGCGGACTGGCGTGCGGGGCCGTGGGGCGTGCGAGCGTTGTATGCGCGTTGGGATATCAATGGCGCGGCTCCGGCGGCCTTGGGTCGCGACGAGCAATATGGTTTCTACATCGAACCCTCTTATCGTTTCGCCACCTCGCTGGGTGATGTCGGCATTTTTGGCCGCTTCAGCAGCTATGACCGCGAGGCGGGTGCGGGCGCCAATTCCGTGGACGACTACTTCGATATCGGCGTCAACTGGTGGCCGCATGAAGCCGTGGTGCTGAAGGCGGACGTGCAGTTCGCCAAGCCAGCCAATGGCAACGACGACGAGACCGTAAATCTCGGCGTGGGTTACCATTTCTAACTGCCGGACTCTCGTGTTCGCCATCGTGAAAGTGCCCGGTGCCAGCAGGGGCTTTGCTCGTCTGAGCGCGTGCATTGGCATCGGTTTGGCCGTGGTGTTTTCCGTGCGCGCCGAGTCCGATGGCGAAGACGTTTACCTCGCTCCCGAAACCTTCATCGCCGAAGCTTTCCAAGACGGCGAACCGGGGCAGGCGAGCGTGTTGTGGCTCACGCCGGCGCTCAAACCCGGGGTGAAGCAGATTCTCGGTCATGACTACAATGCGCTGCGCATTCGTTATTGGCGCCGCGAGGCGCGCACGGCGTGGATTCTGGAGGAGATTGGCAAAGTGAAACCGATCACCACGGGCATTGTGGTGGAAGGCCAACGCATCTCGCGCCTCCAAGTGCTCGTCTATCGCGAGTCGCATGGCTGGGAGGTGAAGCACCCGTTTTTTACCGATCAATTCAAGGACGTCGGGCTGCGCGAGCGTGATCAGTTGAGCGAACCGATCGATGGCATCACGGGTGCCACGTTGTCGGTATCCGCGTTGCGACGTCTCGTGCGACTGGCGTTGTATTTGGATCGTCAGGTGCAAGAGTCGAGCGACTGATGAGCGCCGATTCGACTAACCCCAAACCACCTCGCCGGGCGCGCCGTCCCGGCTGGTGGCCATGGCATCAGCGCCTCGGGTTGGGGTTCGCGGTGGTGTTTCTCGGCGTCATCGTGACCGGCATCGCGCTCAATCACACCGAGGGGCTGGACTTGGACGGCAGGGCCGTGCCGGGACAATGGCTTTACGATTGGTATGATCTGTCGCCGGAGGGGGAACCGGTCGCGTTCGATGCGAATGGGTGGGCCGTGTCATGGGATGGGTTGTTGACGTGGAACGATCACGTTTTGGGAGCCTCCGGTCCGCTGCGGGGAGCCGCGAAGTTCAGCGCTTCGGAAGTGCTGCTCCTCAGCGACCATCTGTGGGTGATCACTCCGGCGGGAGACGTCATCGAACGACTGCGTGGCGCGTCTTTACCGCCTGGCAAGCCGCGACGTTTGGGGCGCACGGTCGGTCCGCGTCCGGTCGTCATTGAAACCTCGGATGGCATTTACCACGCGAATCTGAGTTTTGCCGAGTGGACGCCGATGGTGACGCGACAAGCCGTCGTGTGGGCGGACCCCGTGACGCTTTCGGTCGCGGGGCGGGATACCGTCCAACAAGCTCACCGCGGTCGGGGACTCAGCTGGTATCGCGTGATTTTGGATCTGCATTCGGGACGGTTTTTCGGCTCGGTGGGCGTGTGGGTGGTCGACGCTTCAGCGGTCGCGCTCGCATTCCTGACTTTAACGGGGACTTGGTATGCCCTGCGGATAAAACGCCCATGAACACTCCGCATCCAACTCGGCGTCGTTTTCTTCGTATCGCGGCGGTGCATACGGTGGCGCTGGCCGCGTTGGGCGCACACGCCGCGACTGCCGCGAGTTCGCCTCGGCGTTGGCGGGGCATCGCTCTCGGCGGGGAAGTGGGTATCGATCTTTACGGGGCGGATGCCGCCGCGGCGGACGTGTTTGCGCGCTGCCGGTCGGAGATGCTGCGGTTGGAGAAAGTTTTCAGCCTCTACGACGATCGTTCGGCTTTATCTCACCTCAATCGCGAAGGGGCGTTGGCGGATGCTCCCCATGAGTTGCGCGACGTGCTCGCTTTGGCTAAACGCGTCAGCGAAGCGAGTGCGGGGGCGTTTGATGTAACGGTGCATCCCTTGTGCGAGACGCTCGCTCAAGGCGAAACCGATCCGGCGGCGCTGGCGGCGGCACGCGATCTAGTCGATTATGAACGCGTGATCGTCGCTGGAACTCGAGTCGTGTTGGATC
The DNA here is from genome assembly GCF_029023725.1 of Synoicihabitans lomoniglobus. Taxonomy (GTDB): domain Bacteria; phylum Verrucomicrobiota; class Verrucomicrobiia; order Opitutales; family Opitutaceae; genus Actomonas; species Actomonas lomonigloba. Next base: position 1,452,549 of record NZ_CP119075.1, read on the forward strand.
GTCCGGGAATGGCCGTCACGTTGAACGGAATCGCGCAAGGCTACATCACCGATCGCATCACCGACGTGTTGACGGAAGCTGGCTATCGAGCGGCGTTGGTGGACATTGGCGAAAAGCGGGCGCTCGGGGAGCATCCGGACCGTCGTGCCTGGCGGGTCGGAGTGCGCGATCCCGTCGGTGACGGATTGGCCGGCGTGATCGATCTTCCGAGTGGTTATGCGATGGCGACGTCGGGCGGTTACGGTCAGCGCTATGCGGCCGGGAATCGTCACCATTTATTGGATGCGCGTGCTGCCGAGAGCCGTCACGACTGGGCGAGTGTGACGGTGATCGCCCCACAGGCCGCGGTGGCGGATGCTTTGTCGACCGCCTTGGCCGTCAGTGCACCCGAATCCGCGCAAGCGATTCTGGCTCAGTTTGAAAACGTAGAAGCCCGCGTGCTGACGACGACGGGCGACTGGCTGACGGTTGCCGCTTAGGAGGTTGTCGCCAACTTGATCAATTCCGCGGTGGGCGGCACGTCTTTGATGAGCTGTGATGGTTCCGGGCCGACGCCGAGATAACGCAGGTTGGGCAGCTCGTCATCGGCGGGCCACGTGCCGCCTTCGTAGGCGACGTCGAGGATCGAGCGCATCATGGCCGCGATGTAGGCGCGGGCGTTCGCGGGAAGATCGGCAAAGTGACGCACGTCGCAAATGTCCTCGGTCCAACCGGGGTGACGCGTGTAAACCGGCTTCAGCGTTTTGCGCACGGCTTCGTTGCGTGGCACGTGGGCATAGCGTTGGCCGTTGGCGTCTTCGTAGGCCGTGCAAATGAGCAATTCACCGTTCCACTCGCCACGATGGGTGAGGGCGTCGGTCTTGTTGATCATCAGATCCTGGAATCCGCCGTAGCGCAGGGCGTCGCCTTTTTCCACGGCGTCGAACCAGCCCACCATGCGTTGCCGCCCAGTGGTCGAACCGAATTCGAGTTTTTTGAGCAATACCGTCAGTGGATGCGCGTCGTCCATCTGGGTGATGAACGTGTGGGTGCCGACCTTGGTATCGTAGGCCTTGGCCACGCCAAACGTGTGCACGGGCTGCACGGGCACGCCCGCGCTTTCGAACATTTCTGGCGTATAAGTGTGCGAGGCGGTGACGTTGGGCGAATAGCCGTGGCGTTTGTCGAGCCAGTAGGCTTGGCCGAATTCGCCGAGCACGGTGCGACCGGCGGCGAGTTCGCGGCGGACGAGCTCGCGCACTTCACAAATCTGCGGCGCGAGGCGGGTGCCGGCGTCCCAGTAGGTCGCGGTGAGTTTGTCGACGTTCAGCGAGAACGGGGCGTCGCCTCGAAATGCGGTGAAATCGAAATCGGACTCGGGGAACAGACCGAGCGCGATGGCCTCTTCGTTGGCGCGTCGTTCGGCCACGGAGAGTTTGTCGAAGAAACCGGCGAAGGTCTCGGCGTCGACTTGGCAAACGTGCTGAATGGTGCGCAGCGCGCGGTCGGCGCGTTGGGCGACTTTGCGGGCGTAAAAATTGGGCCCGGCGAGAAAATCGGAAAACGTGATCTGCCACTGCCCGACCTCGTCGGCGTAGGCAGGCGTGATACCGCGGCCGGTCGAGCCCCGCGGTTCCTCTTGCAGGACCACGGAGCGGTAGTGTTCCCACGCGAGATCGAGGAGCCGGTGAATGAAGTCGGCGACCATCGTGCGCTCGTCGATGGCGAGGCGGGAAATAACGGCGTAACCCTTGTGTTCGAGCGGAGCGGCTTCCCACCACACCTTGCGAGGATCGGCGACGACGCCGCTGCCGATGGCGAGGTGGGCGATGTCGCGCTCGACCACGCCGGAAGGCAGCAGGTTGAGCTTAACGCCGGCGGCGGTGTGGCCTGAGTTGGCACCACCGTTGACCTTGATTACGGTCGATACGGCGTGGGGCGTGCCGGCGAGTTCCTCACATACTTCGGGGACGAGACGGCCTTTGCCTTCGTCGCCAAAGGAGATGCCGACATCGGCGATGAGCTGGCTGGAAAAGGGGATCAGGGACATTTTATTGAAACGCTGAAACGCTGAAAAACTAAGACGCAAAAAACGGGTGGATGAGTGGTCGGGACGCTTCCGCAGGAAAGTGCGATCCGGCCAAAGGGCGGACGATGGCACAATCGAAGCCGGGCGGTCGAGCCCGGATCACGCGGGCGTTGTTATCCTTTGACGCCGGCCTTGATCTCGATCACGTCGTGGGGGCTGGACTCTTTTTGACCGGCCGGGCTGACGCGGATGTAGCGGGCGTTTTGCTTGAGAGCCGTGAGATCCTTGGCACCGAGGTAGCCCATGCCGCTTTGGAGTCCGCCGACCAACGTTCCGAGCACTTCGTCGAGGGAGCCACTGACTTCCTTGAGCGCTTCGATGCCCTCGGCGGTGAGTTTGCGGGTCGTATCGTTTTTGTTGTGACCGTAGCGGGCGGCGGAGCCGGATTTCATGGCGGCGAGCGAACCCATGCCGCGGTATTGCTTATAAATCTTCCCGTTGATCTCCATGATCTCGCCCGGGGCTTCGCGGCAACCGGCGAGCAGACCACCGAGGATAACGGCGTCGGCGAGCGTGAGGGCTTTCACGATATCACCGCTCTTGGTGATACCACCGTCGGCGATGATTTTAACGCCCTTGGCGCGGGCGCCGCGGGCGGCGACGTGGAGCGCGGTTAATTGGGGGATGCCGACGCCGGCCACCACGCGGGTGGTGCAGATCGAACCGGGACCCTGGCCGACCTTGATGGCGTTGGCACCGCAGTCGGCGAGGTATTCGACGCCCGCGGCGCTGGTGACATTGCCCGCAATGATCGTGAGTGAAGGGAACGCGTCGCGCACGAGACGCACCATGTCGCCCACGCCGGCGGTGTGTCCGTGAGCGGTGGAGACGGCGACGCAATCGATGGATTCGTCGACGAGTTGGCTGACGTGGCTGATGATCCGATCCCGATCGAGCGTGCCGTCGTCGAGACGGACGGGGGCGAGGGCGGCACCGACGATGAGACGAAACTCACTATCGCGGGCGGCGCGGCGGCGGTTGCTGATCTCGGAGGTGATCCGCTCAATGTCGGAGAACGTAGCCAGGCCGCGCAGGTGATCTTCGTCGTCGACCACGAGCATCTTATGGATGCCCACGTGCTCGGTGAAAAAGGCGTCGGCGGCCTTGATCGGGTCGGCCTCGAGGGCCTTGACCGAAACCGTGTGAATATCGGCGCGGGCCGTCATCGATTCGCCCACATTTTTCGAGCGATAGCGCTCGCGCACCGTGCTGCCGGAGAGAAGCCCCACGAGTTTGCCGCCATCGAGGACCGGGAACGTGCGGAAATCGTAGTTTTTGGCCTCGATAAGATCGAGCACGTCGCCGACGGACTGTTTGGGACTGACGGTGATCGGATCCTGAATGAGGCCGTGGATGTGGCGTTTGACGCGGGCGACCTCTTTGACCTGCTCGCGAGCGGGCATGTTGTAGTGAATGAGGCCCAGACCGCCATTGAGCGCCATGGCGATGGCCATGCGCGATTCGGTTACGGTGTCCATATCGGACGAAATGATCGGCACCGAGAGGGTGACATTCTCGGAGAGCGCGGTGGCGGTGTCGGCATCCTTGGGCAGGATATCCGAGAAAAGCGTGGCGAGCGTAACGTCGTCGAACGTGAGCCCGACCGGGCGATTAGCGGCGAAGAACGCGTCGGCCGCTTGATAAAATTCGGCGTCGAACGCGTCGGCAGGAGTCGTGGCAACCTTGGTCATGAGTTGCCGGGAACGTAGTAGGCTCCTCAACCGGGATCGCAAGCGAGAATCGGCCGCCCCGCCAACCAAGCCGTCCGAACCCGCCGAAGGTGTAACCATTATGGTTACACTTAACGGCGTCGGAGGGACCGGTTGCACTCGGTCCGCATCCGGTTGGTGGAGTTTGCTCGGTCGAAGTTTGCCCGACGACCGCGTAGCGAGCGGAGGAAACGTTTTCGGGCAGAGCGGCGGGACCGAGCCGGGAGCAGGGTGCGGACGATGTGGATGTCGTCCCTCCGCACGAAAGTGTAACCATAATGGTTACACTGGCGGCGAGGCGTCCTCGGTAAATGCCGGGCGAGGTGGCGGAGATGGGAGCACGTGTGATGTTTCCAGTTTGCGCGTAGCGGGGAAGACGCGGAGGTTTCCGCCGTGGAACTCCGTATCACACTCAAACCGTATTGTTTGCCGTTTCGGCAGACGATGTTGACGGCTCATGGCCCCTGGGTGGAGCGCGAAGGTGTGTTAGTGCGGTTGGAGGACGAATCCGGCCGCGTTGGCTACGGCGAAGCGGCACCGGTGCGCGGGTTTGGCGGGGGCACGTTGGCCGAAGTCACCGCCCGCTTGGGCGCGCTCGGCGATCGCGCTCGATCCGAGACGCTGGTGGAGGTGGCGGCGGAAGGTGGTGGCGTGGGTTTTGCGTTGGGGGCGGCGTTGATGGCGTTTGGCAACGCGGAAGCGGGTTTGGATTTTACGCCGAAACACGACTACTTGCCGGTGGCGGGGCTGTTGCCGGCGGGACGGGGCGTGCTCGCGGCGATTGAACCCAAACTGGAGCTGGGGTTCCGCACGTTCAAGTGGAAGGTCGGCGTCGGAGATCCGCAGGATGAACGCGGGATCTTGGACGATTTGTTGAGTCGTCTGCCGACGGGATGCAAACTGCGGCTCGATGCGAACGGCGCCTGGGATCGGCGTCGGGCGGAAGCATGGCTCGAATGCTGTGCCGAGCGGCCGATGATCGAGTTTGTCGAACAACCCGTGGCGACGGGCGACGATCGCGGGCGGGACCTGATGCTGGGGTTGGCGGAGGATTATCCGACGGTGTTGGCGTTGGACGAAGCAGTGACGGATTTGCGCGATCTGCAACGTTGGGCGGACAACGGCTGGCGGGGTGTGTTCGTGGTGAAACCGGCGCTGGCGGGCGACCCGGCTGCGCTGATGGCGGGTTTGGCGGAACGGCCGTGGGACGTGGTGTTTTCAACCGCGTTGGAAACGGCGATCGGGGCGCGAACGGTGTTGACGATGGCCTTCGCGGCGAGCGGTAAAGGCCGGGCGTTGGGCACCGGGGTGTGGCCGTTGTTCAACGGGCACGTTTTAAACGGACCGACGGCAATGCCGTTTGTGCGCTGGTTCGATGTGGCAGCCCTCAATTCGGAGGCCGCGTGGAACGCCGCGAGTTAGCCCGATTGCTCGGATACGAGCCGACAGAGCAGCGCGGCGCGGTGGTGGTGGCGGAACGAGATCGGGTGGCTTTTCGGGCTGCCTTCGGGGCGGCGGTCGCAGGACGAGGTCCGGTGTTTTTGGCCAACCCGGATTGGGGGCAGGCGGAATGGAGTGAATTCGATGTTTTGCGGCAGAGCATGCCGAGTGACTTCGATGCAGAACAAGGTTGGTTGATGATTCCCACCGGGGGCTCATCGGGAGGGGTTAAGCTGGCCCGGCACGATCAGAACACGTTGGGCACAGCCGTGGACGGGTTTGCCGAGTGGGTGGGAGACGGCGCGGTGACCTCGACGCTAGGGGTGTTGCCGCTACACCATGTTGGTGGACTGATGGCGTGGTTGAGGAGCGTGCTGATGGCCGGGGATTATCGAGATGTCGCGTGGGCGGAAATCAAAGCCGGAGTTTATCTGGAGGTGGATGAAGGTGCGGTGATTTCCTTGGTGCCGACCCAGTTGGCTCAGCTGCTGGAATCGACGGCCGGGGTGGATTGGTTGCGCGGATTTTCGATGGTGTTTGTGGGCGGAGGCCCGGCGTGGAAGGCGCTGCAGGAAACGTCACGAGCTCGGGGCATTCGATTGGCTCCGTGCTACGGTATGACGGAAACGGCCGCGATGGTAACGGCGCTGCGTCCGGAGGCGTTTTTAGCCGGCACCGGCGGAGTGGGTCCAGCACTGCCGCATGCTCAAATCGAGATCATCGAGGAAAACCGTTTGGTGATTCACAGTGCGTCGTTGTTTCGTGGATACTGGCCCAATGGACGGGTGGACGCATCATGGGTTTCTGGTGATTGGGGGGCGTGTGACTGCGACGGGAATTGGACGATCGGAGGACGCCACGACGCACTGATCTTAACCGGCGGAGAAAAAGTTGATCCGGCGGAAGTAGAGACGGTGCTGCGTGCGTTCATGGGTCGTCATAACGTCGCGGTGATTGGCGTGCCGGACGCTCGATGGGGAGAAGTTGTGGTGGCTTGCCATGATGGGGAGCCGCTCGATCACGACGAAATGGATGCGTCGGTGTCGGCACGGCTGGCGCGGTATAAGCGACCCAAAGCTTACGTGGCAGTGAATCCGTGGCCGACCAACGCGATGGGTAAACTCGATCGGTCGGAGCTGCGCAAGTGGGCGGGTGGGTAGGGTCGCTGTGCGGAAGCGACAACGGCTGTTTTTTATGGTCTTATGCGTCCACCCATGCCGCCAGCTCGGCGGGCAACGCGAGTCGGGCGCGCGAGCTGGAATCGAGGCAAACGTGTTCGGTGCGCATGACGGCGGCCCGTTTTTCGGTCGGACTGAGTTTCCACAACACGTAATCGACGGTGAAGGTGTTGTCGGAAAAACGCGTGGGCGTGACGTCGATTCGAACGCGATCTCCGCAGACCAAGGGCCGCAAGTAGGACGCTTCGCTTTTCGCAATGGGAAGAATCACGCCTTGGTCGGAAAAAAACTGGCCGAGCGGAATGCCGACGTCAGCCAATGCCTCCTCGTATGCCTCATGCGCGATCGACAAATAGCGGGCGAAAAAGATGACTCCGGCAGCGTCGGTGTCGGGAAAGTGAATCGTGCGCGAATAGGAAAACGTGGGCATGGCGAAAAGGGTTTAGCCACAAAGCGGGGCAAAAGGACACAAAAAGCAAAGGACCGACCGATCGGGATCTTCCTTCACTTCTGGCTTCTTACTTCAAACTTCTGACGTCTTACTTCCCGCATGACCAAGAATGAGATCGCTGAGCGGTTGGAAGAGATTGCGGTGTTGCTGGAATTGAAAGGGGAGAACCCCTTCAAAATCCGCGCCTATGGCGCGGGCGCTCGCGTGTTGGAGTCGCTGGAGACGGATGAATTCGAACAACTCGTAGCGGACGAAAAGCTCGATTCGATTAAGGGCGTGGGAACGGCCCTGGCGCAAAAGATCGGCGAACTGCACGCGACGGGGGAACTGGAGTTTTTGACCGAACTACGGGCGTCGATCGCACCCGGTTTGGTGGAGATGCTCGAAGTGCCTGGTCTCGGCGCGAAGAAAATCAAAGCGATCCACGACAAACTCGGCGTCGATACCATTGCGGGACTGGCTGAAGCCTGTGCCGACGGTCGAGTCGCGGATTTGGCGGGGTTTGGTGCGAAGTCGCAGGAGAAAATTGCCGAGGGAATCCGCAACCGCGAAGCTTACGGCAAGCGACATCTGTGGTGGCTGGCCAATGAGGTGGCGCAGCCGATAGTCAGCGGATTGCGAGCTCGTCCGGAAGTCGAGCGAGCCGAAGCGGCCGGTAGTTTGCGTCGCGGCATGGAAACGGTGGGCGACTTGGATTTCATCGTCGGTTCGTCCGATCCGGCCCCGGTGATGACATGGTTTTGCGAACTGCCGGAAGTGAAGGAAATCACGGCGCGTGGAGAGACCAAGTCGAGTGTGCGTTTCGAGAGTGGATTGCAGGCCGATCTGCGCATCGTGCCGCCGGCCCAGTTTGTTTTCGCGCTGCACCATTTCACCGGCTCCAAAGATCACAATGTGGCCATGCGGCAGCGCGCCCTCGAACGCGGGAAAAGCTTGTCGGAATGGGGACTCGTTCCGGCCAAAGGCGACGGCACGGCCAAGGAAAAAGCCGAGCGCGGCGAAAGCGTGGAAGTGGCTGACGAGGCGGGCCTGTTCGGAGAGCTCGGCATGTCGTTCGTGCCGCCGGCGCTGCGCGAGGGATTGGGTGAAATTGAAGCGGCCGAAGCCGGAGAGCTACCTTCGTTGGTCGCGTTGAGCGATCTGAAAGGCGCGTTTCACAACCACACCACGTCCAGCGATGGACGAAACACCTTGGCCGAAATGGTGGCCGCGGCGGAGCAACGCGGTTGGGCCTATCTCGGCATTGCGGATCACTCCAAGGCGAGTTTTCAAGCAAACGGTCTCGACGAAACACGGTTGCGAAAACAGATCGCAGAAATTCGCGAATTGAACGGATCGGGCCGGTTTAAGACGCATGTTTTTGCGGGCAGCGAAGTGGATATTTTAACGGATGGGGCGCTCGATTTCAGTGATGAGCTGATGGCGGAATTGGATTACGTGGTCGCGTCCGTGCACAACGCGCTGACGCAGAGCGAAGCGGACATGACCAAGCGCATTATCCGGGCGGTGGAGAATCCGCATGTCACGATGCTCGGACACCCGACCGGTCGACTCCTCCTCCGCCGGGAAGCCAGCAAGGCCGACTTGAGCAAGATCATCGATGCCGCCATTGCGAACGACACGATCATCGAACTCAACGCAAGTCCATGGCGCTTGGATCTCGACTGGCGTTGGTGGCGCAAAGCGGCGGACCGAGGCTTGATCTGTGCGATCAACCCCGACGCTCACGAATGCGACGGCCTCGACCACGTGGCCGCCGGAATCAACTCCGCGCGCAAAGGCTGGCTGCAACCGCACCACATTCTGAATACGCGGTCGCTGAAGGATGTAAGAACGTGCTTTGCCCGGAAATCTTCGGTGTAGGAGCAGCGTTTGCGCGCGATTTTTTATGGAGGCGGAACGTTGGTTTGAGATGGGGAATCGCGCGCGAGTCCGCTCCTGCTGGTGGATCGATCGTGTTCGTCGGCATGACCTTCCGGTAGTCGGCCAGAAATTGGTCCGGCCATTTTCGCGTCTTACCGCCTTTGCGTTAAAAAACACTGACAGCTGATCGCAGATTACTGAATGCTTCTCTTTCCATGAAAAAGGCACTGATCACCGGTATCACCGGCCAAGACGGATCTTACTTAGCGGAGTTGCTCCTGAACAAGGGCTACGCGGTGCATGGCTTGGTGCGACGGGCGAGCGCCTACAACCGAACTCGGATTGACCATCTTCGGACAGATGAGAACCTAGCGAACGGTCGACTCGTGCTTCATTATGGTGAGTTGAACGATTTGACGTCATTCCACCGCCTGCTCCACAAAATCGAGCCGAATGAGATCTATCACTTGGCCGGCCAAAGCCACGTGGGCCTTAGTTTTGAGATCCCGGAAGTCACCTGTCTCGAGAACGGCATGGCGACGCTGCATCTGTTGGAGGCGATGCGCGAAATGAAAACTGACGTCCGACTCTATCTGGCGGGGAGTTCAGAAATTTTCGGTGCGCCCCAAGCAGGGCCGCAGACGGAACTTACCCCGTTGGATCCACGTAATCCCTACGGCGCAGCCAAGGCGTTTGCCTTCAACTTGGGCAAAATCTACCGAGAATCACACGGCCTTTATGTCGCCAACGGGATCCTCTATAATCACGAGTCGCCCCACCGCGGGGAGAATTTCGTAACTCGTAAGATCAGCATGGCGGCGGCGCGCTGGGCGGGAGGGCAAAAAGCTCCGCTTGAACTCGGCAACCTCGATGGGTGTCGCGATTGGGGCTATGCGGCGGAATACGTCGAAGGCATGTGGCGCATGTTGCAAGCGGAGAACGGAGCCGATTTTGTGTTGGCCACCGGCGTGCTCACGACGGTGCGAGAATTCGCTCGGGCCGCCTATGCTGCCATCGGCGTTGAACTGGAGTTTGCAGGTGCGGGGCCAACCGAAGTCGGTCGCTGCGCCCGGACCCGCGAAATCGTGGTGACCGTTTCTCCGCGCTTTTACCGGCCGGTCGACGCCACTCACTTACTGGGCGACGCCACCAAAGCACGTGAGGTCTTGGGGTGGTCGCCACAAACCGCTGCGACCGACCTGGCAAAGCTGATGGTCGAAACCGACGTCGCTCGAGTTGGTGCCCACTGAGCATCTAAAACTACCGAAGGTGAATTTACCGCAACGCCGCCAAAACGGCAGGGCCCGGAAAGCCGCGGCATGAGACAAGCAGCTCTCGGCGGTCATGGAACCGCAGAGACTTTGCGCGAGAAATAGCCTTTTCAAGAAACCCGATCAACTAAAGTCGGCTATAATAAACAATATCACCGCGCGAGTTCTCCATACCTTGTCACCGCTTCAACGCCAAAGCGTTGAAGCGGGAACGCGGGCGGCACACCTCGGCGCTTGCACCCGCGACAGTCGTCCGCTCGCCTCCCTTGAATGCAACCCGTCGTCCCTTCGACCTATTTGTTGACCGGTGCAGCCGGATTTATCGGAGCCCGCACGGCGGAGCTGCTACTTGCGGCCGGGCATCACGTAGTGGGGGTTGATAATCTCAACGCTTACTACGACGTGCGGCTCAAGGATCATCGCCTGCACCGCTTGCTCCAAGGTGATGGTTCACGTGTTGGTTCTGCTCCGGACGCTTCCGCATTCGCAGTCGGTGAGTCGCGGGCAGGAAACTTCACTTTTGTCCCCATGGACATCGAGGACCCGGCGGCGGTGGCGGCTTTGTTTGAGCGCTGGCAATTTGATGCGGTGATCAATCTCGCGGCGCGAGCAGGGGTGCGGTATTCGGTCGAGCATCCCGAAGTTTACGCGTCGACCAACGTATCGGGTGGCGTGAACTTGCTTCAGGCCATGGCCCGGACAGGGGTCAAAAAATACGTCCTCGCCTCCTCTTCCTCGCTCTATGCGGGGGCCATGCCTCCGTTCAGCGAGACGGACGACGTCACGCGGCCGTTGTCGCCATACGCGGCCTCGAAACTGGGCGCTGAAGCCATGGCTTGTGCCTTCCATCACATGCACGACATCGACGCGACGGTATTACGTTATTTCACGGTATATGGGCCGGCGGGACGTCCGGACATGAGTCCGTTTCGTTTTATCAAATGGATCGACGAAGGCACCCCCATTGAGCTGTTTGGCGACGGCAGCCAGACACGCGATTTCACGTTCGTGGACGACATTGCGGCAGGCACCATTGCGGCGCTTCGCCCCGTGGGTTACGACGTCGTCAATCTCGGCGGCGGCAATGAGCCCATGGCGATCAATCGCATGATTCAGGGTTTTGAACGTGCGCTGAACAAGTCGGCGGTGATCGATCGCAAACCATTTCACTTAGGGGATATGCGGAACACGCAGGCCGATGTGAGCAAGGCAGCACGACTGTTAAACTGGACTCCTCAGGTTAAACCCGAGGTCGGCTTTGATCGCACCGTGGCGTGGTATGAAGCCAATCGTAGTTGGCTGAAGGATATCCAGTTGTAGCGCGGCTGCGCCGCGTAAGTTGCAACCGAACAAGTAACAAATTTCAAGTGATCGAGCGGGGAGAGCGGATGTATGGAGTAAGAAGTTTGAAGGCGGAGGCAGGAGGGGAACCTTGGCGACCTTCGCGTCCTAGCGTCTCTGCGTTAAAAAATTCAGGTCGCTGAAACTACCACAATGTAGGAGCGAGTGCACTCGCGATGATTGCGGTGGAGTGGGGCCATGGGGTCGGCGGAGAGGCAGGATGATCGCGCGCAAGCGAGCTCCTACCGGTGGATATTGAGGTCGATCCGGACCGGGTGGAACCGGTCCTTCCGAGGGGCAGCGTCTCCGAGTGTAACCATTATGGTTACACTTTCGCCGGACTGGATGGATACGGTCGTTCCGCAGGATTTCCGGAGGGACGACTTCCACGTCGTCCGCAGTTGCCTCTTAGGACGCGGACCGGGTGGAACCGGTCCCTCCCGAAGGCTTCACCTCACCAACGACCGCGCTTGCTGGACGCAGGCGGTGAGGTCGGCTGCTTCGGTATCGATGATGTGGTCTCCATCGGCATCGGTCGGTTCTTCAAATCCGGAATCCTTACCGGTGAATTGTTTCACTTCGCCGGCCGCGACTTTGGCGTAAAGACCTTTGGGGTCACGAGCTTGGCAGGCTTCAAAGGAGGCTTTCACGTAAACGAGCTGAAGATCGGTGTCGCCGATGATCTCACGCGCGGATTCGCGGAGTTCCCGTTTGGGCGTGATGAAACTGACCAAGGTGATCAATCCGGTTTCGGCGAACAATTTGGCGACCTCGGCGATGCGACGAATATTCTCCCGGCGATCGTCGTCGGAGAAACCGAGGTTGCGATTGAGGCCGGCGCGCACGTTGTCGCCGTCGAGCACTTTCGTCAGACGACTGGCCGCGTGGAGTTCGCGTTCCAGCGCGGCGGCGATGGTGGACTTGCCGGAACCGCTCAGGCCGTAGAACCAAATTACCTGCCCTGATTGGCCGAGTTGTTTTTCCTTTTCGGCACGAGCAACGAGTTTGTCGTGAGTGGTGTAGATGTGGTCTGGCATGGAAGGAGAGCCGGTGGAGGGAAAGTAAGAAAGTGTCGGTTTGCCGACAAGGTGCGAAGGTGGTCGGATTTCTAACGCAAAGGCGCGGGGCCGCGAAGGCAACGATAGGGCGAGGGTTAGGTGGTATTCATCCCTTCTGTTTACGATTTTAGCATTCCGCCTTTTGGCGTCTTTTGTGTCTTCTTGCGGCCAAATCAGTTATGAAGCCTGCCGAGCAAGACGGTGTCGCCAATCGTGAGCAGGGAACCGTTGCGGTATTCAAGTTTACCATACATCAATGGTGCCTGCGAAGGGTGATTCAGCACAGCACCGCCGGCGAATTCGACGATGGCCTGCGCGGCGGCGGTGTCCCACTCCATGGTCGGCACATCGCGGAGGTAGATGTCGGCCGCCCCTTCCGCGACAAGACAGAATTTCAGTGAGCTACCGATGCTGAGACATTCGGCGTTCGGAAAGCGCGCGAGCAGCGCTTTAACCTCGGGCCCCGCGTGATCGCGACTGGCGACGATGCGCAGCGTTTTCCGGGCGGGCACACACTGGATGGCGACGGGAGCGGAATCGCGTTCCGCGCGCCAGGCGCCGCCATCGTGATCGGCGCCATAGGTCACGCCCGAGACGGGAACATGCACAATACCCGCGACGGGTTTTCCGCTTTCGATCAGCCCGATGTTCACGGTGAAGCTACCGGTTTGTTTGATGAACTCCTTGGTGCCGTCAACGGGATCGACCAGGAAAAAACGGGAGGCTTTGGCAATGGCGTCATCGCGTTCTTGGTCCTCCTCAGAGACGACGGGGATGTCGGGAAACGTCGCTCGGAGCCGGGAGGTGATCAAGCGGTGGGAAGCGAGATCGGCCTGGGTCAGCGGAGAGTTGTCGGCCTTCGCATCAACGGTCAGCGGCTGGCCGTAGAACTTGAGCGTTTCGAGGCCGGCGGCCTCAGCGATTTCGCGAAGAATAGAGAGCATGGGATGATGGGACTGATTTCAACGCAAAGGCGTGGAGTCGGAAAGGACGCGATGCGATCACTTATGCAGAAAGACGCTAGCGCGCTTTGCGTCTTAGCGACATTGCGTTAAGAACTTCATTGACATGAATTTTCAAATTCAACGGATCATGCCTGCGGCGACCGTTTGCTGGTGCGGCTGCCCGGAGCGGGCGCCCGCCGCCCCAGGTCCGTGCTGTCGCACTGCGTCGTTTGAAAGCATTTCTTCGAAACGCATTTTCCAACTCAACGGATCATGCCTGCGGCGACTGTTTGCTGAATGGACTGCCCGGTGGGCGCCCGTCCATTCAGGTCCGGTGGACCGAGTCGGTGAACGACTCGCCATCTCCGCGCTGTCGCGCTGCGTCATTACACTCGACGGTGTCATCGGATCATGCCCGCTGCCACCGTCTCATTTGAAAATTCGTCGACGAGGATGACGCTGCCGGTGATGCGGTTTTTGCGGTAGGAATCGTAGAAGAGGGGGGCGGAGGTGCGCAGCGTGACGCGGGCGATGTCGTTTAAGCCGACCGTCTTGTCGTCTTCGTGTTTGTGGAGGGTGTTGACGTCGACTTTGTAGTGCACGTCACGGACCACGGCGCGGCATTCCTTGCTGGTGTGGCGCAGCAAGTATTTGCCGCGTGGTTGCAGGGTTTTCTTTTCGGAAAACCAGCAGATCATCAGGTCGATATCCTGACCGACCTCCGGCTGATTGTTGGGCTTGGCCAACATGTCACCGCGGCTGAGATCGATTTCGCGATCCAAGGTGATGGTCACAGAATGGGGGCTGAATGCTTCGGCGCGCTCGCCGTCGTGAGTGTGGATCGCTTTGACCTTGGCGTTGAATCCACTGGGCAGAACGGTGACATCGTCACCCGGCTTGAAGACCCCACTGGCGACGCGGCCGGCGAAACCACGGAAGTCATGCCACTCGTCCGAGTGGGGACGGATCACGTATTGCACCGGAAAACGGGGATCAACGTGGTTGACGTCGGTGCCGATGTAAACGGTCTCGAGATGATAGAGTAGGGACGCGCCTTGATACCAGGGGGTATTGGCGGACTTCGAGACCACATTGTCACCATGGAGAGCGCTGATGGGAATGAAGGTGATTTCGGGCACATCAAGCCGACTGGCGAAGTCCTTGTAGGCGGTGACGATTTCGTTGAACCGGTCCTGGCTCCAGTCGACCAAGTCCATTTTGTTCACGGCCACGGTGATGTGTTTGATGCCCAACAGCGAAGAGATGAACGAGTGTCGGCAGGTTTGCTCGATGACGCCCTTCCGGGCGTCGACAAGGATGATGGCGAGATTGGCCGTCGACGCGCCGGTGACCATGTTGCGGGTGTATTGCGTGTGGCCCGGGGTGTCGGAGATGATGAATTTACGGCGTGGCGTGGCGAAGTAGCGGTAGGCGACATCGATCGTGATGCCCTGTTCGCGTTCGGCGCGCAGTCCATCGGTGAGGAGGGCGAGATCGAGATGCCCATCGCCGCGCTGCTTGGACGTGCGTTCGATCGAATCGAGCTGATCTTCGAAGATCGTCTTGGTGTCATACATGAGCCGCCCGATAAGGGTGCTCTTGCCGTCGTCAACGGACCCCGCCGTGGTAAAGCGGAGCAGTTCCATTTCATTGTAATTCGCTGGTGATGTCATAGCCGCAAAAAGGCGCAAAAACTAATTGATTTGAGAAAGGGCAAACTTGCGGACCTCGAGGCGAGGGGATCCGAAGTTAATGAGTAAGCCGTGTTCGATTTGGGAGGACCGAAGATAGCCGAGGATTTGTGAAACATGGTCGTCGGAAAGTTGCCGAACAGCTTTTAGCTCAACGATGATTTGGTCGGCGACGAAGAGGTCGGCAAAAAGGTCTCCCAGCAGCGTTCCATCTTCGTCGTAAACCGGGACCGGATGTTGCTGTTTAACGCTTACGCCTTGTTTGCTCAGGCGGTGGAGCATTCCGTTTTCGTAAATTTTTTCGAGATGGCCGTGACGGAGGTGGCGTTGAAGAGCGAAGGCTGTTTCGCGAATCTGATCACACAGGAGAAATACAGGATCTTTGGAGGGTGTCATAACACCCTTTGTAACGGATTTCCCCGGTGCCTTTTTCACGAAAGCTCGATTTTTGCGACTTTTGCGCCTCTTTGCGGCCAATAGAATAATATTTACGTTTAGCGCTTCTTCGCGTCTTTGCGTTAAAAACAAACCCCAAGAAACCGGCCTAAAAATATCCTGCTTTTTTACGGTCTTCCATGGCGGTGTCGCTGCGTTTGTCGTCGGCGCGGGTGCCGCGTTCGGTTTGGCGGGCGGCGGCGACTTCGGCGATGACGTCGTCCAAGCTTTCGGCCGGAGATTCGACGGCACCCGTGCAGGTGGCATCACCCACGGTGCGGAAACGAACCTGCCGTTTTTCAACGGTCTCGCCGGGCTGCGGGCTGATGAAGTCGGTGACGGCGATGAGGGTGCCGCCGCGTCGGATCACCTCGCGTTCGTGGGTGAAGTAAATCGAGGGCAGGGGAATCTCCTCCTGCTTGATGTATTGCCACACATCCATCTCGGTCCAGTTGGAGAGGGGAAACACGCGGAAGTGTTCGCCCGGTCCCTTGCGACCATTGAAAAGATTCCAGAGCTCGGGGCGTTGGTTTTTGGGGTCCCATTGGCCGAACTCGTCGCGGTGGGAGAAGAAACGTTCCTTGGCGCGGGCCTTTTCCTCGTCGCGCCGGGCACCACCGAGGGCGCAGTCGAACTCATTTTCTTCGATAGCATCCAGCAGTGTGACGGTCTGCAACGCGTTGCGGGACGCGTTGGCTCCGGTTTCCTCTTGGGCGCGGCCCTCATCGATGGATTTTTGCACACTGGCGACGACGAGCTGCGCGCCGATGTCGGCGACGAACTTATCCCGATAGGTGATCGTTTCGGGGAAATTATGCCCCGTATCCACGTGCATGAGCGGGAACGGCATCCGCCCCGGCCAGAACGCCTTCTTGGCCAAATGAGCGACGACGATCGAGTCCTTGCCCCCGCTAAATAAAAGCACGGGCCGCTGAAACTGCGCCGCGGTCTCGCGGAGAATGAAGATCGCCTCGCTCTCGAGGTGTTGAAGGTGGTTTACGGAATACGAAGACATGCAGGAAAGCGGTAAAGTGTAAGCGGCCCGGCCGATGACGAAGCGCGGGAGCGCGGAGCTGGTGGAATTCGAAGAATTTTGCCCTGAAGTAAAGCGGAAGGGTGACGAGCGCGGGTGCCTCAGGGCGCGAGAGGAACAAACTGCGCCGCGGTCTCGCGGAGAATGAAGATCGCCTCGCTCTCGAGGTGTTGAAGGTGATTTACGGAATACGATGACATGCAGAAAGTTGTGGCTTTGAGAGGGGAAGAGAGAAGGTTGGGAGGAATTTAGGAAATGGGAATGTCTCTGAAGCCGAGATTCGTGCCGAGATTGAGTGATCACATGATTGCCGTAAAATGCTCTGTCAAATTTTAAGTTAAGTAAAAGACCTAATTAAGTTATGATTAATGAATGCAGAAGTAGAGGAAGCGGTCCGCGACCGCGTGATGATTTAGGGTGTTCGCTTGCGAATACCGCCGTCGGGGTGGAGCGCGGTTGTCGCGAGCAATGCCCCTACCGGTCGGAGGGACGACTTCCACGTCGTCCGCTTATGAAACGGGCGGAATCGCGTGGTGATATGGGATGTTTCCTCGCGAATACTGTAGGGTGTTCGCTTGGGCATACCTCCCGACGGAATGGAAGACAGTCGTCGCGAGCAACGACCCTGCGGACAAAGCAGCCACGATGGAACTCTCCGGATGACCTCTGCCCTTTTTCGTCTTTGTCGGCTGCAGCAACACCTTCCACGCAGCGAACCTTCCTACCTTCCGACGTTAACACCATTCACCACCTCTGCGCCCTTCCCGCGCCTTCGCGTCCTTGCGTTAATACTCCGAATTCAAGCGACGCAGTCGCGCCCTCGCCATTTCGCAATAATCTGAATCGCGCTCGATCCCGACCCACTTGCGACCGAGTCGTTGGCCCACGACACCGGTGGTGCCGCTGCCGAAAAACGGGTCCAGCACCCAATCGTCTTTCTTTGAGCTGCTGGAAATCAGCATTTCGATCAGCCGTTCAGGTTTCTGGCTTGGATGTCCCACCTTTTCACGACTACTTCCCTTCAAGCTGGGGACGCGGAGGAGGTTCGTGGCGAACTTCCCTGTTTCGAGGTGGGCGCGACGGGCGTCCATGTCTTTGTATCGTTTGTCTTTCAGGTAGCGATCGATGGTGCACTTATCGTAGGGAATGCGCACGGCGTCCTTGTTGAAATACGGTTGGGCATCGGCGGATTTTTTGAGCACGAGGCAGATTTCGTAGGCGGGCGTGTAACTGTCGCGGCGGTCGTTGTAACCGACCACGCGATCCCAGATCAGTTGGTCGTGAAACGCCCCCGAGCGGCAGAGCAGGGCAGTGACTTCAATCCAGCGATGTTCGCGTTGGCCGAGCTGACCAAACACGTAAATGAGCCCGTTCGGTCGGAGTTTTACCAACGCTGCTCGAAACCATGCCGCGGTCCACGCCAAGTAGGAATCCGCATCGAGATCTGTATCCCAGGCATGGTCGACCAACACATTGCCGTAGGGCGGATCGGCGATGATGAGCTGGAACGTGCCATCGGGCAGGGAGCGCAGCCCGTCGATGACGTCCGCCTGAATGATGCTATTCGGTTTCAGCATGTCAGCTTTCCAGCAGCGGACGGTGAAAGTGGCCGCTCCATGATTCTTAAAACGGGGAAGGGGGGGCCGTTCTTTCAAAAAACGCCGAGCCCCGGCGGGACGACATTCACGTCGTCCGCATCGAGTGGGGCAGGTGGCGGAGTCGGAATTTAAGGCAAAGCCGCTAAGGTCGCAAAGGACGCCAAGCCCCGGAGGAACGACTTCCACATCGTCCGCCTCCACCCAGGAACGCGTTAAATGGCCTCCGCGCTCTTCGCGTCTTGGCGTTAAAATTCCGATTTCATCACCCCGTTTTTTAGCCTTTTTGCGGCAATGCCTCTCCGCGTCCTTTGTCCCTCTGCGCCCTTGCGTTGAACAATCCCGCCTAATTCGCCCAACCGCAAAATTTCTGCAAGTTCAGTTCAAATTGAATTGAACTTAGGCCCGACGTCTGCTCAGGGTCTTGTCGTGGTTCAGCCACCTCAATCTTCGATCGCCGAATTGGCTGCGTCTGCCGAAGAACCGGGACGTGACCCGGCGAAGCTGTCGAAATTCGAATCCGAGGTCGTCGCCGTGTTTGTCGACATGCTGCAAACCCTCGGGTTACCCAAGTCCTATGGGGAAATCTACGGCCTGCTTTACGCCACGGCTGAGCCGCTGGGTTTTGCGGAAATTCACGACCGCTTGGAGCTCAGTAAAGGCTCGATCAGCGGCGGTATCAAAGCGCTCAAGGAACTCGGAGCGATTCGAGCAGTGGGCAACACCACCGACCGCCGCGAGCTGTTCGAACCCGAAGTCGAGCTACGCAAACTCCTGCTCGCCTTCCTGGCCGAGCGATTGGAACCCCAGCTCAAGGCCAACATGGCTCGCATGGCCCAACTCGATAGCCTCCTGAAGACGAGCCCGCTCCAGTCCGGCCAACGCAACGCCCTGCAAGCGCGTCTGAGCAAACTCACCAAGTGGCGTCAAAAAGCCGCCGGCCTGCTGCCATGGATCAAGAAGTTTTTGGGGTAGCAGAAAGACGGTGTGCCGGTGGCGGAACAGCAATTTGTCACGGGTCAAAGAATGTCCCCGGCGAGCCAAAACACACAAAACACGACATAACCCCGTCGACTATCCCCGGTTTCAGCTCTCCTTTCCCTACGGATACCCCCTTGGGAGCGCTGACCTCCCGGTCGGCCTCAGAAGAATCATGGTTCAGTCAGTCGAACCCCCGGACATTTAGCAGAAGCCAGCCCCGTGTAAATCCTTCGGACCACGCCATCTGGCTTCTAGCTTTTTACATCACACTTCTCTCTTCATAATTCTTACTTCATACATCTTACCTCCGCCCGCCGTTCCCCCGACCGTTTTGTCAACAGTCAACAATGTCCTCTCCGGCTTTGCCGCAATTGTTCGAGCCGATCAGCCATGAGCCACGCATGAAAACCATCCATCCCCGATTAGGTCGTTGGCTGATTCTCCCTGCTGGAGTATTGCTGGCTGCTTTCGCCTTCCAGTGGATTCCGGTGAAGCGGGTCGAGAAGTTTCCCCCGGGCAAGCCCCTGGCGGAGTTACTTCCGCAGACATCTCCCGACTGGACGGTGGAGGACCGGCCGCTCGGTGACACCGAAATGCTCGCCGACAAAATCGCGTCCCTCCTTCGCTACGATGACTATATTTTTAGGAGCTACCGTCGCGGAGACGTGGAGATCGCGGTCTATATTGGTTATTGGAAACCTGGTTCAGAAGATCCCCGCGAGGTAGGTCGCCACACGCCGGACGTGTGTTGGACCGGTGCCGGATGGACGTTGGAAGGGGGAGAGCAGGAGGCAGTCTTAACGACGCCAGAAATTAAAACTCAAACCGGGCAATTGCGTCGCTTTTCCATCGGCGGGGCGGAACAGCACGTCGTTTTCTGGCATCTGCATGGGGGCGTGACCTCCGGTTACGGCATGGGTGATCTGGGCAACTGGAAGAAACGCGCTCCCGTCCTGCTGGCCAACCTGCGAGCGAACAACTGGGGCTTTGCGGAAACCGAGCAATGTCTGATCCGGATCAGCTCGAACCGCCCGCTCGACGAGGTTGAACACCAAGCGTTGTTCGGTGACATCCTGCGAGCCACCAAAGTTCTCGGACTGGCGGGAGTGGCGGGAGGGTAGGGCGACCGCCCTCTTCGAAACCTAAGCGTAAAAAGCATAATTCTGCAGCCGGATTTAACCTCAGACTACTCTTACCGCACAAAACAGAAAATTGTAGAACAACAAGCTCCTGACAGCCGACCGTCAGCCTGCGGTTTTATTTTTTTAACCACGGATTGCACAGATACGATCCGGATAGAAGGCAGTAGAGTTGGGATTGGTATCCTGTATTCCTCAGTGAAATCTGTGGTTCAAGACTCCGAGATTGGGTTCGTTGAGTATGGACCGTCAGCCTGCGGTTTTTTAACCACGGATTATACAGATACGATCCAGATGAAGGCTGGGAAGTTGGGTATTCGGAGTATTAGTTGGAGACCCGTTTTATGCCCAGCTGAGCGTGCTTGAAGTTAAGCAGCAGGGCTGTTCCTAGTCCGGTGATGTGGAGATAGCCAATCATCTGGGCGATGTGCGAATCGTTGAAATTTGATACCACTTTGGGGTCTACGACCACAGTATCTTCAACGATCAGATCTGGAATCAGGGAGCCAATGAGCTGGCCGTCGTAGAAAACATCGTGGGATTTCTGTTGCTGGCAGCGAAGTCCCTGTTTGCGGAGTTCAATTACGAGGGCTCGCTCATAGAGCTTTTCGTCAAGGCCGGGCTTGAGAGTGTTGAGGACAGCGTAGGCACTTCCGATGATTATTTCAGTCAATTAGGGGTTGGAGGACATGGGAAATTCCCTAACACTCAAAAGCTCAAATCCGAATCAGAAAAAGCAGGGGATTGGTATCCTGTATTTATCTGTGAAATCTGTGGTTACAAATTCCGAAGATTGGGATTCCGTCAGCCTGTTTTTTTTAACCACGGATAACACAGATACGATCCGGATAAAGGCACTAGAATTTTGGGTTAGGAATCTGGTATTCATCTATGAAATTTGTTCCTCTATTGCCCGAGGGAAGCCCGCCATCGTCACCCCTGCAGGGCACACCGTTCCGGATGCACCATCTACGCGCGCCCGCGCTTCGTGTGGCCCAATCTGCATTTTATAATATAAATTAAATGAGGTCTATCCCAACTGCAGACACGCCTGCATCTCTCTAAAATTCTGTATGAAGAAACTACTTGTCACCGGATCCTCCGGCCTCATCGGCTCCGAAGTGTTCGTTCACTTCGCCTCCCTTGGCTGGGAAATTCATGGGGTGGACAATAATCAGCGGGCCGTTTTCTTCGGGTCCCAAGGTGATACACGCTGGAACCAAGGCCGCCTTGCCGCGGCCCTTGGCAAGGCGTTTTGCCATCATGAACTCGATATCCGCGATCGCCAAGGCGTGCTGGACCTCCTCCGGGAGGTCAAACCCGCCGCCATTGTACACACGGCCGCCCAACCCTCGCACGACCGTGCCGCCGCCATCCCCTTCGACGATTTTGATACCCAATGCGGTCGGCACGCTGAACCTGCTCGAAGCCATCGTGCTCTTTCCTCTCAAAGTCGTCGGCGACATTCTCGCCAAGCTCTACCTTCTTGCCGCCGCGTATAGCCGTCGCAATCCGATCTTTGTGCTATCGGTCAATCAAATATTAAACTTATCAAATCGTCTCCACCATCCCACGCACCTGAGACAAATACTGTTGGGGCGACAACCGCAGCCGTGAATCAAAGCTCTAGCCAGCTTGAAAACGGCTACGGCCAGATTATCCGATCATCATTCATTATTGGTGGGGCTACCGGGATCAATTATATCATTGGCCTTATGCGTACGAAGGCTGTGGCGGTGCTACTCGGACCTTCCGGTGTTGGTCTTGTTGGGCTTTACGTTTCACTAGCAGGGTTGATCTCCACCGTTGCCCAACTAGGTATCAACCAGAGTGGTGTGCGGGAAGTAGCGGAAGCACATGGAACAGGTGACCCGCAGCGCGTTGCCAAGGTCACAAAAACCTTGCGACGGATCTGCTGGATTACCGGAGTTTTGGGCTGGATATTGACTGCCGCTCTCGCGTGGCCGCTCAGCCTATGGACCTTCGGCTCGTCAGAACGCTTGTGGCCCATCGCTATTCTGGGGTCCACCGTGCTCATCAGCGCTGTTATCGGCGGGCAGACTGCTCTGATTCAAGGCATGCGCCGCATCGGAGACTTGGCGCGGATTCAAGTGCTTTCTGCCGTTTTAACCACAATGGTCGCTATCGGACTCTACGCGTGGCTTAGCGAAGAAGGAATCGTCCCGGTTATCATCCTCACCGCAGTCATCCAACTTGGATTCTCGTGGTATTATTCGCGTAAAATTCAAATCACAGAAATTCCCCAGAGTTGGGCGGAGACCGCTTCCGCCTCAAAGCGTCTAATCAGTCTCGGGGCTGCGCTTATGTATGGTGCGGTGCTCGCCGGAATCGTCGGCCTTGCCCTACGTTCGATTATCGTTCGCAACCTCGGTCTTGAAGCAAATGGGCTTTTCCAAGCAGCTTGGATGATTTCGGGAATGTTCGCGGGCTTTATCCTCAGTGCGATGGGGACCGACTTCTACCCACGACTCACTGCCGTTGCGCACGACAACGAACAGGTCAACAAACTCGTAAATGAGCAAATCGAAATCGGAATCTTACTTGCAGTACCGGGCTTGTTGGGAGCTCTGGCATTTGCCCCGTGGTTGATGCACTTGCTTTACTCGGCTAAGTTCTTGCAGGGAGCGGACTTGCTTCCATGGTTTTTGATCGGTGTTTTCGGGCAGGTTATCAGTTGGCCGCTGGGTATGGTGCAGCAGGCTAAAGCAGCGACCGGTTGGCTTTACTTCAGCCGAACGCATGGTGCTGTCGTGCAATTTGTCTCCGCCGCTGGACTAATGTATGTGCTGGGCCTTGTGGGTGTCGCGATAGGATTTGTTATCTATATTTGGCTACAATTAATCCTCACCCTCTTCATCGCTCACCGTCTGAGTGGTTTTCGTTTCAAGACGGAGGTACTGCACTTTTTAAGCCTCTGCCTAGGTATGATTGTTTTCGGTGGCCTCTGCTCAGCTTTACTGCCAAGCCCGTGGAGCATCTTAGTTTCGGGATCGGTATGTGGACTGGGCGTCGTTTGGACGGTTCGGAAACTGCGTAAGAGAATGCCTCTAGCACTTTACTTCAATAGATTCGTCTGCAAAGTCTTTTCCGGTCTACGAAAGCAGGCGTAAATTTGACAATATATGGATATTATTAGAAGTATATACAGATTGCTACCCAATTCGATTCGTTCCTATAGGCACAGGATTAGACACAATTTATATTGTAGTTTCTGGCTTGTTGCTAACGCATGTTTTGATGGCAGTCGAATGGCGAAGTTTTCTTGCTCGTTAAGAAAACCGGTGTCGCAGAGCAATCAAAGGGCATTGCTCACATTCTACTACCACAAAGTCGAAAAAGGATTAGCCTTGCCCTCACCGAGGAAAGAATTTGGAGCGCTTTGGATAACTGGAAATTTTCTTCCGCTGCTCGGTAGTTACGTCAAGGACTTTAAAATCGACGAAGTTGTTGCAAGTTCTTGCCGTGCTCTACAAGCTTATATTGATATTCATTCTCGCGATTTCGAAGGTGAATCAGTTGTGCTTGATGCCATCGAGCACGCATTGCAGAGGGTGAACTACTCAGAGGTAGAGGCCGAGGGAGGAACGAGGGCAATCCTTGCCTCTTCGATTGCCAGTGCATCTCAGATTGATTTCGAGGCATTTGCATTGGCGAGACACAGCATCCGGAATTTTGCCCAACGTGATGTTGAGCGTCAAGTGGTTGAGCGCGCCGTGAGCATAGCCCGAACAGCTCCTTCAGTTTGTAATAGGCAACCGTGGCGTGTGTATGGCCTAACAGACAAGACCAAGATTCGGAGTGCCTTGAAGTTCCAGAATGGAAACAAGGGTTTCGGAGAAGACATCCGATGTTTACTTCTAGTCACAGGAGATTTATCGGCCATGATCTCCCAGCATGAGCGCAATGAAATCTATATCGACGGAGGCTTGTTCTCGATGAATCTTATTTATGCGCTTCAAGCGCTCGGACTTGGTACCTGTTGTTTAAATCTCTGTCTTCCTTACACGCAAGAAAAGCGATTGGCTCGGTTCTACAATTGTCCTCCTCAATTGCGAGTGATCATGATGATTGCAGTTGGGCACCTTCCTGACAGCTTGGTGGTTGCTTGTTCACACAAGCGTGCGGTCAGCGATCTGTTTGACTGGTGCGATTAGGGTTAAATATAATACTGTTGTCAGAACCATGCCATCTTCTTTTAAAAATCCAGTTCTCTTAGTCGGCAACGGATCTTACCAAAACCGCGGCTGTGAAGCCATCGTACGTGGCACCATGGCTATTCTGGAAAGGACTCCCGAAATCCAAAGTAACTTGGCAGTGACAAACGGATATTATGGGGATATTTCTTCGCTTGAATCTCAGAGGAATGCTGAGGTCGATTCGCGCATATTACACAAGCGTCTGGTTTCGTATCCCAAAAAATGGTCCTTGGATTGGTTCGCTGAAAAAGCGAATGAGCGATGCGGGGTGCATTTTTCGGCGCGACATCGAGTGCTTCTCTCTGCCACAAAATCAGCTGCGTTCGCTTTAGAAATTGGAGGCGATAACTACACCCTTGATTATGGTTTCCCGCAGCGATTGATAGATCTGGACCGGTGGCTGATGTCGAAGGGAGTTCCCGTGATTATCTGGGGGGCTTCGATCGGTCCATTCGGCGAAAGGCCGGAATTGGAAGCAAAAATGATGCGGCACCTAGCACGGCTGAAAGCTGTTTTTGTGCGGGAAAGCGTCACCTACGACTACCTTACCGGGGAGCACGGGCTTACAAATGTCAGTCGATTTGCGGATCCCGCATTTTGCCTTGAGCCCGCAGCCCCGGCGGCGGACAGCAAAGCTCTCGTCGCAGACAACCCGCTTTGTATCAATATCAGCCCGCTTCTCTATTCATACAAAAGCCAAGTGAGAAAAGAACCTTGGGCGGTGCAGGCATCGGACTTAAACGATTGGGTGAATGAATCCGCTGCCATCGTCTCTGCCGTGGCACGCGAATTCAAGATGCCGATCTTGTTGCTGCCGCATGTCGGCTCAGCGCTACCCGGGATCGACGATTTTTCATTCCTGCAACGCGTCGCCAGCGCCTGCGTGAATTCCGGCGTGTCCGACATTAGGTTCCCGCAGAAATCTTTGAACGCGGCTGAATCAAAGTATCTCATTTCCCGGTGTCGTCTCGTCATGGCCGCCCGCACCCACGCGACAATAGCTGGATTTTCCACAGCTGTTCCGACTGTTAGCATCGGCTACAGCCAGAAGGCGCGGGGAATCAATCAGGACATTTTTGGCACGCAAGAATTCTGCATACCGACTAAGGAATTTCGGGCGGAATCCGCCATTGCAGCCGTTTCCTCAGCCTTGGCGCAGGAAACAAAACTCCGTGCACATCTCGCCGGAGCTGCCGTCAAAGAACGCGCCAGTGCCATGGCCGCTGGCACGCACCTACTGGAACTCCTCGCATCCAAATGATCAGCGTCGTTATTCCCGCATACAACCGGGTCGCCTTGATTGGCGAGACCTTGGAGGGACTTCTGGGTCAGACATTGCCAGCGGGGGAGATAATAGTTGTGGACGATGGCTCCACCGACGGCACGGCGGAGGTCGCGGAGAGCTACGGAGATATTATTCGGGTTATACGGCAGTCAAATTCAGGTCCCGCTGCGGCAAGAAACCGGGGCTTTCGGGAATCGAAAGGTGATTTCATCCATTTTTTTGATAGTGATGACATACCGGTTTTGAATAAGCAGGCATGCCAAAACAAGGCGCTTTTAGAGACCGGTGCCGATGTCGTGATCAGCCCGTGGGTCAAAGGCAGTTTTACAGGAGGCGTTTTCAAGCCGGAAAACCATGTGCTCCAGCAAAAGGGAATCCCGGCCGGAGATTTGATCCGACATCTCCTCTGCGATTGGGCCGTTGTTCCGCAATGCTGCCTTTTCCGTCGTACTGCCTTGGAGAAGATTACTGGTTTCCCTCCGGAACTTTATGTGGGCGAGGATCAACTGCTTTTCCTGAGGCTCCTTTTGACCGGAGCGAAAGTGACCTTCTGTCCGGATACTTTAACCCTCTACCGGACTGACAACATCCAAGACAAACTTTCAGGCTCAGCCGCAGGTGAAAATCGCCGACGTCTCCACTGGGCCAAGTTTCTGATTATGGCTCGCATGGAATGCCTGGAGCATGGTATCGAACCTTCGCAGTGGAGCGGATACCGAGAACGGGTTTGGGCGGCAGCGAAAGATCTTGAGGTCATTCAGTCCAAACCGGAGGCGATCATGCTTCGAAGACAACTACTTAAAATTTTAGGAAAAGAAAATATCGTTTCATATGCGTTGCGCAGTTGGTTGCGTCAGAAATTCGGAGGATTTCAACAGCGGCTTATCGGTCGTCGTGGATCCTCTTCCCTGTGTATGGGACCGATGACCGCAGATCAGTGGAGGCTTTCCAACGAAGTTCTATTGACTATAAATTTAGAGCATCCATACAGTGCCAGATTATAGAATAGGCGTTGCTTGACTGATCAGTCTCGTACCTTAGGTCTATCAAAGTTCCCCTTAAACGAATCCTTCCTATGGTGACATAAATGTCCTCAAGAAAACCAATAGTTTTCATTGAGAAAAAACCTCTCCCGGGAAAATCCTTTGCCGCATTTTCGCTCACTGTAAGACCCAAGACCCGAGATGCGAGCAGATCTAGGAGAAAATATAACGAAAAATCATTATGATTAAGATTATTAATAAGCTGTTAGGAATCTTCAAGGTCGAGGTGAGGCGCGCGCAGGCGAGGCCTCTCAAAGTGTTGCAGGGACTTCTAGAAAATCAAAGTCGGCCGATTATTCTCGATATTGGTGCGCACCATGGAGGGAGCGTCAGGGATTATAGGCAGCATTTCCCTGACGCAACCATTCATGCCTTTGAACCGTCACCTGAGATTTATAATATCCTGAAAAAATCCACTGCATCGGACCCCAGTGTGAGCGCTCATCAATTGGCGCTCTCCGATCAGGTCGGGCAACTCGATTTCCACCTCAATAGGGATTCGTTCACCAACTCACTTTTGCAAATTGATGATCTCGCCGGAGACGCTTGGGGCGATGATGTGTATCGCGCAAAGTCGGTAAAATCAGTGGATGTTTCAACGCTAGATACATTGTGTTCTCAGGGGGTTTTTGATCGAATTACAATTTTGAAAATTGATGTTCAAGGTGCGGAATTAAAGGTTTTGAGAGGCGGGAAGGGATTATTTGAGAATGGGAAAGTGGGTATGGTCTATTGTGAAATCGTGCTTGTCCCGACTTATCAGGGCCAAGGGGACTACATCGAGATTCTTGATTTTATGAATGGGCATGGATATTCGCTGTATGGGATTTATGACCCGTGGAGGAAGGGCAATCGATTGTTGCAATTCGACGCGCTGTTCGTGAACTCAAGAGACTTTATATAGGAGGTATGCGCATCTTATTCATTTGTAACTCATTCGGCAAAGGCTGGGCTGCAACCGCGCACTTGGCCACCGAACTGGCTGAGGGTTTGGTGGAGCGTGGATATGAGGTCGAAGTGTGGGCTAGAGGGGGCTCACGCGAGCATATGGTTGAGTCGTGCGGACGAAGGATCGCCGTTTATGGGGATAATCGAAAAGGATCTTGTGGGCCTAAGAATCGGGTTCTTTCAGAACTCAGGTTGCTATGGAATTTTTGTCTACGCGCGCTGGGAACTTCTTCTCACTTTGACTCGGTCGTATGCATGGATAGCCCCCGCTTCGCAAGTATGGCGGCAGGAATATTGAAGCGGAAGACCGGAGCGAAAACCCTAGCCTGGGTGATGGATCTGGCGTTTGAACAAGTCGTCCAGCGCAGTGGACGTTCTTTGGTCTGTCTCGCCGCAATGGGGTTGACCATGCTACAAATTTGGACACTATCGAAAATGGATCGAGTTATCACCCTAGGCGATTGCATGGCCTCGTTGTTAAAGAAACGGGGACTCCATGAAAATAAAATTACTGTGATAGGAACTTGGGCGGAGGACCACTGGGCGAGTTTGTCTGTAAATATTCACGCTGCACGCAAGAGATTCAACTTGCATGGGGGGTTTATTATCATGTATGCGGGCTTCGCTGCGGATTGGCATGACTTCGATTCGATCTGTGAGGCGATATCAGAGACCGAAGATGATTCTCGATTCCAGTGGGTGTTCGCCGGTTCTGGACCTGGGATCGATAAAATTCGGGAGCTTTCCGCTGTTTCCAACTGGCCGAATGTGGTGATCCTTGACCGGGTGGACCGCAGCGATTTGCCTTCCTTTCTCTCATGTGCGGATCTGCATTTGGTGTCACTTCGGTCCTCGATGCTGGGCACCTGCGTTCCCTCTAAACTTTATCCCCTGATGGCTCTTAGCAAGCCTGCGGTGTTCGTGGGGCCGGCCGAATGTCAAACGGCACGCGATTTGGTGAATGCCGGTGCCGGAGAGGTGGTGGCTGATTCTCACGAACTTGTAGAGGTAATATACCGTTTGGCCGCCGATTCAGCGAAGCTGAAAGAATTGGGAGAGAACGCAAATCGCGCGTTTCGTCAAAAGCACTGCGCGAATGTCGCTATCACCCAGTGGTACGAGACTCTTATGGGCTAAAGCGTTGAAGGGCCAGTTGGCCGACGCAGGTTCGCCTCCGCGCAACTTAGCCTAAAGGAAATAAGTTGCCAATAATCAGTCAAAAGATTTTTTTTACTTCGCTTTCGGAGGTATCCAGTGCAGCGGGAGACGAATCGCACCTATAATATGAGTATTCAAGTCACGCCGCTCAAAGTCGACGGTTCTTATCTGTTGACCACCCCCTTTTTCTCCGATCATCGCGGTGGATTCGGGGTTCAGTGGGAGAAAAATTTGCTCGACGAGGCTAATATCGTTTTCCGCCCCGAGAACGCCAATCACTCCTACAATTGGACAGCAGGCACCTTAAGAGCGTTCCATTATCAATCCCCACCGAACTGCCAAGCCAAATTAGTTTCATGTGTGGCTGGCAAAATCTGGGATGTGGTGGTCGATCTGAGGTCCGGTTCTCCGACCCTCCACCAATGGGCGGCTTCGGAACTTGCTGCTGGAGACAGTCGTAGTCACTATATTCCTGCTGGTTGCGCACATGGTTTCGTTACGCTTGAAGATCACAGCACCGTCGCCTATCTGATTGAAGGTACTTACGTCGCAGCAGCTTCTGCAGTGGTTCGGTGGAATGATCCGACGCTGGCTGTTCCGTGGCCGGTCACAAATCCTATTCTATCCGACAAGGATCGTAACGCACCGTTTATTAGGTGATGAAAGTAATAGTAACAGGTGCAACCGGCTTCATTGGCCGACAGGTGGTAACTTCACTTCAGCGTTGTGGCCATGAGGTGATTGGAGTGGGGCGATCGCAGATCAATTTGTTCGACCCTGTTGCGGTGGATGATTTTGTTGCCGCTCAGAAACCGAAAGGCCTCATCCATCTGGCTTGGGACACGACACCTGGGGTCTATTGGGAGACGCCCCAGAACCTCCGCTGGACAGCTGGCAGCCTGTTACTATTCGAGTCATTTGCTCGGCACGGTGGGAGGCGAGCCGTGGTGGCAGGTACCAGTGCCGAATATCAGTGGGGAGACAACGCCGACTTGGATGAATCTAAAACACCTTTAGTTGCGGATAGTCTCTATGGAGTTAGCAAAAACGCTTTGCATCAGATCCTCGCATTCTGGGCACAAGGCGTTGACGTCTCGCTAGCTTGGGGACGCATCTTCTGCACATTCGGTCCTCATGAAAAAGAGGGTCGTCTGATTCCGAAGTTGATTGCCCAGCTTCAGCGCGGCAAAGAGTTTCGCTTCGATAGTGGTTCCCTTGTTCGTGATTTTCTCTACGTTGAGGATCTCGGTGCCGCATTCGCTGCTCTTTTCGAGTCGGAAGTAAAAGGGGCCGTTAATCTCGCATCCGGGGAAGCTCTCTCCATTCGTGAAATAGTGACATTTCTCTCTGAGTCCTTGCGGCAGAGTGAGAAAGTTCGTTTCGATGTTCTCCCTGATCCCGTTGGTCAGGCTTCTCGAGTCGTTGCATCGATCAATCGCTTGACTACAGAAGTTGGTTGGACTCCAGAAATTAGCACGCGCGATCGGCTTGGGCAAACTTGCTCCTGGTGGATAGATGAGATGAATAAATAATCTTAATTAACTTAAAATATGAAAAAAAATAAGCAGTGTATGAATTGCAGCTCTCCCGCCTTAAAGAGGTTTATTGACCTTGGCGACCAACCCAATGGCAATCACTTTCCCGCTAATTCAGAGAAAGATCGGGAACTGAAATTTCCGTTTGCAATGTGTGTTTGTACGGATTGCTGGCAGGTACAATTGGAGGAGTTTCCTTCGATGGAGTTTATGTTCGCCAACCACCCTTACATCACGGGTGTGAACATGCCAGTGGTTAACCACTTCAAGGCTATGGTAGAACGTACTATCTTTCAATATGGCTTACTAGCGAATAGTCTGGTCATCGACATCGGTGCCAACGACGGAACGCTGTTGAACATATTCCGGGAAGAAGGCATGCGGGTGCTAGGAGTGGACCCTGGTGCAAGGACAGGAAACCTCTGTCGTGCCAATGGCATCACGGTTTGTGAGACTTTTTGGAATACTGAATCGGCTGCCGCTCTCAAAATCCTGAATGTAAAGCCTGATCTAATTACTGCTACAGCAGTCTTCTACCATATCCCGGATCTTCACGACTTCATCGAGGGCCTGCGTATGGTTATGACAGAAAAAACAGTCTTTCTTGCTCAATGTGTTTACATGAAGGATGTGCTGGAAAAATACGAGTTCGATCATTTTTACCACGAGCATACGATGATGCACTCCGTAACGCCCCTGAAGCGGGCCTTTGAGCGGCATGGCATGCGGCTGCTAAATGTCGATTATTACGACGTGCATGGCGGATCCTTCGTCCTCGCAGTTGGGTTGGAGAATTGCGTTCATGAGACATTGCCCTCTGTAGCCGAAGCGATCGCTGCTGAAGAGGCGTTCGGCATGAACAAATTCAATACTTTCGAAAGATTCACCAAAAAGGTGGAAGCCAATCGAGAAGATCTAATTGCTTTACTGCGCGATCTTAAGATGGAGGGAAAATCCGTTTACGCTCTTGGAGCCCCTTTAAAGGGCAGCACTCTCTTAAATTATTGCGGGATCGGTCCTGATCTCGTTCAGCTGGCTACGGAAGTCAACCAGTTCAAAATTGGTAAGCTGACACCCGGAACACACATCCCGATTGTCGAGGAATCGTCATTGGTCAAGCAACCCGATTACTATCTGCTTCTCTCTTGGAATTTCCTTGAATTCTTCCGTCAAAAATATGCGGATTATTTAAAGA
This sequence comes from Synoicihabitans lomoniglobus, assembly GCF_029023725.1. Classification (GTDB taxonomy): domain Bacteria; phylum Verrucomicrobiota; class Verrucomicrobiia; order Opitutales; family Opitutaceae; genus Actomonas; species Actomonas lomonigloba. The sequence continues at coordinate 1,484,127 of NZ_CP119075.1, forward strand.
GTGGGGGAAAGTTCATCGTTCCGCACCCGGAAGTAAGAGTCATCGAGAATTAACCTGTGGGTTCAGTCCAAATTCAAGCGCAGGATTTCACCGTTCCGCGCCCGAAGCGTATCATGGATCTCTCCGGGAAAAAAATCCTAATCTGCGAAGAAGCTCTCATTGACCAAAAGGGCCACTTCCAGACTTGGATTCGTGCCATTCGGCAGATGCATCTTGACGCGGGGGCGCAGGTTTTTGTGGCAGGAAATGAAGCGGTGGTGGACGACGTCCGCTCGGATCTGGCTGTGCTGCCGATCTACACGGTGAATAGCTGGGATCAAAAAAAACTTGGAAGCCTGCCAGCGTGGCGGCGGCACTTTCGTGTATTTGCACAGAATTGGCGAATCTTTTGGCAAACCCGAAAGGCACTACGTGCTGCCGGACCGGTCGACGCCCTTTTTTTTACCGCCGTTCGCGTCCACCATCTCATCGGGCTCCGGTTGCTTTGCATGTGGGGGCTGGGGCACCGCTTTAAAAAGCTCACCTGCTTTCTTCTTACCAGCCAAGCCGAATACAATGCTGATTTCACCTCCTTCCAATTCCCACGTCGGTCCGGCTTAATCGCTCTTGTTCTAAAGTCGTTTAAACGGCTTGTTGAGCGTGGCTCCGTTATCTTGGCAGGGGATAGCCATATCACCTGCGCCGAATACGAAAAGCTGACGAATATTCCAATGACGTTGTTTCCGAGTCCCGGAAGCGATCTTCGCTACGTGAAAACCGCGCCAACCAAGGGCGCGACGGTTTTTACCCTCCTCGGGGTTTCCACTTGGGATAAAGGCATCGATAATTTTCAGTCATCAATCCTCAAATTCCTTGAGCGCAATCCGGAAAGCCAAGCTACTTTTGTGCTGCAATGGAGCGTCCCCTGCCAGCGCCCCGATGGTTCGATTGTTGAAGTCTCGGAAAAATTAAGGTCAGACCACAGAGTAACTTATTTGGAAAGACGACTTTCCAACGAAGAATACGCAACCTACTTTCGTGACGCCGACTTTATCGTTCTTCCCTATCGAAAGATGACTTATTTCAACCGCATTTCAGGTGTCGCCGTTGAGGCGGCCGTTTCCGGTAAACCAATGATTGTTACGGAAAGCACTTGGCTGGAATGGGCCGTTAACGAGTTTGGCTCTGGTATCGCGGTTCCTGAAGGCGGAATAGAGGAATTGTGCGCCGCCATCGAGCGTTGCTGTGAAGAACGCGACAGTATTCTCGCTAGAGCCCGAGAACGCATGGCCGTTGCGAGAGACTACAATTCATCTGAGCGCTATCTTTCCCTCCTTTGGTGAAAGCCGTAATTGGGGAATACTAGACAGTCGATACCCGCGCCTCTCTTTGCCAAAGTATTTGCTTCAATACCTAGCAGTCTTTCGGACTTAGGCGAGATTTCCGCGTCAGTCTCAATAAAAAGCTAAGGTTCACGTAACCTGAAGTCCGGGTTTGGACTGAAATTGAATCCTCCTAACATGCAGGTTAAAAGCGAGGTACGATGTAAATTCATTTTTTATGCCGCCACTCGACAAAAGGCTGCGCATCTGCGAAAATCAGGTTGTCGAGAGGATGAGCATTCAGCCTCGTGAATTTATAGTGGGCCGATTTTACTGATTTTGGCCAAAATGGCTACTTTTAGCCCCATCTATAACTCCAAAAGTATCTGTTTACGAGCTATTTGCATTCATGAGACAGGCTCTACCTATGGATAAACGACTTCTCGCCGGCACCGTCCTGACTTACGCCTACAACCATTGGCTGAGCAACTGCCCGTCGCGGCGGGTTCGCCGGGCGTTCCTTCGATGCTACCTGGGAGATATGAGACACGGAACTGGAGTGCAAATGGGCTGCAAGTTTCTCAATGCCCGGAAAGTCCATCTGGGCGAACGCAATGTGATCAACTTCGGCTGCCTGTTCGATGGTCGCAAATTCGTGATTCGCACCGGCAGTGATGTCTCCATCGGCCCCGAAGCCAGCATCCTCACCCTCGGCCACGACCCCCAATCCCCCGACTTCGCCGACCGAGGCGGCGACGTCATCATCGGAAACCGCGTCTGGATCGGCTATCGCGCGATCATCCTGCCCGGCGTCAACATCGGTGAGGGCGCCGTGGTGGCGGCGGGTTCAGTGGTTTCGCGTGATGTCGAGCCATACTCCATTGTTGCAGGAATTCCCGCACGGTATGTCAAAAACCGCGAGCGGAATCTAGTCTATCTTTCGTCTCATAACCCCTGGTTGATATAGTCAAAACTAGTCTCTTATCGATCTGGCGATAAGCTATATGGTATGCCAAACAGTTCCGTATTGCATTGTGCAGCGACGAGATATCAACACTTTACCGCACAAAAATCTTTATGAACGCCAGCCCTGTTATCGACGGCTTTAAATATAGACCCGAAATTGATGGACTTCGTGCATTAGCTGTGCTTGCGGTCATTCTCTTTCATGCTGGCTTAGGATTAGGTGGTGGCTATGTGGGTGTAGACGTATTTTTTGTTATTTCTGGCTATTTAATCACCTCCCTTATTCTTAGGGAATTGCAGATCGGAAAATTTCGACTTATCGTCTTCTTGGAAAGGCGTTTAAGGCGCATTATGCCTGCTGCTGTAGTTGCTATTTTTGTTACGCTCGTTAGTGGGTCATTCCTACTACTGCCCTCGGATCTTGAAGACTTAGGTTATTCCGCGATAAGTCAGATCATCTTCAGCGCAAACATTTATTTTTATAAAACGACCAACTACTTTGCGGTAGCATCTGAGGAGATACCGCTCCTCCACACTTGGTCTCTCGCAGTTGAAGAGCAGTTCTATTTGATTTTTCCATTGGTTTTAATGACCACCTTCAAGGTTGCCGCGTTGCGTAGGAGAGGACCACTCTTGGCTATTTTTTGTTTTGGGTTCCTGTGGAGCTTGGCGATTTGTGTATGGGGAACCCAACACTATTCAACTTTTACGTTTTTTATGCTTCTTACAAGAGCCTGGGAGTTGCTGCTCGGCGCTATTGTTGCTGTTCTTCCACGCCTTCATGCCCGTGCTAATTTTGCGCTTGTCATGGATAGCATGGCCTTGGTGGGCTTGTGTGCCATTGTATCTGCTTGCATTGTTTTTAACTCAAACACGCCTTTTCCCGGAATCGCCGCACTCATACCGTGCGTAGGTGCAGCGGTGTTCATCTACGCTACTGGCCATCAGACGGCACCAACCCTAGTTTCGCGCGTCATGTCCATGCGCCCACTTGTTTTTATCGGGCTCATTTCTTACTCACTCTATCTTTTGCATTGGCCGTTGTTCGCTTTCACGTCTTACTGGACATTGAATCAGGCTCCTTTGGAAATTCGTCTAGCCCTCGTTTTGATTGCCTTCGCTTTGGCATGGTTGTCCTACCGTTATGTGGAAACACCATTTCGGCGGAAGAGTATAGGAGCTACGAGGCGTGAGCTATTTAAATATGCAATCAGCGGACACCTTGCGTGTTTAGCTATTGGAGTCGCGGCGATCATGAATGTAAATTACCAGAGCTGGCTGTCGCCAGAGCTTCTGGCAATCGACTCAGCAAGAATTGAGTCGAGAGCTGTTTTAGCCAACAGAACTACATTGTCTGATGCTAAAGCTGGTCAATTACAACGGTTGGGACCGCCCGAACCAGCGCCGGTATCCTTACTCGTTTGGGGCGATAGTTTGGCACGTGTAATCCTCCCTCCAATTCTGGCTCGGGCGGCTGCAAACGAAACCGCCATCCTGAGTGTCTGGTATTCTGGATCTCCTCCTGTGCGCAACTATGTGCCAGCCTCTGAATTTTCACTTGGTCGGGATGCTCCAGAGTTCTCCGAAGCTGTGATAGCGAGCGTCAAGCAAAAGAAGATTCCTAATGTTCTCTTAGCGGGATGGTGGAGCGAATACTTGCGCACGGCGAAAACAAATGGAGAAAAGGAGGCATTTCTAAATTCACTGCTTGATACAGTAAAAGCCCTGCGAACGGAAGGAGCTAAAGTATGGCTATTGCAGGAAGTGCCTCACCATCAAGAAGACCCGCTCAAAGCGCTACGCATTCGGAAGTTCCTCGGGCCGCATTATGTAGCGGCAGACTGGCAAGCAACGAGCCAATCCCACGCAAAATCGTGCGCTTTGTTGCGAGAAAACGCTGCACGCTTTGCGCAGGCCGGTGCCACAATAATTGATGCGTCCAATTATCTGTTCAATAATGATCAAGGCGTTTTCAAAGCTGAACACAATGGTCTTCCTCTTTACTATGATCGCATCCATTTAACGAACGGCGGAGCAGAACTAATTGGCGATTCATTCAACGTTATTTTCGAAAAGTCTATATCAAGTACCCGATAGCCTGCATTAAACTTACGATCCTACCATTGCACAGCAAAACTTGATTGACTCAAGCATACAGCTATAGGCTGAGAAATTGACCCTTGCGGAGGGTTCGCAAGGAGTTTTTGCGACGATACCTGAGAACAATGAGACATCAAACTAGATTAGAGTCTATCCCGCAGGTGCAATCAATTGGCATATAGCGAGTAGCGTAAAAACAAAGAGGCCTGAACCGGGAGTAAATCCTGGTTTGAGCCAAAAAACAGCGTCTATGATTGGGTGTGAATCGAAACCAAAGGACCGTTGCCCCGCAAATTGCCTTTACAAATCAAATAATGACCCATTTCTCTCGTGATTCTCAGTAAGTTCACACACGTTTTCAACTAATGAGAAATCGATTAATATATTATTGTGAATTCTCAATCGGAGGTATTGCTCGAAACTCGATTGAGCAAGCAACCGCGATCGCGCGCAGGCAAGTGGAGGTCTTGTTCCTGTGCCCAAATGATTGGAATCCCGAGATCAAGACTGAAAATCTACGGGTAGTCTCCTGCCTCAATCCTGGACCGAAACATGGCCAATACCCGAAAATTGTCAGCCGAATATTCAACGTTCAAAAGATTCTTTGCAATGCAATTATACTTTCTTATTACATATGGAAAAATAAAGCGAACACAGTCATGTTTGGTTGTTTTTCCGAATATTTGGCTCCCGTCTGGGTTCCGATGATCAAGTTGTTTACCAAGCGAGATGTCGTTTTCGGTGCGATGGCGCTTGATCCAGTCAGAGATTATGTGGTGGGTCCGCTTTGGTGGCACCGATGGTCGATTGCCACGGCCTATTCCCTCTTCGGCGAGATATTTCTGCACAAGGAAATTGAGCTGGATACTGTTCGCCCGGTATCCGGACAACGGGTCACCGTCATTCCACATGGCCCCTACGAGTATCCGCCATGGCCGGATGCTTTAGCCAGCACTCGAAAAGAATGGGGGATACCGAACGATGCCAAAGTTTTTATTTCATTCGGCCATCTTAGAACCAATAAGAACCTGATTCTGATTTTTGAGGCGATGAAAGAACTCCCTGAGAATGTTTTTTTGTTAGTTGTCGGCAGTGAGGCAGCGCCTGGTCAAATGACTTCGAGCGGTTATCGAAACGCCGCCAGAAAAGCTGGAGTTGCTGAACGGGTTCGCTTTATCATACGCTATGTGGGAGACGAAGAGGTCAATAGGTTTTTTGGCGCCGCAGACTATGCAATAATGGCCTACTCAAAGTCCTTCCGCTCAACAAGTGGTATTCTACATATCGCTGCTCCATTACGCTTGCCCGTGCTGGTATCATGTGGTGATGCTCCGCTCGGATCAATGGTCGAAAACTACCACCTTGGCATTCGAATCACGCCTGATTCCGTCGATGAAATTGCCTCTGGCATGTACAAACTAGTCAGCGAGAATTTTCAGGGCGACTGGGATCGTTTTGAAGCAGACTTTAGTTACGACGAAAACGCTCGAATTGTTATCGCCAGAATGTTCGATTAACGGGCTAATAATTTAAATGATATGAAAATATGTATATTTGGTCTAGGATATGTCGGTTCAGTAACAGCAGCTTGCCTAACAGAGCGAGGACATCACGTCATCGGTGTCGACCCACAATTGGAAAAGGTAAATGCGATTAATAGCGGCAGATCGCCGATTGTGGAGCCCTTTTTAGAAGAGCTACTTGCTGCAGCGAAAAGTGCCAAACGCCTTTCGGCGACGAGCGATGTTCAATCAGCCATAGCAGCAACCGATGTCTCCATCGTATGTGTAGGCACGCCATCACTGGAATCTGGCGGACTCGATCTAAGGTTTGTGCGCCAAGTTTGTCGCGAAATCGCAGATGCTTTGATTCACAAAGATACGCCACACTTACTCCTTCTGCGTAGCACAATGCTTCCGGGAAGTACGCGAAGCTTGCTTGAATCCACCCTTAAGCCCGTATTTGAAAAGGGAAATCTTGAACTTGTTTTTTGCCCTGAATTTCTACGTGAAGGATCTGCAGTTGTAGATTTTCGCAACCCCTCATTAACGGTACTTGGCTCGATGGATGGCTCAGAAGTTCCTTCTGCCGCGTCGTTGTTCGGAGAGTGTCAATGGCTTGCATGGGAGGGAGCAGAGTTGGTTAAATACGCCTGTAATTACTGGCATGCGCTTAAAGTTGGCTTTGCAAACGAAGTCGGTCGTGTTAGCAAAAGGATAGGAGTCGATGGCCGAGAATTAATGAAAATCGTGTGCTCTGACTCTGTACTCAATATTTCCAAATACTACATGAAGCCGGGAAATCCGTTTGGCGGTTCATGTCTGCCGAAAGACGTTTCAGCGCTTAATTGCTTTGCCGCTGAAAACGGTCTGATTCTGCCGTTGCTGGATTCGGTTATACCGTCAAATCGGGCGCATACCGACCAATTGCGTGCGCTAGTTTCAGCAGGTGGGCGTGGCACTGTTCTTATCCTCGGGCTATCATTTAAGAAAGATACCGACGACCTAAGAAACAGCCCGATGGTAGCGCTCGCTGAGGGTCTGTTGAGCGATGGCCGTGATGTAAAAATATTCGACCCCCATTTAAGTGCAAGAGATCTTGTGGGGGCTAATCTCGCACAAATCACCCGCCGGATGCCTCATCTAACAAAATTGCTTGTATCTGACATAGCCGGGGAACTCCGAATTGCTGATGTGATTGTAGCCGCTCAACCTGTCGTACCTCTAGACACCTTGCGCGATAATGTAGGCCATGACGCCACAGTCATCGACATAAATGGCTGGGATGGCCTAGATAGCCTGCCCTGCATATATAAAGGTCTTTGTTGGTAGCGGCTTTAAAGTGGATTTTTACATCGAACTTAATCATCATTGCCGAGAGTCACCTCTCGAATCATGGTGGCAACTTCTTATCTTGTCCATGGAATGCTTATGGCAGGCCCTTAGCTAAAATCTTTATCCAGTAAGACATAGAGTGTAAAACGGGATTGAAACGTAAATAAAAGGATTAGAAAACCGGTTCTGATAAGAACTTTAACATGTCGCCACTGTCGGTTCAACCAATTCGATCAATCTATCAAATCGATCGTGTAACAAAATAGTTAGGATCCTGAATTTCGATAATTTGCGGCAGACGTTACATTTTACATTCTAATTTCAACATAAAAACTCTCTACCACAGTCCCGCCCACGAAGGTGGCTTGTGTGAATACGCATTGCATCAAGGCGAAGCGCTGGCGGCGGTCGCAGGTGTCGAATTACAATGGCAAGCTCCAAAAGGTGTCTCCGGACCGACAGGAGCGCAGTCGTTTGTCCCCCTTCCCATACCGGTCACACGCCCCGGCCGCCCGCGCTGGCAGCGTTTATGGGATTTTCTTGCTTGGATTCTCGCCACAAACCTGGCCTTGGATCGGGCGATTGCGGAGCAACGTCCGGACGCAGTGTTGTTACCCGGTTGGTCGGAATACTTCGCGCCGCTGTGGGCATGGCAGTTGCGCCGGTGGCGTCGCAGGGGCGTGCGTTTCGGCGCCGTGATTCATGATCCGGTGCGGTCCCACCAGGTCGGTCCTCTCTGGTGGCATCGTTGGTCCATGGCGCAGGCTTATTCATTTCTGGATGTAGCTTTTGTACACGAGCCCATTAAACTTGAAACGGGATCCAGATGCTTTCCGGCTTTGCAGACCGTGGTGATACCGCACGGGATATATCATTTTGGGAGCGCTCGCCAATCACGCCTCGCAGCACGCGAGCGTTTGGGGCTGCCGGGGGGAAAGCCGGTTTTTCTGAGTTTCGGGCACATCCGTGATGGCAAGAATCTGGATCTTTTTTTTCAGGCGATGGAACGCTTTCCCGAAGTGCATCTGATTGTGGCGGGCAAGGAGCAATCGAGCGGGCAGCGGCCAGTGGCGTATTATCAGCAATTGGCAGAGCGGTTGGGAGTAGCCGCACGGGTCCGCTGGGAAGTGCGCTACATCGAGGAAAACGAAGTCGGGCTGTTTTTTGATGCGGCGGACTTCCTTTTGCTCACGTATTCTGCGGATTTCAGGTCCGCCAGCGGGGTGCTGGCGGCCGCGGCTCACTTTAAGAAGACCGTGCTTGCGTCTTCAGGCGCTGGTCCTCTGCAAAACGACGTGCGGGCCTTCGCCCTCGGCGAGTGGGTCGAACCGGACTCTCAACGAAGCTTGGAAGTCGGTCTTGCTCGCTTACTCGCGTCGCCGCTTTCACCGAATTGGGCGGGATATTGCGAGGCGCATTCATGGGAGCGGAATGCGGCTTTGGTTTCACAACATCTCGTAGCGGATAAGGCGGTTCAAAGCGGCAGCGCGGCGTGCAAATCAACAGAGGCGGAAAGTTAAGAGTCGGATGCACACAAAAGATTCGAGGGTTGATGATGCTGGCAGGGCTGCTGATTGGCTTTGTCTTCAGTTGGGGTCGCGGGAGCACTATGCGATTCCGCGGGTTTTGGCGAAACAGGAACGCCTGGCCGGATTGCTCACGGATACGTGGATCCCGCGTTGGGTGGCACCGGCGGTTCGTCGGTTTCATCCGAGTTTAGGGCAGCGTCGACATGACGGGATATCCGATCAGCACGTGAGGGCCGCCACGTGCGGGCGTTTGGTACAGGACGTCCGCTATCGGCTGCGCCGACTGGATCCGTGGGACTCGATCCTGGCCCGCAACGACTGGTTTCAAGCTTGGACCGTGCGGCAGCTGGCTACGTGGCGGCAGGCAGCCGACGCGTCCGTGTGCTTTTCTTACAGCTACACCGCGCGGTTGCCATTTAGGGAGGCCAAGCGCCGGGGCATGCAGTGCGTCCTGGGGCAAATCGACCCGGGCCCCTTGGAGTCGGTCGTAGTCGCAGAATCGACGGCGGATTATGCGGGGTGGGCCTTGCCGGGGGCGGCGGAACCGCCGGCACGCTATTGGGACGCCTGGCGGGAAGAGGTCGAGTTAGCTGACTTGATTTTGGTCAACTCCTCTTGGTCGGCCGACCTGCTGGCCCGCGCCGGCGTCTCCCTGAATAAGATCGCCGAAGTGCCGCTGGCTCACGAAGGAGGGCAGCGAGCTGCCCGTCCTCGCCGATGCTTGCCTGCCACCGGTAGGGCTTCGGCGGATTCGACTCGACGTACCACGTCTGGCGAAGAGGAAAGACGACCGAGGATGGACGGGCGAGATATGGTCGTCCTCTTTCTTGGGCAGGTGATTCTGCGGAAGGGGGTAGGGCAGCTCTTCGAGGCGGTGCGGCTGTTGGAGGGCCACCCAATCCGGTTCGTTTTCGCGGGACCGCTGGGGGTGCAGGTCCCTGCGTGGATCCGGAGCAACCCCCAGGTCGAATTCACGGGACCAGTGGACCGTGAGGAAGCTGCGCGTCTATATCGTAGCAGTGACGTATTTGTTTTGCCGACGCTATCGGACGGTTTTGCCCTCACTCAACTCGAGGCGCAGGCACACGGATTGCCGGTGATCGCTTCAAGTTCCTGTGGACGTGTTGTTAACGATGGCGTGAATGGCTTGATTCTGGCAGAGGTGACGCCTCAGGCCATCGCTGAGGCCTTGCGACGGTTGGCTCAAGAACCCGAGTTGCTGGAACGCCTGCAACGTAACTCCCGGATGGACGAAGCCTTTTCGTTGAATGCGTTGGGCCACAAATTGAGTAAGATTGAAAGTCGCCTGAAACGGTAAGGCGTGACCACGGAATCACGGAACGGGTGTAGGCAAAACGCCCTCGTCCCGCGTGTTGGTGAGGCGGATCGACTGGCCCGGCCTGAACGGCACGGGGGCGTGCTGACTACATCTAGATCACGGAAACGGCACGAGGGCGTGCCCGCTACATTTCATTTTCTGCGAGCACGATTCGCGGATCGATTTTGACACCTCCCGCCGGATGGCGACCTACTAAGTTTTTTATGTTTTTGAGTGCTTCTTTGGTGTTGCTCCTCTTGGGCACTTTCTTGCCTCCGGGCATTGCGGGCACCGGCACCTTGGTTGCCGCGCAAGCTGTCTTGTTGATTGGGTTTATCGCGGAGAGGCACGTCACTGCCGTGGGCGCGTTTTTGTTCATGTCGTTTCTGTTTTTCGGTATGCGACCGCTGTATCTCGTGATCGAAGGAGATACGGATTTGCTCGTCGGTTTGTTTCGGACCGGCGACTCACTCGAAATTCGGCATGTGGCCTTGGCATGGGCCGCAGCCGGCCTCTGGCTGTTGGCGGCGGGTTGCCACGTGCAGCGACAGCTAGGCGGGTGGCAGATCTCCTCATTACTGAAGCACTCGGCCCGCCCCATGTTGACGGCCCGCTACGCTTTATTACGTCCCCAAGCTTATCGAGCGGCCCTGGTGATCCAAGGCGTGGCACTGGCATTGATCATGGTCATCAGCACCGGGGGGCGCGGCATCTACAGTAGCGGCTTGGGGGCCTATGTCTGGGACATTCCCATGGTGCTGCAGGGTCTCCAACTTTTTGGTGTTGCGGTAGCCGCTGAGCGCTGGCGTACCCAGAGAACCACCCAAGGTCGCAATTCCTTAGGCCTAGCGTTGGCAATGCTCACGCTCACAGCTTGGTATGCTCGCGACGTAACTCTCTTTCGCGGTGCTTACATCACCCCGCTAATGGCGGCGGGCTTCTGCCTTATGTTTCGCTTTAAGGGACGGGTTAGCTACGCTTGGTTGATATTGCCCATTGTGTTACTGCTGCCCATTTTTCGCACGTTAGGACAAAACCGAAATGTAGGCAATGTCGAGTTCGGATCGGTGGTTATGAATAAAATAGCAGACGCGCTCAGTCCTTCCAGTTATTGGACTTTTTTCGAAGCGGGGGGCGATATAAATATTTTCGATACTTTTATTGCAGCGATTCAGTATGAACCGGTTTACAAACCCTATATCCTATCATGGATCTACCCACCGTTTCACATTATCCCCCGGGCGATTTGGTCCGGAAAACCCGACGCGGGAATATTGCAGGATTTGAGCTATACCAATGGTGCTCCTTATAGTCCCGGCCTTGTGGGCTTCTTTTGGGGGGACGGTGGTCCGTTGTGGATGCTGGGAAGTATGTTCGTATTGGGCGGATTGCTTTCGTGGGTGGACATGAAGGTGTTGCGCCTGGCCCCAGGGTATCTCAAAATATGCACCTATGCCATCGTGGTGGTAAACGCGCTCTACCTGACTCGCTTCTTCTTGTGGCAGTCGCTTTGGCAGACCTTTTATTTTTTAGTTCCGTGCTGGCTAATCGCCCGCTACGTGGTGAGGCAGCGAACGGGACCGCCGACGGGCAGCCCCATCATGCCCTTGAGTAGACCGGCGAGCGGAGATCGGTTGCGGCAGTCAAACAACCAAGCACGAAGGCGCGGGCGGGGCCAAGCGGGCCGGTGAATGAGATATCGTGGTGGTCGATCCTTGGATTCGAAAACCCGAGGCAAGGCGTAGATCGGAAGTGTTCGAGAAGGAGGGAGGTTTGGTAGGCGCGGTTTACTGTTCTCAGACCTAACCCGGCGGAGCCGGAAATCCTAAATTTCAAGCGACCAAATCCCAAGAATCAGAGCGCCCCAGAGGCACCGTTTTTCGTCGAGACCGGGGAATTATCGTCTCAAATATGATCGTTGGTCACGAGTGAGGGACTAAATCGACGACTCCGTTACAAAAGTGATAATGTTGAGGGACGCGGCTTGATGGAAATGAAAACCAGGACCTGTCTGGCGAGGCCACGAAATGTCGGGCGTAAAGCCCAACCCACAATTGGATTACGTAGCTTGGCCTGTGGGTCGGGCTTTATGCCTGACGTGGTTTCAATTGAGCAAGCTCTGCCTCGATTCGAGCGATCATTAGATTCGGTTTCGGCTCTTTCACAGACTCGATCAAATGGACAGGGGCATAGGAAATGAACAAATTATCGGAGTCACTGCTCGACGACAGTCAGGGCGATCAAAGATTGGGCAAGGTCTGCTTGGTATGGGATCAATTCGGCCCTTATCATGCCGCACGATTGCAGGCCTTGCAGCAGGTGATGGGGCGCGATGAGGTGGTGGGGGTGCAGATAGCCGATGCGACCTCTACGTACGATTGGAACGCGCCCACGGGCCTTGAAGTTGTGACCTTGTTTCCGGGCAACGTGGTGGAGCAGACGAGTGCTTGGGCCATCTTTCACCGGTTTCGGCGTTTTCTGATCGAACATGAAATCAGGGTGGCTTTTTTGCCCAGCTACTGGCCGGCGCGGAGTTTAGCTTTATTACTCGCCGGGGGGATATCCGGGGTGCGGTTGGTGATGATGAATGAGAGCCACGCGGGCACCGCGCAGGCTTCCGGTTGGCAGCGTTGGATCAAGCGACGGTTGTTGGGGTTTTTTCAAGCGGCCTTGGTGGGAGGCGAGCCTCACCGGCGACATTTCATAACGGAGGGCATGCGACCCGAGTCGATCTTTACGGGCTACGATGCCGTGGATAACCCCTATTATGCAGACCGTACCGACGTTTGGCGGTCGAAGGGCCGGCCGGCCGGGCTGCCGCGGCGCTACCTACTCAGCTTGGGGCGTTTTGTGGCTAAGAAAAACCTTTCCGCGCTCATCCAGGCCTACGCGGCCGCCTTTGTGGGAGCGCTGGAGCCACCCGCACTGGTGATGGTTGGCTCCGGTGAGGAGCAACTCAAACTGGTCGAGCTTGCGACGCAATGCGGAGTATCGGTGGTCCAAGCGCAGGAGGTCGATCTTGAGCAGGATTGCGTTGAAGCACGGAACGGCCCCGTGGTCTATTTTTATGGCTTTCGTCAAATCCAAGAGAGCGCTCTGTTCTATGCCTTCGCCGACATTTTTGTCCTGCCCAGTCTTTATGAAGAGTGGGGCTTGGTGGTAAACGAGGCCATGGCCTGCGGCTTGCCGGTCTTGGTCTCAAAGTCGGTGGGTTGCGCGGAGGATCTCGTCGAGTTTGGAGGCAATGGATATACGTTCGATCCCGCTAACGCTTTGGAACTCGCCGAAAAACTGCGTTTGGTATGCGACGACCATGAGTTGCGTGAACGCATGGGCCAACGCTCGCGCGCGCTCGTCGCACGCTGGGGCTGCGACAATTTTGCCCGGCAGGCAGTAAAGGCGGCGAGATATGCGTGTATATGACGGCTTTGAAGACGCCTACGGTGCCTTCAAAGGTCGAAGGTCTGAAAGTCGAAGGTGGAAAAGTCGAGTCCGGCGGCTTTGCCGCATATCGGTCGCAAACCGGCACGGGGGCGTTCCGACAACATTTGGATTGATGGACAATTATGAAAAAGGGCCTTTCTCCGCCTAAGGAATATTTTCCGTTGCTGGATCTTTTGCGCGGTCCGGCGGCGTTACTGGTCTTTCTCGAACACTGGCGTAATTTATTCTTCGTTGACTTTGTCGACCTGGAACAGCCGGGGATGCTCCTTAAACTGTTTTATCTGGCGACCGGGGCGGGCCACCAGGCCGTCATGGTTTTCTTCGTATTGAGTGGCTGTGTGATTGCCCACGTCGTCTTTACTTCTCATCAGCGCTCGAGTTGGAGTGAATATCGCTACCTTCTGGCGCGCGTCACGAGACTTTGGGTGGTTTTGATTCCCGCGCTGTTACTCACCGCCTTTTGGGATTGGGCGGGAATGCGGAACGCGGGTGGCGGGGCGTCCATCTATGATGGGACAGGCTTCGGCCATATTCTTTCAACTCCGCTGGCGGAAGTGACTTCACCGGGGATATTCTTGGGTAATTTGTTGTTCTTACAGAAGGTGTTTGTCCCGACCTTTGGGTCAAACGGTCCGTTATGGTCAATTTCCTACGAGTTTATCTACTACTTGGTCTACCCCGCTTTGATTACGGTGAGGCTAGCCTCTCAAACTGCGATCAAACGCACGGGAGCAGCCTTATTTGCGCTGGGCCTATTGGCGGTGGCGGGCGGGCAAATTGCGGCTCATTTTCCGGTCTGGCTGGCGGGAGCGGGAGCCTACTATTTATTTAGGCGGCGGAAAATTGCATCGCCGGTCGCATTGTGGAGCTTTGGGCTTGGTTTGGTCGCGTTGGCGGGAGTTATTGCGACCAGCAGGACGGGGTTTGACATTCCCGGGATTGATTGGTCGTGGATCATTTGTTTGATCACGGCCGTGGGCGTATTCTTCGGATTGCAGGCGCAACTTTCCCCGAAGACGATCCGCCTCGTGCGTCCGATGTATCATCTATCGGCGATCTCATATTCCTTATATCTTTTACACACGCCTCTTTTTGTTTTTATAGCCTCGCTCTTTTTTCGTTCCAATCGCGATAGGTGGATTCCGGACTTGTGGCATCTAGCCATAGCGACGTTGATCGCGGTGATCGTTTTCGGTTACTGTGTTTTGATTTGGAGTTTCACCGAACGTAAAACGGATAGGTTGCGTCGCTGGTTGGTGAATGTCGGCGTGATCAAACCTGTTGTCGTCCAAACGGGAACGAACTCTGCCGACGGATGAATCGGCGGATCATTGTGGTCATCGGTATAGCGGCACTGCTTGCGTTAGGTTTTATTCTCACTGCGGATCTGCGGCCCGGCATCTGGCTGCGGGACCGAATGGCTGGGATTGCGGTGGAGCATCCAGCGGGTGAGTCCATTGTGCAGCAACGCCCCGGAAGTCATCACGTGACTTTCGAAGGCACTCTGGGTTTAGGTTGTGTTGGTGTAGAGGGATTTACCCGCTCATCCGATCGGGATGAAGGGTATCCGGCCCGAAACGATTGGACACCCGGCGTGACAAATTGGGGGAAGTTTCGGGTGGAACTTCCGATGGAAGTTGGCTGGAACTCTGTTTGGCTGAGGACAAAATTTAGGGATCATCAGACCATCGATGTTAGTCGGGTGGCGGTGGGAGAGCTTTTTATCGTCGCGGGACAATCTAACGCGGCGGGGGCTTCAGACGCTCTTTTTACCACCGAGTCGAATCACGTTCGAAGGGGAACCCTAAATTCCGCCGGAACCTTGGTGTGGGGACGGGGGGATGATCCCCAGACGCCGTTCTCCGGCGGATCGCCCTGGCCATTGGTAGGGGATGCGTTGGTCGATAAGCTGAGTCGCCCGATCGGTTTCATCAATGTGGCCGAAGGAGGAAGCTCCATCCTTGATTGGAATGAGGAGGGACGATTATTTCAGCGGCTGGTGGCCGCGCTGAACGCGACCCGACCGCACTACGTCCGTGCGATCCTTTGGGCTCAGGGTGAGAGCGACAGCGAGCTGTCCAGTGAGCAATACCGTCGCCATCTGAGTGAGCTCATCGCGAACGTAGATCGCGCCTTGGAAAGGGGCTTATCCGTCCCGTGGTTGGTAGCGGTCAGCACGCAGAAGGGGAATCAGTCGTTTCATGCGGTCAGGCGGGCGCAGGAATCGGTCATAGCGAGTGGGGCGGCGCTACCGGGGCCCGATACCGATTCGCTTGGGCGGGAATTCAGAGCACGGGACGGAACTCATTTTAATCAGGAAGGAACCATCAGGCTGGCCTCACTTTGGACGACATCGATTTGGGAAAACCTTTTTAGGGAAACGATGGCACCGGAAAAACCCGGAGCGGAGGGTTCGCCGGGTGAAATATAGTTTGGGGTCTTGCTTGCGAGGACCGCACCCACCACGCGGCGGTATTCGCAAGCGAACACCCTACCATGAGTTCCGACAACTTGTAGGATCGTTGCTCGTTCCGACGCTGACTCAGCGAATAATCCGGTATTACTGTCTACTAGTCGGTGGTGGTTGAGATGAATTATTTACAACGACTGTTCTGCATTGCATCCGCTACTGGTGCATTGATTTTGATTTCCTGACCATGCGGCATCTGCACTTTGTTCAATCGATCGAACCTCTGCAAGGCGGGGGGTTGGGGCGATCCGCGTTGGATTTGCATTTGGCGCTGCTGGAGCGAGGGGTCGTATCAAGGCTTTTGGCCACTCGTGAGAAGCGTTTTATGGTGGAGTGGCCGGAAACGGTGCAGGGCCGCCGCAAGGGGATCTCCAAGGCCTATTATTCTCCGGAGATTGCGGGGCTTCTCGGGGCGGAGGTAAGGTGCGTGGATGTCGTGCACGGTCACGGATTCTATACGGCCCTGAACTGGATGGTCGGTGGCGCAGCCCATAAGTTAAAGCTGCCCTTGGTCTATCATCCGCATGGAATGCTCGATCCGTGGATTCTGAAGCGATCCCGGGTTAAAAAACGGTTCGTACGTTGGTGGTTTGAAGACCGTAATTTTCGCGCGGTTCGCTGTTGGCGAGCGCTCACCAGCAAGGAAGCGGATCAAATCCGCGCCGCAGGTCACAAGGGCGCGATCGAGGTCGTGCCGAATGGCGTCGACCCGGCGGCATTAACGCCATCAACGCTCCCTCGATCGTCACGGGATGGACGGAAGCGGATTTTGTTCTTGGCTCGGCTACATCCCAAAAAAGGAGCGGCGCTGCTAGTGGAGGCGTGGGCGAAATTGGCAACTCGGTTTCCGGATTGGGAAATCGCCATTCACGGTCCGGACGAGGGCGGGCACGCGGCTGAAATAGCTGCCGCCATTAAACGATTTGGATTAGGGGCAACTTGCCAACTGCATGTCGGTGCCGTGCGTGATGAAAAATGGACGCTTTTCGACGCTGCGGATATTTTCGTGCTTCCTTCCTACTCAGAGGGATTTCCGGTGGCCGTGCTGGAGGCTGCAGCGCGCGGACGTCCGGTTGTGATGACCACGGAGTGCAATTTTCCAGAATTGGGGACGGCGGGTGGAGCGTGGATTTGTCGACCGGAGGCATCGGAGCTCGGGGCGAGTTTGGAGGCGGCTATGAATGCGAGCGATACCGAACGGCGTCAAAGAGGTGAAATTGGGCGGAAGCTGATTCAGCAGTCTTACACCTGGGACCGGCTCGCGGAGAAAGTGGATGAGGCCTGTCGGTTGCATTGCTGATGTTCGAGTGAGCCCACGCTGTCGGTTGCCGCGCTTGCTTTTCCGCTGGGGGGCTTTGATCTGAGCATTATGACAACTCGGGTTCGCAATGATCATTTTGACCCAAGTTTGGGATTGGAACGGGGGCGCGGTAAGGCAATCGAGATACTTTGGTATAGTGTTAAGTGTATCTTCTTTTTGGCGGCCTTGCCGTGGCCATCGCGGCTGAAGTCGATTTTACTGAGATGCTTTGGCGCGAAGATCGGACGGGGGGTCGTGATCAAGCCTCGCGTTAATATCCACTTTCCGTGGAAATTGGTGATCGGTGATCATGCGTGGATCGGTGAGGAGGTATTTATTCTCAATTTTGAACGGGTGACCATCCGCGCTCACGCCTGTGTGTCCCAACGTGCTTTTTTATGCACGGGAAACCATGATTTCAGGGATCCTACCATGCCTTTCCGTAATCGTCCCATTGTCATCGGAGACGGGGTGTGGGTAGGCGCACAGGTTTTCGTGGCACCCGGGATTACATTGGGAGAGGAGGCCATCGCAACGGCTGGCAGCGTCGTGGTGCGGGATCTACCGCCGGCGATGGTGTGCAGTGGCAATCCATGTGGTCCGATCAAGCCGCGGTGGAAGGTTAACCGAGCGGGGCGATCCTTGGGTCTCGAAGAAAAGTAGTGGCTGGGTCCCGGAAGGATCTAAACACAAAGGCGCGGAGAATCGGAGAGACCACGTTGAACCTTACAGAAGTCAACGAAGGGCGCGAAGTCGGATTCCAATCGCGTGCCGGGTGGGTGCGGGTGAGAACTTGGATGTTAACGCCAAGGAGCGAAGGGGCAAAGGGAGAGAACGAGAAAGATTACGATGTCGTAGCAACAAGGGAGCGTGCTATCTGGCGGCCACTCCACTGGGGCGGTATTCGCAAGCGAACACCCTACATCCATCCGGCCTCCGCGCCTTGGCGGCTTGACGGTAAGCGTCCGTTCTACCGCGTATGCGGAAGGGGTTGACGCTCAGGCCGCGGGTTTCCAGTCGCGCGGGGTAAGTTTGGCGGCAGCGACTTGGTGATTGGTCATGCCGGGCAGGCGATGGAGCACGTCGTTGAGGTAAGCGAGAGGTTCGACGTTATGGCGGCGGCAGCATTCGAGGATGGTGTAGATGATCGCAGCGCGCTTGCCCGCACCGGGGTGCCCAATGAACAACCAGTTCTTGGCCCCGAGTTTGGTGGGGCGGATGGCTTGTTCGGTGAGGTTGTTGTCGATGCGCGTTTGCCCGTGCTGCACGTATGCGGTCAGCTTGCTCCACTGGGATCGGGCGTAACCGATGGCATCAGCGATGGCGGTTCTGGGCATGTGCGTGTCGATATCTTCGTCCAATGACTGCCTGATCTGTGCGAGGACTGGCACACTGCGTTCGGCCCGGATCTCCGCGACCTGCGCCACGCTCGCCTCGGCCGGCAATGACGCTTCGATCGCGTAGAGATCGCGGATGAGCACCAAGTAATGCGCCGCCCCGGATTCACCGGCTTGGTAGGCGTCGTAGAACCGTCGACGCGCGTGCGCCCAGCATCCGAGTTGCGTGATCTCGCGACCCTCGCTCACCCGGTCGTAGACTTGGTAGCCGTCGCTTTGCAGCAGACCGGTAAACTCGCACACGATGGCCTCGGCCGCGGCTTTACCCCGGCCCAGCGACCAATCAAAGCACAGGTCTCCTCCTGGATGTCCATAAACCCAGAGGTAACCGCGGCTACTTTGTCCTTTGCGATCCGGGTCAAGATAACGGATCGGCGTCTCATCGATCTGCAAGTAGTCGCCTCCGATCAATCCCTGCCGGATCGAGTGGTAGATGATTAACAGCCAGTTCTCGATGGCGTATCCGGTCCAGTCGCACAGGCGCTGACGCGGTAGCTTCACGCCGAAGCGTTGCTTGAAGCTTTTCTCCAATCGGTAGAGAGGAAGGTGGTCCACATATTTGGCCACCAAGAGGAACGCGATCAAACCGGCGGCGGGTAGTCCGCCCGGGATCACCCGGGCCGGTAGCGGCGCAATGAAGGGCGCCGCTGCGGCTTGCCCCTTGCGTTTAAACTTCGGTCGCACGATCCGGCGACGGATCACCTTCATCGGCTGGACATCGAGTTCTTCGGTCACTTCTTCACCGATGCGCTCGTAGGCCTCCGGTTCGGCCCGCACCTCCTCCGGGATGATTTCCTCGGTGATCGTCTCCAGGTCTTCGGGCAGTCGGGCCTGCGACTCCTCCGCCTGAGGTCGACGGCGGGCGTAGCCAATCACCTCCTTGGGCACCTCCTCCTGCTGCGCGCGTTCCCGCTCCATCTCGTCGAGAGCCAAGTTCAACTGCGCCTCGCTGACCTGCTCACCCCGCGACTGTCCGAACAGCTTGCGTTTCAGGGCCTCCAACTGGCGCTGCATGTAAGCCATCTCCGCATTGAGCGCCTTTAGCTCCGTGCCTAATACATGGTTTTCTTGCTCCAGTCGTTCGCATTCAAGACGCAGAACCTGCGCCTCATCATCCTCCTGAAGATCGGTTGGTGGATTAACTGTCGCCACTATACGGATACAGTATCCGGCCTCCCGCTATTGGCCAGCCAAAGTGCGCTTTAGACGTAACTTTTTCACGTCTCCACCCGCGATCAGCCACGCAAGTTCATCACGCGTCAGCCGCTCCTGACCGTCCGGACTTTCCGGCCACGCAAACCGCCGGTGATGCAGACGTCGCGTGCCGCACCAAACACCCGTCGCATCGACGACGAGGAACTTCAGCAGGCCTCTTGACCGGTTTGAAAACACGTAAAGCGCTTCCGGCTCCGGCCGGCCCACCAACGTCCGCAAGCTGTTCGCTCCTTTGCGCAAATCCACCACGCCGCCATACACGTAAATCTGTTCCGCTTCGATTCGAGCCATCCCGCCACTCTACCAACCCGAAGCCCTCCCGACTACCACGTGCTAGGACGGACGCTTACGCTTGACGACTTAGCGTAAAAAATTCTGATCCCTGATACTGCTCGATTCCAACTGACTGACATTTGGGTTTTCAATCTCAATCACGGTCGGTAGGGTGCGCGGGCGGACCATGATGACCAGGGAGCGGATGTCGATGGTTGCGAGTCGGTTAGATGATGATGTTGAGGTGGCATCGGTGTCCGGGGGACTTCCTCCTTTGTCAAGACTGCCGCGGATCACCCGGGAAGCTCGTGAGAAGAACATGGGGGTGAAGTTGGGGGCGGCTTCGAGATAGTTTTGAGATTTGGCCTTTGCGTGTAGGCGAGGGATAACCGTCCAGAGGGTTCCGTCGGCGTCGCGGAAGTTGATGTCGAATTCTTCGATGCGGTTCTCGGCGGTTGCCGATGCGGGAAGGGGCGAAGGTTCCAGCTTCGTCCCGCCTTGCGGGACTTCTGCGGACATGCTGGTTTGTCGTGGTAAGACGAGTCGGTATTTGAAGCTTAAAGCGGCGTTCTGGGCTAATCTTAAGTCGGCGGGGAAGGGGAGTTCGATTTCTGCGGGGCGGAGAGACTCGGAGGGAAGATCATTGACCGTGATGAGCCAGCTGTTGGGAGTTTCTTCAATATTTACACCCGGAGTGGTGAGCCAGCGTTTTGCAGTCGGGTGCTGCGTGAGCTGCGCTTCCCCATCGGCGAGCGGGCGGGCGAGTTGATCGGCGCGGGACTTGGCATTGTCGGCGGCACTGAAATCGAAGCTTTCGAGTCGCTCGAAACGGAATGCGGCGGGACTGGGATACAGCTGGGTGGCAAGGAGGGAGACTGCCGGTCTCTTGATCTTAACGTGTGAAGGTGTGAAGGAGTGAAGTTGCGAGGGGGCGTCCTCCTTCGCTGAAGCCCCCGCCGTAACCGAGTTTAAGGCGGGCGATTTGGCGGATTCGTCCGGGTGTTTTTCGTCAGGCGAAATGGAATCGGTCACTTTGGATTTCCAAGTCGCTACGAAGCGATGCGCGCGGAAGTTATCGTTGGGCAGCGTCGCAGTGAATTCAAGTCCGCGGCGCTCCATGGGGGCGAGGGTGATAGGGGGCGATTCGAATCCTGTTTCGAGGTCGGAAAGTCTGGTTGTTTTTGGAATGAAGTCGGTGATCGGAGGTGAGGTCGGCAGGGCTCCCTTACTAATCTGGTCTTTTACTGACGCTTCGACAGGCACGGCCATCTGGGGGGCGATGGATTCGGTTTTCCCTTGGGCTAGAAGAAACTCTAGCGCCGGCGTTATGGCGTAGATTTTGCCTTGGTTGGTGGCGATAATTGGGGTGTAAGCGTGAGGCCAATTCCGCTGGGTGGGCGGGCGGATTGACGAGCGGGCGGTGTCGGGACGGCGGTAGGGGATTGGTTTTTGCGTCGGTTCGCTTGTCGAAGATTTTATAAGCGCGGGCCTAGGGTCATATCTTCGAGTTGAGGATTGTGAGTCCGAGTCCTCTGTTGAAGCGTCAGCAAGCTGACGGCCTACCAAGGTGATCGTGCCGGCACCTAGCGAAAGAGAAAGGTTTCCGGTGACGGGGTTGTCGCTGAAGTTGTAGAGGATGATTTGGAAAGACCCTGTACTTGTTTGTTTTTCAAGGGAAGGAGACGGGAGCGTTAAATTACTGTTCTCAGGGGAGGCGAACGACGCAGAAGTCGTGCCTCGGTGGTTTACGCGCCGCAGGACATGCCCGTTGTAGCGTTTGATGGTTCGCGAGTCTTCACCAGCGATGAAGTCGAGAACGATCGGGTTCAAACTTTCGGTTTCAAGGCGTTTTAGCAGGGGCGAAAGGAGAGGACCACGGTCGGAACGTTTCTCTTTCGTCCCGCCCGGCGGGACTTCGGTGGACAAGGACGGTGAGCTGTGAGAAGGGATTGTATCACGATCCTGAGTTCGCGGGGCAGAGTCTGGGCCACTGCCGGAAGTTTGACGTTTAGATTCTCGCAGGAACGCGTCAGGGACTTCTGCTAGGAGTCCGAATTCGTTGATGCCTCTTTCATAATACGGCATGAAAACGAAGGCCATGGCTCCAGTGATGGTGCCATCGGTGATGAAGGGCATCGTCAGCTCAAAGAAACGCTTTTGGCGCTCTCGACCTTCGACGGTATGGCGGTCGAAACGATCAAGAAGTCCGTAGCCGTATTCCGTCAGAAAAACCGGGAGGGGCGTTATTTTAGGTGGAAGTTCCAAAATCCAATTATCAAGTTCCAAGTTCTTTTCGGACTTAAAGTCGTCTAATCTTGGGTGGCTGGTGGCATGGCGCAGAGCCTCGATCCAGGCGTCGCGGACGCCACAAAAGTCTTCTGGGTAGCCATAGTAGTGGTAGTTGAAGGCTTCGGTATAACGCAACGTATCATTGGCGACGAGTTCGTCCCAATAGGGGCCGGGAGGTAGGGCCATGGGCGAATGCATGACGGCCGAATCTCCAGATTCGGTCGAAGTAACAAAGTTCAAGTTTTCAAGTAACAGGTCGGAGGCCGGAGCTTTGGAGGTCTTAGCATCCCGGTGGCTTTGCGTTAAGATCGTCAGGTTTTCCTCGCGTCCGGCGATGATGCCGCGACTACAGGCCTTGTAGAATGCGGCGAATGTTTCGGCGTTTTCGGGGATGAACCCAATGTCCGGCTCGTTCTCGATTTCCCAGGCGTCAATGAGATCACCGTAGGTGCGGGCGAGCGCCCGACATCGTTCGAAGCTCTCCCGTAAGTCGAGCGGGAGCTTGGCCGGCTGGGAACGCATGCCCATATTCCAGGACGAGGTCAGCCATCCGAGTTTGGCCACCAACCTATGACCGCGCGTACGCATAGCCATGAGAGCGGAACGACGCTCACGGATGGAAACGAGGTGAGGGGCGTCGGCCCACGGCCGTGACTCAATGCCCTCGAGGGTCGTGACTGCTGACGTAGCCATCCCCCGGACCCGAATCCAAGTACCGTCGTTACCCTCCATCCCTGCGTCATGCAGAACGCTCTCGGTTCGTTCGGGCGACCAGCCGGTGTCAAATCCCAATGGATTCGCTCCCGTGGCCGAAGGACCTATTGCAACGCAAAGCGCCAAAATACTAACGCGTAGCGATTGGAAGCGGAGGTTCATGTGGGCACGGGGAGACAAAACTCCATGGCCCGGTTCGGATACGGTTTCATAAATGATCGCACACTCCACTTCCTTGCGTCACTGCAAAAATCTCCAGATTCATCGCATTCGCATTTCGAGACGAGGCAGAAGTAGGGCGAGAGTGAGAGATGTTATCAATGTGACGAGAATGGCAGGATTTTGGAGCGGAAAATCGACGGTGGCGTGAACGAGTGTAATCATACATGCACCCGATATCGAAACAGCCGCTAGATTTCGGAGCCCGCCATGGCGCAGGAATGAAACCAGTGCTACCACTAGTGCGGTCGCCATCCACACCAAGCCGGTTCGCCCGGTTTCTATCAATAGCTGCAAGTAGTCATTGTGAACATGTTGCCAGAATGAATATCGATTTCCAATTTTGACAATATTCCCATCGATTTCCGAATAGCTTTGCTGAAATTTAGGAAAGAGGAATCTGAATCCGCCTGCCCCCCAGCCAAAGATGGGATGTTCGAGCGACATATCGTAGCCGGCTAGCCACGCGTATTGCCGTCCCTTTATCGTGGCGTCGAATTTTTCTTTTTCCGTGAACACACTAAGACGATCGACCGTGCGATCGATATCGACAAGTTTTGTGCCGATGAAGGCAGTCGTCATCAATCCCACGAGGAGTACCGCAATAAGAAGCGGCGCATGACTCGCGGTCCCTCTCACAATGACTCGCAAGGCGGCGTATATGACAGCGAGAAGGAGGAAAATCGCTAAAATGATTATCGCAGCCCGTGAGTACGACAATAGAACCGCAATAAGGAGAATAATAGAAAAGAATACGCACAATCCTGCCGGATTGCTTTTTATTCGTGTTCGCGTTGCCTGTTCATGATAGTGAACCGCGAGGCTGAGGGTCAGTCCCGTGGCTAGAGCGAAGAAGCTTCCGGCATGGTTTTTATAAATGAAGGAAGAAAAACAGTAGTCTCGAATTCCATCGACCAGCCAAAGAATTTTTGCCGGCGCGGTATAACGTGCAAGGACTCCCACGACGGCGAGAACACACGCATTCACGACAATGGCAGTCAGCACGGTGATTACGGAGCGTCGGCGCGTAAAGCCGACCCAAAGCGCACAGGCGAGGAGGAAAGGGGCACCCCAAATCATCATCTGGCGCCAGATGTTCATGTGGCGGAAGGGGGTGATCATGCCGGCGGGGAGCCAATCCACATGGTCGATGCGGCGCATGGTCCAGGTCTTGCCTTTATCGATGTATTCCCAGGCGGGGTTGAGCGCTTGGATCAGCACATAGGCGAAGAAGACCACACCGATCCAAAATAATGGCCAACGGATCAGTTTGCGCCAAGGGTGGAGTGTGAAGGCATTTCCCCGGGTATAGTTGTCGGCATACTGGCGGGGTAAAAGAGCGAGGCCGAAGGCGGTGAGCGATAGTCCGAGGGAAATGAATTGGGCCCAAGCACGCATGCCGCCCAACATCCACGGCAGTGAGCATACGTTGATTGCCGCTACCCAGATCAAGGCGATTTCCAGCGGGTGAAGCGGGAGCGGCGCGCGCAGGTCGCCTTTGAAGTCGCGCAGCAGCTGTTCGTTTCTCGAAGATTTAGAAATTTTTAAATCGGTCTCCGCATCGTTCGGTGGGTAATCCGGCATGGGGGAAATAAACGACGAAACCTGAAAAACTGGAAAGCTAAATCATGGGTGACGCGCGGCGATAGTGTCGGGTGCGATCAGGAGGGAACGCGGATGTCGGTGTCGGGTGTTCGCTTGCGAATACCGTGGCGTGGTCGGGATGGCGCGCCGGACCGGATGGGTGTTGCTCGGTCGTCGCAAGCAACGCCCCTACAACGAGCGCCTTTGCGACCTTCCGCAAAACGCTGACCGCTTACTACTCATTTACCTTCCACGGTCCATTGACACGCGTTCCACCACTTCTCTTGCTGACCGAGCCCAATGATTACCTATCGTTTACGTGGTTTGGTAACGGCTTACGCTCTGTTCACGATTGTTTCCGCCAGCCTGCTATTGCTGGGCCTGGCGGAGCTGGTGCCCCACCTGCCTTATGTGGACTTGAGTGAGACCGTGAACCTCACGCCTTACATGCTGGCCGTTATGGCGGGAATGTTGATGGGGGCCCGTGATTTGTCGCTGGAGGCTCAGCGTTTGCATCGATTGCAAAGGCTGGACGCCGCGATGTTGGCATTGCGGCAGGTATTCGTCGTTGCGGCGTGCATTTTTACTCTGATGTTCGCGATCAAGGATCGGGCGATCAGCCGGGTGTTTCTGGGAGTCTATTTGACTGTCCTCTTCGGGTATTTAGCTTGGAGTCATGCGCGAATTCCGCGGGGACTGGCGCGCATGCTTTTCCCGCAGCAGCGTTTGATGCGCACGTTGTTTGTCGGACGATTTCAGGCCTTGGAGCGCTTGAATGATTGGGTTGCGAATCGCGAACATCTCGGTATTCGACCCATCGGCCTGTTGTGCGATGAGGTTCCCACTCGGGCCGACCATCTCATTGCGCCGCCGTTGGGTAAAATTGCGGACGCCAAGCGAATTATTGGGGGACATGGCGTGCAGCAGGTGATCATGCTGGAACTCATGGAAGATGTCAGCGCGGTGGAACATTTGGTCGATGCGTGCCAAGCTGAGGGAACCCGGCTGCTGATTTACAATAACTATGCGGATCGATTGGCGCAGTCGTTCGTGCCATTGGAGGAAGGCGGACACCAATTTTTGGCTTTGCAGGAAGAGCCGCTGGAGGATCCGATCAATCGGGTATTCAAGCGGATCTTGGATATCTGCATTTCTCTTCCGGTCGTGCTCGTCGTGCTCCCGCCGCTGACGCTGTTCGTTTGGCTCGTGCAACGCTGGCAGGCACCCGGGCCGGTGTTCTTCGCCCGTCCCCGAGGCGGACAATATCGCAAGAGTTTCAACATGTTTAAATTCCGTTCCATGTTCACCGCGGAGCGGGACGATCAGAAGGAGGCCCAGCAAGCGTCCTCGGGGGACGATCGGATTTATCCGTTGGGGCGTTGGTTGCGCCGGACGAGTTTGGATGAATTTCCCCAGTTCATCAATGTGCTGCGCGGGGAGATGAGTGTGGTGGGGCCGCGGCCGCATTTACCTCGTCACGACGACGAATTTGCCGAACAGGAGCGTGCTTATCGTCAGCGCATGCTGGTTAAGCCGGGTATTACGGGGATGGCGCAGACCAAGGGATTTCGCGGCGAAATCGACGATCCGGCAAAATTGAGTCGGCGCGTGTATTGGGATTTGCACTACGTCAATCATTGGACGCCATCGCTGGATATCGTTATCATTCTGCGCACGTTCTGGCAGGTGTTTTTTCCGCCCAATTCAGCATACTAGGACACGGCGCTACCGCGCCGTGTAAGTTTCAACCGAACAAGTGACAAGTTCCAAGGGCGCGGCTGCGCCGCGAATGTGGCAACCGAGCACGTCTCAAATCTCAATACGCGACAGCGGTCGTCGATTTCGGACGAGGAAACCTGACCGCTGACACCTGAAGGCTGATCGCTCCGGAAGCGTAGGAGCGAGTTTACTCGCGACCGTTTGGTTCTCTCCGTTAAGTGGTCTCCGCGCCCTTTGCGCTGAAATCGTATCCGGATTTATCGCCGCAAAAAGCGCAAAAAGCGCAAAATCTGAATGATCGAATCGGAGGTTTAAATTGGAGGTTTAACGCGAAGGCGCGAAGGTCGCGGGGTCCAACTAACGCGTTCCTTACTGGATGCGGACGACGTGGAAGTCGTCCCTCCGAGGCTTGGCGACCTTTGCGCCTTGGTGACTTTGCATTGATACCTTATAACTGAATGCTGACACTTGGCGACCTGGTCGCTTTCCCACGTTACACTCTGGACTTCGCTTGCAGGGGCGGTAAGTGCTCGCGGTAGCGGAAGAGGATCGGCGCGAGTCGGATGGAGTTCCAGTAGCGGGGGCCAAATTTTTTAGGATCGGAGAGGATGCGGAGCAGCCAGCCCAAGAACACTTTGTCGCCCCACGGCGGAATGTTGGTTTGGCCACCGGTCAGGAACGCAATCGCCGCGCCCAAGCAGGCGATCCCGGGTTTGCAAGAGAGGGATTCTCGGAGAAAAAGGCCTACACGTTCCTGCACGCCACCGCCGATGCACATCATAACAATCTGCGGTTTTCGTGTCTCAATCCGGCTGAGCAGTTCCGGGTCGTTTATCGCGTCCTTGCCATAAAACGGGGCAATGTAGATGTCGTCGTCGGTGATGGGATAACCCTGCTCTTCGAGCCAAGTCCGGTTGCGGACAGACTCCGCCTCGCTGGGCATGACCCAAAAAACGGATCCGGGGGACTTCAGCTGCGAGCGTTCGAGCAACACCCGCAAAAAGCGCAACCCCGACAGTCGCGGTAACTTTTGCCGCTGGAAGAGACGCCACAACAGAATCATGTAGCCCGAATCCGTGATCGCGAGATCCGCCGTTTGTAGGGCCTGGCGATACTCGGAGGAACGCATCAGATCGACCGCCAGTCCCGGACCGGATGGAGCTACCACAAGTCCGCCTTCAAGAATGCAATCCACGGCGGCGTCCATCGAGCCTACGAAAAAGTCGATACCGAGAATCCGTTGGGTGGGATGCGAAGTGAGAGGGGAAGCGGTAGCCATCAGAGTTTAGACGCACAATTTGAGCCACACGCGTCAAACTCGGAATTGGGGGAAGGCGCGGCGGCTTCCCGTTGAAAACGACTGATCTTGGAATACCCCGAAAACGTAGGAGCGAGTTTACTCGCGATGAATGCGGTGGCGCTTTGCACGCGACGACCGCTTCGTCGACCAACGCACAGAACCTCCCTCGCGAGTCACGGTCTTCGCAAGCGAAGCCCCTACAATTCGGAACAAGTAGAACCGTTCCCTCTCTGTGTCCCGTCGCCCTTAATTTTCGAAGCGGAAGACGAGTTCGTTGGGTTTGGCGTAGCCGAGGCGGCGGCGGATGATGAGCTCGACATAGGTCGGGTCGGTGCGGAGGCGTTGCAGCATTTCCTCTTGTTCGCGCAGGCGGGTCTCGGCGATGCGAAGGCGTTCGGCGGTGAGGCGTTCGGTTTCCAGGCGTTGGTCGTATTCGGCTTTGGTTTGCAGGAAAAACGTCGTTGAGCCCGCAGCCATCGCCACGAACACCAAAGCCAATACGATCGTTACCAGTCGCTTCACGGTAATAGTCGAAGGGGGGATGGCGTCGGTCGCAAGTCGAGGATTGGGAATACCGAGTTTTTAACGCAAAGGCGCGAAAGCGCGGTTGGACCGCGCACGTATCAACCGATCAAGTTTCAAGTTCCAAACGCGGACGGAGGCCATGCGGTTTCGTTGGAAACCACAGATGAACCCAATTAACGCAGTTCACAGAAGGTAACAAAGTTAACAAAGCGTTGTAATAAAGTGAGTTAAATCGATTAAACTGCATGGCATGCAACTCACCTTACAGGTGAATGAATCGATGCCCATAATCGCCTGCAACTCGTTCCAGCTTCGTGCTCTTCGTTGCCTTCTGTAAAATCCAACTGCGGAATCTCGGATGAACGCAGATGGACACGGATTGAGTGTTCTTCTTGGCGCCCTTACCGGCTTCGCGGCTTTGCGTTAAAAATTCCGCTCGAATCGAGCACGTTTTAACCGGCGCGGAAGGTGAGGCCTTTGATGGTGCCGCAGCCGGGGACGGCTTTGATCTTGGGGAGGAATACGCGGCGGTTATTCGAGAGTTCCTGTTTGGCGACTGAGTTGGTCACCATGACGACGAGCCAGCCGGATTTGCTGATCTCCACGACGTGAGAGTAAGCGGCTAACGTCGGTGTCACCAGCTCCGCCCAGCGGTCGCGGAGAGACTGTTCAGGGGAGCCTTGGCCGATGCCGTATTTGCCGACGATGCCTTCGATGATGTTGGCCGCCGACTGCGTGGGACGCTTGATTTGCCGCCGGGGTTCGTCGTTGGGCAATCCGCGAAAATCGGCAATGAGATCATTGGCGAGTTTACTGAAATGGTCGGGATCACGACGGGGCATGGCGGAGAAGTAACAAGGATCAAAGTCCAAGTTTCAAGACAGGCGGAGTTTTAACGCAGAGACGCGAAGACGGGAAGGTCGCTAAGTTATTTTATCCATCAAGCTGGCCTTTGCGGCTCAGCGACTTTGCGTTAAAATTCGGCGGATGTTTTTACACCAAGAACGCTAAGTTCGCAAAGCGATGCGGTGTGGTGCTTGGCGGTCTTTGCGGCCTTCGTGTAAAGTCTGCCTTCGATCCGGTTCACTCGGTCAGCGTCGCTTGGCGTTCGTAGAGGGTGCGGTAGAGGGGGTTGTCGGCGATGAGTTCGGCGTGGGTGCCGGAGGCGGCGAGTTCGCCGCGGTCGAAGACGAGGATTTTCGACGCGTCGCGGATGGTGCTGAAGCGGTGGGCGATGATCAGCACGGTTTTGCCGACGACGAGTTTGCGCAGCGCTTGTTGGATGAAGGCTTCGCTTTCGCTGTCCAGCGCGCTGGTGGCCTCGTCGAGAATGAGAATGGGCGCGTCGCGCAGGAAGGCGCGGGCCAGGGCGAGGCGCTGGCGTTGTCCGCCGGAGAGGGCGGCGCCGCGTTCTCCGACCATGGTGTCGTAGCCGTTGGGCAGCGCCGTGATAAAGTCGTGCGCAAAGGCGGCTTCAGCGGCGGCCTGCACTTGTTGGCGGGTCGCCTGTGGACGGCTCAGCAGGATGTTGGCGTAGACCGTATCGTTGAAGAGAACGGCTTCCTGCGAGACGATGGCGATCTGTTGGCGCAGGTCGTTGAGGCGGAAGTCGCGCACATCGATACCGTCAATTTTGACCGCACCGCTGCCGACTTCGTAGAAGCGGGGCACGAGGTTCGCGAAGGTGGATTTGCCGGCCCCACTTGGTCCGACGAGTGCGCATACCGTGCCGGCCGGGATACGCACGTCGACGTCGCGCAGAACGAGCTCGCCGTCGCGGTAGGCGAAGGCGACATTCTCGAAGGCGAGGTCACCGCGCGCTCGGGTGAGTTCGGTGGGCGTCTCGGGATCGGTAATCGCCACAGGTTCGTTGAGCACGACTTCGAGGCGTTCGAGAGCGGCGGTGCCGCGCTTAAGTTCGTTGTTCAGGTTGCCGATTTTTTTGATCGGATCATACGCCATGTAGAGGGCGATGATGATGGCGTTAAAAGTGCCGACGCCGACGCCGGTTTCGTAGGCCAATACGAAGGTGAGGCCAATGCCGGTGGCGGCCAGAAACTCGATGGCGGGACTGAGCGCTTGCGCGTATTTCACGATCTTCATCTGTGAAATCACGAGGGCGGAGGTGAGGGCGCTGAAGCGTTGGGTTTCGCGTTCTTCGAGGCCGAACGCGCGGACTTCGCGGGCGGCGGAAAGGTTTTCTGAAAAGATGCCCGTGACCGAGCCCAGCTGGGCTTGGAACTGCTGCGCGCGCTTGATGACTTTGCGACCGATGTAGCGGATGGGGAGCACGGAGAGCGGCACGACGAGCATCCCCAGCAGAAGAATCGGCACCCCTTCTTTGGTGAAGCCGAGGTAGGTGAGATAACCGAGCGCGGCGACGAGCACGACGGGTTGTTTGACGCCGTCGTTGGCCAGTTGGGTCAGCGTGAACTGCAGTTGAGCGGTGTCGGCCAGGCCACGGGAAATGAGATCGCCGGTCTGACGGTTTTGCACGAACGAGAGCGGTAAACGTTGCAATGCACCGAAGTAATCGAGTCGCAGAAACTCCAGGATACGCACGCCGGCCGATTGCGTGAAATAGGTTTGGAGGTAGCCGCTGACCGCCCGCAAGAGGAACGCGAGCGGGATGGCCGCCGCGATCAGGATCACCTGACCCATGGGGAGCCCGCCGGTGTCGCTGAAGATCTTGGGGAAAACGTATTCCGTCAGGGCCGGCAGGGCGGCGCCGCTGCTGACGCCGTAGACGATCGCACAAAAGATCGCGATGGCGATCTGTTGCCGCACCGCCTTCAGGTAGCGGAAGTAGGGCCGGAGGCGCTGGAATTGGCCCATGGTTTATAAAGTCGAGCGGAGGGTGGCGCGGCGAGGTATCTCGCAACGGGTCGGATAGTTTCGGGCGGGTTCCGGCGCGGTCACCATGTAGGAGCGGGCTGGCGCGCGATGGCATTTTCCTTTCAGGACCAACGCACTGGGTTCATCGCGCGCCAGCGCGCTCCTACGTTTTAGGTCTGAAAGAGAGGGCATGGGTCAAGCGGAGGAGAAGGCGGCGTTGCCTCTATCGGTCGGGATGAATGAGAGAGATCACGCTGCGACCATTGCGCCGGTAGTGAAAGAAATCTGAATCGGTGGTGAACACCGAGGCGTGAGAGTGGAGTTCGCTCATGCGGACAATACAGGCGTCGGCCAAGGACATCGGGGTGTCCTGATACTTCGCGAGGAGTGAAACCAGCGATTCAAACTGGTCGGACATCGAGAATGATAGCTGCACAATTTCATCAGTTACCAACGCGGCCCATCGGCGCAATCCCCGGTCATGCTGACGGAGGAGAAAGGCGGTTTCAGCCAGAACCGATTCGCAGGTAAGCATGGGAGCCTGCATCGTCATTAATTGAGATTTGGCCCACGTGTGATGGTGGTCACGCCGATCAAGCAGAGCCACCAACGGTCCGGTATCAACGATGATCGGGGAGGCCATACCCTGTCATGGATTTGGACTGCAAAGACAAGTCGCCGGGACCCTCGATTGAGCCTATCAGGTGGGCCGCTTTTTGGGCCAATGATCGGGGCTGGTTGGAAGCGCTCGGGTTCCATTGTTCAAATGCTTCACGCAATAACGCCGAGTGAGTGGTATGGCGTTTCTTGGCTTCCTGTTGCAGCCGAGAGTGCTGCGCCGGAGTCATTTTTACGGTTACCGTAGGCATGCCTGATTGCGTATTACGCAAGTGGCAGAATGTCAATACGTCGGGGCGAATCAGTCTTTGGAAGAACGGACATCCAGCGCGTCGCGCAGGCCGTCACCGAGGAAGTTGAGCGAGAACAAGGTCAGCGAGAACACCGCGCCGGGGAACATGAGCAGCCACGGGTATTCTTCCATTTTCTCGGCGCCGTCCTTGATGAGCACGCCCCAGGAGCTGAGCGGGGGCTGCACGCCGAGGCCGAGGAAGCTGAGAAACGCTTCGAGCAACATAACCGCTGGGATCGTGAGCGTAGTGTAGACGATGATCGGGCCCAGCACGTTGGGAATCATGTGGCGGAAAATGATGCGCCGTTTGCCGATGCCGAGCGAACGGGCGGCCTCGATGAATTCCATCTTCTTAAGCGACATGATCTGGCCGCGCACGATGCGCGCCATGGTGAGCCATTCCACTGCGCCGATGGCGAGGAACAGCAGCCAGATGTGACGCCCGAAAAACACCATCAGCAGGATCACGAAAATCGTGAAGGGCAGGGCATACATGATGTCGACGATGCGCATCATGACGGAGTCGGTTTTGCCGCCGAAGAAGCCCGCCACTGCGCCGTAGACGACGCCGATGGTCAGCGCGACGAAGGTGGCGCAAAGGCCGACGCCGATGGAAATGCGGCCGCCGACGAGGAGACGCACGAGCAAGTCACGTCCGAGTTGATCGGTGCCGAGCCAGTGCGCGGCGGAGGGTGGTGAAAACGTGTTGTTGAGGTTATTGTCCTCGTAGCCATAGGGGCTGAGCCAAGGACCGACGATACACGCGACCGCCAGCACGATGAGGGCGGTGCCGCCGAAGACGGCGATTTTGTTTTTGGCCAAACGATGCCAGGCGTCGCGCCAGAGGGAGCTGCCTTGTTCGAGATCTTCGACGGCGGGAATCCCGGCGGGAAGTTTGTCGGCGGTGGGAGAGAGCGTCATTTCAAGTAGGAAGTAAGAAGTAGGAAGTAAGAAGCGGATCGGTTACCGGCTTACTCGAACTTGAGTTTGGGGTTCAGCAGCACCTGCACGACATCGACGATCAGGTTCAGTGTGATGATGAGGGTCGCGTAGAGGATCACCGTTCCGAGCACCAGGGTGTAGTCGCGATTGAAAGCGCTGTTCACGAACTCGCGGCCGAGGCCCGGGATTTGGAAAATCGTCTCAATCACAAACGAACCGGTGAGAATACCGGCGATGGCTGGGCCGAGAAACGACACGACGGGGAGCAGACCGCCGCGCAGGGCATGACGCAGAATCACGCGGGTCTCGCTGGCACCTTTGGCGCGGGCGGTGCGAATGTAGTCCTGGTTGAGGATTTCCAGCATGCCACCCCGGGTGAGACGGGCGACGTAGGCGGAATAAACGAGCCCCAACGTGGCGGCCGGCAGCACGCGGTCGTAGCTCGTATACCAACCGGAGGCGTTGAACCAACCCAGGTAGATCGCAAAAAACAGCACCAATACGGGGCCCAATACGAACGTTGGGATGCATATTCCGGTCATGGCGATGGAGGAGCTCAGGTAATCCCACCAGGTGTTGCGCTTCACGGCGGCGATGACGCCGAGGGTGATGCCGAGAATCAAAGCGACGGCGAGCGACGTCAGCCCCAACTCCAGCGAGACCGGCAGTTTGTCGAAAATGATCTCGTTGACGGTGCGGTTGGGATACTTGAACGACGGGCCGAGGTCACCTTTCAGCAAGCTGCCCAGATAGTCGAAATACTGGGCGTAGAGCGGTTTGTTCAAACCGTAATGCGCTTCGAGATTGGCTTTGATTTCCGGAGTGACCGCTTTTTCGGAGGTGAAAGGGCCGCCCGGCACAAACCGGATCATGAAAAAAGTCGCCGTGATGATGATGAGCAGGACCGGGATGGTCTCGAGCAGACGGCGGGCGATGAATCTAAACATAATGGAGGGTGAAGGTGACGAAACCGTAAACCAAGGCGATTAGATAGCCATGTTGAGCCACCAAAAGCACAAAAACACGTTATGGGGCGATTAGGCCCGCGGGCTCGGCGGGCGACGAGCCACACCGATGCCGTTTTTTTTCAACGCAAAGGCGCAAAGGCGCGGCGAGTGGTGCGCTGCCTCGGAGTCCGCTTTGCGAGCTTACCGGCTTACCGGCTTGGCGTTAAAATCTTGGGGCGGAATTGCGGGTAGGGCGGTTTCGCCGAAACCGCCGTTTCCAGGCACCGTGGTTTCGCTCTGCGGTCCGTCAATCAAGGCGCGCTCGGCGAGCACGCCCTACCTTGAAAAAGGATTCTTTTTCAACGTAAAGGCGCGAAGGCGCGGCGAGTGGTGCTCTGCCTCGAAGTCCTCTTTGCGAGCTTAGCGGCTTGGCGTTAAAATCTTGGGGCGGAATTGAGGGTAGGGCGGTTTCGCCGAAACCGCCGTTTCCAGACACCATGGTTTCGCTCTGCGGTCCGTCATCGGCGGCGCGCTCGGCGAGCACGCCCTACCTTGAATCTGGGATTCGATCGTCAATTTTACGACGCTCCCCGGCCGAAGATGGCTACGGGGATCGTGCCGAGCAGGATTTTGCAGTCCAACCAGAGACTCCATTGGTCGATGTAGGCGAGGTCCAGCCGCACCCAGTCGGCGAAGTCGGCGATGTCACTGCGTCCGCTGATTTGCCAAAGTCCGGTAATTCCCGGTTTGACGCTCAATCGGCGGCGGTCGGCGCCATCGGCAATGGCCGCCACTTCGCTGACCGGCAGCGGGCGCGGGCCGACCAGGCTCATTTCCCCGCGCAGCACGTTCCAGAGTTGGGGCAATTCATCCAAGCTGTGGCGGCGCAGGATGCGTCCGAGGGGCGTTACTCGGGGGTCGTCGGTCAGCTTGAAGGCCGGGCCGTTCAATTGATTGCGGTCGGCGAGGTCGGCTCGTTCGGACTCCGCTCCTTCGCGCATCGAGCGAAATTTGAGCATGGCAAAGGTCCGACCGTTGCGACCGCCACGCGGTTGGCGAAAGAGGATGGGGCCGCCGGAGGTGAGTTTGATGGCGACGGCAATGACCGCCATGAGAGGCGCTGCCACCACGATCGCGATGAGGGCGATGAGATAGTCAAAACCTTGCTTAATTACCAAGGCGGTCGGGGCAACGTCCTGTGGGCGCACGTAGAGCACGGGTTCGCCGCCAAATTCGTCGACCGTCAGCCGCCAGGCCGATCCCAGCGGCAGGCCGGGCCGCACGAGCAGTTCGATGCCCTCCCGTTCGCAGGCTTCGAGCAGCGGCGCCACGCTCGCGCGATCGACCTCGCCGAGACTGGCGATGACGGCGTCGATTTCCTGCTCATGAAGCAGCTCCACGAACGCCGAAGCCGCCGTTTGACCGGGATCAGCGGTGGCGACCGTGATGAGTGCTTCGCGTTCCATGGCCGAGAGCGATGCTTGGGCGCGTTGGTTTTCGACGGCGGTGCCGAGCCACAGAACGCGTCGTTGCCAACGTGGGTCGCCGGTGCTCCAGCGGGTCAACTCGTGGCGCCCGTAAATCAAGAGTCCGCCGAAACCGCCCACGAGGATGACGACGGACCGGGCAAACTGGGCGCGCAGCAGGAACAGCAACAGAATCGTGCCGAGCACCGTGAACAAGCACGCCCGCACGATGATCAGCATGATGCCGAGGCGGGACGTAAGACGGGGCTGAGCATAGAGTCCCTGCTGGCGCAGCATGATCGCGCCGAGTCCGCCGACCCAGGGGAAGAGCCACAAGTAATCCTCGATGCCCTCCAACGCCGGCAGGTTTCCCCACGGGAAATACGCCCGCAGCGTGTAGGCGGAGGCCAGCGCCAGCATGAACAACCCGGCGTCGGCAATCTGGCCGAGAGAGGAGCGGGTGCGACGGGAGTGGGTCAGCATGGCGAATTCAGGGCGGCGAAAGCCACGAGCATTTCGGGCAAACGTGGGGGCGTTCCCTCGTTCTGGCAATGATTGCATTTTGGGTCACTCCGGCCAAATTCCCCAGATTGATGCTGCTGCCCCGTTTGAGGATTGATGGATTCCAGTTCCGGGTGGCGGCGGCGATGGGGGGAATGGTGGTCGTGGGCTGCCTCGCAATGGCGATGCTCAACCGTCATAGTGAGGAGCGTATCGGACGCACGTTTGCCGAGACGTTGGTCGAACAAGAACTGCAACAAACCGTCAGGGAGGCGCGGGAGCTAACCGACCGGGTGATTCGATTCCGCGAGGCGATGGCAGCGCTAAGCGCGGATGAGGCGGTCGGTGAGAGCACGCCGCGCGATATGATGCTCGCCTTGGCCCCGCGGTTTCTCGTCGAGCCATCGCTGAGCCAGGTGGGCTATACCGTGAGCACGTCCGGCGATTATGCGTTTCTACACCGGGGAGCCGATGACCGTGTGATGCTGCGCAGCTACGAAACCGCGGCGGACGGAACCGTGAGAATTTTTGAAGCAGCGGTGAACACCTCCGGTCGCCTCACCGCGGAAACCCTCGCTCGCGGGGGGGAGTTTGATGCGCGCGAACGTCCGATTTACCAAGAGGCGATAAAAATGGAGCGGGCGGGGTGGATCGATTCTGATGGGTCGGCGGGCGACGAGGAAGCGACGGCGTCCTTCGGGGTGCCTTTGGCTGCTCCGTTGCGCGACTCCACGGGAGCAGTGATCGGTGTTGTGGATGTAAGCCTCGACCCGGCCGCACTTGCCGCGTTCGGGCGGGAAATGCAGCGCGACATTTTGGGCCATATGTTTGTCATCGAAGAACGCACGGACGGCAGCTGGCGCGTGATTGCTCATGCCGAGAACCTTGCCGTGGCGGGAGCGAGACGAGGAGACCTGGATGTTGATTCAATCGTGGCCGGTATGTCGGAAACAAAGGAGGGCAACTTCGACGCTTCAGAAACGATTGAGGGATCGGTCTCCTTGTTGGCTCTGGGCGATGAGGATTATCTGGTCAGCTCTCGGCTGCACGGCGGACCTCAACAACCCCGTTGGTTGGTGGTTGCGGCCATGCCGATGACGGCCGTGCGTCACGGGCTCGGGTTCGAGCCCCGCCGCACCTGGATCGCGTTGAGTCTGGTCGCGTTGGGGGGGCTCGTGGTGTCGTGGGTCGTATCGGTTAGGCTTACCCGACCGCTGCGTAGACTCACACGCGAGGTCGCAAATTTGGAGGGAGACGAGGGCGAAGTGTTCGCTTCCACCGGCGCGCCGGTCGAGATCGCGTCTCTGGCTCAGCAGTTCACGGCCATGGCGCGACGGGTGCGCGGGCGGAAAGTGGCCTTGCGGGAGGCGCAGCGTGAATCGGGCCAGCGGGCGGATCGTATTCGGCGAGCCAATACGGCGATGATTCGAGGGGCGGAACTGGTGGCCCGCACGGGGGGCGAAGCCACCGCGATTTTTCGCGAATTCACCCGGGACTGTTGTGACGCGATGGAAGTCAGCACCGCCGCGGTGTGGAGCTTCGATGGTGTCACGCAGCAGTTCCGATTGGTCGTCGGTTACAATCGGGAAGAAAAGCAATATTTTGAACTGCCGGATTTCGGGTCGGAGGCTTTTCCCGAGTATACGGAGGCGATGAGGCGGGACGGACGCGTCATTGTCGAAGATACGAGGACGGACCCGCGCACTCTGAGCCTCCACCGCGATCGCGT
Organism: Synoicihabitans lomoniglobus; assembly: GCF_029023725.1. Taxonomy (GTDB): domain Bacteria; phylum Verrucomicrobiota; class Verrucomicrobiia; order Opitutales; family Opitutaceae; genus Actomonas; species Actomonas lomonigloba. The sequence goes on from NZ_CP119075.1 coordinate 1,521,954, forward strand.
GCCTTTGACTACGCGTTTGGCGCTGCTGGATGTCGGTGTATTTGCCGCAGGCAAACTGAACGGTTTTTTCTCGTTTCAGATGATCGAGCCGAAGCGCCGATGGACGACGGAGGACGAAATCCTCGCCGGCGGCATGGCCGACATTGTCGCGCTGCAACGCGAGCGTGAGGCGCGCTTTCAAGCGGAAATTAAATTGCATGATCAAACGCGTCGTCTGGCCCGTCAGGGGAGATCGATCGCGAGGATCGCGGAGGAGTTGGGCCGCTCGGACGAAGTCGAACGCTGGTTTCGACCGGTCACCAAGCTGTGCGCCGAAGCGCTGGAGGCGGAATTCGCGGTGCTGCGGCTCGTGGGAACGCGGGACGAGGGAGATGGATTTGAGCGGGTCGCCGTATATCTGGCTCGGAAAAACAAGCATGCGCCCGGCGTGGCGTTGCGAGGTGATCCGTCCCTCAACCTGATTCGGCGGTTGCGACACGAGCGCACGATCGTGGTCCCCGACACCACGCGCGACGAAGACTATCGCAACTATCTGAACGGTAACATCGACGAGTTGCCGGCCCTGACGTTGCTCAACACCGCCATCGTGTCGCGGGATCGCATCGTGGGGATGTTGGAAGTGCAGGAATCCGACCTGGCGCGAAATTGGACGGAAGACGATCGGCTGTTTTTGGCGGCGGTGGCGGATGTGATTTCCCTGCAATTGGAGACGATCGCGCGGCGCCAGGCCGAGGCGCAGATGATGGAGCGGTCACAGCGTTTGCATCGGTTCAACACCGCGCTGCGCGGACTCGCGACCAATCCGTTGATCAAGGAAAACCCGGATATTGCGTTGCGCGAGTTGACCAAAATTTGTGCGCAGGCGCTGGACGTGGAGCGCAGCAGCGTGTGGCTGTTCCGTGAAGACCCGGAACGGATTGATTTGCACAACCTGTTCGTGCGCGGGGAGGACCGGCATGAATTTGTGGGGTCCATCCTGCGCGAGGGACACGAACCCTATTTCGAGGCGTTGGAAACGGAACGCGTGCTTTCGCTACCCCATGCGCGGACCGATGCCCGCGCGGAAGTGTTCACCGCGAGCTATTTCAAACCACACGATATTTGGTCGCTGTTGGATGCGCCGGTCAGGATGCGGGATCGCGTCGTGGCGGTTATTTGCGTCGAAGCGGTGGGTGCCCCGCGAACGTGGAGCGAAGACGAACAGATATTTCTGGGGGCGCTGACGGATTTGGTTTCCTCCATTTTGGAGGCTCAGTCCCGCAATCTGATCGAGATGGAAATCGAAGCGTCGCAGGAGCGCGTGCGCTTGCTGATTCAAAACGCTCCCTTGGCCGCCATCGATTGGGATCGCAAAGGATGCATTCGGGCGTGGAACCCGGCGGCCGTCCGTATTTTTGGATACAGCGAAGCGGAGGTCGTGGGCAAGCAGGGGTGGTTCATGGTGACGGAACGGAATCGGGCATTCGTGCGGCGAACGATGAAGGAAACCTTGAACATGGCGCGGGCGCGCCTCGATCGACTCGAGTGTCGAACCAAGGACGGTCGAACCATTTATTGCAACTGGCACAACACCGCGATCAAGGATGCCGACCAACGCATCAACGGGGTGATTTCGTTGATCGAAGATGTCACCGAGCAAGTGCGGGCGGAACAGGCTTTGGACCGATCCCGCGAACGACTGCGCTTGTTTGTGGAAGGGGCACCGCTGGGGGTGGTGGATTGGGATCGAAGCATCAAAATCATCGGATGGAATCGAGCGGCCGAGCAGATGTTTGGCTATAGCCAGGAGGAAGCCGCCGAACTGCCCGGACACCTGTTGGTGCCCGAACGTGATCGCACCCGGATGCGCCGGATCTGGCGTGATCTTGCCCGCAATCGCATCGGCCACGTGCCGCAGGTGGTGAACCTGACCCGGGACGGTCGGGAGATCGTGTGCGATTGGTATAGCACGGTGTTGCGCGACGACCGGGGACGGATGATCGGGGTGATCTCGATTATCGAGGACGTGACGCAACGGGTGACGGCGGAGCGGGAGATTCGTGCCCTCAATGCCGGGCTCGAACGGCGGGTGGCCGAGCGCACAAAAGAACTGCTGCAGGCCAATGATCGCCTGCGTGAAGTCGACCGGTTGAAGACGGAGTTTCTGGCGACCATGAGTCACGAGCTCCGCACGCCGCTCAACTCGATCATCGGCTTCAGCACCATTTTGAAGGAAGGCATGGCGGGTCCCCTGAATGCGGAACAGTCGGCGCAGATCAAACGCGTGCACGCCTCGGGCAAACACCTGCTCACCCTCATCAATGATTTGTTGGACCTATCGAAAATCGAGGCCGGCCGCATGCGCTTGAACATCGAAACGTTCGATCCGGGGGAAGTGCTGCAGGAACTGGCGGACACCCTTCAACCGATGGTCATGGTCAAAAATCTGGCGTTTGTCGTCGTGAACGACGTATCCGATTTAAGGATAATCAGCGATCGCGGGCGGATTTATCAGGTGCTCGTCAACCTCGCCAACAACGCGGTGAAGTTCACGGAGTCCGGTCAGGTGACCGTGCGTTTAGGTGTGGAGGGCGAGGGCGTGAAGTTTGAGGTGCGGGACACTGGTCCCGGCATACCCATGGACAAACGCGATCGTTTGTTCGAAGCGTTTCGCCAAGTCGACGGATCGGCCCAGCGCCGATTTGAAGGCACCGGGTTGGGGCTGTATCTGAGCCGAAAACTGGTGACCATGTTGGGCGGGCGGATTGGCGTCGACAGTGAGACCGGTCAGGGCTCGAACTTCTATTTTTGGATTCCGCAGCATTTGCCCGAGTCCTACGGAGAGTCGACGCCACCCATCCTGCCATCATGAAGCATCCGAATATTCTGGTTGTTGAAGACAACGAGACGAACCTGTATCTCGTTCGTTTCCTGCTCGAACAGGCTGGTATGACCGTGACCCACGTCGAAAACGGCTTGGAGTGCCTGGCTGCCGTCGCTTCTCAGGAACCGGACCTGATTTTGATGGATCTGCTCATGCCGGTGATGGATGGGTTCGAAACGGCGCAGCGATTGCAACGTGACGAAAAAACTCGGTCGATCCCGATCATCGCTTCGTCGGCCTACGCGCAACGCGACCATCAACAACGGGCGATGGAAAGTGGCTTCTGCCATTACATCGCCAAGCCCTTTGATCCGATGACGTTCGTCGATACGGTGCGGCGGTATTTACCCGAACGACCGGAATCGGCGGAGTGACGCGCTTTCGGCGCGGGAACTGTATCCAAGGCGACGCAGCGCGCGGTGGCGCATGACGAACGCGACGGAGCTTGGGTCGTGAGTTGATGACGGTCAGCACGCGGGGAGGCAGGATTATCGCGCGCGAGCGCCGCTCCTACGGGTGATGGGGCGGCGGGTTCTCGCAAGTCGCTCACTTGCCACCATACCACACACCGCGACGCCAGTTGTGTTGGCGTAGCTTGACCAGCAATTCGTCAGGCATTTCCGGCAGGTCGCTGACACCGCAGTTGGCCTCGGCTTGGGCGACGGTGCGAATACCAGGAATGACCAAACTGACTGCCGGGTGGGACAACACGAATTTTAAAGCGGCCTGCGGCATGGTGTAGCCCGAGTCCGCGACGTCGGCCTTGATGGCTTCGACGCGTTTGACGACGCGCGCCATCCGGTCCCCCGCAAAATAGTCGGCGCGAAAATCGTCGGCATCGAACGTGGTGTCGGCACTGAATTTCCCGGTCAAGGCACCTTCGTCAAACGCGACGCGAACGATGATGCCGACCCCGCATTCCGCGGCGACTTCGAGCAGCTCGGCCGCCGGTTCTTGTTCGAGAATATTGTAGATGACCTGCACGGAATCGACCCAGCCGCCGCGCATGAGATCAATCACGCTGTTTTGATCCTGTTCCGGCGTGGAGACCCCGATGAGCCCGACTTTACCCTCGGTCTGCAATTGTCGCAGGATCTTGAACGGCGTGGGATTACGGTTCCACGCTCGCGTCCAAGTGTGCAGTTGCAAGAGATCGATTTTGTCGGTGCCCAGGCAGTCGAGTCGTTCCGCGATATTGGCGCGCAGATACGCTTCGGAATAGCGGTCCTCGGCTTGGCAATACGGGGAGGGCGGCCACTCGCCATCGGCCGGAGGCGTTTTGGTGGCCACGAAAATGGACTCCGTTTTACCGGCGGCTTTTCGTTCGCGCAGCACCTGCCCGATCAGCTTTTCGCTGCGGCCGTTGCCGTAACCGGCGGCGGTGTCGATGAACGTGCAGCCCAGGTCGAGCGCCCGATGCAACGCGGCAAGGGAGTCGGTGTCGTCCTGAGCGCCCCAGGAGCCGCCGATGGCCCAGGCGCCGTAGCCGATTTCGGATGTCGTGAGGTCGTGGTGGCCGAATTTGCGGTATTTCATCTTTGCCGAGAGTTTAATCACGGCGCACTTGCCTCCCGCACGACTTTTTCGGTCTCACCGCCGCCAACTGTTAAACACGGTGGTTCGCTCGCTGGTTGGTCCGCTCGCCGGCAATAGTTTCATTCATGCGTGACATCACGACATTCGTTTGCAGTTTGGACGGAGTGAGCGTTTACCCCTTTCGTAACTTTGCTCTATTCTGCGGCTTAACATCCGTCGCTTGGGGACAGCTAACGTTCGAGTTCGATTTCGCCGACGTCAATACGGGCTTCAATGACCCCACCCTCGGCGCGGAGCGGAGAGCGAGTTTGGCGAGTGGAGCTAATTTGCTCGCGAACTATTTCACGACTGCCGCGCCTCGCACGGTTAAAATAACCGTCAATGCCTCGCAGAGCGACGGCAGCGGATTTTTGGCCTCGGCGGGCGGGATCACTTACGTGGGGGCCGGGTTTCAGGCCAATTTCCCCATGCAGGTGATTCAGTCAGGCGATCACTCCGGACAGTCCTCCCATGGATCGATGACGTGGGATTTCGGATACACATGGGATTACGATAATTCGATCTCTTCCGGGGCCTACGACTTTCAACGGGTGGCCATGCACGAACTCACCCATGTGCTGGGATTTTCCTCCTACATCGGCAGTGACGGCGCCGGGTTGTTCGATGGCAATCCCACGACCTATTCGTATTTCGACCAGTTCCTCACCGATGCGAGTGGTAACGCATTGGTCGATTCCTCCGGCAATTATCAGGGCGGCACGATTTTGTCCGACGGGGTGAGCAGTGATGTTTATTTCAACGGCGCCAATGCCGTGGCCGCCAACGGAGGTGAGCGGGTGCACATGTATTCTCCATCCAGCTACAACGGAGGCAGTAGCTTGAGCCATTTGGACACGGATTTTTACGGCAGTGTCGGCTACATCATGACCCATGCGGTGAGTTCCGGTGCGTCCGTGCGGGAGTTCAGCGCCATCGAGTTGGGTATCCTGACGGATTTGGGTTACACGGTGTCGGCAGTGCCGGAACCGTCGACGCTGGCGTTGTGGTGGGGCGGGGTGTGCTTACTGAGCACGACGATGCGTCGGCGGGCGGTCAGAGCCGATCGAGCTTAGAAGCCCATCGCGGCGGCACTGGGCCGACGCGGGTCGGCCACGCCGATGAAGTGGTCGGAATCCTTGACCATGATGCTGTTGGCGGTGCCGATGCGGGGCGCGGCGGCTTCGCTCTCCAGCGCGTAGAATTTTCGCAACGCGAAGGTATGTCCCATCGCTTCCAACGTCGCCAAGGTCTCCTCGGTCGCCAATCCGGCTTCGTTGGTGATGCGATCGGGTTGCCACTGGTGATGGAGGCGCGGCGCCGCCACGGCCTCCGCCAAGGTCATGTCGTGGTCGATGACGTTGAGCATGACCTGTAACACCGTGGTGATGATGGAGGGGCCGCCGGGGGACCCCGTCACCAAAAAGGGACGACCGTCCCGCAGCACGATTGTTGGCGTCATCGAGGAAAGCGGACGTTTGCCGGGCTTGATGGCGTTGGCCTCACTTTGCAGCAGACCGAACATGTTTTTCACCCCGACTTTGGCGGTGAAATCGTCCATCTCGTTGTTGAGCAGAAAACCGGCCCCCGCCACGGTCACACCGCTGCCGTAATTGCCATTGAGCGTGTAGGTGCAGCTGACGACGTTTCCGGCCGCATCCACCGCGCCAAAGTGCGTCGTCTCGGTCGACTCGACCCACGTAGGCAGGCCGCGTCGGAGCTCGCCGCTGGGCGTGGCTCGATCGGGGTCGAAGTCGGCCATCAATCCCCGAATGTAGGCGGGGGCCGTCAGACGGTCTTGCGGGACGGCATGAAAATCGGGGTCGCCCAAATATTCCGCCCGATCCCGAAACGCACGACGCATGACCTCGATCACCACATGGATGCGGTCGGCTGAGTTGGCCCCCATGGCCCGCAGGTCATACGGCTCCAGCATGCCCAGCATCTGCTGAAGGGCGATGCCGCCCGAACTCGGCGGCGGCATGGTGATGAATTCAAAACCTCGATACGTGCCTCGCAGCACGGGGCGTTCGATCACGCGATAGGCGCCGAGGTCCGCCAAGGTGATCACTCCGCCATCGCGGGTCTGGGAATTTGCGATCAAGGCAGCGGTTTCACCGTGATAAAAATCTGACGCCCCTTCGTGCTGCAGTCGTTCCAGGGTCGTCGCCAAGTCCGGTTGCGCGAAGCGCTCGTCGGGTTGATAGAAGTCACCGCCGCGGAGGAATATCCGGCGGGACTCGGCATGGGAAGCGAGCCATTCACGGTGGTCGCGCAGGTGTTGGGCAAGGTCGGCGGACAGCGGGAATCCGTCGTGGGCGAGCCGGCGGGCCGGTTCCAATACTTGGTCCCAAGTGATGTTGCCGGAACCATATTTTCCCCAGGCGTGCACCAGCCCGGCGACGGTTCCCGGGACGCCACTCGCGAGGGCTCCTGCGGTGGAAAGACCTGGCGCGACCGCGCCGTTCTCGTCGAGATACATGTTACGATGAGCCGCAGCCGGGGCCACCTCACGAAAATCCAGCGCGACCGCTGCACCGTCGGCCGGGTGGATCACCATGAATCCACCGCCACCCAGATTGCCCGCTCGGGGCACAGTGACCGCGAGGGCGAATCCGGTGGCGACGGCGGCGTCGATGGCATTGCCTCCGGCTCGCATGATCTCGATACCGGCCGCCGAGGCGAATCCGTCGGCCGACACCACCATGCCGCGGGACGACTCCACGACCGTGGGTGGTTGGGCGACGCTCGTCGAAGTCCACGCGCAGCCCCCCAGCACCAGCCCATAGCACAACCGTTTCAACCCATGACGCATCATCGGCCCACCTTGCGACCCGCTTGGCGGCGAGGCAATGTCATGGCATGGTTTTAATCTGGTAAACTTCGATCAAAGCGACGCCACCGCTGCCCGAGGCGCTGGTCGCCTGCAGGGTGTAGGCACCGGGAGCGAGCTCGATGAGCAGGGCGCTGTCCGAGTTTGATTCATCCAAGGGAAACGCACCGACATCGGCGGCGGCCGTCCGCACGGCTTCGGCCTGCGCCGATTGAAACCATCCCTGGTTACGCGCGATAATTTCGCTGCCGACGAGCAAAGTAAGCACGGGGTCGGTGAGCGCATCCGCGACGCCATGCGTGAGTAATCCCGGACCGACGGCGCGCAGCAGCACCGTTTGGGGGGCGGAACCGGAAACGACCAAACCGGCGGTGAGCACATCGTTACCGCCGCCGACCCGCCCCCGCACGGCGAGATTGGCGAGGTTGCCGGCGTTGGTCGCGCGGTCCAAGTCGTAGACTTCGACGAGACCTACACCAGTTTCGCCGCCGCCTCCCTCCATTACCGCCGTGTAGGCACCGGGGTCCAGCGTGGTAAGAATCGCGCTGTCGCCGCCGTCGTTCGGCAGGGCAAAGGCGCCCGCAGCTCCGGCCGCAACGCGGAGTGCGATCGCATCCGGCGACGCGGTCCAATCGGAGTTGGACGAGAGGGGCGTGGTGCCCTGAAACAACGAGAGTTGAGGAACGGTCAACGCGTCGCCGATGTTGAAAGGAGCGGATCGGAGCGCCGGCCCCACGCCGCGAATCAGGACGCGTTTGGGGCCGTCGTTGATCACGAACCCCGGGATGAGCACGTCGTCATTCTGGCCGACGCGGGCCCGGGCGGAGAGATTGACCAGTCCGCCGGAAGGCGCAGTGCGGGCGAGTCGCTGCAACTGGCTTTGATTCAGATCACAAATAAGCACGTCGCCGGTGAGCGGATCGGTGGTGAAATCCACAATCCAGTCTTCTTGCGCGATCTCGATGACGTTGCGATCAGGCACGGGCGACTCGCCGGTTTGAAACAGCGCCCAGATCCGACCACTGACGAAATCGGCGCACAAATACGCGCCCTCGAACTCCGGAAACTTGTCGCCGCGATACACCACGCCGCCGGTAAGGGACAGTCCCTGATCATGCGCGTAATCCCAGATGGGTTCCGTCAACGGCGCGTCGGCCGTGGCGGGCGCGGTCTCCGGACCGGGCACGAACCCTTCGCGATACGGCCAACCGTAGTTGCCGCCCGCCGTGATGATATTCACCTCTTCGCGCTCATCCAAACCGACGTCGGCGACCCAAATGGCGCCGGTCGCGGCATCGCGTGTCATGCGGAACGGATTGCGCAGGCCCAAGGCAAAAATCTCGGTGCGCCCGGCGTCAGCGTTGAACGATTCCCCCTGATACGTGGTGACGCCCACGAACGGGTTGTCGGCGGGAACGCGGTAGGTGCCGGGATGGACCGAAGGGTGGGGATGAGGTATCAGATTTTCAGGGCGTTGGTCGACGTCGATCCGCACGACCATGCCGAAGAAGTCGCGATCAATGCGTTGGCGGCTGGCACGGGTGTCGGTGTTGCCGTGGGCGTCGCCGTCTCCAATTGCCAAATACAGATAACCGTCGGCGCCGAAAAACATTTGGCCACCGTCGTGACTGCCCATGCGGGTGGGCCGACTGATCAGGGGAACCTCGGAGTCGAGCGAAGCCACCCCGTGCGCCGGATCATCCACCGTGAAGCGTCCGAGCCGTTGCACGAAGCCGTTGCCGGTATCGACGGAATACCACAGGAAGAATTCACCGTTCGACGCGAAGTCCGGATGAAAGGCCAGCGCGAGCAGGCCGAAATCCGTGGCGGAGTCGCCCAACCGCGCGGAGATATCGATGAACACGTCTCTTTTCGGGACGTAACGATCGCGCACCACGGCGACGCGCCCCGCCCGTTCGACGACGAAAAAGCGTTCGGTTTCACCCGGTGCGAAAACCAGTTCGACCGGGTTGGTGAATGAAACCTCCGCGAAGGCGGGTTCGGTCTGGTAGAGCGGGGTGTTGGCCTCGGCGCTGGTCGTCCCGATCACGCCCGCTGCCGCAGTTAAAAATAACAGAGGTGACAGCGAGCGATTCATGAGCGTGGAGACACCCGGCGAGGCTAAAACCGCTACTCTACGGGAACCAGTCGCACGACGCGGTTGGGTCCATTGAGAGCGATGTAGATGGTGCCGTCCGGACCGGATGCGACGTCGCGGCAACGACCGAAACCTTCAAAAATCACTTCCTGTTCGACCACCTGCCCGGCTTCGATGACGACCCGACGCACGTGTTGCTGGGCGAGGGCGGTGACGAGGAGATTGCCCTTCCAGGCCGGGAACGCGTTGCCTTCGTAGAAATCGATGCCGCACACCGCGATCGAGGGCGTCCAATGCGTGACGGGCTGGTCCATGCCGTCCCGGGCGGTCTCAGCCGTGATGGGCGTGCCGTTGTAATTCATGCCGTAGGTGATTACGGGCCAGCCGTAGTTGTGACCTTTTTCGATTATGTTGAGTTCGTCGCCGCCGCGGGGGCCGTGTTCGGTATCCCAAAGTCGACCATCCTGGGGATCGATGTCCAAGCCCTGGGGGTTGCGATGGCCGTAGCTCCAGATCGAGGCGATCGCGCCGGGTTCATGCACGAAGGGGTTGTCAGCCGGGACGCGTCCGTCGTCGTGTAAACGATGAATTTTGCCGTTGGGCCGGCCGAGATCCTGGGCGTGCTCGCTGGAGCCGCGATCGCCGATGGAGAAGTAAATGTAACCGTGGTCATCGAACGCGATGCGGCTGCCGTAGTGCGGTCCGCCCGGTCGGCGGTAGAGTTCCACGTCGGCGGCAAAGATGACTTCCTCGTCGGTCCAGGTTCCGTCACTGATACGGCCGCGCACGACCTTGGTGAAGCTGACGTTATCTCCCGCGGCGTTCACCTGCGGGTCGCTGAAGGTGAGGTAGATCCAACCGTTGCGTGCGTAGTCCGGATGCGGCGCGACTTCCAGCAGACCGGCTTGGCCGCTGCTGTCGACCCATGGCGTGTCCATGATCGCGGGCGAGAGTTCACCATCGCGGAAAAGGCGCAGCGTGCCCGATTTTTCGGTCACGAGCATCGTGCCGTCGGGCAACCAATTGAGCGACCAGGGCGTGTCGATGTCGTCGATCACGGTTTCGATCCGATAGCGTTGTGCCGACGTGTTGAATACATGCTCCGAATCGGGCATGGGCAAAGAATCCGGCCGGCGCACGTAACCGGCCCGGCGTTCGCGCAGGTAAACGACCAATGCCCGAATTTCGGCATCGGTCAGCGCCGGGCCCCACGCGGGCATGCCTTGGTCGAGCGCCCCCTCGGTAATGACGCGGGCGATATCGGCATCGGTGCCGCCGTGCACCCACTCGTCGTCGAGCATGCTGGGAGCGCTGCCGCCGGCGAGATTGGCGCCGTGGCAACTCGCGCAGAATTGAGCATAAATATCCTCAGCGTCGCGCGATTGCGCACAGGCGGGGCTCGTGAACAAAAGTGCGCCGACACTGATGAGGAGTGAGGCAGGCGGAAGGGATGATCTCATGATGGGGGAAAGCGCGACAGCGAAGTGAGTTACCGCTCCGACGCAACCGGGGCCAACGCAATCACCAGCTCACGTGCCCGAGTAGACAGTTGGGTTGGGTCGAAATCCACCGGAGCGTCCAACGGCCGCAGCCCGCTCGCGACAAAGACCGCATCGGCGCCCACGTGGATGAACTCGACTGCATTGGCCGCAGTGACGCCACCGACCGGAAACAATTTCACGGTGGGAAACTCCGCTCGGATGTCGCGCACGTAGGCCGGACCAAAGTCGTCCTGGGAGGGGTAGAGTTTGATCGCATCGGCGCCGGCCTCGATGGCCGCGGCTATCTCGGAGCGCGAATTTACGCCACAGATCACCGGCACATGATGGCGCCGACACAATAGAATCACCTCGGGGCGGACGGCGGGAGTGCTGAGAAAGCGCGCCCCGGCCAGGATCGCCCGGCGGGCGGTGTCGGTATCGACGATCGTGCCGACTCCGAAAAAGAAATCGGGCATTGCCTTCGTGGTGGCCGCGATGAAGTCCGGGACGGCCGGACACGTCATCGACAGTTCGAGGCAATGAATTCCCCCGGCGGCCAGAGCTTCGGCTCGGACCTGCAATTGCTCCGCGTTATCGACCGACGACAGAGCAATGATGCGTTGGTCGCAGATACGAGCGAGGACGTCGGCTTTGAGCATGGCGCTGAAGTTGGACGGTCAGTGGATGGCTCGCAACGGCGCGTTTGAGTGCCGTGCGATTGGGAAGGTAGGGCGGTTTCGCCGAAACCGCCGCTCAGGTGGGCGTGGCAGGAAGGAACGGTGGCGGTGGGGCAACGCAGCGGCGCGCTCGGCGAGCACGCCCTACCGGATTGCTTCGTTGAATCCGATTCAGCGGGGCGCTTCGTCGAGTGCGGCGGTTCTCGTAATCGCGCGATTGGGAAGGTAGGGAGGTTTCGCCGAAACCGCCGCTCACGTGGGCGTGGCAGGAAGTGACGGTGTCAGGCGGGGCAACGTGGCGGCGCGCTCGGCGAGCACGCCCTACCGGATTGCTTCGTTGAATCCGATTCAGCGGGGCGCTTCGTCGAGTGCGGCGGTTCTCGTAATCGTGCGATTGGGAAGGTAGGGCGGTTTCGCCGAAACCGCCGCTCAGGTGGGCGTGGCAGGAAGGAACGGTGGCGGTGGGGCAACGCAGCGGCGCGCTCGGCGAGCACGCCCTACCTTGCATCATTACCGGAACTCGAACGTTCTGCTTGGAGCGTAACATGGTGCCCAGGGCGGGACTCGAACCCGCACACCTTTCGGCACAGGCTTCTGAGACCTGCGTGTCTACCAATTCCACCACCTGGGCGATGACGGGGAGGGAGGACGAGACGATGCACTTCCGGGCTTGGCAAGTCCGGAATTACAGAACCTTGCTCAGCGCACGTAGAGGGCGAGATCCGCACGGGCTTCCTGCATCTCGTTAAGGATGCGGTGCGCGTGGTTCAGGAGCTCCTTGCCGGGCGGAGTGAGGCGGATCTTTCGTCCCCGGCGATCGACGAGGCGGAGCTGGAGCTCGTCCTCGAGTGATTTAATCGAGTGGCTGACGGCGGATTGCGTCACGTTCAACTCTTTGGCGGCCAGCGTGAAGCTCCCAACTTTGACCAAAGTGACGAAGGCGAGAAGTTTTCGGCTATCGAGAATCGGCATGAGTCGGTTTGATGAGGTCGCGCATATTTCGATGTGGCAGCCTCTTCGATAGCATCAACCGAGCCAGTTTGATTCTTAATACCGTAAAATCGCCGCCAATTGACTGTTAACGGATTGGCGGCAGGCCGGGCGCGGTCATTCGCGCTCAGGCGTAGCGCTCTTCTTTCCACGGATCGGCCCCGTTCGAGTAACCCCGAATTTCCCAAAATCCGAGTTTGTCCGCGGTAAGAAAATGCACGCCTTTGACGAACTTGGTGCCTTTCCACGCATACAGTTTCGGAATGATCACGCGCGCGGGGCCGCCGTGTTCGCGACTGACGGGCTCACCCTCAAAATGCGTGGCAATCATCACATCATCGTCGAGGCATTGGGCCAACGGGACGTTGGTCGAGTAGCCGTCGTAGCCGGTGAAATAAACGAACTGGGCGTCGGCGTGGGGCTTCACGCGTTCGTAGAGTTCGGTGAAGGCGACGCCGCCCCAGCGGCAGTCGTATTTGCTCCACGTGGTCACACAATGAAAGTCGCTCACGTCCTCGACCCGCGGCAGCGCGTTGAAGGCGGTCCAATCCAGCGTCACCGGTTGTTCGACTTCGCCGTCGATCGTGATCGTCCATTCGGCGAGGGGCACATCGGGCTGGATACCGAGATCGAGCACGGGAAACCCGGTGGTCAACTTTTGCCCCGGCGGCAGACGGTCCTCCGCGCGGACCTCGCGGGGGCGCACCCCTTTGGCGACTTGTTTTTCGGCCCAGGCTTGTTTGGCGGCAATGTAGCGCTCTTTTGACATGGGCGAGAAATTAGGCGGCGTCGGCCGACGTGCAAGTGCGCCGATGCATCCCGCCTGGCTACTCGCCGAGCACCAGTTTGGCCGTCGCCGTGCGCCGATGATAGTAGAAGGCCAAGCCGCCTTGGTAAATCACGGTGACGAACGCCACCACCGAGTAGGCGACCCGATTCACGAAGCGCCAAAACGTGGGAAATTCGTTTTCGCTCAACCCGGCATTCCGCAAGTCGTGCTCCATCCGTTGCATATACCATTCGGGCAGTTGTTGTTGAAACACCACGGGGTCAAAGTGGGTGGCCATCCACCCGGCATAGCCGACGACTACGAGCAGCAGGCCCAGTTCGCCGCCCACCATCCAACGAATGCCGCCTGCGCGGCCATGACGAAGTTCACTCGCTCCGTGCAGCTCACAAGCGCCCATGCCGATGGCCAACGCTCCGGCGATGGCGGGAGGTCCCTGATGACCCATGGCGGCCAAAATGGCGAAAAATCCGGAGAAAATCATGATCATCCGTCCATGGGTTCCGGCGAACCGCACGACGCGATCGAGAGTTTCTTGAGGGAGAGGAGGTGGTTTCACGGTCTTGCCAGTCTTGTGATGCGGAGTGATCACTTTGGGTTCCCGAATCCACACCGTGCCAGACGAAAAGCCTTATCCCTTCCGAATTGAGTTCCCCCCCGACCTGCCGATCAGTGCGCGGGCCGGCGAAATCGTGGACGCCTTGCAGGAGCATCCGGTGCTGATTCTCGCCGGTGAAACCGGATCGGGCAAAACCACCCAAATTCCCAAACTCTGCCTCGCGGCGGGGCGGGGACTCAAGGGGCGCATCGCCTGCACCCAACCGCGTCGGGTCGCGGCGTTGTCGGTTTCGAAGCGGGTGGCGGAGGAAATGGGCGTGCGATACGGACGCGAAGTGGGCTGCAAGGTGCGGTTCAGCGACCAGACCACCAAACAGACCGTGGTGAAATTCATGACCGACGGTATGTTGCTCGCCGAGGTGCAGTCGGACCCGATGCTCCGCGAATACGACACGGTCATCATCGACGAAGCCCATGAGCGTTCGCTGAACATTGATTTTCTGCTCGGCCACCTGCGCCAGTTGCGTCACCGCCGCCCGGATCTGCGCATTGTCATCACCTCGGCCACGATCGACACCGCTGCTTTCAGCCAAGCCTTCGACGATGCGCCCATTATAGAAGTGTCCGGCCGCACGTATCCGGTGGAGGTCGTTTACGCCCCGCTTGATGAACTCGGGTCCGACGCGGCCGAAGGCGACGCCCCGACCACGCGCTCGGAGGCGTTGCACTACGTCGATGGCGCGGTGGAAGCGGCGAAACGCATTCTGGATACCACCTCCACCGGCGACGTGCTCGTATTCATGCCGGCGGAGCGCGACATTCGCGAGACGATCGACCTGCTCGGCGGCAGCGCGCGGGGGTGCGATCTCATTCCGTTGTTTGGTCGCTTGTCCAACAGCGAGCAACAGCGCGTGTTTGCCGCCACGGCCCGGCGCCGGGTGATCGTGGCGACCAACATCGCGGAAACCTCGCTGACGCTGCCGGGCATCCGCTACGTGGTGGATACCGGGTTGTCGCGCGTGAGCCGTTACTCGCCGCAAGCCCGCACCCGTCGGTTGCCGATCGAAGCCGTGGCGCAGTCCAGCGCCGACCAGCGCAAGGGGCGGGCGGGGCGCGTGGCGGAAGGCGTCTGCATTCGGTTGTATTCCGAAAAGGACTACAATGAACGACCGCGCTTCACGCAGCCGGAGATCCAACGCGCCAATCTGGCGGATGTGATCCTGCGCATGAAGGCGTTCGGGCTCGGTGACATCGAACGCTTCCCGTTTCTCAACATGCCGGCGACCAAATCGATTCGCGCCGGTTATGCGTTGCTCGACGAGTTGCACGCCATGGAGAGCACGGGTGATGCGCGGACCTTGACCGCCATGGGCCGCGAATTGGCGCGCCTGCCGGTCGACCCGACGGTGGGGCGCATGATTCTGCAGGCGAGAGAGGAAAAGGCGTTGCGCGAAGTTGTCATCATCGCGGCGGGACTGAGCGTGCAGGATCCGCGGGAGCGGCCACTCGAAAAACAAGCGGAAGCCGACGCCGCGCACCGCCGTTTCACGCACCCGGAATCGGATTTTCTGACGCTGCTGGAAATTTGGGAGGCGCTGCACGATGAATTCGAAAAACTGTCGCAGGGCCGCATGCGACGGTGGTGCAAGGCGCACTTCTTGAGCTACACGCGCATGCGCGAATGGCGCGACATCCACGGGCAACTTTTGGATACGCTGCGGGATCGGCGCGACTTTCAACCGAGTTCCGTATGGGATGGCCTGACGCAGGCGCTGAGCCGCGATGAAGCCGCCGCGAAACTCGGCTTCGACCAACCGGCGTATCGCGCGATCCATCGCAGTATTTTGGCGGGACTGCTGGGTAATATCGCCGCGCGCGACGACGAAAAAGGAGGCTTCAAAGCGACGCAGGATCGCCGCGTGAATATCTTTCCCGGGTCGGGATTATTCGTGCGTGAAGAGCGCAAGAAGGGCCGGGGACCGAAGCCATCAGCTCCCGCCAAACCGCGCGGCCCGCGTTGGTTGCTTGCCGCTGAAATCGTCGAAACGGCGCGTCTCTACGCGCGAACCTGTGCGCGGCTGGATCCCCTGTGGGCGCTCGATCTTGGGGCGCATCTGGTGAAGGTGGCGCACAGTGAACCGTTTTGGGATGAAGCCAAGGGACGGGTGATGGTTCGGCAGCGCACGCGGCTGTATGGTTTGGAAATCGAATCGCGGGCGGTGGGCTACGGGAAAATCGATCCCGAGCATGCCACCGAGCTGTTCATTCGCGAGGCGCTGGTGAATGACACCATCACGTGGCCGTTTGATTTTCTGATGCACAATCGAAAGGTGCGGACGGAGTTGGAAAACCAGATGACGCGCACGCGTGATCGCGGCGTAATGAATCTCGACGAAGCGATTTTCCGCTTTTACGCGGAGGCCCTGTTGGAGGCGAACCACGTGGTATCGGCCGTGCCGGAATTGATTGCGTTGGTAAAGGAACGGCGTCCGCACGAGCCGCGCTTTTTGGAATTTGATGCGGAAACCCTGCGCGATCCGGAAGCGTTGACCGTCGATGCCGCTGCCTTTCCGGAGTCAGTGCCGCTCAACAACGAGGTCCTGCCGCTGAACTACAACTACAAGCCGGGCGAAGCCGACGACGGCGTGACGCTTGAAGTCGATGTGACGGGCGCCGACGGCCTGACTCCGGCGGCCTTGGATTGGGCGGTGCCGGGGCACTTGCCGCAGAAGGTGGAGCACTATTTGCGCGGACTGCCCAAAGAGCTGCGACGCGAAGTCATGCCGCTGGCGGCGACGGCGAAGTCTCTCGTGCCGCAACTGGCATCGCGGGACCGTTTGACCGGGCGGCGGGAAACGTTGCCCGAGGCCCTGGCTGCGTTGCTGGGCGAACGGTTTTCACTGCGCATTTCGCCATCGGTTTGGGACGAACGCCCCTTGCCGGATCACCTGCGGGTGCGGGTGCGCGTGACCGATGACCACGGCACGGAAATCGTCGGTTCGCGGGAATTGGTAGAAGTGCGGGCGGCGGTGGAAGCGCAAAAACGTCAAGCCAGCAGCGGTATCGCCAAAGAAGCGCCGGGGGTGTGGAAACGGGCGCGGTGCCAATGGGAAACTGAGCCGCTGGAAGGCTGGACGATCGGGGAGCTGCCGGACGAAGTGACCATCGGTGAAACTGCGGGCGTGCCGGTGCAGGCGTATCCGGTTTTTGATGTCACGAGAGAGGGCGTGGCGGTGCGTTTATGTCGGACCATCGAGGATGCCGACCGACGGCGCCCCGCCGGGCTGCGGGCGATGCTGGCGCAGGCGCTGCGTTACGATCTGGCGTGGATGGAGAAAGACCTGCGCTCGATGCGCGATGTCGGCGCGGTGGCGAGCACCCTGGCTCCCGTGGCGGAATTGTCGGCGGATGCGATGGCCGGATTAACCGCGTGGATCACTGCGCCGGAGCGTCTACCGTCCCGCGATGGCGGACGCACCAAGCAACGCTTTGATGTCGCCGTGGAGGAAGCGAAACAGACCCTGCGCGGCCTCGTGCCCCGGTTGATCGATCGGGTGCGCGAAGTGCTCGCCTTGCGGCAGGAACTTTTGGTGCACCCGACGCCGTTCGACGGGATGAAAGCGGATCTGGATGCCCTGGTGTCGCCGCGTTTCCTGCGGGACATTTCGTATTCACAACTCGGGCACGTGCCGCGCTATCTGCGGGGCATGCAGGCACGGGCGGATCGATGGTCCCGGGATCCCGTCAAGGATGCTCAACGCGCGAAGCTGATCGCGCCCTATTTGAAGGCCGCGCGGGAGCTGCAGGCCGAGCCGGGTGGAGAGTCCCTGCGTTGGTTGGTGGAGGAATATCGCGTGAGTATCTTTGCCCAAAATCTCGGAACGGCGGAGCCGGTGTCGGCCAAAAAACTGGACCATGCCGTGGCGACGATTCGCGGCGGTGGCCGGGCAGTCGCGACGTCGCCAACCGCTCCGGCCAAACCGCCCCCCAAGCCGATGGCGGTCACGCCGCTGCCGGGGAAGACCAAGCAGAAACCGCTCAAGAGTCTGAACGCGTTGGATGGACTCTTCCGTCATCCCGGATCCCGCTGATCACCGGCGGTTGACGGGGAACGGTGGACTGCCATCGTCGCGGCTCATGAAACCCCTGCGGCCCTGGGCCGGTATCATCATATTTGTTACGTTGCTCCAGTCCGGTTGCACCGTGGTTCGACTGGCCAAAGCCGCGAGTTCTCCGGTGGTGTTGGCGGGAGAAGTGGTGAAGCAAACCAGCAAAGTTGCAGCCCAGACAGTGCGAGCTGGCGGCAAGGTTTCGGGCAGTGCGGTGATGGGGGCGGGCCGCGTGGCGGCATCGGGCATTCGTTCGAGCTCCCGGGTTTCGGCCGCTTCCGCCGGGGGCGCCGGCACCGTGGCCGCGGCCGGGGTGCAGGCTTCGACGAGTGTGGCGGGGGCGGGGATTGGAGGCACCGGCAGTGTGGCGGCCGCCGGCGTGCGCACGACCACGCGCGTGAGTGCTTCCTCCGTGGGCGGGGCGGGGCGCATCACGGCGGCAGGGGTGAGATCGTCGACCAAGGTCGCGGCGGCGTCGGTGAATGCGGTGGGATCGATCAGTGCCGCGTCGGTGCGATCTTTGGCGCAACTTTCGACGGCAGGCATGATCACGATCGTGGATATTTCGAGCGGGGCGCTGGTGCGGGTGCCGTGGCGGGCCGGGCTCAACGCTTACGGCAGCACCGCGCTGGCCAATCTGCCGTTGGTGGATCGGGCGATGGTGATCATCCGCGGCGGGAAGTTGATTTATCAAACGGCCAAGGCCTTGGCCGCGGCGCGGGCCATGCCGCTGGAGCCGGGCGATGTCGTTCGGTTGGCGGATTATCTGGGGTGAGCGACGGCGCGCTCGGCGAGCGCGCCCGACCGTTCGAGCGAAATAGTCTTAGCCGGAAACGCTGGTCAGGTGCCAACCTTTGGCCGTGCGGCGAATGCGCAGGGGCGCGGCGAATGCCGTGCTGAGATTGGTGTTGTTGAGCGTTTCGCGCAGGGGGCCGGCGGCGACGGACTGACCTTTGGCCATGAGCATGGCGTGGGTGAACCCTGTGGTGATTTCCTCGACGTGGTGGGTCACCAGCAAAACGGCCGGGCCGTGGACGTCATCCGTGAGACCATTCATGGCGGCGAGGAATTCCGCGCGAGCCACGGGATCGAGTCCGGCGCACGGTTCGTCGAGAATGAGCAAGCGGGGACGGGCGGCGAGGGCGCGCGCGATCAACACGCGCTGGCGTTCGCCTTGGGACAGGTAAGCCCATTCGCGGCGGGCGATCGCGCCGACATGAAGTTTGCGCAACAAGGCCAGGGCGGCGCGTTCATCGGCGGCGGTGGATTCGCCCCAGAAATCGAGTTGGTCGTAACGTCCGCTGATGACGGTTTCCAAGGCGATCTCGCCGCCCGGAATGTGGGGTTGCAGCGAGGATGACACCAGTCCGACGGATTGCCGGACCTCCCGCCAATCGGTTTCGCCGTAAACCGCGCCGAGAAGCGTGATGTCGCCGGACGACGGGGCGATGAAACCGGTGAGGCTGCGCAACAGGGTGGTTTTCCCACAGCCGTTGGGTCCCATGACCACCCAATGCTCGCCGGGTTGGATCGACCACGTCAGGTCGCGCAGGAGCCGCTTGGTTCCGCGGGCGACGTTGAGTCGGGAGACGTTGAGGAGTGGGGTGGATTCGGGCTCAGTCGGCATCGTAAACTTCGATGATCCCCACGCCGGTGCCATTGGCGACCCCGGACAACTGCACGGTGTAGGCACCGGGGGTGAGCGTGACGAGCAAGGCCGAATCCAAACTGCCCGCCGTAATGGCGAATGCACCCAGACGATCGGCGGTAGGGGCAATCGTCGCGGAGTTCCAGTCGTTGTTGGATTCGACCAGAGTGGACGAACCGCCGCTCTCGGACCGGAAGAGTGAGAGTTGGGGATCGGCGATTGCGCCCGCGATGCTGAACTGATTGAGGCCGGGGCCGATGCCGCGGATGAGCAGGGTTTTGGTGCCTTCGCCGGCAATGACAAAGCCGGCGGTCAACACCTCGGCTCCGATGCCGACTTGGGAGCGCGCCGATATATTGGTGAACCGGGGACCGTCGGCGCTGGTGGGCGCGGCGGTATCGTAAATCTCGGCGAGCGCGATGCCGGACGCACCATTCACGTCCGTGACCTGAACAGTGTAGGCACCGGGAGCCAAACTGGTGACCAAGGCGGAGTCGAAACTGCCGTCGGGGAGACTGAACGCACCGACGGTGGAGAAGGTGGTTGAAGCGGATGCATCCCAATCGTCGTTGGATTCGAGTTGTAATTGGGCGCTCGAAAAGAGTGCGATTTGAGGATCAGCGATGGCGCCGGTGATGTTGAACGAGTCGAGTGTCGGACCAACGCCACGGATAAGCATGCCTTTGCTGCCACCGGAAACGGCGAAGCCCACGGAAAGCGTTTGGTCCCCACTGCCGGCTGTGGTGCGCACGGAAATGTTGGAAAGATAAGTCAGTGACGTGGTGGTGGGCGGATCCGTCGGCGTGGTGGGGGCGATGTCGTAGCCGATGTCCCGGAGAATGCCCAACTCGATGGCGCTGAGGGTGCGCACGCCGGGGCCGGTGTCGGTGGCCGCGTTCATGAGCAGGGCGGAGGTGCCCAGGTAAGTGTTGTCGTCGGTGTGGCTGCCGCTGCTGCCTTCCTCCCAGGGTTCGGGGGAGTAGAACGCGACCGGGTTGCCGCCGTTGGCGGCCACGGCATGGGGGCCGTTGAAGTAGATGCCGGGATTGTCGTCGAGGTTGCCCACGAGTCCGGCGTCGAAACGAAACTGCGTATCGACAAAGGACTGGCCGGTGGCGGTGACGAGGTATTGGTCAATCAAATACCAAGCGTTGGGATCGCCGACGGTGCCGACGAACAGTCCCTCGCCGGTGGAGGAGATCGCGCTCACAAACCCCATGGCATGCAGCAGCTCGTGCATGGCGGTGCTTTTGAAGTCGAAGGCGTCGGGCGCCACGTCGTCGTCGAGGTCCCAGTTGTGGAAGAAATTCCAATTGATCTCCCCGTCGGCGGCGGCGCCGTTCGCGTCGGTGCCGTTGACGATTTTTTGCGACACCACGGTCGGACTGAAACCGATGTCCTCGGCGGTGCTGTCACTGCCGGCACTGGCGAGCGTGCTGTCATCGTTGTTGGTGGAAACCACCGAAAAGGTCACCGTCACCGGCGTCGACGTCGGGATCGTGTCGGAGAGAATCTGAGCAGCTTGTTCCAGGGCGGTGCGGCGGGCAGCGCCATCGGTGGGGTCGTTGAAGCCGGTATTCGCGTCGGTGTAATCGAATTGAAACGAAATTTGAGCGGGAGCCGAAGACGCTGCGAAAACGGTCCAAACCAAGACCGGCAGTAATGGGAATCGCGAAGATTTCATGGTAGCGGGATGAAGGGCACGAAGAACCGGTTCTTGATGAACGGCGGAAGAGGGGGCGGCGAGGATGAATTGCGCTTAATCCGGTCTACGACGGACTTACGGATGGAGTCGTGATTGCACTGGCTCGGGGGCGGCGGCGCGCTAGCTTGCGGGGATGTTGGCCAAATATTTCGTGATGGGCCTGAGCCTGATCTGGGGCGCGGGCGTGGTTTCGGCGGCGCAATCCTTTACCGTGGTCGTCTATAACGTGGAGAATCTGCACGACGCGGATGGTGTGGCGGTCTACGACGACTATCAACCGGATCACTACCGGCCCGCCCATGTGGTGACCAAGGTCAGCAACATCGCGGCGATCCTGCAGAAATTTCGTGGCGGGGCCGGCCCCGACATTGTGATGCTGCAGGAGATCGAGATCGACCAGACGCCGGAATCGCGGGTGGGCGCTTTGGAGGACTTCGTCATATCAGCTCGCGCGACCCCGCTCTCGGCTTTGAGCGTGGACGATGGGGCGCGATTGGCGCCGGAGTGGAAGGGCGCGCCCGCCGAGGCCTGGTTGCTCAAGGCAATGGCGGACGCAGGACTGTCCGGTTACCACGTCGTCGTCGGCAGCGACGCGCCCGCGCCGGACCCGTCGGCGGGAGGTCGGGCCATCAAATGCGTCACGTTGACCAAGTTTCCGGTCCGAGCCGTGCGTGAACATGCCATCTCATCGGCACGCAACATTCTGGAAGTGGAGGTCGAGGTGGAAGGGCAGACGCTTTTTGTCTTCAACAACCACTGGAAATCGGGCGCGAGTGATCCGTCGATGGAAACGTTGCGCATCGAGAACGCCACGGTGCTGCGGCGTCGATTGGACGAGATTTTGACCACTGACCCGCAAGCCGACATAGTCGTCGGCGGTGACTTTAACGCGCAGTATAACCAGAAACCGCGCTATCCCGACATGCCACGGACATCGATCAACGACGTCCTGAAGGCGCAGGGCAGCGAAACAGCGCTGCAAACCGGTGCCGCCGATTTTTATAATCTGTGGTATGAACTCGAGCCGGAGCAGCGGGGGAGCGATGTCTACCGGGGCGAGTGGGGCACGCTTATGCATCTGGTGGTATCGCGCGGTCTCTACGACGAAGCGGGCGTGCAGTATCAGGATAATTCCTTTCGGGTCGCTCGGCTGATGGGCGTGAACGCCGATCTGGCGGGCGCGCCCCGCCGGTGGGATAGTAGCGGACCGGGCGGCAGCGGTTTCTCCGATCATTTACCGACCTATGCCCACTTTCGCACCGTCGACAGTGGGTTGCGCGACAAGTGGATGGCGCTCGATCACCCGTCGGACGCGGTGCCAACGGCGAACGTTTTGCGGGTCAATTACGCAGGGGCGGACTTGAATCAGGCGATCGACGTCGCCTCGCTGCCGGATTCGGTCGATCTGAAGGACGGTTCGTGGCGCGGCAAGTTGTTCAAAGTCAGAGGCACTTCGATCAGTGACGGACGTAATCTGAAGGTCCGCACCGGTGGCGTGATCTACGATGTTTACGCCCCGCCGCGCGACGTGCGCGATGTTTTGCAGGCTCAGCACACGCGCAACCGGGTTTTCGAGTTCTACGGTGAGCTGGGAACCTACAAAGGGAATTGGCAGTTCGTCGTGCACGATATCAGCTGGGTCCGATGAAAAACCTCGTCGTCTACACCTACGCGAAGTGTTCCACCTGTCGCAAAGCCACGAAATGGCTGACCCAGCAGGGCCTCGATTTTAGCGAAAAACCGATCCGCGAAACACCCCCGACCCGGGCCGAGCTCAAACAAATGCTCGGACATCAAAACGGGGAGTTGAAGAAACTCTTCAACACCTCGGGAGGCGACTACCGCGAACTCAAGCTGGGACCAAAACTGCCCGCTATGAGCCCGGACGACGCGCTGGCGTTGTTGAGTGAAAACGGCAACTTGGTGAAGCGTCCGTTTCTGCTCGCGCCAGGTGTCGGACTGGTCGGCTTCAAGGAAGACGTTTGGCAGGCGGCGTTGGTCTGACGTTGCGGAGGGTTACTCCGCCGGCACGAATTTGAGGGCGGCCCCGTTGATGCAGTAGCGAATGCCGGTCGGGCGGGGTCCATCGTTGAATTGGTGACCGAGGTGCCCCCCGCAGCGGGCGCAGAGGTCTTCCACGCGAATCATGCCCAAACTCACGTCGCGGCGCTCCTCCACATGCCCTTCCGCGATGGGTTGCCAAAAGCTGGGCCAACCCGTGCCGGACTTGAATTTCGTTTCCGACGAAAACAACGGCAGCTCACAGCCGGCGCACACGAAGGTGCCGGCGCGTTTCTCCTCCAACAACGGGCTGGTGAACGGGCGCTCCGTGCCGGCCTGCCGCAGCACGTGGAATTCCTGCGGGGTCAGGCGCTCCCGCCATTGTGATGCGGTGAGGTCGAGTGTTTCGACCATACCGTCCTTCGCGGGCGGCACGATTTTGGCGGTTTCGTCGGCGCGAGCCGAACATCCGCTGATCAGTCCTGCGACAGCGGCCAAGAGAGCGAGGAATGCGAAACGTTGCATGGAGGCTGAGAGACTTGAATGCGGAAACTATTCCGCGTGAGGCCCAACGCAACCGCGTCGACCACGGTTTTCACGACCTACGTAGATCCGCTAGGCGGTCTTGCTGAGTAATACCGATAGGGAACTTCTTGCGAATTACGTCTAGGGTTATTTACCTAGAATCATGAAACCCGCTTTCCGCTCCATTTTTGTGTTGGGACTCCTGCTCGGATCGCTCGCTCAAGCGGCCCAGCGCGTCGAATCATTTTCGTGGGCGGTGGGTGATATGCCGCTCATCAACCTGGCAACGTTCCACGGCTCGATCGATGTCGAACAAGGGGAGTCGGGTCGCGTGGAGTTGATCCTCGAAGCCAATTCCAGCACGGCGAATGACCAGCGGTGGTTGGATGCGATCGTGGTGCAGGGCAGTCCGTTTGGCGCAGGTCTCGCGATTGGCGTGCGGCAGAATGGCCTGGGCGTGGAGTTTGGCGTGGGCAAGGTTCCGGATCGCAGCGTGAAGCTCACGCTGCGCGTGCCGCAGACTTGCAGCATGGATGTGATTTCCCAGACCGGCACGGTCTACGTGGGCAACGATTTTCACGGCCGCGTGCGCGCCCGCACCATGGACGGAGATATTTTCATCGGTCGCATTGAGGGCGAAGTTTCCGCGGAGACGCGCCGGGGCAATTTGAGTGTGGCTCGCACCACGGGTGATCTCTCCGCTCGCTCGCACACGGGCGACCTCAACATCGGCACCGTCCAAGGCCGCGCTGATCTGCGGGCGGACAACGGTAACATCGATGTGATGTCGACCGTCGGAGGCATCACCGCCGAAGCGATTCGTGGCGATATCGTGGCCGGTTTGGAGGGGAAAATCGCCCATGAAGTCCGACTCAAAGCTTCGGCCGGCGATGTGAAAATTACCGTCGATCCTGCGACGGCCATGCAAGTTCAAGCCCGCGCCAAATGGGGCCAGGTGAAGAGCGATCTCGCGGTCGCGCCCACCGGCCGGGGTGGCAACGGCAAGAACCGGCTCGAGGGTGCGGTCAACGGAGGTGGTCCGTTGGTCGCCCTCGTAGCCAGCGGTGGCAACGTCCTGATCAAAGGCCTCGCGGCACTCGATCACTGGGCGTTCTGAGTTTTGTTTTGTAGTCGTGTAGTCAGGCGGGTCGCTTCCATCGAAGCGGCCCGTTTTTGTGCGGGAAGGTTGCGCCGACGGATTTGACTGCTGAGGGTGAGGATTTCCACCACGCTCCCCGTCATCATGTCTGCCACCTACGATACGCTTGTCGCGAAACTTCACCGCGCGCATCACCTGCGCTCCATCAACGGCCTCCTGGGCTGGGACGAACAGGTCAATCTCCCGCCCGACAGCGCGGATTTGCGCGGAGAGCAGATGGCCATCATGGCCGAACTCGAACATCAGGCGGCATCGGATCCGGCGATTGGCGACGCTCTGACGACGCTCGAGCAGCAACGTGAGACGTTGTCGGCGGATCAGCAGGTGGTGGTGCGCGAGGCGCGCAAGGACTTCGATCGGGTGGCGTTGCTGCCGGCGGATTTTGTGACGGAGAAGGCCCGGCACTCCAGTGCGGCCTACCATGCATGGACCCGCTGCAAACCGGCCAACGATTTTGCGTCCTACGCGCCTTTCATTGCGAAGCACCTCGATCTGGCGAAGCGCGAGGCGGCTTTGCAGGGCTGGGCGGACCGCCCCTACGACTACATGATCGACCAGCACGATCCGGGATTCACAGCGGGGACGATCGGGACCCTGTTTAGCGAGCTGAAGGCGGGGCTGGTGCCGCTGGTGCAGCGCATCACGGCATCGCCACGGCAACGCGAGGTGAAACCCTTGCGCGGGTTTCCGGTGGAGGCCCAAGCGGTCTTTCTGCGGGAGGTGACCGAAAAACTCGGTTTCAACTATCGCCGGGGTCGGATCGACGTGGCGCCGCATCCGTTTTGCGAAGGCTCCGGGGCGGATGTGCGGTTGACGACGCGCTATGCGCCGGACGAACCGCTCGATTCGCTCTTCAGCTCCATTCACGAAGCCGGCCACGGCATGTATGAGCAGGGTCTGCCCTTGGCGGACCACGCGACGCCGCTCGGCCAGCACGCCGGCATGGCCATGCATGAGTCACAAAGCCGGATGTGGGAAAACCAAGTCGGCCGCAGCCGAGCGGTGTGGCATCATTTCGAGCCGCGGTATCGCGAATTATTTGGCACCGCTTTGGAAGGTGTTTCCTCGGATGACCTGCACCTCGCGGTCAACGCGGTGCAGCCCACGTTCATTCGCGTCGATTCGGATGAAGTGCACTACAATCTCCACATCATCCTGCGTTTTGAAATCGAGCAGCGGCTCTTTTCCGGGGAGTTGGCTGTCGCGGATCTGCCCGACGCCTGGAACGCGTTGAGCGAAGAGCTGATGGGGAGTCGGCCGCCCGACGACCAGCGCGGCGTGCTGCAGGACGTGCATTGGAGTGGGGGAGCGTTCGGTTATTTCCCGAGCTACTGTCTGGGCAACATGATTGCCGCCCAACTCTGGGCGCAGGCGCAGCGCGACCTGCCCGAGCTGAAAACTGATTTTGCCCGCGGCGAGTTTGGCCGCCTGTTGACGTGGCTGCGCACCAACGTGCATGCCCACGGCCGCCGATATTCGGCGCTCGCATTGGTCGAACGCGTGACGGGATCGCCGCTGTCGCCCCGACCCTTGCTGGCGTATTTGGAAGAGCGATACGCCACGCTCTACCGCGTTTGAATCGGGAGAAAAACCGCATGGGCCTCATCGATTCCCACACTCACCTCGACTCCTTCGCCCGGCGCGGGGAGCTCGCCGCCACCCTGACCGAGGCTCGCGCCGCCGATGTTGACACACTGATCACCGTGGGCACGGGCACGGATGACTGGACGATCTACCGCGATCTGGCGCGGGAACATCCCGGCACGATTTACTATACGGCGGGGCTGCACCCCTGCGCGGTGGACGAAACCTGGGAAGCCGAACTAGCCGCCCTGCCGGCGTTTTGGGCACCGGCTGCGGGTGGACCGCTGCCGGTGGCGTTGGGGGAATGCGGGTTGGATCGATTTCATCTGCCGAAAAACGATGCCACCCGGGCCGAGACCGTGATGGCATGGCAAAAGGCTGCCTTTGCGGAGCAACTGGCGCTGGCGAAGCGCTGGGACTGCCCCGTGGTCGTGCACTCACGGGGCGCGTTTGACGAGTGCGTGGAACTCATCGACGCGAGCGGGGTGAATTGGGCGCACATCGTGTTTCACTGCTTCGCGGAAGGACCGGCGGAGATGACGGTCCTGCGGGAGCGAGGCGGCTATGCTTCCTTCACCGGGATCATCACGTATAAAAATGCCGAATCGGTGCGCGAAGCCGCACGGGTGCAGGGCCTGGAGCGACTGATGATCGAAACGGACGCGCCCTACCTCACACCGGTGCCCCATCGGGGGAAACCCAATGTGCCGGCTTACGTGCGCCACACGGCGGATTACGTCGCCGATATGTTTGCCGTGGACTACGCGACTCTCGCGCAGGTCACCACCGCAAATGCGCGACGGTTTTATCGCCTGCCGGCTTAAAAGCGCGGCCTCGCCGCGCGCGGCGGCTCAGGTCTCGTCGAACTTGCGGGCGAAAAGCTCCTGCAATTCGTCGAGCATCGCGTTGGCGTCGTCGCCGGTGACGTGAAAGCGGACCTGAGAGCCCTTGCCGGCGGCCAGCATCATGAGACCCATGATGCTCTTGCCGTTGACCTGCTCGTCATCCTTCTCGACCAGCACGTCGGCCTTAAACTTATTGGTGACGCGAACAATCATCGCGGCGGGACGCGCGTGAATGCCCATTTTGTTCTCTACCACCAGCTCTCGGGAGAGCGGGCCATTTGGTGCAGCAGCGTCGTTAGGATCGGACATAGGAGCGCGAAAGGCTCCGTAGGCGTCGGGCGGCTTGCAACCCAAAAACCGGCCCTCCAATCTGCCACCCACTTGCATGCCTGATAACGCCATTATTGTTCCCTGTCGTCTGGAATCCACCCGCTTCCCGCGGAAGCTGCTGCACGAGGTGGCGGGAACACCGTTGATCCTATGGGTCGCCCGACGCATTGCAGCCGAGGTGCCGGAGTTTCCGTTGTGGTTTGCCGTCGATGATGAGTTGTTGGCGGCACCGTTGCAGGCGGCCGGTTTTCAGACGCTGATGACGGGAGCGCACCACGCCAGTGGCACCGATCGTTTGGCGGAGGCCAATCAAACCGTGCAGGCCAAGCGTGTAATCAATGTGCAGGCCGATGAGCCCTTGGTCACGGGGGCGCAAATCCGCAAATTGGCCGCCCTGATCAGCGGTGACGTGCCGATGGCCACCCTTGCCACACCGTTCAAGCGGGTGGTGGATTTTTACAACGCCAACCAAGTCAAGGTGGTCATGCGGCGGGATGGTCGGGCGTTGTATTTTTCGCGATCGCGCATGCCGTTCCCGCGGGATTTGGGTCTGACGATTGAAGACGACTGGGTGGAATCGCATCCCTGTCGCAAGCATCTGGGGCTCTATGCCTACCATGCCGATCTTTTGGCCAAAATCGCGACCCTGCCGCCGGGAGAGTTGGAGCAAATTGAGAAACTCGAACAACTCCGCGTGCTCGAAAATGGC
Organism: Synoicihabitans lomoniglobus; assembly: GCF_029023725.1. GTDB lineage: Bacteria > Verrucomicrobiota > Verrucomicrobiia > Opitutales > Opitutaceae > Actomonas > Actomonas lomonigloba. The sequence continues at coordinate 1,550,428 of NZ_CP119075.1, forward strand.
TACGACATTGCGGTCGGGCTGACAGATGACCCGGGGCTCGGTATCGATACCCCGGCCGACGCGGAAAAATTTGCGGCGGTCCTGGGCGGTTAATCAGCGCGCCGACGGCGTGCGGGGCGGCGGCGGAGCACCGGCCAACGTGCTCAGATCTTTCCGGCCTGGCGTTGTTCGATCAGCCCCCGAAAATCGTTGAAGAGCGGATCAGCGTCGTTGGGACCGGGTGCGGCTTCGGGGTGATATTGCACGGAGAAGATCGGCAGTTCCTTATGGCGCAGGCCTTCGACGGTTTTGTCGTTCAAGTTGATCTCGGTCACCATGGCGCCTCCGGCTTCCAGGCTGTCGGGATCGGTGGCAAAGCCGTGATTCTGGGCGGTGATCGAAACGCGGCCGGTCTCCAGGTTTTTGACCGGCTGATTGCCCCCGCGGTGGCCGAATTTGAGTTTGAACGTCTTGCCCCCCAGCGCGTGGGTGAGCATCTGGTGACCGAGGCAGATGCCAAAGGTGGGCATCTCGGGTATCAGAGCCGAAACGGTGCGGTGCACGTAGTTCAATGCGGCGGGATCACCCGGACCGTTGGACAGGAAAAGTCCGTCCGGCGCATGCTCACGAATCATTTCTGGTGACGCGTTGGCGGGGAACACCTGCACATCGAAACCGTGACGGATGAGTTTGCGATAGATCGTGTGTTTGGCGCCAAAGTCGAAAGCGGCCACGCGATGGCGTTTTTCGAACGCGGGCTGGCCGCCGAAGGTCGTTCCCGCCGGGAGGTAGGGCGCGTTGAAGCGGGCGGCATCTTCAGCCCCCCAGATGAATGGTTCGTCGCACGTGACATCCTTCACGTAGTCGCTGCCGGCGATATTTTCCCACGCCCGGGCTTTGGCCACGGCGTCCTCGTCGCTGATGGGCAGCGTGCTGATGCAGCACTTCATGGCACCGGCCACCCGCAGTTTTTTGGTGAGCGCACGGGTGTCGATTTCGCTGATGCCGGGAATGCCATTTTGCTTGAGATGCTCGCCGAGGGGGATCGTGGAGCGCCAATTGGAGGCGATGGGGGAGAGTTCCCGGACCACAAAACCGCTGCACATCGGGCGGTCGGCCTCGGCGTCTTCCAGATTAATCCCGTAGTTGCCGATCTGCACTGCGGTCATGGTGACCACTTGGCCGAAATACGACGGATCGGTGATAATCTCCTGATAGCCCGTCATGGAGGTGTTGAAGACACACTCCCCGGCGACGGTGGCGTCGGCGCCAAAGGCGAGGCCGTGATAGACCGAACCATCTTCGAGGGCGAGGACTGCAGGCTTGGATGTAGGCATTAAAGTCGGACGAAAACCCGTGCGTTCGCACCTGCCAAGGGATTTCCTAACTAAAGCGAAACAATCAGGAGATTCGCCGGGTGCTGCCGTCCAAGACCTTGATCAATTCATCCGAGCGAATCGGTTTGGACAGGTAGTCGTCCATCCCGGCCTCGATGCAGCGTTCGCGGTCTCCGACCATCGCGGCGGCCGTGAGGGCGACGACATGAACATCGCTGCGATCCAGCCCCACTTCGCCCCGGCGAATACTGCCGGTGGCTTCGTAACCGTCGATGACGGGCATCTGGCAGTCCATGAGGATGATGTCGTAAGGTCTCTCGCGGAGCGCATCGAGGCAGTCGCGACCATTTTCCACGAGCGTGGGCGCATAGCCGAGCCGGGACAGCACCTGATGAATCAACTTGCGGTTCACCTTGTTGTCTTCGGCCACCAGAATATCCAACGGGTGATCGAGCGCGAACGTGCGTTTGCCTGAGTCGAATGGATGGGCCGAGCGCTGGTTCTTGTCGACCTCGATGGCGAAGGCATCCAGCACGGCGTCGAACAGGCCGGACTGTCGCACCGGTTTGTGCAAAATGGTGTCGAAAATTTTGATATCACCCATGCGCCGCAATTCGTCGTGGCCGACGGACGAAAGCAGGAGGAGGGGGAGTTCCGCGGCCGCGGCCGACGCTCGGATGTGGTGGGCGACCTCCATGCCGTTCATCCCCGGCATCATCATGTCGAGCAGGACAATGTCGAACGGGGGGCCGTTTTCCATGCGTTTCAGGGCGCTGTCACCCGAATAGAAGGTTTCGGTCTCCATGTTCCACCGCCGGAGCAGACTGGTGAGAATGCGACAGTTGGTCTCGTTGTCATCGACGATGAGGGCCCGTTTCTTGGTCAGGTCCAAGGCACTCTCGTCGAGAAATTCATGTTCGATCGCGTCGGGCGGCGGAGAGCAGGCCGGCGCGGCGACGATCAGTTCAAAGGTGGAGCCCTTCGCGGACGATGCCACCAGTTCGATGCTGCCATCCATGAGCTCGGCCAAGCGACGCGAGATGGCGAGTCCGAGGCCGGTGCCACCATATTCCCGGGTGGTGGAGGAATCAGCCTGCATGAACGGTTGGAACAGGCGGTCCCGGCGATCCGGGGGCACGCCAATGCCGGTATCGCGCACGGTGATGGCGAGGCAGTCGCGGCCGCCCGGCCGGATGGGGGCATGCGGTTTGGCGTGGACCTCGATCTCTCCGCGAGGCGTGAATTTAATGGCGTTGCCCACGAGATTGAGCACGACCTGGCGAAACCGAGTGATGTCGGTGGTGACCCAGTCCGGCACCGCCGGATCGACCCACGAGAGGAGCTCGATTTCCTTTTCGTTGGCTTTGCTCCATAGGAGGCCGACGACTTCCTCGATGCAGCGCGTGATGCGAGCGGGCTGGAGGTCCATTTCCATTTTCCCGGACTCGATTTTCGAGAAATCCAGCACGTCATTGATCAGCGTGAGCAGCGTTTCACCGGACGAGCGAATGGTGCTCAACCAGTCGCGTTGTTCGGCATTGAGTTCGGTGTCGTGCAGCAGGTTGGTGAACCCGAGAATACCGTTCATGGGGGTGCGAATCTCGTGGCTCATGACCGCGAGAAAATCGCTTTTGGCGCGATTGGCCGCCTCGGCTTCGTCCCTGGCTTCCTTCATCGCCAGTTCGGCGGCTCGACGATCGGTGACGTCGTGGTCCATGCCGATCACGACTTCCCGGTCTTCGACCTTGACCAAGCAGGTGAAATACTCGGTCGGGAAAATGGTGCCGTCTTTGCGCCGATGGCTGCTTTGGCCCTCGACCCGGCCTTTTTCGCGCAGATTGGAGAGCCAGCTGTCGCGCCACTGGGTCCACGGGGTTTCCTCCAGGATGTCGATCGATTGGCCGATGAGTTCCTCCCGCGTGTAGCCGTGGAGCTCGCAGGCCGCTTGATTGCAATCGAGAATGATAATGTCGCGGTCGGGACTGTGCGGATCGAGCAAGGTCATCGCCAGCGGCGAGCGTTCCCAGATCGTCGCCAGACGGGCGGCGACAAAATCGGCTTCGGTTTGAGACTGTGAAGCCTGGGCCGATTCCGCTTCGGACGGGTGGGGCGTGGCTGCGGGTGACGGAGGGCGACGCCACAGCAGGAGGAGCACGATCGCGCCCAAGGCGGCGATGATCAGAGTCAGTCCCCATTCGTCTCCACTACGGATCATCCCGACACCACACATGGCGACGGTCAACGCGCTGACGCCGCTACGGGCGTAGTTGGACTGGAGAGGAAAATGGATCATCGCCGAAAGGGGGTCGGACGGGTGAGGAGTTGGTGTGAGTCAACTATCGTCCCCATCCATTGCAACTTTAGCCGGGTCAGGAATACTACCCAACCGTCCATGGGTAATATGGTTCATCCGAGGAGGTAACAGATTTGAGGTGGTCGTTTGACACCACCGGCCCGCCTTACTTACTGCGCGTTACGCATGGGATTTACTGAAGATCGTTCGACTTGGTTTGAAGGGCAGGGGCTGTGGCAACACGTGCCCGCCGAACAGTGGCAGGATTGGACCTGGCAGCTGAAAAACCGTATCACCTCGCTGGAAGATTTGGAGCGGTTCATGACGCTTACGCCCGAGGAGCGCCGCGGAGTCGCGTTTGCGGGTAAAAAGCTGTCTCTCGCGATCACGCCGTATTTTTTCAATCTGATCGATCGCACGGACCCGAATTGCCCGATCCGCAAGCAACTCATTCCCCGGGAGGGCGAGATGCTGGTATCGCCGGGCGAGCAATTGGATTCTCTGGGGGAGGACGAACACTCTCCAGTGCCGGGAATCGTGCATCGTTATCCGGACCGCGTGTTGTTTTTGGTCACGGATCGGTGCGCTGCCTACTGCCGCTACTGCACGCGCAGTCGGCTGGTTTCCAATGCGCAGGACTACAATTTCCATCCCGAATACGAGCAGGGGCTCCGCTACATCGAGGCGCATCCGGAAGTGCGCGACGTGCTGCTGTCCGGGGGTGACCCATTGTTGTTGTCGGACCGCAAGCTGGAGCACTTGTTGGCCCGCCTGCGGGAGATCCCGCATGTTGAGTTTATTCGCATCGGCTCACGCATCCCGGTGTTTTTGCCCCAACGCATCACGCCCAAGCTCTGCGAGATTTTCAAACGCTACGGCCCGATCTGGATGAGCATCCATGTCAACCACCCGAAGGAAGCCACGGCTGAGTTACGCGATGCGTGTGAGCGGCTCTCATTTGCAGGGGTGCCGCTGGGGAATCAAAGCGTGCTGCTCAGCGGCGTGAACGACGATGCCGAAGTCATGAAGGCACTGGTGCACCGGTTGCTTCGCATGCGGGTGCGGCCTTACTACATTTATCAGATGGATCTGATCACGGGAGGCGCTCATTTCAAAGTCGATGTGCGCAAGGGCATCGAAATCGTGCGTTCGCTGCGTGGGCACACCACCGGTTATGCAGTGCCGCAATACGTGATCGATGCACCGGGTGGGGGCGGAAAAGTGCCGATCAATCCCGACTACATCGAAAAAATCACGGACGACGAAATCGTCTTTCGAAACTACGAGGGCAACGTGCACCGTTATCCGTTGCGGGTGGAGGCCGGCAAGGTTCCGGCCCTCGATCCGATGAGCGTTATCGACGGTTCCTGATCGCTGCGGCCGAATTATTCGGCCCCCGGCATCCATGAGGGGAATTCCCCGGTTACGACCGCTTCGATAAAAAACGCTCATTTTTATGAGAGAAATTTGAGCGTATCCGAGCAACTCACGTCTATCTGGGTGCAGATAGACAGCACCCGTTAGACGAATCAGCTCAGTGTTGAGATTCTACGGTTTGCTTGGTGTTAGGTCATTAGGGGCGTCCGACAGGGCGCCCCTATTTTTGGGGCGGTGAACCGCTATTCACAAGATTCTGAAAATCAGGATAATCTGAAACAGAATCAGATAACGGTCCGGCCCCGGAATTTTTTCTAAGAAATGTTTGAGCGTTTTGCGCCGGACCTGCGTCTACCCCGATACAACGAATTTAGTTCGGTTAGTAGTTTGGTTCAAAGTTCTATAGGTTTGCTTGGTGTTAGGTTTTGAAGGGCGCCCCTCCCAGGGCGTCCTTCTTCATTTTCCGGGGCGAGACGGGCGCATTTGCGCGGGTAACTGCGATTCATCGAGATTGACGTCTGTCTGCATTTAGCTCTCTTGAGCCTGTTCTTTGATGATTCGTGGTCAGCGCGGAGGTTAATCGCGATAGGGCGAGCAACCTCCTTCTGACCATGAACCAAGCGAAAAGAAAAACGTTTCTGATCTTCCCGGGGATGACCCCGAGTTTCGCGGTGTTTGAAGCTTACCTCAATGAGGGCAGCGGCGAACCCGTCGATCAGAACGCCATGAAAAACGTCCGAGAGGACAACGCGGCGCGGAAACCTTTCCGCTTCGTTAACAACCTGATTCGTCGGACCCGTCGGGCCGTCGCCTCAGTCTAAATAAGTAAACTACACCGCCCGGGGGCTCACGCTCTCGGGCGGTTCTATTTTAGGCCGACGCCTCTGAAAGCCGGGCCGTTGACTTTAGCGTTGCTCGGGCTTGGTGCCACTGGCCAGCAGCGTCTCAAAGTGAGGCTCCTCGATCTCACGACTCACGGTGGTGATTTCGACGTTCTCAAATCCCGCCTGCCGCAGGTAGCCGTGCAGCGCGTTTTCGCTGAAGCCGAGCCAGACGTCGGCGTAGAGTTCGTGCGCCTTCTCGAAGGTGTGTGCCTTCAGATCCAGCAACAGCAGTTGCCCGCCGGGCCGCACGACGCGGAAGGCTTCGTCGAGCGCGACCTGGGGATGCTGAGCGTGGTGCAACGCCTGACTTAGAATCGCGAGATCAACCGAATCGTTCGCCAGCGGGACTTTTTCAATGTCGCCGAGCTTGTAGGTCAGGTTCGTCAAGTCGTTCTTTTTGGCCAGCTCCGTGCCGACTTCGACCATGCGTGGCGAGTTGTCGATGCACCATACTTTGGCGGCGCGCCGGGCGAGGAGTTGCGAAATCAGGCCCTCACCGGCACCGAGGTCGGCGATCTCGATTTTGGGCGCCAGTCGCAAAGCGAGGTGCCCGATGGATTCCCACGACCGGCCCGGGCAGTAGTTTTTACCGAGCTTGCCGGCGATGAGATTGAAATACTGCTCCTGATGCGCCCGGCGTTTGTGGAGCACGCGCTGCAGGTTGGATTGATCCTCCACCAGTTCCGGTTGCGGGGCCACGGCTTCGCAGGCCGCCGCGAGCAGGTGTTGCACGGGAGCGGCGAGACGCGGGTGAACGGTATAGAACGCTTTTTTCCCTTCGCGCCGATCCTGCACCAATTCACTCCCGCGCAGCTGCGCCAGCTGCGACGAAATGCGCGATTGGGCCATGCCGAGAATTTCTTCGAGCTCGCTGACCGACAACTCCTCGATCCGCAATAACGACAACAGGCGCACCCGGGTGGGATCAGAAAGCAGTTTTAGGATATCCCAAGTGCCGTTCACAAGTGGCAGTTAGGTCGCAACCCGGAGCGGGCGGAAGCCAAATCTGAGCCCAATGCGCGGCGTGGGCGGCCACGCCGAGGCCGATACAAAAAAACCGCCGTTCGTTTAAGGCGAACGGCGGGGAGAATGGGGTGAGACGTGCGAGTGCGGTCTTACTGATCGATCACGCGAGCAATGGCGGTGACCTCGTAGTCCTCTTCCGTGCTGCCGATTTTGACCTTCACCTGGTCACCGACGCTCTTGCCGAGGAGCACCTGGCCGAGCGGGGTTTTGTAAGCGATGACGAAGTTGTCCGGATCACTGTCCCAAGCGCCGAGAATCTTGTAGGTCGGCGTTTGGCCGCTGCCGAGATTCTTGAGGGAGACGATGCTGCCGACGCCGATTTGATCGGCGGAAACCTCGGTGAAGTCGGTGATGCGGGCGTTGGCCAGTTCCTTCTCGAGCTGGGATTTTTGCGCCATGAGCACGGACTGGTCCTGTTTGGCCATCTTGTATTCGGAGTTCTCCTTGAGGTCACCGTGCTCGCGAGCGGCGGCGATCGCCTTGGAGTTTTCCGGGATTTTCTCGGAAACGATGGACTCGTATTCGGCGTGGCGGCGCTCGTAGCTTTCGCGAGAGACGAGCAGGGCCTCTTCCTTGCTCTCGGCATCGCCGGCGACCAAGGACTGAATGGCGGGGAAAATCTTAATGAAGCGGGCCAGCAGCGACTTCTTGGTCAGTTCCTCGAAGCCCTGGTTGAGCATGAGGGTGTTGGCCAGGTCGCGGGCGGTCTCGGGATCGGCGGTCGAAAGCAGATCGGCGATGAGATCGGGGTCGTCGCTCAGGATATCCGCCAACGGAATGCGGCGAGCAGAAGCGGCCTGCAGGGCCTCGTAGTCGATCGCGAAGAAAATCGCGCTGAGCAAACGAGGGGTGATCAGGTCGTGGAGGAGCTTCGCGAATTTCTTGGAGTGGCGATTCTTGACGATCCACAACAACACCGGGGCGCGGAGGTTTTGCTCCACTTGCCACCGCTTGAAGGTTTCGGCCAGGTCATCGCCGTAGTCGTTTTCGACGAGGAAATTGATGCACTCGGTGGTGAACTTGCCTTGGCTGGACTTGAGCAGATTGAACACCGCGTCGCGGCATTCGATCGGATGCGTGTCCTTGATCAAGGCGAGGAAGCGGCTTTGGAAGCCGACCGGAATGGCGTCGGCGATTTCCGGCAGGTCGCGCACGTTGACGATGATGTCACCCTGTGACGGCTCGAGTGTGGCGGGATCGATGCCGGCGAGCTTGGCCAGATCGTCGCGAATCGCGGCGCCGTAGAGACGCTCGGCGGTATCGATCTGATTGGAGTCGCGAACGGCTTCGGTGACGACGGCGAGCACCTTTTGGAGTTCTTCTTCGCTTTCGCCCTTTTCGACGGCGGTGAGCAGTTTCTCGGCGATCGCGATACGGCGACGAGCGGAGCGGGTGCCGCCGAAGGCTTCGATGAGCTCATCTTTGGCCGAGACCGGGGTCTCGCGTAAAATGTAGCATTCCGTCTTTTTGGCGGGGACGGCGATGCGGGGATCCTTGGCGACCACCTTTTTGGCGGCGGACCACCACTTCTTGAACTTCGTCTCACCGACGACTTGCGCGAGGGTGATCTCCAGGTCGATGGCGGTGGTGGCTTGGGACGGGTAGGCTTGCAGCGCTTCGACGACCAATTGGGCCGGGTTCTTTTCGATCAAGTCCTTGATCGCGGCCGCCTCGGTTTCCTTGCGAGCGAGAATGTGATCCGCGGGGAGCACATCCATCGTATTGACGCAGAACGCGGGGTCCATGGCGTGTCCCGGCTTGTCCTTGAAGTCGATGATCAGGCGCTCCGTGGCCTCGTCATAGCTTTTGATTTGCCCGAATCCCCAGCTCTGGTGGACCACATAGGCCTCCGGCTCCATGGACTCGAGTTTGTCTGCTGCTGCTTTGAGCAACGGTTTTTTTGCGATGAGCGCTGATACTGCTTCCAAATTCATAACGAGGGTCTTTGTCGACTGAACTGGCCATTGGAGAGGATCGATTGGGGTCATGTCAACAGACACCTCCACAACCTTCTTTGCTTAGTGCTTGGCAGGGTAGGACCCCGGGAGGATCGTCCGGGCCATGACAAAGACAGAGCTCATCATGCCCGCCGGGGCGACTTCTTGGACCTGGGCAGTGCGTTTACTGGAGCGCTGGCGCGAGGAGGAAGAGCGGGTGGACTGGTTGTTGGAGAAGCTTCCCCGGGAATTGCCCCCGGCGGAGCGGGCCCGGGTGCAGGCGCTGTTGGTGGGAACGATCCGCCATCTGGGTCGCATCGACGCGCATCTCGACAAGTTGATGACCCGGCCGCCGCGTCCGGTCGTGTGGGCGGGCCTCGCGGTCGCGGGCTTCGAGTTATTGGAAGGCGGCACCGAGGGGCACTCGGCGCGGGTCGGGCACCATTTGGTCGAAAAAATTAAATCGTTGGCCTCGGCCAAGGAGGCCGGCTTCGCCAACGCGGTGGTGCGGCGTCTCGCCGAGCGTTTGGCGGCGGAAACCGCGCCGACGGCGGATGCGCCGATTGAGGATATCGTTACCTATCACTCGCATCCCGAATGGTTGGTCCAACGTTGGCGGATGCGCATCGGCCATGAGTCGGCGTTGAAACTGGTGGAATGGAATCAATCCCCCGCGCCCGTGTTGTTGCGATGGCGCGCGACGGACGAGGGCGCGCCGAAGCCGGAGTGGCTGACCCCGGTCGACGGCACGGCTGATTTTTATGCGGCCGCCTCCGGACACTGGCCGGAGTTGGCGGAGTTGATCAAAGCCGGCACGGTTCAGGTCCAGGACGCGGCTACCCGCCTGGCGGTTGATCTGCTCGCACCTCAGCCGGGCGAAACCGTGCTCGATCTGTGTGCGGCGCCGGGAGGCAAGAGTCTGGCGATGGCCGATCGCATGGGCACGGGCACGCTCGTGGCGATGGATTTGATGGGGCGCCGCATGCCCCGGCTGGCGGAGAATCTACAACGCGTGCCATCCGGAGTAACGGCCACCGCCGTGGCGGGTGATCTGTTGCGCGGGGGCGCTCGTGCGCTGACCGCGAAGCAGCTGCCGTCCACTTATGCGGCGGTGCTCATCGATGTGCCGTGTTCCAATACCGGGGTGATGCGACACCGGGTCGATGTGAAATGGCGCCTGCATCCCGACAGTTTCAAACGGCACGCCCTGCAACAGCTGGATCTCCTCCTCGCCGCCGCCGAACGGGTCGCGCCCGGCGGGCGACTCGTCTACAGCACATGCAGTATCGACCCGGAGGAAAACGAGCAGATTGCCGACGCCTTCGTGCGACGCAGTCGCGGTGCGTTTTCGCTCGTGCGTTCCGAGCTGAGTCTGCCGTGGGAAACCGGCCACGATGGCGCGGCCGCATTCTTATTCCAGCGCGACGCGTCGTCGTAGTCGACGGACGCGGTCAGGGCACGAGCACAAACGTCGCGGCCGCGAACGGCACCTCTTCGCGTCCTTTGATCAACGTGTAGGTGATCGTGCCACCGGCGTCGACGAGCGCGCGGTAGCGCGTGAGGTCCCATTGCTCCACGGGCTCGCCGTTGAGCCGGCTGACGAGATCACCGATCTTGAATCCGGCTCTTGCGGCGGGGGAGTTGGGAGCGATGGCATTGATTTTCCAATACGCGCGCGCCTTGTTGAAACTGAGGCCCGAGCTCCATTTGGGCGGGGACAAAACGCGCATGTCCTCACCGGCGCGGTAGAACGCCACCTGATCTTTTTCCTGATCAAAGGTGATTTCGAAGTTCTGCAACAACTCGCCTCCGAGCGAGGTGAGGCTGCCACTCAAATCGGCGATGGGTTGCACGACTTCGTGGTCGCCGATGTAGAGCGACTTGGCCAACCGCGCGACGATCTGGCGATGGTCACCGTGCAGGGTGCCGATCAAGGTGCCTTCGCGCGGGGGACTGGCGAATTCCACGTCCAACCCGGCCGGGTCCAGATTGATGAAACCGTCGCTCCCGGTGTCGATCAACGCCAGCAGTGAGCGTGTGCCGAGGGCGAGTTGCACCATGGGCACATCGTTGTGCGCGGTGAAGGGCAGGATGCAGCCGCGCATGGGGGTGGTGTCGTCGAGCGCCGACATGATCACGCGTTCCCCCGGGTAATCCAGCGTGAGGCGGGCGTTGCTGAAAAGACTGAAACCCAACACGCCGTGAATCGGCAGCCCGAGATGATCGGAAATTTCGCCGCAATCGAAGATGAGCGCGCGCACGTTTTGGAAATTGGCGCGGCCGAAATCGATGCGATCAAGCATCACGGATTCCACCGGCGAGGCGCGGCCCGAGGCATCGCGCAGCCAGATGGTGGGGGGATTCGGATCAATGGGGCGCTGCAGGTGACGAATGGCGTATTCCGGGGAGACGAGGGTCCGGGACGCGCCGGTATCGATCAAAAATCGCCACGGTCCGTCGTCGCCTTCGGTCTCCACCACCACGAGACCGCCGATGAGCTTCATGGGAAACTCCACCCGGGTCGCGACGGTGGGTGAAGCGACGACCGGCATGGGTTCGAGCTCCATGGGCTCACTCTCGAAGACTTGCAGGCGAGATTGGCAGCCGATGCCGAGCAGTGCGAAGGCGCTGCCCAGACCGAGAAGAAATCGTCGCCCGCCCGAGGTCATGGTTGCGGGGGCGGCAACGTGCGGGCCAGTGACCAACTGCCGAGGGCCAGCGCGGCGGCGGCCCCGAACACGGCCGTGCCGCTCACGACCCAAAAGACCACGCCCGCCAACACGGGGGTGATAGCGCGGGCCAATGAACCGAGGGACCGGAAGATGCCCAAGGCGCGCCCTTGTTCATCGTCCGCGCTGTAGAGTGAAATCAGGCCCGAGGTGGCGGGATTCACAAACCCGGCCCCCAGCGCGAGAATGCCCAGGCCGATGTAGAGCACGGTGACGTTGGGAGAGATGCCGACGAACATGAAACCGACCGTGGCGAGAATCAGCCCGGTCTTCAGCACGCGCGTCTCGCTCTGGCGTTTGAGGAGTTTGCGCACGATCATGCCCTGGGTGATGATCGAACACACGCCCAGGTAACCGAGCATGATGCCATTTTGCTTGGCGGTGAAACCAAACCGATCCGCGCCCAGAAACGTGAGCGAAAATTCCATGGCGCAGAAAGCCAACGCGAAGGTGAAGCCGATGCAGTTGATACGTTGCACCGCCGGTGAGGGCAGGTCGCGGATCGCACGCAAGGGGTGCTTCAGTTCCAGTTTGGCCGGTCGCCCCGTCCGGTTTTCGTCCTGCAAGGTTTCGTCGAAACGAGCGCGGACCCAGATGAAGTTGATCACCGCGAGTCCCAACGAGAACAATGCCGGCACGGAAAACGGGTGCAGGCCCCAGGCGGCCCATTGCGGATGGGCATCGAGTAGATTCCACTGGGCCGTGATGGCGCCGATCGCCGGGCCGGTGACGAGGCCCAAGCCGAAGGCGGCTCCGACGAGTCCCATGGCTTTGGCGCGCTCCTGCCGCGACGTGACGTCGGCGACGGCCGCCGTCGCGACGGAGATGTTGCCGCCGAAGACACCGCCGAGGAAGCGGGCCGCCACGAACAACCAGAACGAGCCGCTGAACACCCACAGTGCATAACTGGCCGCCGTTCCGGCCACCGTCATCAACAATACATGACGCCGCCCGCGCTGATCGCTCTTGGCGCCCCAATACGGCGCGAAGACAAATTGCAGCAAGGCGTAGATCGAGCTGAGGGCGCCGCCGAGCAGCACGGCGGCAAAGTTGCGGTCCTTGCCCAGCATTTGGGCGATGTGCTCCGTGAAATTGACAAGGCCACCGAGCACACCAGTCGAGCCTTCCACCCCGAGGTAGTGCTGCAGAATGTCCGGCACCAACGGGAAGATGATCGAAAATCCGATCAAATCGATATAGAGGGTCAGGAAAATGACCCCGAGCGATAGCGGGCGTGGTTGGGCGGAGGCGGAGGACGACACTGGCGACGAAAATGGCTAGAAAGACAAACGAGGGAACGGAAGGGAAGACTCGACTCACCCGGAATCAACGCGGAAGCAAATTACCGAATATGGTTTCCCCGCGACGGGACTACCATTGAGTGGTCGGCATGGTATTGCAGATCGCCTTGGTTTTGATCGTGGCCCGACTGGGGGCGGAATTGATCCTCGCCGGATTGAATCGACGGGAAGTTTCGCGGCATGCGCAGACCGCTCCGGCGGCGGTCGCCGCAATCATGGATGACGCCACTTACCGCAAGTCGGTCGACTACACGCTGGCCAAGGCGCAGTTTAACAATCTGTGCATGATCTTCGACGCCGCGGTGCTGGCGCTGGTGCTGGCGAGCGGGGTGCTCCCGATGCTGTTCGCCGAAGTGGCGGCCTGGGCACCGGGAGCCAATTGGGATGACGCCCTGTTCGTCCTGTTGGCGGGCGTGTTGCTGTCGATCCCGGGCATGCCGTTCGAATGGTGGGGGCAGTTTCGCATCGAGGAACGTTTTGGGTTCAACAAAAGCACGGCCAAGCTGTGGTTGTCCGACAAAGCCAAGGGCCTGCTGCTCATGTTCGTGATCGGTTTCCCCCTGTTGTGGGGTCTCCTCGGTCTGGTCGGCTGGGTGGGGTCGCTGTGGTGGATCTGGGCGTTCGTGCTGCTGTTCGGGTTTCAGCTAATCATGATGGTGCTCTACCCGAAGTTAATTCTGCCGCTCTTTAACAAGCTCACGCCATTGCCGGATGGCGATTTGCGCGACCGGCTGATGGCGCTCGGCGAGCGCACCGGTTTCAAGGCTTCAACGATCGAGGTCATCGACGGCAGCAAGCGCTCCGGCCACTCCAATGCCTATTTCACGGGGTTTGGTCGTTTTCGTCGTATCGTGCTCTTCGATACATTGATCGAGCAATTGGCGCCGGAGGAACTCGAGGCGGTGCTCGCTCACGAGGTGGGGCACTACAAGCGCGGCCACATCCCCAAGATGCTCATCACCGGTGCGGCCATGCAGCTGGGATCGTTTGCCGCGCTGGCGTGGTTGCTCCATTCGGACTGGTTCCTGCGTGGCTTTGGGTTTCCCGGCGGTGAACTCGCCCCGGCGCTGCTGTTGTTTGGGCTGCTCAGCGGCGTGGTGACGTTTTGGATTTCTCCGCTCAACAATCTCATGTCGCGAAAGCACGAATACGAAGCCGATGCTTTCGCGCGCGATGCCATGGGCTCGGCGACCCCGTTGATCGGCGCGCTGCGCAAGCTCGCGGCCAAAAACCTGAGCAACCTCACCCCGCATCCATGGTTCAGTGGGTTTTACTATTCGCATCCGACCATCGTGGAGCGCGAGCACGCGATGACGGCCAAGTCCTGATGCGTGGTCGGCGCATCAGCTGGTGGGGAAGCGTCTTCGCGCTGATCGCGGTCATCGGTGCATCCGCACCGCCGCCGCCTTCCGCGCTGACCGTGGCAACCTACAACGTCGCCAACTACAACCTGACCGACCGGCCCATCGAGGGAGGCTTTCGCACCCATTATCCCAAACCTGAACGGGAAAAATCGGCATTGCGGCGCGTGCTGCACGCCCTGGATGCGGATGTCGTCGCCCTCCAGGAAATCGGCGGCGCGTCCTTCCTGCGGGAGCTGCGGCGCGATCTGAAAGGCGAGGGCCTGGATTACCCGCACGCGCACGTGCTGGACGCGGCCGACGAGACTCGGCGCGTTGCCGTGATGAGTCGGATTCCGCTGACCACGATCGTGGACCACACCGACCTGAATTTCAAATACTTCGCCGGTCGGGCGGCGGTGAAGCGAGGGCTGTTGGAGGCACGGTTCGAGACGGCGGGGGGCGAGGTCACGCTGTTTATCGTGCATTTAAAAAGCAAACTCACCGAGCTTCGCGATGATCCGGAGTCGGCCGCCCGGCGGGGGAGTGAGGCGACGGTGATTCGCGATCGCATTCTGGAACAGTTTCCCGATCCGGCGGCGGCCCGATTTCTGATTGTGGGGGATTTTAATGCCGATCCGACCGAGCGACCGTTCCGCGCATTTACCCGGCGGGGGGATCTGGTGATCAGCGAGGCCGTCGACGCCTTCGATTCGCGGGACGAGACCTGGACGCATCGCTATCGGCGAGCGGACCTGTATTCGCGGGTCGATTTCGTGTTGGCTTCACCCTTGGTGCTGCCGACGGTGGTCAACGGACGAGCCACGATTCATGACGGGCCGGCCACGCTCACGGCCAGCGATCATCGCCCGGTGGTGGTGCGGCTCGCGTTCGATTGACAAAAAAACGCCGCTCCCGGGAGGAACGACGTTTTCGAAAAAGTCGGCGGAAGCGTGGTCGCTCAGCGCACGGTGACGGGGATCGGGATTTCCGACGCTCCGAATCCGGAAAGGTAGAGGTGACCTGAGCCGGGCAAACCGCCACGCACCGGGATGCTGACGGAGTTGGACCCGGGAGGGACGACGACTTCCGGCATGATGATGCAGTCCGGCACATCGGTGGTGATGTCGAGCAGCAGACCGCCGGCGGGGGCGGTTTGCGGGATCGTGAAGGTAATCGTCTGGGATTCGCCCTGAGCGAGATTCAGCGCGGCGGGGAAGACTTCAACGTTGAGGCCATCGACCCGAAACGTGCCGACCGGTTGCGTGCCGTTCGGGCTGGTCACCGCAATCTGGTAATTGCGGCCGGGAGCGACGGGGGGCACGAAAAAGCTCAGGGAGTTGGTCGAATCAAACACGGTGCGAGCGGGCTGACCATTGACGGTGACGAGGTCCTGGGCGGTGAAACCTTGACCGACGATGCCGATGCGGGCGCCAACCGGGCCACGGTTGGCCACCATGGAGAGCACGAGTCGGCCTTTCAATTGCACGGTGGTCACGCCGGTGTAGGCTTCCTGCGGCGTCGTTTCACCGCCGAAGGAGACATCGAAGGTCGACAAATAATAGTAGGAAACCTGGGAACGTCCGGACGGAATCTGGTAGTCGAATTCGTAGATGTCCTCGCCCACGGGACTCGATTCCATGGTGAAGATCCGACCATCGATGACGATCTGGGGCCGGAGCGAACCTTCGACATAACCGCGCGACTTGGGCGTGATCCGCGCCGAGAAGGTGTAGATCTGTGATGGGTTTTCCGGCATGGTCGAGGGAGTCAGGTCGGTGATGACCATCGACTCACAGCCCGCCAGGAGCATGAGGGCTGCGGAAGCAGCGATCCATTGCCAGATTCGTCTCGCGTGAGAGATACGGTTCTTTTGCATGAGCTTTCGCATTAAGAAGTGGTCGATACGCAACACAATCATTCCGCATTGGCAATGAGCGAAATCTCTTCGCCCGAGGTGATTTCGTCCGCTGACGATTTCGCCCCGCTGGGGCTGTATTTGCACGTGCCGTTTTGCGCGAGCACGTGTGATTTCTGTGCGTTCTACCAAACCAGCCCGACGGTGGAGGGCGTGCGCGGTTTTCAAATCGGTATTGAAAAGGAAATGACGCTGGTCACGCGAACCCGGCCGTTGAGCACGGTGTTCTGGGGCGGCGGCACGCCGGGTCTGCTTTCCGCCCGCGATATTATTCGGTTGGGCACCCTCGTCCGCGAGTTTAACGGCGGGGCGGCTCCGGCGGAATGGAGTGTGGAAATGGCCCCGGCATCCGTGACCGATGCGCGCCTCGCCGCGCTCAAGGAAATCGGGGTGACGCGCATTTCGATGGGGGCGCAAAGTTTCCAGCCGGAGCTGCTCGATGCGCTTGGTCGACTGCACACCCGCGAACAGGTGATGCGGGCCTATGACCGGATCCGGGCGGCCGATTTCGCCAGCGTGAACATCGATCTCATGTTTGCCCTGCCGGGGCAGGACGAGGCGGCGTGGCTGGCGGACATGACCCAAGCCATCGAACTCGGGCCCGATCATCTGTCGACCTACTGCCTCACCTTTGAGGAGGACACCAAACTCTGGGTGAAACTGGCCGAGGGCAAAGTGAAGCTCGACCCCGAACACGAGGCCCAACTCTACGAAACCACCTGGGAACGGCTCAACGCCGCCGGTTACGCCCAATACGAAGTGGCCAACTTCGCGCGGCCGGGCCACGTTTGTCGCCACAATCTGAACACGTGGAACATGCACGAATGGATCGGCCTCGGTCCCTCGGCGGCGGGGCAGCACGAGGGCTGGCGGGCGGCCAATCCCTCCGATTTAGCGCAGTGGCAGGCCGAGGTGGCCCGGGGCGAGCGCATGACCACCGATCGCGTGGCCCTCACCCCGGAGTTGCTGGCGGAGGATGCCTTGATTTTTGGGCTGCGCATGACGGCCGGCGTGGACCCGGTCGCCTTGGCCCGACGGTTTCCCAGCCCGGCTTGGACTGCGGCGCGAGGTGTGCTGCTCGACTTGATCGAGGATGAGTTGGCCGAACGCGTCGACGGTCGCATTCGCCTCACCACGCGCGGTCGTTTGCTGGCCGACTCCGTCGGTGCGGCCGTGATGGAGGCAATGGATCAGGCCTGATCGCCGAAGTCATACCGCAGGTCAAAGGTAAGGCGCGCTCGCCGAGCGCGCCGACATGGTGGAGTCGCGGAACGGCACTCGGCCTCTGTCGTCAGGTGCCGTTGGCCGCTTCGGCCGCTTGATCGGCGCGTTCATCTCTCGGGAAGGGCGCAAACCACGCTACGATGAGCGAAGGAATCGACGCGAAGCACACGATGATGAAGAACGTTTTGTAGCCGACGGCGTCGGCCAAGGGGCCGGAAATCATCTGGGTCGGCACCAGCACGAGATTCATCAGGGCCGTGCAGAACGCATAGTGGGTCATGTGAAATTTGCCCGGCGAGATCTGCTGCATCATATAGAGCATGTTGGCGACAAATCCGAAACTGTAGCCGGCCTTTTCGATGGTCACCAGCGTCGCGACCGTGGTCAGTGAAAGCGGTGATTCCGGCGAAACCATTTGACTGAGGTAAACGAAACAGAGGTTGGGAATGTTCACGCAGAGCGCCATGATGAAGAGGGATTTCTTCAGGCCGTGTTTCGCAATGAAGAGGCCGCCCAGCAGCCCGCCGATCAGACTGACGGATATCGAAATGAGTCCGTCGATGGTGCCTTTTTGGACGAGGGTCAGGCCAATGCCGCCTTCCTCGAGCGGGGCTTGGAGAAAGAGCGGCGCCTCGACGAGAAGGAGTCCCTCCGCGCTGCGAAACAAAAACACAAAGGCGAGCATGCCCCAGAGCTGGTCCTTTTTGAAAAACGCGATGAGTGATTCCCAGAACGACGCGGCCACGGCCTTGGCATTTTTCGGTTTTTCGCCGACCACTCCGGTGGGCAGCACGAACAGATGGTAGATGCCGAGTAACGCCATGGTCGCGCCACTCAGCCCGATTGCCCAGGTCCACGCCTCCTTGGCGGTGTGTTGACCGCTCTCCTGGAGAGTGCCGGCGATCCACACAATCGCCGCGACGGCGAACAACCGGCCGACGTTCCAGAACACGCCTTGCACTCCGATGAAGGCGGCCTGCTTTTTCTTGTCGAGGGCGGTGATGTAAATGCCGTCCGCGGTGATGTCCTGCGTCGACGACGAGAAGGCCAACACCCACATCATGGCGATCGTGACCTGGAAATAATTGGGCAAGGGCAGGGCGAGCGCGATGCCGATGAACAAGGCCGCCAGCGCAAACTCCATCGACAGCACCCAGAAGCGCTTGGTGCGATACATGTCCAGAAATGCCGCCCACAAGGGCTTCAGCGACCACGCGATGCCGATTGATGCCGTGGCCACGGTGATTTGGCCGTCCGTATGCCCGAGATCTTTGAACATCGTTCCCGCCACCCAGATGACCATGGAGAACGGGATGCCCATCGCGAAGTAGAGCGAGGGCACCCACACGACGGGATGCGGGACGGGTTTGGCGGAGGAGGACATGGGGTGATCAGGAAGTCAGGCTGAGGGGCAGGGCGAAGGGGGTGAGGGTCGAGGCAATGACGATCCACCCGGGAGGAGGCAAGTTTCGGCCGCACTCTTGGGTTTGAGTCGATTGATAAATCATTGGGGCGCGGGATTGCCTCCGGGCCGATGTTGCAGACCGTGAATGTTATGCGGCTGTTGCTCCCAGTGTGGTTTTCCCTGTTTCTCGTGGGCCTGGCGTCCGGGCAGGATGACGCCCGGATGAAGCTTTCCTGGCCGACGACCAACTACGCCTACGCCCGGGGGGAGCGGATTGAGAACTTTATTCAGCCCACCGTTTCCGGACTCGCCACCTCGGGGCTGTTTGGCTGCGTGCGTTCCAGCGGCACCCAATTCCACGAGGCGCTCGACCTCATGCCGATCGAACGCGATCGGCGCGGCGAACCGACGGACGAAGTCCACGTCGTGCTCGATGGGGTGGTGCGGCATGTCAACGCCCGCGCCGGTGCCAGCAGCTATGGCCGCTACGTGGTGGTCGAGCACGTCGATGCCGAACCGGCCATTTACACGCTTTACGCTCATCTGGCTTCCATCGATCCCGCGGTGGTGGTCGGGAGCACCGTCGAGCGCTCGCAAGTGCTCGGCATCATGGGACGCAGTGCGGGAGGCTATACGATTCCGAAGGAGCGCGCCCACGTGCATTTTGAGATGGGACTGCGGCTGACTGATAACTTCCAGAGTTGGTATGACTGGAAGAAATTCGGCAGCAAAAACACGCATGGGGCCTACAACGGCATGAACCTCGTCGGGTTCGACCCGCTGGCGTTTTACGATGCCTTTCGTGCTCAAAAAGTCGATACGTTCGCCGACTTCCTGCGCGGTTTGGAACCGGTGGCGATTGTCCGGATTGCGACCACCAAAACACCGGATTTCGTGAAGCGTTACCCATCGTTGGTCGGAGCGACGGTGCCGGCGGGCGATCTCGCCGGTTGGGAGATTTCGTTCAACCAACACGGGGTGCCCTTCGCGTGGCGGGCGCTGCGCAAGGCCGCCGTGAAAGACTACAAGCGACTCGAATCGCGGGTGGTGTGGCGCGACTCCGATGCGCTCCGCGCCTGCCGTTGCAAGGACTTGGTGCGCAAACGCTGGGGGCACTATCGGCCGGACAGTGACATGCAGCGGAACCTGCAACTCCTGCTGGGCTTACGCCGCTAAAGTCACGGCGCGCGACGCCCCGGCATTGACTGACGAAGGTGAGGGCGATATCCGGATGTCACCCATGATAAAGCACTTCCGTAACTTTCCGCATGAAATTTCATTCTGGGCGCGAATCGGCTGGGGCGGACTGATGTTGCTCTGCGCGGGCGCACGACTCGGCTGGGCCGCCGACCTCGAGGTTCTTTCGGCCGCGGGTTCCGGCCGGGCAACGGCCTATGTGGAATCGCCGAAAATCATCAGCTTCGGGGACCGCACGCATGTGGCGTGGCTGGACTCGTCGGCCGACGGATTTCGGGTGCAAATCCGGACCCTTGATCAGGTCACGGGGCAATGGGGAGATAAGGTGACGTTGGGTCCGGCCGAGGATAATCACGGCGGGCCGGCGCTCACGATCGACGCCGCGGGCTACCTGCACGTGCTGTATTATTCGCATCACCACCCGTTCCGCTACCGACGTTCCGTGCGACCCAATGATGCGTCGGAGTGGACGCCGAACGAAGAATTTGGCCACAATCTCACTTACCCCGGCCTGGTGTGCGCGGCCGACGGCTCTTTAATTATGGTGGCCCGTCGCAGCTACGAGGATCGCCCGTGGGAGTTGGAGTTGTGGCGGAAATCGCCCGGCGAAGCGTGGAGCCGGCAAGGACCGGTATTGCGTTCCCGGCATACGGATTATGCGCAGTTTGCCGCGTCGCTCGCCTGGAGTCCGGATCACAAAACCCTGCATCTGGGCGCCCGGATTCTCGAACTGCCCACCGGCGAACTTTCGCTCATGCACGCGGGAGTGGTGCATCTCACCAGCACCGATGACGGGCTCACGTGGAGCAACGCCGCAGGCACCACGTTGCGCGAAGCGGCCACCATTGATACCGCCCAACCGTTGGCGACGGGCTCGACTGATCAGTCCCGTATCCTCCACGTTGGGTCGATCGATGTCGGCCCGGCGGGCGAGGTCGCAATCCCCTACAATGTGCGCGTGCAGGAAACGTCGCAGTCGTGGATCGCGATCAAGTCGCCTGCCCAAACCACTTGGCGACATCATGCGCTGAACCGCTTCTTACCCCACGGCTGGCGAGATGCCGCGTTGTTGATGCATGGCGGCGTGGCCTACGGTAATACGGGTCGCCTGGTCGTGACGGGAGTCGTGATGCGCATGGCTCCCGACAGCACCGCATGGGGTGAACCCAGCACGGAAGTCGTGCGATTCGTTTCCGTCGATGGCGGCGAAACCTTTACGTCCCGGATCGTGGGGGAGGTGGATCCCGACGTTCCCCACTGGATGCCCAACATCGAGCGCCGCACGGGCTTCAATAAAGTAGGCGTGGAGCCGGCGTTGATTTACACGGCGGGCGAGCGGGGAGACGCGCTGAAGGATCAACTCTCCAATCGCGTGCTGTGGGTGCCCGGCGTTGGAAATTAGATCCCCAATACAAAAAACGGCCGCGAGCGAACTCGCGGCCGAGATGGGCAGAATAAACAGCTGAATGGTGAGGCTCGGCTCTAGTTATTATTCTGCTGGAAAGCCTCGGCGAGGGCGATGCCCGTGGTGTCACCGGCTCCCTTGACCGTCATGGTGTGTGGGCCGGGCGGGAGCAACAGGATGGCGGCAGCTTCCGCGGCGACCGTCGGCGCAAATCCACTTTCCGTGATCGGCTGCAGGTAGGTCGTGTCGGCGGCGTTATCGTTCCAGAAGATCTGATTGCCCCACCGATCATGGACGTAGAGCACGGGATCGGCCAGGGCGCCTACCACGCCAAACTCGGTGAGCACGGGGCCCCGGCCGGTGACAATCACCGTCAACGGTTCCGTGCCTTCGATGACGAAACCGACGACAAGCGAAGCGTCGCCCGCACCGACGGCCCCACGGCTGGAGACATTGGACAAATGCGAGGCCGTGCGGCCAGCTTCGGAGGCCCACAGTTGGCCGCGAATCTCGCCGCCCGCGTGCACGTCGGAGTGGATGTTGATGTAGGCCCCGCCGTTGAGCAGGGTCATCATGTCGCCCGCGTAGTCCACGTCATTCCAGACTTGGGAGTAGGTGTTGCCGTTTTGGTTGTAGTCGGCCGCCCCGCCCAATCCGTTGACCACACCGCCGTTGGTGCCGACGGCGCCCTCGTGGATGTGTGAGGCGGCGAACGTGTTGGTGAAGTTGTAGGCGAACACGATGAGCTCGAACTTACCCGTCACAGGGTAGAGCGTCATTTGGGCGGCTCCATAGGCGTCGCTTTCGACGGTGGCGGTTTCCTGTTCCGGGCTGAGTTTGGCCCAGAGTTGCACGGGATCGGCCCAAAGTTGTCCGCGAATTTCGCCTCCCGGAAAAATGGCACTGTGAATGTTCACATAGGCACCACCCGCGAGCAGCGTGGCGGGGTCGCCACCGTAGGAAAGTCCGGAGAACGACGCCGACAAATCATCGCCGTTGCGGGTGTAAACGGTTTCGGCCCCGAGGCCGGTCACAACGCCACCGGAGGAACCGGCGGGGGCTTCATGCAAATGGGAGCCGGTGACGAGGTTCGCCATGCCGGTTACGTTCACGGTGAGATTGAAGGTATTGGTGGCCGTGTCATACCACATTTCCGCCATGCCGGTGGCGGTGGATGCGCTGGCGGGGGTTTCCTGCGCGGCGTCGAGGTTGGCCGACAGGCGGATACGCGCGGCGGTGGCGGGGAGGGTGATTATCGCCGTGAGGAAAAAGGCGATAACGGTGCGTTTGAGTAGCGTAGTTGTCATAGGGGTTTTATGAGGGTTTGCCCGCCTCGCCGATCAGCCACTGCCCAGGGTGAACAGTGATCAAGATAGGGGCAGATGCACCGAATGTGACCCGAGAAACGCAATACGGTTGCGCCAGTTCCGCTCTTTACGCCAATTGACTGCAAATCGTTAACCCGTCGAAACGAGGTCAACGCGTGGTTCACCCGGAGGTGATCACACCTTGCTCCAATCCAGCATGCGCTGGATGGGCGTGAGGGCAGCGGTGCGCACGGATTCGGGGACGTCGATGGCCGGGGCCATGTTTTTCAACGCATCGCGGACCTTCTCGATCGTGTTCATTTTCATGAAGCGACAATCGTTGCAGGCGCAGGTGTTGGTCGGGCCGGCGATGAAGGTCTTGTGCGGCACATCCTTTTGCAGGCGGTGCAGCATGCCGCTTTCCGTCACCACAATGATGCGCTCGGCGGGGGTTTCCTTGGCAAACTTCACCATGAGCTCGGTCGAGCAAACCTCGTCGGCCAGATCGCGCACGGCTTGCACGCACTCCGGGTGGGCGACGACGGGCGCATCGGGAAACTGCAGGCGGATTTTCTCAATGGCCGCCGTGGTAAACTGCACGTGGGCGTAGCAACTGCCCGGCCACAGCTGCATGGTGCGGCCGGTTTGCTGGCTGACCCATTGACCGAGATTCTGGTCGGGCACGAAGAGAATGGGGCGATCGGCGGGCACTTGGTTGACGATTTTCATCGCGTTGCCGCTGGTGCAGATCACGTCGCTGAGCGCTTTTACTCCGGCGGAACAATTGATGTAAGCCACCACATAGACCTCGGGATGCTCGGCCTTGTAGGCGGCGAGACGGTCGGCCGGGCACGAGTCGGAAAGCGAGCAACCGGCGTCGAGATCGGGCAGGAGCACGGTGCGCCCGGGATTCACGATCTTGGCGGTTTCGGCCATGAAATGGACGCCACAAAACAGGATCACGTCGGCTTCGGCGGCTTGCGCTTGATAGGACAGCCCCAGCGAGTCGCCCACGTAATCGGCCACCTGTTGGATGGATTCGATCTGGTAATTGTGCGCGAGAATGACGGCGTTGCGCTCTTTCTTAAGCGCAAGGATCTCCTCTTGGATTGCCGTCAACGCCGGCGGCGCAGCGCGCGGCGCGATGATCAATGGTTCGTAGTCAAGAACAGCAGGCATGGGTAAACGGGAGTCAGACTTCATTAACCACGAAATACACGAAACACACGAAAGCCATCGGAGGTAGGGAGCTTTTCGTGTGTTTCGTGTATTTCGTGGTTCCTTTTCATTTCAGATCGATTTGAGCAGGTTGATCATGTCGCGGAAGACCTGGTAGTCGTGAAGGGGCGCGAGGTCGGGATCGTTTTCCATCCAGTCGAAGTCCACGTAGCCCAATTCGATGGCGCGGCGCAGCGTCTTCAGCGCATCGCGATGCCGGTCGGTGAGCACGAGCGAGCAGGCGAGATTGTAGTGAGCCGTGGCATCGCGGGGACACAGACGCACCATGCGGCGGTCCATTTTCAACCCGTCGGCGATGCGGCCGGTTTTGGTGTAGAGTCCGCCGAGGATTGCCACGACGTCGACGTAACGCGGGTCGCGTCGCAGGACGGACTCAAAAAAGCCGATTTCCCATTCGGGATCTTCCTTGCGGGCCATGGTCGCGGGGCGGGGCGGCTCGCCTCAGGCGGAGCGGTGTTTGCAGACACCGGCATCGCGCAGGGCGTCGCACCGGGCCGATACCTGGAGGCGCTGCGACACGGGGCGCAGGCCGACTTTGGAAGCGACGGAGTTGCCATACCACTCCATGAAGGGGGCATCGATTTCGAAAATCTTGTCGCAATCGAGGCAGATGACCTGCGCGACTTCGGTGCCGCCCTCGACGTTGGGCAGGTAAAATTTGATGTTCTTGCCGATGTCGATTTCCCGCAGCAGGGCGCTCTCGACCATGATCGGCAGGGTGCGATAAACGGTGGCGCGGGACACCGAATCATCGATGGCCCGGGCGTGGTCCAGCAGCTCCTCGGCGGTGAAGTGCTCCGTTTGGGCAAACGCGGCTTCGAAAATCGCCAGGCGTTGGTTGGTCACGCGCAAGGCTTTGGTGCCGAGGTAGGATTTGAATTTTTCGCGCGCGGCGTCGTTGCTCACAGCCTGATCGTCGGTCCCGTTACTCCTAGGTGTCAATGTTGAGGTTACGGTGTCAGTTGAGCTGTTGCCCGGACGTGTGATACCGCCGCAGCGAGTTGAGTGACCTCCACGGCACCATGCAGCTGCTGATCGCCGATCACCAAAACAGGAGTGCCTTCGAGTTGAAGCTCTTCAAACCAGGCCGTCACCTGTGGCAGATGGTCGAGCAGCGATTTCTCCCGCTCGCGCATCTCTTCCTCCAGTGCCGCGGGATCGAGACCGACGAGCGTGGCCAGATCGAGAATGCGGGCGTCGTCGAGCGTATCGTCGTCGCGAAGCAGCGCGTCGTGCAGCGGGACCGCCCGTCCTTGGGCACGGGCGGCCTCAACCGCGAGACCGGCTCGAAACGAGTCCCGGCCGATGAAGGGGTAATTCACGTAGACCACGCGCACCTTGCCGTCGTTTGCCACGAAATCATGCAACAGCGGGTAGGCCGCTTTGCAGTGATCGCACTGGTAGTCAAAAAACGAAATAATGACCGCGTCGCCGGTCAGGTTACCGGCGGAGAGCGAGAGCGGGTGGGTCGTGATGTCCTCCCGAATTCGACGCATTTCCGTCGCGACATCAGGTTCGGCAGCCGCCGGATCAGCGGCGCACGCAGTCTGCACGAGCAGCGAAAGCCCGGTCAGGATAATCAGGGGGGAGGGAAAAACGGCGGGCATGACGGCAGGAAGGGCGGACTCGGAGGGCGAACGCCCATCGTGACGATTCGGTGGGTGGCGGTCAAACGTGCGCCAGCCTACGAGAACGGTTGCGCCGTCTCTGACCGCGAGCCATGTAGGACGGCTCTATGATCGTCGGAGTGCACCCCATTGCCGGTTTCGACAAGCTGCTCCACTATAAGGTGCCGGCTCGGCTGGAGGATGCCGTCGCGGTTGGTTCGCTCGTGCGTATCCCGATCGGTCGCCGATTCACGCTGGGAATCGTGGGGGTGGTGGGCGCGCCCAGTGACTTTCCCATCGACCGGCTGAAGAACCTCACCGACCTCGTTTATGATTTTCCGGCCTTGCCCGCTGATTTGCTGGAGTTGGCCAAATGGATGGCCGTCTACTACGCGGCGCCGCTGGACGGCATCATCGAAACCATGTTGCCTGGTGCGGTCCGTCGGGCGGCGGGCCTTAAGCAGGAAAAATTGATCGCACTCGGCACCGCGCTCGACGACGAGGCGCTGGCCAAACTCGAGAAGCGGGCGCCGCAACAGGCGAAACTTTACCGGTTTATCACGCAGCAATTCAAACCAGTCGCCAAGAACCTCGTGCTGAAGCGGCTGGGCGTGGGCGCGGGCTCGGCGAATGCGTTGATTAAACAAGGCGCGTTGCGCGAAATGTCGCAGCAGGTGAAGCGCGTGGCTTACGCCGACGACTTTTCCGAGGGCGAGCTCGTGGCCGCGTTGCCGCACTTGCTCAATGCGGAACAACAGGCGGCGTTCGACGCGCTCAAAGTTGAGATCGCTAAAGACGAGTTCGGCGTGACGCTGTTGCAGGGCGTCACCGGATCGGGCAAAACCGAGGTCTATTTGCGCGCCATTCACGAAGCATTGGCCGATGGCGGGGGAGTGGTGTTTCTCGTGCCGGAAGTGGCGCTGACCCCGCAAACCGTGGCCCGTCTGCGCAGTCGTCTGGAATCCATCGCGCCCGACCACGCGTGCGTCGTGTGGCACAGTCACTTGAGCGAAGGTGAGCGCGTCGACGGCTGGCACGAACTTGCCACCGGCCAAGCCCGTATCGTGGTCGGAGCGCGCTCGGCGATTTTTGCCCCCGTGCAAAACCTCCGACTCATCGTCGTGGATGAGGAACACGAGCCAGCCTACAAACAGGACGAGACTCCGCGCTATCACGGTCGCGACGTCGCAGTGATGCGCGCGAAACTCAACGGCGCCCACTGCCTGCTCGGCTCGGCCACGCCATCGTTGGAAAGTTACGCGAACGCGCAGGCGGGGCGTTATAAGCACCTGCACATGAAACAGCGCATCGACGACCGCGAACTCCCGTTCATCGACGTCGTCGACATGCGCATCGAGATCATGCGGTCACGCGGACTGACCACGCTCTCGCAGAAACTGGTGCACGGGATGCAGGACCGTTTTGAAAAGAAGGAGCAGACGATTCTGTTTCTCAACCGGCGCGGCTACTCGTCGTCCATGATGTGCCGATCCTGCGGTCACGTGGAGGAGTGCCCGCATTGCAGTATTTCGATGACCTACCATCGCACCGACGAGTCGTTGCGATGTCACATGTGTGGTCACGAACGCGGCGCACCCGTGCGTTGCCCCAAATGCGAGGCGCCGGATATCCGTTGGCGGGGCACCGGCACGCAACGCGTCGAAGAAGCGGTCACCCGCGTGCTGCCGCGGGCGCGCATCGAGCGAATGGATACAGACACGATGTCCAAAAAAAACCGCTTCCGGCAGGTGCTCTCCGAGTTTCGCGCCGGCAAGATCGATGTATTGGTGGGCACGCAGATGATCGCGAAAGGATTGGATTTTCCCAACGTCACCTTGGTGGGTTTGGTCGACGCCGACATGTCGATGCACATGCCGGACTTTCGCGCCACGGAACGCACGTTTCAGTTGCTCGTGCAAGTGGCCGGTCGGTCGGGGCGAGGTGATCGAGCGGGCGTGGTGATCGTGCAGACATTTACGCCGCAAGCCGACGCGATACAGTTCTCACGGCACGCCGATTTCGACGGGTTTGCGGAAGGCGAACTCAAGATCCGCAAGGATTTCCAGTATCCCCCATATCGGCACCTCATTCACCATTCCTTTCGCGGACCCAATCCGGAAAAACTCCTCTTCTTTGCGGAGCAATGGGCGCGTTTGGTGGAGAAGGAATTTCCCGACCAATTGGAAGTGCGCGGCCCCGCGCCATCGCCGATTGAGAAAGTGAAGGATCACTACCGCTTCCAAGTCTGGTATTTCACCCACGGCGTCTCGCGCGTGATCGGGAAACTGAACCAAAAGCGCCGCGAATTCGCCTGGCCCGACGACGTCATCCAAGTCATGGACGTTGATCCGGTAAACCTGGGCTAGTTGGCAGGCGGGCCGACATGCCGCGGAGGGGGCAGCGATGATCTCGCACGCATCTTTGTGCCGTTTTAGTGGCAGCCAGGTTACATCGCTTGCGCCGTTTTCGATGGGCCTCCACCGGTGGGAAATCGTCCCTCGTGACGTCTCACCATGCACTCATTCCGACTGACTTTCTGGACCTTGATCTTAACGACGACCGTGCTGTGGCTCGGTTGTGCGAGCACGCCCGCTGTCGAGGCATGGTCGCATCCGTCGGAATCGCGCGCCGAAGCGCTGTTGGCGCAGCCTCGACCGCTGATTATTGCGCACCGTGGTTTTAGTGAATGGGCCCCTGAGAATACCCTGCCTGCCTTCGCCTTGGCGATTCATGCCGAAGCCGATTTGGTGGAGTTGGACTATCATGTCACGGCCGATGGAGTGCCGGTGGTGTTTCACGATTATACGCTCGATCGCACTTCGAACGCGGTGGCGCAGTGGGGCGGGAGTGACTGGCAGCTGGAGGCACAACCTGCGCACGTTTTGACCGACCTCGACGCGGGCGGCTGGTTCTCTTCCGCCTACGCGGGTGCGAAACTTCCGACTCTGAATGAATCTCTGGATTTCATTCAAGGGGCTGGTGGCGTCACCTTGATTGAACGCAAAGCCGGTTCCGCAGCCGACTGCGCGGAAATCATTCACGCCAAACGACTGATCAACGACGTCGTGGTGCAGGCCTTTGACTGGGAATTTCTTGCCGCATTGCACGATGCCATACCCACGCAGGTGTTGGGCGCATTGGGACCGCAGAAGGAGTGGGACGGACGAAAGCTCGCGGCCGCAGAGAAAACCCTCTCTCCGCTTTGGGTGGAACGTGCGGCGAAATCGGGAGTCCGCGTGATTGGCTGGAACCGACACATCACCGCGGAAGCCGTGGCGGCGGCTCACGCTCGCGGCCTTAAAATTTGGGTTTACACCATCAACGAATTGCC
This sequence comes from Synoicihabitans lomoniglobus, assembly GCF_029023725.1. Taxonomy (GTDB): domain Bacteria; phylum Verrucomicrobiota; class Verrucomicrobiia; order Opitutales; family Opitutaceae; genus Actomonas; species Actomonas lomonigloba. The sequence continues at coordinate 1,579,264 of NZ_CP119075.1, forward strand.
CGCCGCGAAAGCACTCCTCGCCTTGGGAGTGGATGGCATCATTACCAACAACCCGCTGCGGATCAGTCGCCTCCGGAAGTGAGTCCTATGGCCGAAGGCTGGGCGCCCATATCCAGCTCGCAACTCAGGCAATTTGAGCGGATTACGCTCAACGGTCGAAGTCCTTCCACACTACGACATCGTTCTCAAAGTGGATGTTGTAGAAGTTTCTTAACCCCGGACCGGGGTCCCAAAACAACCAAAACGCTTTGGTCCCGTCTTTCGATTTTTCCTTACTCACCGGGATGTCGCGCAGAATTTCCTCCGCTTCTTTGACCGGCATACCGATACTTATTCGGTCATAGAAGTGTTTGTGTTGACCGGTGCGGGTCAGGTGAATGCAGCTTCCGAGCATGACGAGAAAACCGACGAAAAACGCGACCAAGCAACCGCTCGTTTTTTTCGTTTTGGCGGTCATCGATCAGGTTTTTTGTTTAGCCACCGAGGGCCGATCAGAAGGTATGAAGGCGGGGGCGCCTTCTGGTGTTACTTGCCTTTGATACCGTAGTTCTTCGAGGGAAAGATTTCCGATTTCTATCGGCTTTTTGACTCCATCGGGAACGTAGCGACGCGGCCCTATTTCGGCCAAGAGGGGATGATGTGAAGCCTGCATAAAGGTGCGAAATCCAAATAAATCTAACGGTTCTGAAAATGATGAACACGCCGGCGAACACCACCATGAGTCCGTAAAAAAAGGGATTCAGCAAGATGGCGGCGAACGCGCCTCCGGTAACGCAAAACACTCCGAATCCCAACCACACTTTCGTTAGACGGGAGAGGTTCACCTTTTTCCGCATAAACCAACGAGCAACTTGGATACACATGAACACGTGTATCGCCACGATCCTGCCGAGGAACCAAGTGGCCAGTGGAATGACGAAGAACCCGAAATAGTCGAGCTGCCGGAGTTCGTCTTCGCGGAGGATGCTCCATGGACGAACCAAGCCAAACCCGCTGATGCCAGCCCGCGGGATGAAAGGTCAAAGAAGATGCGGTGCCGCCTGAGTCTCCCAAACACAGGCAGATTCGGAGGGATTGGCCGACTGCGCCGACAAGTCAGCGCACATTCAATAACATGAATTATCTGATGTCCTCCCTTGTGGGCGGTTGAGGGCATATATGACATGGCGTCTTTCGAGACAGACACGAGATCGATGCCTATTTCCGCTTGCCATGAAATCAGATCAATTTAACGGGTCCGATAGTGGGTCTAAGCGATCTGGTTGTCGGAATACCGTGACGCATTTGCCACCTCTACCACCTCTAGAAAATTGAGTATCTGTTACGATGTCCATTGATTCTGATTTCGCTAAAAAACACGAACCTTTGACGATGACTATTTTGGGATTCCGAGTCTGGTCGTTGCTGCTGATTTGGTTGCTACCTTCATACGCATGGGGCGATCCAATCATAACTGAATTTATGGCTGATAATGATTCAGTATTGGCCGACGAAGATGGTGAATACGAGGATTGGATTGAGATTTATAATCCTGAATCAGTCGCGATTGATCTCTCTGGATGGGCGCTCACAGACACGGCTGACAAAATGGATAAGTGGGTGTTTCCAGCGGTCATAATAGCACCTGGCGATTATTTGGTTGTATTTGCATCGAGTAAGGACCGAGTAGATCCGAGCGGCAATTTACACACCAATTTTGGATTAAAGGCTGGCGGTGAATATCTTGGATTGGTGAAATCCGACTTGGTAACCGTCGTATCGGAGTTTGCACCGGAGTATCCAGCGCAAATTACTGATGTTTCCTACGGGATTTCTGCCCCGGACCCAACGAGCGGCAACCGGGTGGAAGGATATTTTGAGGAAGCGACTCCGGGGGGGCGCAATGGCGGTGCGAGTAGTCTGATACTCACCGAAAGCGTAGAGTTCTCGAGTGATTCGACCACGTTCTATGACCTGCTTGAACTGAAAATGGCCGGGGCGAACGGAGGGCAACTCATTCGCTATGAGGTGGCACCGCCTTCGGAGGTTGGCGGGGCGATTGAAGAGCCCAGTGAGCATTCAGCGGTATATACTTCGCCGCTTGAAATCCGGGATTCCGTCGTAGTTCGCGCAGCGGTGTTTTCTTCCGACGGTTCGCGGCATGGTGTGGTGAGCACGGTGCAATTCTTGAAACTCGACCGTGACTCAAGTTTAAGAGTCGGCGATTTCACTAGTTCGCTTCCGTTGCTCATTATTGACGACCATGGTCTCGGCGAGTTTGGAAAGGACGGCGTTGAGCGTCTGGGATGGCTGTATGGGTTTGAACCAAACGACAGCGGCTTCACTGCGTTTTCGGATCAACCGGATTACGCCGCGATGCTGACCCTTGAAGTTCGCGGACAATCATCCTCTACGTATGCGAAGAAAGGATACAAATTTGATCTATTGAATCCTTGGGGCAGTAAGACCAATATCGGGCTTTTTGGACTGGCGAGCTTTGACGAATGGAATGCGGTAGCCCCATTTAACTGGGACACCGCGTTTTTTCGTAACGCGTTTGCCTATGGCTTGAGTAACACCATAGGTCGTTGGGCCGCTCGCACTCGTTTCGTTGAGGCGTTCGTAAACTTCGATAACGATGGTCTGACGATGGCGGATTACGCCGGTATATTCGTAATCACGGACAAAACTGACGTTGAATCCGGCCGCATCGAGTTGGCGGAATTGGGTCTTGATGATAATCAGGGTGAAGGTGTGACAGGAGGCTATCTTTTGCTGGTAGATGAACCTGATGACAACAAATATGCTTGGACGACCGACCGCGGATTTCCCGACATACTGAACTCGGTGCTGCAAGTCGATACGCCGAAGATCGACAAAATTACTGATCTTCAACGAGATTACATTGTCGGATATATCCAATCCATGGAGAATGCGCTTGTCGCCGACGAGGCCGCGAATTGGTCCCGACGAAACTACCTCCAATACATCAATCGTGCGTCATGGGTTGATCATCACCTCTTGAATGTGTTTATGAAGAACACGGATGCGTTTTGGCGTAGCGCCTACTTCACCAAGGATCGAGGTGAACGCCTCGCTGCCGGTCCGATTTGGGATTTCGATCGCAGTCTTGATTCCGCCGACCCGCGTGATGACGAGCCTGCCTCTTGGCAATTGACCGAATCGACCAGTCAGGGAACTGCGGTGGACTATTGGGGATTTGGTTGGTGGGGGATATTGGCGCGTGATTCGGATTTTATGCAGGCGTGGGTCGATCGTTGGCAGGCGTTGCGGGTAGGTCCCTTAAGTAATTCACAATTGACCGAGCGTGCGGATTCGTTGACTCGCGAAATCGGACCCGATGCCGCAGCTCGCGATGCAGGTAGATGGCTGGATAATATAAGCTCTCACGGGAGTTTTATGAATGAGGCCAATCACATCAAGGATTGGCTAATTACTCGAGCCGGTTGGATCGACAATCAGTTTGTGCCTGCACCGGTGCTGAGTGACAATGGCGATGGAACTCGGGATATAACAGCGCCGAATGGAGCGCAGCTCATTTATACGCTTGGTGGGGCGGATCCGCGCTTGCGTGGTGGCGGCATTGCTCCCGATGCCATCATTACCAATGAAACCATCACCGTGGAGACCTTCAGTCATGCCCGTTTTCGTGCTTTTGACGAAGCCAATACGGCTTTCCCGGGCAGCCGATGGAGTGGTCTGGTGCCTAGCGGCGAGCGTGCTCCCTACGCAGTGCCGCCCCGTATGGTAAATGTTTCCACCCGAGCGCACATTTCTGGAGCTGGTGATGTTTTGGTTGCTGGTCTCGTTATCGAAGAAGCAGACGGAAAGTCGATTATTGTTCGCGGTATTGGTCCAGCTTTGGCGCCCCACGGGATCAATGATGCTCTCCCCGATCCCTTAATTCGCGTGTTCAACGAGACCGGAGAAATGGTGGGAAGTAATCAGGGGTGGGGGACCGCAGCCAACGCGAACGAATTATCCGATCTGTTTGCAAGGGTGGGAGCGTTCCCCTTGGAATCGGGCGCGGGGGACAGTGCCATGCAACTACAATTACCGGCTGGAAACTATACGATCCACCTGAGCAGCGCCACAGATCTAAGCGGAAGTGGATTACTTGAAGTATATGAAGCCGACGACATTGGATCGCTACTTAATCTCTCCACTCGTGGTAATACGGTGGGAGAATCAGATCCGCTCGTCGCTGGATTCGTTGTCACCGGTGAAGCGCCTAAGCGCGTGCTCATTCGTGGCGTGGGAATGGGTCTGTCAGACTATGGAGTCGAAAACCCCTTGTCGGATCCAGTCCTGACTTTGCGATCTGTAGACGATGTATTGGCCGTCAACGATGACTGGGACGAGAATCCGGATGTAGCAGATGCCAGCGCTTACGTTGGCGCTTTCGCATTGGCAAACGATGCGACCGACGCGGCAATGTTGGTCACACTATTCCCAGGAATTTACACAGCGGCGGTATCCGGAAAGAATGATTCCGACGGAGTAGCCTTGGTGGAAATTTATGAGATTCGGTGAGTTTCACTTCTCTACGCCTGACGATCACAGAAAATTTTAGATTGAACGCCTTCAGTAAAAAAGGACGGCGTTTATTTCCATCGATATCTGGGGAAGCCCTGCTGGGAGAACCCAAAGGTTTTTTGTTTAGCCACCGAGGGCCGATTAGAAGGTATTAAGGCGGGGGCGCCTTCTGGTGTTACTTTCCTTTGATACCGTAGTTCTTCGAGGGAAAGATTTCCGATTTCTATCGGCTTTTTGACTCCATCGGGAACGTATCCAAGCCGCTCGTAGAAGTGCCTTCCGGCCAGGTTTTGCTCCAACACCCAGAGTGCGATATTTCCGCGGCGAGATTCGCGGGCGAGATTTTCGGCAAACCGCATCAAGGCGCTTCCATATCCGCACCGCCATTGAGAAGGGCAGACATAGAGCGCCCACACTTCGACGGAATCCTCGCAATCATCATCCCGGCATGGGCCGTAGGACAGCCAAGCCACTATTTTATTCTCGGACTCCAGAACAAACGTTTCGCTCTGAGACGCAGACAAAATGGTGCTCCACCGCTTCGTTCTCCGCTCAATGTCCAATTCGTCCAAGAACGCATCGGGCACGATTCCTTCGTAGGCGGCCCGCCATGAATCGACGTGAATCCGCGCTATCGACCGAGCGTCTCGAAGGGTTGCAGATCTGATCATTTGTCTGGTTGCACGTCGGAAATTAACAAAGGAGGAGTTCGAGTTCACGGTTCTGAGATATACGCTGCTCTTTTCGATGTTCTGATTTCTTGGGGGCTTTCCGAAATGCGATTAGGAGATACCGCAACCATGAAGATCTGGCCCGGTATCAGGTCGTGGTCAGCGCTGATTTTTCGGGATTTATTTTCAGAACCTATCTCTCATACTCACGCGAATTTGGCGGTTCAATTTCCGGTGCTGGAGGCGCCTGGTTTTAAAACCCTGCGAGGGAGAAATAGAAAGACGGACGAACGCGGAGGTCGGTGTAGTTGAACCTCAGGCGTTCTGGCGGGGGCGGCGGTAGAGCCAGCGGGCGAGGGCGGGGAGGATGATGATGGCGGCGATCATGTTGACAAGGAACATGAAGGTGAGGAGCACGCCCATGTCGGCTTGGAACTTGAGTTGAGAAAAGATCCACGTGCTCACCCCGATCGCCAAAGTAAGTCCCGTGAATACCACCGCACTTCCGGTGCGAGTGAAGGCTTCAAACATGGCGTCCTCAAAGGCTTTGCCTTCCCGCATGGCTTCGGAGAGGCGCGAGAAGATGTAGATACCGTAGTCGACGCCAATGCCGACACCGAGCGCGACGACGGGCAGAGTGGAGGTCTTCAGGCCGATTTCCAAATACACCATGAGCGCGTAACCGAGATAGCTCACGAGCAGCAGCGGTAGCACGATGCAGAGCATGGCACGGATCGAGCGGAACGTGATCAGGCAAAGCGTGATCACGGCCCCGAAGACCCAAAACACGATGGGGTATTGGGCGGCCTGCACGACTTCGTTGGTCGCGGCCATGACACCGGCGTTGCCGCTGGCCAGGCGGAAGCGGACTTTGTCGGACGGGTGCGCGGCGGCGAACGCTTTCACCGCATCGGTCACGCCGGTGAGGGTTTCGGCGCGGTGGTCGGATAGGAAGATCATGATGGGCATCACACTGCCGTCGGCGTTAAGCAAGCCGGTCGCGGTCTCGATGGGAGAAACAGCTTGAGCGAGCGCCTGCGGGTGCGAGGGCAGGATGCGCCATTTCAACGATCCTTCGTTCCAGCCTGCGTTGACGATTTTAGCGACGGTGGGCAGGCTGATGATCGACTGCACACCCGGAATGGTGCGCATGTGGCCGGCAAACTGATCCATGAGCGTGACGACCTCGTAGTCGACGCAGGCATCGGGACCGCCTTCGGCGATGACGGAGAGGATGTCCACGCCGATGGAAAATTTCTCCGTGATGACGCGGCTGTCTTCGTTGTAGCGCGAGGTTTGGCGGAGCTCGGGCATGCCGGCGTTGATATCGCCAATGCGGACTTTTTGGGACTGACCAAACGCCCACCAGCCGAGCCCGGCACACAGCAGGAGAATAGCGGCGGAAACGTCGGGCCGCATGACGACGCAGACCCGGCGCCACGCGGCATCGGTGCGTTCGCGGCGGGCGGCGATTTTCTCCTGATAGTGATCGGGCAACTGCACGTAGGAGAGCAGAATAGGCAGGAGGAAGAGATTGGTGATGAGGATGACGGCCACGCCGAGCGAAGCGGTGATGGCGAGTTCGCGGATGACCTCGATCTTGATGATGAGCATCGTGACGAAGCCGAGCGTGTCGGTGAGCAGCGCGACGCCGCCGGGCACGAGCAGTTGTCGGAACGCGGCGCGCGCGGCTTCGACGCTGGAGTGACCCGAAAAGGCTTCGGCGCGGTAGGCGCGCATCATCTGCACGCCGTGGCTCACGCCGATGGCGAAGATGAGAAACGGCACGAGAATGGAGAACGGATCGAGCCCGAAGCCGAGAGCGTTGAGGGCACCGAGTTGCCAGATGACGGCGATCGTCGCGCAGCCGAGCGTGAACGCCGTGAGCTTGAGCGATTGAGAGTAAAAGAGCACCAGCAGACCGGTGATGACGAAGGCCACGCCGAAGAAAAACAGGACGTTGCGGGCGCCGTCACTGATGTCGCCGATGACCTTGGCAAACCCGATGATGTGCACGCCCATGCGCACGTCGACGGCCCAGCCCTCGAACTGATCGCGGATGTCGGCTTCGAGGGCGTTGGCGACTTCGATGTAGTCGATGCGTTCGCCGGTGGCGGGGTCGACCTCAAGGAGTTGGGCGCTGATGATGGCTCCGGAAAAATCGTTGGCGACCAACTGCCCGAGTTTGCCCGACTTGATGATGTTGGATTTGACGCGGGCGAAGTTGGCTGGCGTCGGCGTGAAGTCGGCCGGGATGACGTTGCCCCCGGCGAAGCCGTCGTCGACGACTTCGACGTAGCGGACGTTGGGGGTGAAGAGTGATTGGACCTGGGCGCGGTCGACGCCCGGCAGGAAAAAGACGGCGTCGGTGGCTTCGCGCAGGGCGGCGAAGAACTCGGGGGTGAAGATATTGCCGTCCTTGGCCATGAGTGCGATGACCACACGATTGGCCCCGCCGAAGTCGGACTCGAACTCGGTGAAAGTTTGAATGTAGGGATGCTCCAGCGGCAGTGATTTTTTGAAACTCGCGTCCACGTGCGTGCGCGATGCGAACCAACCCATCAGCACCGTGAGCGCGATGAAGCCGACGACCAACTTGGTGCGATGGTCGAAGACGAAGGTTTCAAGCAAGGTGATGACGCGGGCCTTCATCACCTAAGTAACAAGTAACAAGTAAGAAGTCATAGGTAAGAGGTGGTCAGCGAGATTTTCGAATGGTCGCGAGGGTGCGGACGAGTTCGTCGCTTCTGTTTGCGGATTCCCCAGACTCCGCTGGCGGCGTTCGTGGTGCATCATGGTCGCTTCTTACTTCGGACTTTTTCTCACGGTGCCACTTGCGCACCGTCTTCGCCGAAGGTGAGGAGTTTGCCGTGGGGCGTGAGCAGGACTTCGGCAATGGCGGGGGTGACGTCGCCGGCGGCTACGAAGGTCGCGCCGTGGTCGTGACTCATCCACCAGGTGCGGGCCTGGCCGGCGAGAATCACGGTGCGGGCCGAGGCGAGTTCGATGCCGGTCATGATGAGGCCGGTGCCGGGGGTTTTGAGGGCGGTCCAGTTGTCACCGTGATCGGTGCTGCGGTAAACGCGACCGCGCAGGCCGTAGGCGAGGAGGGAATCATTGGCGAGTTCGATCACGCCATAGAGCGAGCCGTCGTCGCCGGTGCTGAGGTGTTCCCAAGTGGCACCGTGGTCGGTGGAGCGGAGGAGGGTGCCGAATTCCCCGGCGAGGAACAACGTGCCGCCCACGGTGCGCGTGATGCGATTGAGGTGCACGTCGTCATCGAGGATCCATTGCTGCTCCCACGTCGCGCCGGCGTCGTGAGACTCGAAGAAGGCCCCGAAGGCCCCGACGGCGATGACGTGGCCGTGGTCGAGGGCCAACACGTCGAGAAACGGCGATTCGGGATCGGGGCCGGTGAACTGATGGGCCCAAATTTTGCCGCCGTCGGTGGTGCGCAGAATGACGGCGCCGTGGCCGGCCGCCCAGCCATTGCGGGTGTCCGCGAAACTGATGGCGCAGAGCGTGTAGGGCACGCCGGACGTGACGGGGGACCAGGTCTGGCCGTCATCGGTGGAGCGGCGAATTACACCGCGTTCGCCGACGGCGACGATGTCGTTGCCGACCAGCGCGGCGTCGAGCAGGAGCGGTCCGGGAGCGGCGGCGTTGACGAGCGAGGCCGTGAACAGGGTGGCTACGACGGCCAGGAAGCGTCTGAGGGTGTCGGGCATAAAGCCCGACCCACGGGGGGCGGTGGAGGTGTCGGGCGTGAAGCCCGACCCTCGGCGGATGGGTTGGGTGGGTCGGGCTTTACGCCCGACATCCATCAAGGCGATGGAACGGAACCAGGACATTACCGGATGCCAGCCTTGCGCAGGGCGTTGGGCGAGTAATCGCGTTCGTCGCGCTCGATGGTGAAGTCATACATCGGCTGGTCGTTGTCCAATCCGATGGCGAGGTAACGTCCGGCCACGAGGTCGGTGTGCACTTCGAGGGTGCTCCAGAAGGTTTGCGCGTCGTAGTAATTAATGCAGTGGGCTTCGGAGACACGCCAGAGATCGCCGCGGGTGTCGTATTGGTCGACGGCGAGGATCTGCCAGGAGTCTTCGTCGACGTAGAGGGTGCGGCGGGAGTAGACGTGGCTGGTGCCTTCCTTCAGGCGGGCCTCGACGACCCAGACGCGATGCTTTTCGTAGCGGGCAAGGTCCTGATTGATGTGCAGGGGCTGAAGGATGTCGTCGGGAGAAACCTGGTCGCTGTGCAATTGGTAACTGTTGTAGGGCACGATCATCTCGCGCTTGCCGACGAGTTCCCACGTGTAGCGATCGGGCGCGCCGTTGAACATGTCGAACTGGTCGCTGGTGCGCATGCCGTCGGCGGCGGTGCCGGGGTTGTCGTAGGCGACCTGCGGGGCGCGCCGGACGCGGCGTTGGCCCGCATTGTAAACCCAAGCGCGACGGGGCTCGACGATTTGGTCGAGGGTCTCGTGCACCATGAGGATGGTCCCGGCGAGACGGGCGGGCGCGAGCACGGCTTGTTTGAAGAAGATGATGGTATTGTTGAGGTCGCCGGGACCGAGGTCGGGCCGGGCGTAGTTGAACATGAACTCGTCCTCGAACTCGACCATGGTGTAGCTGCCGTTGCGTTGGGGGGCGGCTTGACCGATGCGACGGATGGCGGCGTCACCCCGGTAGCGCAGCAGGTGATTCCACAACACTTCGATGCCGCTTTGCGGGACGGGAAATGGAATGCCGCGAATGGTGCCCTCGACGCCGGAGCCGTCGTTGACGACGCGGGCGGTGGGAGCAAATTCGCGAGTGGCGTCGGAGATGCGTTGGGGAACGGAGGCGCTGCGATGGGTCGGGTAGACCTTGACCTTGTAGGTGTCGGGATAGGTCTCGATCAACGCCACGGCCCCGGCGGTGAGCTGATCGCGATACGTCGCCAGGTTGGTCGCGTCGATGGTGACGAGCGGAGTGTCCGAGGCGTAGGGATCGGGATGGTGATCACCGGGAGTATAACCGGCGGGAGCGCTGGTGAGGCCGCCGTTCCAAGCTGGGATGGAACCGTCGGCATTGCCGGCCACTTCGCCGCCGAGTGGCGTGAGGTCGTCGCCGAGACGGGCGAGGTCGGCCTCGCTGATGGCGGCGGAGAGGAGGGTGGCGGAGAGCAGGCCGCCGGTGAGTTGGAAAAAAGATTTCATCGTAGCGAAAGGGGAGGGGCGGGTCCCGGGTTAGAAGGAATACTTGATGGTGGTGGCGAAGAAATCGCGGTCACCGAGCAGGTTTTGCACGCCACCCCCGAAGTAGTTCACGTAGCGAATGTCGGCCGACCAGGTGTTTTGGAAGACGAACTCGGTGGAGAGGCTCAGCGACTTGCGTCCCTCAAGATAGTTGGACAACGGCGCGGGGCTGTTGCCGGTAACGTCGTGGCTGAATGCGATGGTCGGCAGCACATTGATGCCGGCAAACAGGTTGTTGTATTCGAGTCGGGCGAGCAGTTGATAGCCCCACGCGAAGTCGTCGGCGAAGTAGCTCAGCGGAGTCGCGGGGAGGGCGCTGCCGGTGCCGATCATGGACGCTTGGTTACCCGACGTGTAGGTGCCGGAGACTTCGTAACGCAGGACATCCTTGGCGGGCAGGTCGGCCCAGAGGCCACCGACTTCACCGAGCACGGTGAGCGAGCTGGCCCCGAGGGTGGGACCGAAGACCTTGGTCATCGTCGACTGGGCGGTCCAAACGTCGTGGCGGCGATGACCACGGACGATGGTGCCGTATTGGCCAAGGTAGTCGCCGACCTGATTATTGGCTCCAAACTGCGGGGCGAGCGTGGACAGGGCCGCGAAGAGCAGCTCCACATCGTCGACCTGCAGGGGCATGTCGTGCTTGTAGGAGACCTCCCCCTGCCAGGCGACGCCGAGATTGGCGAGGTCGGCGTTGAAGCTGGCGCCGAGCATGGTGATGTCCTCGGGATACTCGATGAAGTAGTTGGCGGTGGCGGCGGCGTTGAGCAGACCGACCTGCTTGGCTCCGGCGGCAATGCTCTGGGCGGCCGGGTAAAACGCGGCGAACGGCGCGAGCGACGGGATGCCGGGAATAGCGGCGGCGGGCACATTGGTGAGTGCGGCGCCGAGGAGCGTCGGCAGGATGGAGGGAATCGCCTGCGCCGGCACGCCGTTGGCGATCATGGCGGGCACGAGTTGCTGCTGGGCGATGGCGGAGGCGGTGCCCTGCACCTCGGCGGAGCTGATCGGGCGGGCGGGCGTGATGGCGTTGATCAGCGGCAAGCGGCTGTGGAACTTGGCGAAGTAAACGCCGAACTCGGTGTCGTTGAGGCCGGGGGCGAGGTAACGCAGGGCGAGGCCCCATTGGTTGTAGTTGTTGCCCTCGTCATCCCGACCGCGGGGGATGGCGCCGAGTGTGCCGGTATCGGGCAAGGCGCCGAAACCGAGGAACACCATGTCACCGCCGCGCGAGGCGAAGTCGTTGGTCGAAAAATAAGTGCCGGCGGGTTCGATTTCGGTGTGGCGGAACTCCAGCAACCAGAACGCTTCGACGGACAGGTTGTAGGTGAGGTCGGCCGAGACCTTCAGCATGTTGACCGGGAGAAACCCCTCGCGGAGTTCGGCGCCGGGGACGCGCAGATTGGCGACCTCGACGGGATTCACGATGTTGTTGCCGTTGGGCAGGAACGTGCTTTCGCCGAGGCTGAGCACCTGGCGACCGAGGCGCACGTCGACGGGCGTATCGCCGACATCGAAGCGCACGACGCCGTAGAGATCAAAGTAGTCGAGCCGATTGCCGGCGCGGTCGAGTGCTTCGGCACGGAGTGGTTTGCGCAGATTGTTCGCTCCTTCGACGGCGTCGTCGTAGAGCCAGGAACCCCGGGTGAAGAAACCGAGATGGTCGCCGTAGGTCAGCTCGAGTTCGGAGGTGACCTTGAAGGCCTTGGAGACCCATCCGTCGGTGAAGTTCAGGTTGCCGTCATCGGTGTTGACGGAGTTGGCGTTGCCGCCGTTGGAAGTGCCGTAGAGGTCGGGATCGGGGTCGTCCAGACGGTAGATGCCGCCGGCGGAAATGGTGGTGTCCCAGCTGCCGCTGAGATCGCCTTCCGTAAAAGTGATGGCGCCGAGTGACGAGGTAATCAGGAGGGAGCCCGCCAGCCACCAGCGGCGAGTAGTTACAATGCGTTGCATGGAATGATGTAGTTCGAGAAAGACCCTCCACTAAACGGCTAAGATCAGGAAGGGGCGGTCCGGCGGGGAAAATAAGGGTTTTACCGGAGCCGTAGTGTGACGCGGACGTTACGCCGCCCGGAAAGTGAGACAAGAGGGAAAACCTCATCCATCGGAACGAAGCGGCGGGGAGTTTAGGATTTATTCGGCCCTTGCAGCGCGGGGATTTTCCGTAAGGTGTGCGTTCCTCCCATGCAGGCCGAAACGCACATCCACGTCAAAGGAGCCCGAGAGCACAATCTCCAGAACTTGGAAGTGCGGCTGCCGCGGGGGAAATTGGTGGTCGTGACCGGGCCTTCGGGGTCGGGGAAATCGTCGTTGGCGTTCGATACGATCTACGCGGAAGGCTACCGCAAATACATGGAGTCGCTGTCGACCTCTGCGCGGCAGGTGCTGGAGCAACTGCCGCGGCCGGATGTGGATTTCGTGCACGGATTGTCGCCGGTGCTGGCCATCGAGCAACGCACCGCCGGCGAGTCCCCGCGCAGCACGATCGCGACGGTGACCGAAGTCGCGGATTACGCGCGGTTGCTGTGGGCGTTGCACGGTGAGGCGCACTGTCCCAAGGACGGCGGCAAGGTCGAACGACGTTCGCTCGATGACAACGTGGCGCGGGTGCTGGCGGAAGCGGCCGGCCAGCGTATCATGATTCTGGCGCCGGCTTTGGTGGCGAAGGCCAGTGTGCTGCGCGAGGAATTGCCGCGGCTGCGTCAGCGTGGATTTCAGCGGGTGCGGATCGGGGGCGAAATCAAACAACTCGACGAGGCGGACATCGTGCCGTCGGGTCAGGGGGTCGTGCCGATCGAAGTGGACCTGGTGGTCGACCGCTTGGTGGCGGTGGTCGATCAACGCAGTCGGTTGTCGGACTCGTTGGAGCTCGCTTTTCGGGAAGGCGCGGATCGCGCGATGGTGCTGGCCCAGGCGAAGCGCGATGCGCCATGGCGGGAAATCAAGCTGAGCCAGTCGCTGGCCTGTGAAATCTGTGGCGACGTGTTCGAAAAACTCACGCCGCGGCATTTCTCGTTTAACCACAATCAAGGCGCCTGCACGACCTGCGGCGGGTTGGGTCGCAAGCTGCGGTTCGTGCCCGATCTGGTCGTGCCGGACAAAACCAAAACCGTGCGCGGCGGGGCGCTCAAACCGTGGCGACTGGGCGGCAAGAACCTCATCATCCAACACAACGCGATGCTCAAGCAGCTGGCCGAACAGTTGCCGTTTGACGCGAATACGCCGTGGCAGGATCTGCCTGAGGACGTGCGCGAAACGTTGCTGCACGGCGGCGGCGACCGGTTGTTCGCGTTCAAACTCAAACGCATGCGCGAGCCCAAAGCGATGCCGTGGACCGGGGTGATTCCGGCCCTCGACGAGACTTGGCGCAATACGGAGAGCGATGGATTCCGGGCGCGGTTGTCCACCTACATGATCGGCGGTCCTTGTCCGGAGTGCGGCGGTTCGCGGCTCAACGCCCGCAGCAGTGCAGTCGTGATTTCCACCGGTGAACGACGGCTCAATGTGCCGGAGTTTTTTGCGCTCGATGTGCAGGAAGCGCATGAGGTGGCGGTGGCGTTGCAGGAACGATTCAAACGCGAGGAGTCGCTGCGCGACGTCGTGACGGGCATCGAGCAACGGTTACGCTTTTTGGGCGAAGTCGGGCTTGGTTATCTCACCCTCAATCGCGACTACGGCACGCTTTCCGGGGGGGAGTCCCAACGCGTGCGGCTCGCGACTCAGCTCGGCATGGGGCTCATGGGCGTGATCTACGTGCTCGACGAACCCAGCATCGGGTTGCACCCGGCGGACAACGACCAACTGCTGCGTCTGTTGATCGCCCTGCGCGACCGCGGCAACACCGTGCTCGTGGTCGAGCACGACGAAGACACCATGCGCATCGCCGACGAAGTGATCGAACTCGGACCGGGGGCGGGCACGGAGGGCGGACGCGTGTTGTTCCAAGGCGCGCCGGCGCAACTCATGCAGGCCGATGCGAAGCAGTCCGTCAGCGGACCGTATTTGTCACGAAAGTTGCGCGTCGAAAAATCGGCTCCCACAAAACTTTCGGACGGCGCGTTTCTGACCGTGCGCGAAGCGCGCGAAAATAACTTGCGGGGCGTCGACGCGCGTTTCCCGGTGGGGCTTTTGACTTGTGTGACCGGAGTGTCGGGGTCGGGCAAAAGCACATTGGTCAACGACATCCTGGCCACGGCCGCGGCGCGCAAACTCAATCGAGCCAAGGCGATGCCCGGGCTGCACCGTCACATCGAGCATCTGGAGTTTTTTGAAAAACTGGTGCAGGTGGATCAGTCGCCGATCGGACGCAGTCCGCGCTCCAACCCGGCGACCTACACGAAGCTGCTCGACCACCTGCGTGACCTCTTCGCCCAAGTGCCGTTGGCGAAAGTGCGCGGCTACAAGGCGAGTCGGTTCTCCTTCAATATCCGCGGCGGACGGTGCGAACGCTGCCAGGGCGACGGCGCCATCAAACTGGACATGCAGTTTCTGGCCAACGCCTACGCGCCGTGCCCGAGTTGCGGTGGCAAACGCTTCAATCGCGAGACGCTCGAAGTGCTGTTCCACGGTCATTCCATCGCGGACGTGCTGGCGATGACGGTGCGGGATGCGATGTCCTTGTTTCGCAACATTCCCAAGGTGATGGACAAGTTGGAAACGCTGGCGGCCGTCGGGCTCGGTTACCTGCAGCTCGGGCAGTCGGCGACGACCCTTTCGGGCGGTGAGGCGCAGCGATTGAAATTGTCGTTGGAGCTCTCGAAGCGGTCCCAGGGCGACACCCTCTACATTCTCGACGAGCCGACGACGGGGCTGCACTGGGTTGATATCCAGCACCTCATGGATCTGCTGTTCAAACTGCGCGATGCCGGCCACACCGTGATCGTAATCGAGCACAATCTCGACGTGATCAATCTCGCCGACTGGATCATCGATCTCGGACCGGGCGGCGGTCGGCACGGTGGTGAAATCGTCTATGCCGGTCCGCGCGAAGGTATCGAAAAAACCTCCGCCAGTGCCACAGGCCAGGCGTTGAAGCGTTGGGCTGATCCGCTGCCAGCGGTCAAATGACGCGGCATCTGCGCCAACCCATGCGTGGCGGTTCATGAGCGCGGCGCGTAGAATGCGCCCATGCACTTCAACCTTCATTTGCCGAAGGTGCGGCTATCCACCGGCGAACGCTGGTATCTCGGTTGCGCATGGGTGTTGATTCTCGCCAAGTGCGAATTTGTGCACTGGGCGGTGGCACACTGGAGCGTGCCGATCGACGCTTGGTGGATCGTTGGCCCCACGCTCGTGTTCGCGGCCGTGGCCACGGCGTTGTGGCTCGCGCACAAGGAATAGTGTCGGCGGATCGACGCCGCCGCGGACGCGCCCGAAGCCGTGCGATCAGCGCACGGCGGCCCAGACGCGTTGCACGTCGTCGTGGTCTTCCAGGGCCTGCAGGAACTCTCCGACTTCTTCGCGTTGCACGTCGGTGAGGTCGGGAAACATTTTGGCCACGTAGCCAATCTCGGCCGTGACGACGGACCAGCCGTTTTGGGTGAGCCAGGTCGATACGGCGTGGGTATCGGTCCGCTCGGTCAGGAAGCGGGCCCCGAGGTGGTCCGCGGGAATGTCGTCATTTTCGTCAGCACTCAACGGCGCGAAATCGTTGGCTCCCGCTTCGATGGCGGCCTCCTCCGGATCGATACCGGTGTCCGCATGCGCGGCCTCGACGATGCCGACGTGTTCGAAGAGAAACTTGTTGCTGCCCGCGAGACCGAGCACGCCTTTGCGAAACAACACGCGAACCTCCGGAGTGGTGCGCTGCACGTTGTCGGTGTAGGCCTCGACGATCACGGCCACCTTGTGGGGGGCGTAACCTTCGAACACGATGAGATCCATGACCATCTTGTCGTCGCCGATGCCGGCGCCTTTACGCACGGCCCGCTCGATCACCTCACGGGTGACGCTGGCTTTGCGGGCCTTTTCAATGGCGGCAAACAAGCGTGGGTTGGCGTCGGCGTCAGGGCCGCCCAACTTCGCCGCGACGGACAGTTCCTTGACGATTTTGCCCACGAACTGCCCCTTCTTGTTGTTAACGATTGCCCGCTTCGCGTGTAGCCATTGACGACCCATATGGCGCCGTATCTACGGCCCGGGTTGTGGCCCCGGCAATCACGTAAGCACGCTGATATCGCGGAATTTGATGAATTATTTCAAATTTGGATGAATCTTACCCGAACCGGATGCGTCTCAAAGGGTCGAAAGCATTATATCATCATGTCCAAAACACTCATCTCCACTTTTTCGCTCGCGGCTTTAGTCTTTGCGAGTGGCTGCAACAACGCCGGCACGCACGAGCGTGAAGGCGCCAAAGTTGGCGCTTTGGCGGGCGCGGTGATCGGCGCGGTCATCGGTCATCAATCCGGCGAAGCCGGCGCGGGGGCCGCCATTGGCGCGGCGGCCGGTGCCGTCACGGGCTCCGCGGTCGGGGCCAACAAGGACCGCGAGGAAGACCGCCGCTACGAACGCGGCACGGTCCGGGCGCAACCCGCCCGCGATCAATACGGTTATTCGCTCGATGATTACATGCGTCTGATGACGGATGAGGAAATGGACATTCTGCAAGCCCGCGGAGATGCCCGTCCCGAAGTGCCCATGGGCGTGTTGTTGACCGATCAGGAAAAGGCCAACCTGCGTCGCCGTCAGGTGGCTGACCGCGAGATCGGCCGCTAGGCCGAGCGGGGAGCCCGCGGCGGGATCACGTCTGCGGAACCAACCGGATCTCGAAGAGCTCGGACCAATACTTGCCGGTGACAAACAAACGGTCACCGGCTTCGTCGTAGGCGATGCCGTTGAGCACGTCGGCGCGATGACGCCGGTCATCCGTGGGTTCCAGTCCGGTGAGATCGATGATGCCGGTGATGCGACCGTCTTTCGGGTCGATCCGCACGATGTGATGGGTCTGCCAAATATTGGCGTAGATTTCTCCCCCGATGTATTCCAACTCGTTGAGCCGGTGGACGGGCTGGCCGTTGAAGACGACCTCGACGGTGCGTTGGTGAGCGAAGGAGTGCGCATCCAGAAAATGGATCGAGTTTGATCCGTCGCTCATGATCAGGGACTCACCGTCGGTGGTGAGCCCCCAGCCCTCGGTGGGATAGGGAAACTGATCCACGAGCTCCAACGAATCGACGTCGTAGATAAACCCGGTGCGACTGCGCCATGTGAGTTGATATGCCTTGGTCCCGATCACGGTCAGACCTTCCGCGAAAAACAAGGGATTCACCTCGACGCGTTGACGGACCTTGCCCGTGGTAAGATCGACCCGTCGCAGGCTGGAATGGCCATTCATACCCGTGCTTTCGAGCAGCATGCCGTCGTGAAACAACAGACCTTGGGTAAAGGCTTCGGGGTCGTGCGGCCAGCGGTGGACAATCTCAAAACCATAGCGTGTCGGTTCCGCTGGCGGGGCGTTTTCCTCCGCCTCGGCGGCTGATGTCGAACCGGCCGCCAGCGCCCCGCACCACAGCGCGATACCGAGCCGCCATCGGGCGATGATGAGGTGAGAGGTGAACGTGGGCATGAGGGACAAAGTGAATCGGGGGGCAAGAAATCAACGCCGCGTGAAGACGCGAAGAAAAGCGAAAATCTCCGACGGACCGCTGCCGCGAAGGGTTGCCAAAATCCGGCGGCGCCACCGTGCTCGTTGCGATGCCTGAACTTGAAGCCCCCTTGCGACCACCGGTCGGTGACCTGACTGATTCCGACGCCGCCCTGGATCGGTTTCTGGAGGTCATGGCGTCCCGTGGTTTGGAACTCTATGAGGAGCAGGAAGAAGCAATTCTGGAGCTGTTCGCGGGCAGCAATGTGATTCTGAATACTCCGACGGGATCGGGGAAGTCCCTGGTCGCGGCAGCGGTGCATTACCGTGCATTGTGCGCGGGGGAACGCTCGGTTTACACGTGTCCGATCAAGGCCTTGGTGAATGAAAAATTCCTCTCCATGTGTCGTGACTTCGGTCCGGAAAACGTGGGCATGATGACGGGCGATGCCTCGGTGAATCCCCAAGCTCCGATCCTGTGCTGCACGGCGGAGATTCTGGCCAACATCGCACTGGCGCGGGGCGACGAGTCCGACGTGCGGGTGGTCGTCATGGATGAGTTTCACTACTACAGCGATGGCGAGCGTGGATACGCCTGGCAGGTCCCGTTGCTCGGCATGCCGCACAGTCGGTTTTTGCTGATGTCGGCGACGTTGGGCGACACGTCATTTTTTGAACGTGAACTCACGGATCTGACCGGAGCGCGGAGTGTAACGGTGCGCAGTGACCGGCGGCCCGTGCCGCTGGCATTTGAGTATTCCGAAACGCCGCTGGTCGAGCGGGTGTCGGAGCTCATCGAAGCGAAACAGGCGCCGATCTATTTGGTGTATTTCACGCAGCGATCGGCGTCGGAATCGGCGCAGAGTTGGATGAGTCTTAACCTGAGCACCAAGGAAGAAAAAGCGGCACTGGCGGCCGCGTTGGAGGGCACGAAATTTAACAGTCCCTACGGCAAGGACATGAAACGCTGGTTGCGTCATGGCGTCGGGGTGCATCACGCCGGACTGCTGCCGAAGTATCGAATCCTGGTGGAGCGACTCGCCCAACAGGGGTTGCTCAAAATCATCTGTGGCACGGACACGCTGGGGGTCGGGATCAATGTTCCGATTCGCACCGTCATTTTCACGCAGTTGTGGAAATACGACGGACGCAAGGCGGCGGTGTTGAGTGTGCGCGATTTTCGCCAGGTGGCCGGGCGGGCAGGACGACGGGGATATGACGATCAAGGCTTCGTGGTCGCCCAGGCTCCGGAACACATCATCGAAAACAAACGTGCGGAGGCCAAAGCCGCCACCGATGCGAAGAAGAAAAAGAAGCTCGTAAAACGCACGGCTCCGCCCGGCGCGGTGGTGTGGGATGAGAAGACGTTTCAGAAGCTGCAGGACGCCCCGTGCGAGGAACTGTCATCGCAGTTCACGATCACGCACGGCATGTTGTTGCTGTTGCTGTCGCGCACCGGCGACGGATGCCGGGCGGTGAAGGATTTGATCGCGCGTTCGCACGAAACGCCGCACCGGAAAGCGCAACTGCGCAAACGTGCCTGGCAGCTGTTTCGCGGGTTGTTGGATCGCCAAATCGTGGACTGGATTCCGCGCGAAACGAGCGGGCGGAAACTGCGGGTGAATGTAGAGCTACAGGAGGACTTTTCGCTGCATCACGCCTTGTCGCTTTACCTGATTGATACGCTCCCGCAGCTCGATCGGGAGTCGCCCGATTACGCGCTCGATGTGCTGACCTTGTGCGAAGCCATCGTGGAGGACCCGGACGCGATTTTGCGCAAACAACTTGATCGCATGAAGACGGATGCGTTGGTCGAAATGAAGGAAGCCGGCGTCGAATACGATGCGCGCATGGCCAAGCTCGATGAGATCGAACATCCGAAGCCGCTGCGGGAGTTTCTCTACGAAACCTTCAATGCCTTTGCCGCCGCGCACCCGTGGGTGGGCGAGGAAAACGTGCGGCCCAAATCGATCACGCGGGAAATGTTCGAGCGCTACGATTCGTTTTCCGACTACATCAAACGCTATGGTTTGCAACGCAGCGAGGGGCTGCTGTTGCGCCATCTTTCCCAGACGTGGAAGGTGCTGAGTCAGACGGTGCCGGATACGGCCAAAACGGAAGCGGTGATCGAGTTGGAGGACTATTTCCGCGAGCTGATTCGTGGGGTCGATTCGAGTTTGCTGGAAGAGTGGGAACGGATGCAAAATCCGGACTTTGTGGCGGCCGAGGTGGCCGACAAACCGGAGCGGCCGCAGAGCCTGGACATCACGCGCGATCGCCCGGCGTTTACGCGTCTGGTGCGTTTTGCGATGCACGCCATTTTGCAGGATGTGGTCGCGGGAGAGTGGGAGACCCTGGCGGATCGCGTGGGGGTGGACCAACGCGTCGTCGAAGATGCGTTCACGGCTTACGGCGAGGCGCGGGGGTGGTTCCGGCTCGATCCCGCAGGGCGATCGGCCAAACACACGCACATCGAAGCAGACGGAGATAGCTGGCGCGTGGCGCAGGTTCTGATCGATCACGACGAGCACAACGATTGGGAACTGGTGTGCACGGTGGATCTGGCGGCGGCCCGGGAGACGGCCGCGGTCGGGTTGCAGTGGGAGGGCCTCACCCCGATCGGAGGGTGAGGGGAGACCGCGGAAAGTTTTCTGCAACTTTCGAGGGACGGGTGGGGTGTTGAGGATATGAGCGGCCGCGGTTCGGTCGCACCAGCATTCCCCTCAATTCCATCCCCTCATGATCTCATCTTTACGCAAAATCACTGCCGCCGCCACGATCGCGGCGGTTTTCGCCAGTTCCGCTTTTGCCGCCTCTCCGGGCTGGGTGGATTTTGGCAAATTTGACGCCGAAGCCGGCGAGCAATACGTCGAAGTCGACATCAATCCGGCCCTGCTCCGGCTCGCCGCCGCTTTCACCAAAAATCAAGAGCCCGAAGTGGCTGATTTGCTCCGCAGTCTCGAACGCGTTCGCGTGAATGTTTTCGGGGTGAACGATGAAAACCGGGGCTCCATCGTCACGCGCATCAATTCCGTGCGGGACGACCTCGACGCCCAGGGCTGGACGCGCGTCGTCACGGTGCGGGAAAAGAGCGGCGATGATGTCGCGGTGTTTCTCAAGGAATCCAGCGGTGACTCCATCCATGGCGTGGTCGTGACCGTGATCGGCAAGAACGGCGAAGCCGTGCTGGTGAACATCGTGGGTGATGTCGCACTCGACCAGATCGCCGCCCTGGGCGAGTCGCTCGATATCGATCCGCTGCGCGAACTGCACGTGGCGCGCCGGGCCAAGAGCTAAGGCGCGCGTTTTCGCCTCCCGTCCCCAACCTTGAATCCTGTTCCTCGCCATGACGACTCCCGCGACTGCTCCCATCTCCTCTCCTCAGCCTCGCCGTGGCACGCGGTGGATGCATTGGTTCATCGTGATGATCGTCGCGTCGCTCGTGGTGGTCGCGGTCGAGGCGGCGAGTGTTTTTCGCCTCGGTAGCGACGCCCAGGACATGCGCCTGGCGATGGAGGAAGCCGCCGCTTGGGATGCCCGAACGGAGGTGCAATTTTCAGTCGGGCCGGCCATGATCGGTGTAGCTCGCATCGTGACGACATTCATCGACGACGTGCCGCCGGAAGCGCGTCAGGTGTTGTCGGGGGTGCGGGAGGCCAGTGTCGGCGTGTATCGGCTGAGCCACCAACCCTCGCAGGCGGAACGGGCGGCCATGATGAACGCATCGGCCGAGCGCATGACCGGTCGAGGCTGGCACCGGTTGGTCGCGGTCAACGACGGCGGCAGCACCGTGATGGTTTACACCCCGGAGTCGTGGGATGATGCGGACGAAATCAACCTTTGCGTCGCGGTGTGCAACGGCACCGAACTGGTGATCGTCTCGGCTGCCAGCGACGTGGCGCCGCTGCGTGAGCTGGTGGCAATGCACGCGGGCGATTTTCGCGACCAGATCGGACTGGCATCGCGGCCGTCGCAGCGCGATCGCTTCTAACCGATCCCCGCCGCGCTTGACCGGACACGCCGCCCCGGGATTTGCTGGGGCGTGACACCGGCGACCATAGTTCATCTCGACGCGGACGCGTTTTTTGTCTCGGTCGAGTTGGCCCAACGGCCGGAGTTGCGGGGCAAGCGCGTGGCGGTGGGAGGCCGTCAACGCGGGATCATATCGTCGGCCAGTTATGAAGCGCGGGCGGTGGGGGTTTACACGCCGATGCCATCGCAGCGCGCGCTGAAGGTCTGCCCGGATCTGATCCTGTTGCCCCACGAAGGTGACTACGGCGGCGTCTCGCGGCGTATGTTTGACCTTTGCGAGGAAGTCACGCCGCTGGTGCAGCGCAATTCCATCGACGAAGGATATCTTGATTTGAGCCCCTGCGGGTTGCGCGATGCCGCCGCGGTGGAGGCACGGGTGCGGCAGTTGCAGCAGCGGATCTGGGACGTGTTGCAGATACCGGTTTCCATGGGGATCGCGACCAACCGACTGGTGTCGCAGATCGCGAGCAAACTGCGCAAGCCGCGCGGTTTTGTCGTGGTGGCGCCAGGGGACGAAGCCGCGTTTTTGGCGCCGTTGGATATCGGGGAGATGCCGGGGATCGGCCGGAAAACGCAGCCGCGGTTGGCGGCGCGCGGGATCCATACCATTGGCGATGTATTGACCCGCAGTGATGACGAACTGGCAGCGTGTTTCGGTAACGGCTGGCGGGAGTTTCGCCAGCGTTGCGCCGGGCACGATGAGCGGGCCGTCCAACCGGATCATGAAGACGCCAAGAGTTATTCCCAGCAGGAGACGTTTGGCACCAATATCGTGGAACTCGATGCGATTACCAATGTGGCCAAAGGCATGATCGATCATCTGATGCCGAAAGTGCGGGCGGATGGGAAACGGGTGCGCACCCTGACTTTGAAGGTGCGCTACGCGGACTTCACGCAGGAGTCGGCCGGGAAAAGTCTGCCGCTGGCGTCGGACCTGGAGGGAGATTTTTATGCCTTGTTGACCCCGTTGATTACCAAGGCGTGGACGCAGCGTCGGCGGGCCCTGCGGCTGATCAGTGTGAAGTTTTCCGGTGTCGACGACGGTCCGGTCCAGATGGAGATTTTCGACGAGAACGCCGCCAAACGGCGTCGGTTGGCGGGATTGTTGGATCAGTTAAACGCGGGAAAAACCGGCGCGACCGTGCGGCATGGTCACCAGTTGGAAACCCCCACCGCCGGTCGCCGTCGGGGGCTCGCACGGCCGCCCGACGAGAGGCGTTCGGGTTAGCGTTGCCATGAGAAATTTCTATCGCCACCCGGTGGCAGATTGAAGAGCCTCCGCAAATTCATGTGTTTTTGGCCCCAGATAGTTCGTGAATTTTTTGTGCGCCGGTATGTCCGCGCCGGTGCAATTTGCTCGTTATGGTTGTGCTCGGTAACCGCTCTACCCCTGGCGGCCGTGACCATCAACGGATTCGTGGTCGATGATGCAGTGGTCCCCCCCGAGCATCTCGTGCGAGCTGCTCCCGCCAAGGACAGCATCGCGGCGCTCGACCGGACGTCATGGGTAACGCCGGAGGAAGCCACCATCATGCTGGACGACGACTACGTGCTCAGCGTCACGATCGGCGCGGAGACGCGGGCGTATCCGTTACGAATCATGGTGTGGCACGAAATCGTGAACGATCTGTTCGGTGAACGCCCGATCACGGTGACCTACAGCGCGCTTTCGGGGTCGGGCGTGGTCTTCGATCCCGGGGTAAACCCCGACGGCACCCGCCGGATGTTTGGGGTTTCCGGACTGCTGTATAACAGTTGCCTGCTCATGTATGACCGCGCCACCGAGAGCCTGTGGTCGCAGTTGCGAATGACCGGTGTGACGGGGGCCACGGGAGATGAGGAGCTGGTCTCGCTTCCGTCGCGGCGCATGAAATGGGCGGCGTGGAAAAAGTTGTTTCCGACCGGAAAGGTATTGTCGACCGATACGGGCCATGACGCCG
The DNA here is from genome assembly GCF_029023725.1 of Synoicihabitans lomoniglobus. GTDB lineage: Bacteria > Verrucomicrobiota > Verrucomicrobiia > Opitutales > Opitutaceae > Actomonas > Actomonas lomonigloba. The sequence continues at coordinate 1,603,267 of NZ_CP119075.1, forward strand.
ATTACGCAGGTGATTGGCCTTACGGCGATTACGAGGAAACGAAAGCGACGATCTTTCCTTTCGATATCAACCGCGATGAATTTGGCACCAAGGAGCGGATGATCGCCATGAAGGAAGGTTGGGCGGCTCGCTCCTGGCCGTTGGAAACCATTCGCAAGAAAAAGCAGCTCTACGACGCGATCGGGGCCCGGCCCATCAACGTGGTCTATGATGAGACGACGGACGACGTGGTGGTCACCGACATTATGACCGGTGAACCCTTGCCCACGGTTTCCGTCTATTGGTTCGCGTGGCAGGCGTTCTACCCCGAGACTTCGGTGTGGATGCCATTGCGTTAGGCGACGCGGAGGACCGGTCGTGGGGCGATTCCGGAGCAGGCTTGCAATCGGGCCGGTAACGCGTGATCTGCTGCCGTTGTCCGAATGATAAGCCATGCCGATATACGAGTATTACTGTCCCAATAACAACACGGTCTACCAGTTCTACGCCAAGAGTCTGGCGCAAGGGGAACTGATTCCGCGCTGCCCTGACAACCCCCGGTTCCGCATGCGCAAAATGGTCTCCGGCTTCGCCATCACGAAGCCCGGAGCCTCCGATGAGGCTCCGCCCGCATCCGGAGGTGATGCGGCGGGTGGCGAGGATGACGCCCGGATGGAGGCGGCGATGGCCGCGATGGAGAGCGAGTTTTCCAACGTCGATGAAAACGACCCTAAAGCCATGGGACGCATGATGCGACGGATGGCCGAGATGACCGGCGAAAAGCTCGACGGCGAAATGGAGGAAGTCGTGCGCAAGCTCGAGGAAGGTGCGGACCCCGATTCGTTGGAAGAACAACTGGGCGGCGATGACGGCGACGGCGATCCCATGGGTGGCATGGGTGGCATGGGCGGCGAGGGCGGTCCCGCGCCGGACCCCAAGGAACCCCGGCACCGCTTTCGCAGTCGCTCGCTGCCGCCGCGACGCGACCCGAAACTTTACGATTACGAATAAACGACGGGAGAGGCGGGCGAGACGATTCCGCGCCGAATCCCGTTTTTTAATGCAAAGGGCGGGCAGACCGTTCCATCGTGACGGCGATGTCCACGGATCACGACTCTTCCGATTCCTTGCTCAGCCGTATCGCGGCGGCTAAAAAAGCCGTGCTCGGCCAACGGGCGCGGCTGGAGGCGGACCTCGGTCGTGTCGCCAGTGATTGGAAGGCGGACGGCAGCCGGGTGACTGAAACGGATCATGCGATCTCGGAAGCGATTTTGGGAGAATTGATCGCGACCTTCCCGGAGGATATCGGGCTCAGCGAGGAGTTGATGACGGATCAACCGATCGAGGTGTCCAGCCGGTTCGCCTGGGTGCTCGATCCGATCGACGGCACCAACAACTTTGCCACCGGCTTGGCGCAATGTGCGATCTCGCTGGCGTTGTTCGAACACGGCGAGCCGGTGTATGGAGTGATCTATGACGCCTCCCGCCGCCGCTTGATGCACGGGGGACCGGGTTTTGGCATGTGGGACGGCGAAACGCAGACCACGGTGCGCACCCGGGAATTGAGCCGAACCTCGGTCATCGGTTTTCACAGTCCCCACGAGGCCAGCAAGTATCCACACCACGGCGACGCGGTGGTGCGGCAATGCAAAGTGCGCGCCCTGGGCAGCAGCGCCCTGCATCTGGCTTATGTCGCGGCCGGTTTGTTTGACGGCACGGTGGATCACAACGTGAAGCTGTGGGACATCGCGGCGGGCATTCCGATGGTGCGCGCCGCCGGAGGGCAGGTGACATTTCTCGCCAACAACCCGTTGCCCTTGCGCCGCTTTGACTTGGACATGCCGCGTATCCTGTATGTCGGTGGCAGTGCGGCGGTGTGCGCATCGTTGGCTGAAATTCTGACCGAAGCCGACGCCCCCGGTTGTTAATCCATCACGCCCGCGGCTGCGGGTGGGAATTCGGATGACCCCGGAAATTTCGGGGTAGGGCTGAGGGCAATACGGACCGCTCCCGTGAAATCCGCAGATCAAACCGCAGATTGAGTGCAGTTTTGCATTGCTAGCAAGGGGCAGGGGAGGATTCCTTGGAAGCTTCCTACTTCCTCGATTGTTCGGTTGATACCTACCCTGCCATGGCCAAAAAAGCTTCACGTCCCGCTTCGCCCCTTACTTTCGATCTGCCGGTTTCGTTGATCGACAAGATAAGTTCCGCCCAGTCCAAACTCGGACTCGCCTCTTCCAGCGAGGTCGTGCGTCTGGCGCTCGCGAAATTCAACTTCGACCGTTACGAGTCGACCCGCGAAGAGCATCGTCAAATTTCGGTGCGTCTGCCCGCCGACATGAAGACCGTGCTGTCGCGCAGCTCCCGCAAGAAAAAGGTCAGCGTGGGCGAGCTCCTCCGCGCGGCCTTGGATGATCTCTCGGTGGCCAAGCCCGCCAAGACGCAGGTCGCCAAAGGCAAAAAGAAAGTGACGAAACCAGCCGCGAAGGTGGCGAAGAAGACCGCCAAGGCTCCGGCCAAGAAGGCTGCTAAAAAAGCCGCCAAGGCCCCGGCCAAAAAAGTGGTCAAAAAGGCCGCGAAGAAAGCGACTAAAAAGTCGAAGAAGTCCCGCTAAGTTGATCGCAGTGACGCACCCGCGTCACCGTCGGCTTATGACAAAGCAAGTCACCGCCAGTGCGGGGCTTGCTTTTCGTTTTTATGGGCCCTTAGGTCTCGCTCGTTTTGACCATGAGCAACGTCCCCGCGCCACTATCCACTTGGGCCCTTAACGTTTCGCCGTCGCCGACCCTGGCCGTCGACGCGAAAGCCAAGGCTCTCAAAGCTGCCGGCGAAGATGTCTGTGGTTTCGCCGCCGGCGAACCCGACTTCGACACGCCCGCCCACATCAAGGAGGCTGCCATGCAGGCCCTGCGGGAGGGGAAAACCAAATACGCCCCGACGCCGGGAATCCCGCCGTTGCGAGAGGCCATCGCGGCCAAATACACGGACCTCTACGGCATCCCGACCAAAGCGGCTCAGGTGGTGGTGAGCCCGGGGGGCAAGTTTTCCTGCTACCTGACGATTTTGGCCGTTTGCTCCCCCGGCGATGAAGTGATTGTCCCGGCGCCGTTTTGGGTGAGTTATCCCGAAATGGTCAAGTTGGCCGGAGCCACGCCCAAGCTCGTCGTCGCGACCGACGCCACGGGATTCAAACTCACCCCCGAGATGGTGGAGGCGGCGATCACGCCGAAGAGCAAGTTGATCATTCTCAACTCGCCCTCGAACCCATCCGGCGCCGTCTACACGCCGTCGGAGTTGGAGGCAATCACGGCCGTCGCGGTGAAGCACAACCTCTACATCATGTCCGACGAAATCTATGAGCATCTGCTCTACGATGGCGTCACGCATGTCTCCCCGGCGTCGTTCTCGGACGCCGCCCGCGAACGCACGATCATCGTGTCAGGTTTTGCCAAAACCTTCGCCATGACCGGCTGGCGTCTCGGGACTTTGGTCGGACCGGTGGCGGTGGCCAAGTCCGTGGCGGAGTTGCAGAGTCAAATGACCTCCAACGCCACCACGTTCGCGCAATGGGGCGCGTTGGCCGCCTACACCGAGAAGGACAAAACGCAGGCCGCGCTCGACGAGATGTTGGTGGCTTTTGATCGTCGGCGGAAATTCGTGCATGGTGAGCTGAACAAGATTCCCGGCGTCAACTGCCTGCTTTCGCAGGGCGCGTTCTACCTCTTCCCGAACATTTCCAGCTTTGGCATCAGCGACCTCGAATTTTGCGAGCGGTTGCTCGAGACCGAGAAGGTCGCCGCCGTGCCGGGCAGTGCGTTTGGCACGCCGGGATTCGTGCGGATCAGCTACGCCACGTCCGACGAGACGCTGGCGAAGGGACTGGAGCGGTTCGCCCGATTCTGCGGCACGCTGTAGTCTCGCTCGTTAACGCATTTCAAAACGCCCATCGCCATCCGCGGTGGGCGTTTTGCATTTTGGGTGCCATGAAACTGCTTACCTTTTTCTGTTCGTTGATGGTGGTAACGGGGGCATTCGCCGCGGAAGAAACCGCGCGGTCGTCCGACCTGCCCGCCGACGCACTCGTGCCTCAACGCAACATGTTGCACATCGGCATCGTGGTGAAAGACATGGATGCGACGTTGGCGCATTGGACCAAATTTCTCGGTTTGGCGGAAAAGCCGGCCACCATCGTCGCCACCGGCCATCATGCGAATCCGACGGTGTTCCGCGGAAAGCCGTCCGCCGCGAAGGTGCGGTTGGCTTTTATTCAGTTGGAGAACATTCAGGTGGAGCTGTTGTCCCCGCTCGACGACGAACCCAACCATTGGCAGGAATTTTTGGATACCAAGGGCGAGGGCGTGCACCACATGGCGTTTGCGGTGAAGGGACTGGGGGAGGCGTATGTGGATGCCTACGACGCCGCGGGTTTGCCGATTATCATGTCCGGTGGTTGGGACGGCGGAGAATACGGCTATGCCGACACGCATGACGCGCTGGGCGCCACGGTGGAACTGCTCGAACGTTACGGCGAGCCCTGATCGGAGGCTGGCGGAGTTCCCGGCGCGGCGGGGTTGACCTTCGCATGAAGCGTGTTCCGTGCCGCCTATTTCGTCCGATCGGTCTGAGTCGTCCGCAACTCCTGTTGCTTTGCGCCCTCGTCAGTGGGCTGAGAATTTCAGCTCAGAACGTGGACATTTACGAGGATGTGAGTGTGCCGGGACTACCGGGGCGGTTATACGTCCCGCCGGAGGCAATGAGTGGCGGGTCACCGCGGCCGCTCATCGTGGCACTGCATGGCGGAGGGGCGATTGGCACGGACAATCGGTCCAATGTCGTCGATTTTTGGAATCTGTTGGCGGTGGCGCAGAAACGTGGAGCTTTTCTTTACGCTCCCCAAGCGACCGCCACCTGGCGGTCGGCTGAAAGTCATGCGCGGGTGCTCGCGCAGGTGCAGGTAATCATGGCCAACCGGGAGGTGGATGCGGATCGGGTTTACCTTACCGGATTTTCCATGGGCGGCGGCGGGGTGTGGAATCTATTGGTCGCGCAGGCGGAGACTTTTGCGGCGGCGGTTCCGATCTGCGGGGTCACGCCCGCCACCGGGTTCACGCCGGCGGCGATGCGAGGCGTGCCGCTGTGGGTGTTTCACGCCCGGGATGACCCCGTTGTTTCCGTCGGGACCAGCCGAGCCGTGGTCAATTCGATCTTGGTCGAGCATGGCCAGGTCGTGCCCTCGTATCCGACTGCACGCACGGGGGATTTTGAAATAGTGGAGACGGCTTCGAACTTGCGCTACACGGAATGGGCGTCCGGCGGGCACGGCATCTGGAATGCCGTCTACGCTCATGCGGCACTCGCCGAGTGGATGTTCGCACAATCCCAATCAGGCGATGTCACGGTCGCGCGCGGACCACGCATCGTCCGACATCCCGTGAGTGTGGTGGCGACAGTGGGAGACGATGTGACATTCACGATTGAGGCTCAGGCTCGATCCGGCCCGCTGGCCGTAACGTGGTGGCGGGAGGACGCAATTGTGCCGGGGGAACACGATCTCGAACTCAATTTACAGCAGCTCAACCAAACCCAGGCGGGCGTGTATCGGGCGCGGTTGAGCGACGATACCGGCGAAGTCTGGACGTGGCCGGCCGAGTTGAAATTCGGCGATACCGAACCGGGGGCCATTCTCAATGTATCCATGCGCGGCACGTTGGCTGAGACGGCCCCGAAACTGACGGCCGGTTTCGTGATAGGCGGATCGGCTCCGGGTCGAGTGTTGGTGCGAGCGGTGGGGCCGGGGTTGGTCGAACACGGCGTAGCGGACGTGGTCGAGGACCCGGAACTTGCGGTTTTCTGGCATCGCGACGGCGGGGCTGAGCAATTCGCGATCAATGATGATTGGTCGGCCGAGCCCTTGGTCACGGCTTCATTGGTCAGCGCCATGGCGCAAGTGGGGGCCTTTCCTTTGACGCCCGGAAGTCGGGACGCGGCGTTGGTGGTCGATCTCCCGGCAGGGGTGTTTTCCGTGCAGGCGCGTGGCCGAACGGCCGACGCCGGGGACGTGCTGATCGAAATCTACGAACTGCGCTGACGCACCAGCTCGGCGGTGGCGTGCGCACACGCGGCAATGCGCTCGACGATCTGAGGGTTGCCGATGGCGCCAGCGGCAAAATCACCGGGCACGGCGTAGACGAACCGGGGCACGATCACACAGCGAAAATCCAGCATCAGGCTGTTGGCCAGCGCCATGATCGACATGTAGGAGGAGGCCCCTCCGGCGGCATTGAGGAAGGCCACGGTTTTGTTCTCCCAAGCCGCCTTGCCTGTGAGCTCGATGAGATTCTTGAGCACGGCGTTGACGTCGTAGTTGTAAATCGGAGACGCGATAATCACGCCGTCGGCGGCGGAGATTTTGGCGCTGACCAACGCCACATTGGGATCGCCGTAGGCCGCGCCACCGTCGCAAAGCGGAAGCGGAGAGTCGCGCAGATCCAGAAACTCGACCTCGATGTTGTCGGTTTGCAAAGCCGAGAGAGCGGCTTGTGCGAGGAGTCGGCTTTTGCTGCCCGGATTGAGGCTGGCGGAGATAATGAGGAGACCCATGCCGTTCACCATTGGGAACTTTGGCGGTGGCGCAATTCCTCGTGCGGTAGATTTTCCCGCGGTCTCAGTCGGAGGGCGGTGAAAGTTTGAATACGCGCAGCAGATAGTAGAGCGCGGGGAAGATCAATCCACTGCCCACCACCAGCGCGATCAAGAGTTGCGTGAGAGTGGCGGGTGGCGCGGCGACATCATGGAAGCGAACCGGCCCCGTCACGGTGGTGACGGCGCGCGGCACATAGAGCAAATACCAGCCGCCGAGGATGAGTGCGACCTGACCGGCCGCCATGGTTCGCACGAGCAGCGTGCGGCGTCGATTGACGAAGTTCCACAGCAGGACGAGCAACCCGGTGGCCGCTGCGACCAGCACCCAGATCGCGGGAGTTTGGGTCACGGCGTTGAAGAGGTTTTCCCGTTCGTAAAATGAACTGAGGAACACGGCCCCGCCGGCGAGCACCACGGCAATGTTAGCCCGAATGGCGGCGCGGGTGAACCGCCGACGCAACGCCGGATCCTCGGTTTCCCCGATCAGGAAGACCGAGGCGAGGAATACGAAAATACAGGTGACGAACCCGGCCACCGCCATGGGATACCAGCCCCACCACGGAGCGAAGTAAGCCGACCAAACACTCCGCGCTTCCGGGTCGATGATGCCCCGATGCAGGCTGGCCGCGATCGTGCCCAGCCACCACGACGTCCACAAACTGGAGAGCCCGAACAACCAGGTGTAAACCCGCTGCGAACGCGGAGACTGCACCGCGTCGTAGTGTCGAAACGTGAACGCGCAACCGCGCACGACAATGCCTCCGAGCAGCGCCAGCATTGGCACGTGCAGCGACACCATCAGCGTGGTGAAGAGCGGCGGAAATCCCATGAACAGAATCACGACCACCAAAATCAGCCACATGTGGTTCGCCTCCCACACCGGTCCCATGGCGGCATTGACGGCGCGTTTTTGGGCATCACGCAATTCGCCAGCGGGCAACAGCTCGAGGATGCCCGCGCCAAAATCGGATCCGCCCAGGGTGATGTAGAGCAGCAGGCATGCCCCGATGATAACGATGAGCAGATCAACCATGATGTTCGGCGGCGGATGATTGCAGCGTCTGCATCTGTCGTCGCAACAGCCAGACCGTGGCCGCGGCGAGCGTCAGATACATGACGAGAAACAGGGCGAAGTGCCACACCATGCCCGGCACCGGCGTCACGGCATCGGCCGTCCGCATGACTTCGTAGATGATCCAGGGCTGGCGCCCGACCTCCGTCACCACCCAGCCGGCTTCGATCGCGATCACTCCCAAGGGAATGCAGCCCACCAACGTGCGCAAAAACCAGCGTGGGTAACGTTGGCGGCGTCGATACCAGAAATAGAGCAGCCCCAGCCCGGCCATGAGCATGCCGATTCCCACCATGACCTGAAACGCGATGTGCACGATCACCACCGGTGGCCAGTCTTCGCGGGGAAACTGGTCGAGACCGATGACTTCGGCGTCAATATCGTTGTGGGCCAACAGACTCAGCAGGCCGGGCACCGGGATGCCGTAGTCGACGCGTTGTGCTTCCACATCGGGAATGCCGCCAATGTAGAGCGGCACGCGGCGGGACGTCTCAAAGTGCGCTTCCATGGCTGCGAGTTTGGCCGGTTGAAAGTGAGCCACCTGATGCGCGGCCAAATGCCCGGCGAAGGGCTGCAGGATCGCGGCGGTCGCGCCAAACGCCATGGCGATGGTAAACGCCTTGCGGTTCAGATCCGGCGCCCGACCGCGCAATAACAGCGACGCGTGGATGCCGCCCACGGCAAACCCCACGGCCTGCACGGCGGCGAGCTGCATGTGCAGACTTTGATGCAGCCACGCGCGGTTGAACATGGCGGCGACAGGGTCGATGTTAACGGCCTCGCCATTGACCCAGTCGAAACCGGCCGGCGAGTTCATCCACGCGTTGGCCGCCACCACGAAAATGCCTGAGATGAAACCTGAAATGCCGACCATTAACCCAGTGGCCCAGTGCGCCCAGCGATTCATGCGTTTCCAACCGTAGAGGAACAGTCCGATTGCGATGGCTTCGATGAAGAAGGCGGTGCCTTCCCACGAAAACGGCATGCCGATGATCGCGCCCGCATGCTCCATGAAACCGGGCCACAGCAATCCGAGCTCAAACGACAATACCGTCCCGGAAACCGCGCCAACCGCGAAGAGAATGGCGACGCCTTTCATCCACGTCTTGGTCAACGCCAGGTAAACCGGATCACCCGTGCGCAAATGCAGGTAGTGCGCGGTCGACATGAGGAACGGCATCGTCATGCCGATGGCGGCGAAGATGATGTGAAACCCCAACGAGAATGCCATGGTGGCGCGGGCGGCTTCGAGATTGTCCATGCCGACCGGAACGTTGGTTATCCCGGTGGCCGGGCGCAAGTGATCAGCGGATCGATCCGCCAGACAGTAGCACGATTTCGCGGCCCGAATCAGGCGGCTACTCGTAGCGCAGCGCGTCGATGGGGTCGAGCATGGCGGCTTTGCGCGCCGGATAAAATCCGAAGAAGATACCGATGGCGGCGCTGACACTCAGCGCGATGACGATGGCCGGAACCGAAATCAACACGGGCCATTTCAAGGTGTCAGCGACGATTTGCGATGCACCCACGCCCAGCGAAACGCCCAATGCGCCGCCGAGCACGCTGAGGAACACGGCTTCAAAAAGGAACTGCGCCAGCACGTCGGTGCTGTGGGCGCCGACCGCGAGGCGGATTCCGATCTCGCGGGTGCGCTCGGTCACACTCACGAGCATGATATTCATAATCCCGATACCACCCACCAGCAACGAAACGCCGGCAATGGCACCGAGGAGCACGGTCATCGTGCGGGAGGTTTCGGTGGCGGTTTCGGCAAGTTCGAGTTGATCGCGCACCATGAAGTCGGGTTCGCGACCCGAGCGCCGCTGGGTGAGCAGGGACTCGACTTCGGCTTTTACCGAAGGGATCAATTCGGGCGAAAGCGCCTGGATGGTGATGCTGCTCAGATTGGTGCGGGGACGGCTCAGGCGTCGCATGACCGTGGTGTAAGGCAGCACGACGGCGTCGTCCTGATCGGAGCCGAAATAGTTGTAACCCTTCTTGGACAGCACACCGAGAATCTTCACCGGCACGGAGCCAATGCGCAGGGTTTGGCCGACGGGGTCTTCGCCTCCGAAAAGCTGATCGACTACGGTTTGGCCGACGACACAGACCTTGGCGGAGTTGCGCACATCCTGCGCGGTGAACATGTCACCCGAGACCAAGGGCCAGACCCGGATCTGCAAAAACTCGGGGTCCTCGCCCTGAATCGACGGCCGCCAGTTTTGACCGTTGGCTTGAACCTGTTCGCGACTGCGCACGCTGCGACTGACGGCGACGATGCCGGGGACTTCGTCGGCGATGGAGTCGGCGTCCTCGGCGGAAAGGGTGCTGGCACCGCCGAAGCCACCACGCACGCCGCCGGTGGTCACACTGCCGGGAAAGACGGTGACGATGTTTTGACCGAGCGAGGCGATTTGGGCTTCGACTTGGGACTTGGCTCCGTTGCCGATACTGACCATGGCTATCACGGCGCCGACGCCGATGATGATGCCGAGGGCGGTCAGCACGGAACGCATGGTGTTGCGGCGCAAGGCGCGCATGGCGATGACACTGGTGGCGGCGATTCTCACGGGAAAGTGGGGTGGTTAAAGAGGTTCAGACGGTGTCGGCCGTCAGCGCGGCTTCCGCTTCGAGGCGGGCGAGGCGACTGAGTTCGGCGGCGGGCTGCAGGCGTTGCTTGACCGTCTCATCGCGGACCAAACGGCCGTCGCGCAGGATCAGGTTGCGTTTGCAATAGTGGGCGACGTCGAGCTCGTGCGTGACCATGATGATCGTGATACCCTGGTCGTTGAGGTCCTGAAAAACGCCCATCACCTCGACGGTGGTGCGGGAGTCGAGATTGCCGGTGGGCTCGTCGGCGAGCAGCACTTGCGGATGGTTCACGAGGCTGCGGGCAATGGCGACCCGCTGCTGTTGACCGCCGGAAAGTTGACTGGGGTGATGGTCGGCGCGTTCCGCCAACCCGACGATGTCGAGGGCGGCCATGGCGCGGTCGCGCATGACCTTGGCGGAGATGCGTTCGGCGGCGTAGAGCATGGGCAGCTCGACGTTTTCCAATGCGGTGGTGCGGGAGAGCAGATTGAAGCCCTGAAAAACGAAGCCGAGTTTTTGGTTACGGATGTCGGCGCGTTCGTTGCGGCCGAGGTTGGAGACATCGACGCCGTCGAGAATGTAGCTGCCACTGCTCGGTCGATCGAGGCAGCCGAGCGTATTCATCAACGTGGACTTACCCGAGCCGGACGCACCCATGAGGGCGACAAACTCGCCGGGTTGGATCGACAGCGTGACCCCGCGCACGGCGTGCACCTCGATGTCGCCGGTCCGATAGGTCTTGTGGATTTCGGTGAGTTGGACGACGGGAGTCATGTCAGCGACGGGGACCGCGGCTGGGAGCAGCGAAGGGATTGTTGGCGGCCGTATCGTCGCCGGCGGCAACGATCATGAGGCCGGTAATGATCTCGTCGCCTTCGTTGAGTCCGTCGAGCAGTTCAGTCGTCGAGCCGTCGGTGATGCCGAGACGCACTTTGACGCTTTCGAGCACGGGAGTGGGATCGGTGCTGACGACACGATACAAGGTCCGGACCGTCGGGCGATTGTCGGCCGGCGCTTGTCGCTGGGGGCGAGCATTGTTACCGCCCGCGCCGTCACCGCCACCTCCACCGCGTTGCGGAATTTCAACGCCGCGTTGTTCGGCCAGGGCCCGGGCCTTGACCATGATACCGCGATCGGGACGACCTTCGCCGTCCCAGCCCGCCTCTTTCATGAGGGCCCGAAATTGTTCGCGCGGATCGGCCGGTTCGGCGGTGACGGTGGCGTCGGCGAGGGCGGCGGTGTCCGGGCGCTCGTTGATCGTGATCGTATCGGGTATGCGGACCCGCAGGGCGCTGTTGGGCACGCGAAGCACGTTGGGGCGTGAGGCGATCACGATGGAAACGTTGGCGGTCATGCCGGGTTTCAGCTTCAGCTCGCGATTGTCGACTTTGATGATGGTGGAGTAGACGACGACGCTTTGTTCGCTCTGCGGGGAGTTGCGGATCTGGCGCACGAGGCCGCGGAAGGTGCGGTTGGGAAATGCATCGACGGTGAACTCGACCGGTTGGCCCTCCGCGACGAGGCTGATATCGGCCTCGGATACGAAGGCGTTGATCTCCATTTCGGAGAGATCGTTGATCAAAGTGAAGAGCGTGGGGGCGTTGAGGCTGGCGGCGACGGTCTTGCCGACCTCGGCGAGTCGATCGATTACGATGCCGTCAATGGGCGCGTAAAGCGTGCAGCGGGCCAAATCGGTCTCGGCGTTGGCGACAGCCGCACGCCGGATCAGCAGTTGCGCGTTGGCTTGGGCGAGGGTGGCCTGAGCCTGATCGAGCTCCTGACGGGAAACCAATTTTCGCTCAAACAAGGAAACGACGCGATCGTTGTTGAGACTGGCGAGGCGGTGATTGGCTTCGCTGTTGGTGAATTCGGCCTGCGCGGATTCCAACCGGGACTGGTAGGTGGCGGGGTCGATTCGCGCGAGCACGTCGCCCGCTTTCACGATGTCGTTAAAGTCGACCAGCACCTCGGTCACCAGTCCGGAGATTTGCGAACTCACCTCAACCTCGATGACGGGTTGGAGCTCGCCGGTGGCGGTGATGGTCTGGGTCACGGCACCGCGGCTGATCGCGGCGGTGCGAAATTGCAGGTCGGACCCCGTGGTGCCACCCCGGGCGTAGAACCACCAATAGGCGGCACCGCCGACCAGAGCGAGGACGACGATGATGAGGACAAGCGAGGCACCGGTTTCACGGGAACGACGGGAGGGAAGGGAGGAACGCACGGGAGTGTATGAACGTTGAAATCCGATGAGAAGAATCGGGGTGATGAGGCAATAGACGCATGACGGGGAGGGCGGTTACGCGAAGTTGTGGTCCGGGCAAAACATGTTGCGGCTCCACTCTCCAGCAGGTTGTTTCGGCTCTGCTTTGACCTATTTTTCGCGCCGCATGATTGCCCACATTCGCCTCCTTCGAGGAATCGCCGCCGGAATGGCGCTCCTCGCCACTGCCACCGGATTGTGGGCTCAAACGCCGACGCCTCTGCTCGTGCCGGTGGAGCAACCGTTCGATTTTTATAGCACCGGCGAATACAGGGAAAAGTTGCCTCGACCGGAAACCTTACTCGGCTACGAGCCGGGGGAAGCCTACGCGCAGTATGGCGCGTTTTTGGAGGTGCTGGAGACGTATGCCCACTCCGACCGCGTGCGGGTGTTTCCGACCGGTGCGACCAACGAACGCCGCCCCATGCATGTGGTCGCGATCTCGTCGGCCAAAAACCTGCGCCGATTGGACGACATCAAAGCGGCCAATCAACGCTTGGCTGACGGCCGTGCGGAGCTTTCGGATCGGGAAATCGATCGTTTGATCGCGAAGCAGCCGATCATCGTCTGGCTGGGCTACAATATTCACGGCGATGAAGCTGCGGGCACGGAAGCCGCCATCCGGGTGCTTTACGAGTTGGTCGCCAGCGAGAGCAAGACCGTGAAGGCCTGGCTCGATGACGTGGTGGTCATCATGAACCCCTGTCAGAATCCCGATGGTCGCGAACGATTTGTGGTGTGGGCCAACGCGCATGGTCTGGGTCGGCCGGAACGGTTTGCTTACGAGAAAGAGAACCCGTGGAATGTCCAAGGGCGTTACAACCACTACTATTTCGATCTGAACCGGGACATGATCCCGACCTCGCAGGTGGAAAGCCGGAACAGCGGGGCGGCATTCTTGGAATGGCTGCCGCAGGTCGCGGCCGATCACCACGGTGAAACCAAAGAGTTTTTCTTCCCGCCGGCGGCCCTGCCTATCAATCCCAACCTCCCGCGCGAGTCGTTGGAGCGTTGGCTGGATGTGTTTGGGCGGGGTAATGCGGCCGCGTTCGATCAGCAGGGCTGGATGTATTACGTGCGCGACTACTTTGACATTTTCTATGCCGGTTACTGGGACAGCTGGCCCGCGCTCCAAGGGGCGACGGGCATGACCTACGAGACCAGTGGTGGCGGCAAACGCGGCTTCAATTATCTGCGCGACGACGAAACGATCATGACGCTGCGGTCGGCGATCGCGAAGCACTTCACGGCGAGCCTGGCAACAATCGCGACGGCGGCCGCCCATCGCGAGGCGCGCTTGCGGGATTTCCGGGAGCACTTTGTATCGGCCGTGAAGGCAGGGCGCGAAGCCGACCTTCAGCAGGTATGGATTCCGGCGGGCACAGACCCGCATCGCACGCGTGAACTGGTGCGGGCGCTACGCCGGAGCGGCGTCGAAGTGCAGACCACGACGGCAGTCGCCACATTGCCGACCGCAACGAACTATTTCGGCGTCAATACGGCCGAAATCACCATGCCGGTTGGCACGTTCGTGGTCGATATGGCGCAGCCCAAAGGCCACGTCGCCCGAGCTTTGCTGGAACCCGACACCGCTATCGATGACGCGTTTATCGAGCGGCAGCAGGAGAAGATGAAACGCAACCGCGATCGCGGTGAAAATGCACCGGACGACGACTACGAATTTTACGACGTCACGGCGTGGACGATGCCGTTGGCCTACGACGTCGAGGCGTATCAAGTCGGCGCAGCGGTCAACTTCAGCGGCGACGTGATCGGCGAGGTGGTCGCGCCCTCGGTGGCGGCACCACCGCGAGCCACGGCCGCGTATGTCATCCGGCCAGGCACGGAAGGCGCCGTGCGACTGGCGCTTGATTTGCTGGAGGAAGGTTACCGCGTGGCGACGGCGGTGCGCTCCATGGATGTTGGCGGCGTAGCGTATCCGCGCGGTTCCCTAGTCGTGCGGATCGAGCGCAATCCGACCTCGCTGCACGAGCGCATCGGCGAGCTTGCCCGAAGGCATCGAATCGAGGTCGGCGTGGCGAACACGGCCTTTACGGAATCGGGCATCACCGGCATCGGCAGCGAATCCACCTTCGCATTGACCGCGCCCAAGGTTTTGGTGGCGACGGGCGACGGCGTGATTCCGTCGAGCTACGGGGCGCTGCACTACCTGTTTGAAGAAACTTACGGTCTGGAATTTGTGCCGGTCGCGGTTGATACGCTCGGTTCGATCGACCTGCGCAAGTTCAATGTGGTGGTGCTGCCGGCCGGCAGCCCGCATCACTACGGCCGGCTGCTGGGCGACGGCGGCAAGTCCAACTTGAAAACCTGGGTCAGCCAAGGCGGCACGTTGATCTGTCTCGGCTGGGCCACGGAGTTCGCGATCGATGCCGACACGGGCTGGACCAGTATCAAGCGAGTTGGTGCGGACGATGATGATGACGCCAAAGCCGATGACGCCGACGGTGAAGACGAACCGGACGCGGAACCCTTACCCGTGCCGGGCGCGATGATGCGCACGATGGTCGATCACGATCACTTCCTGTCGTTTGGTTACGAGCAGGATGAGCTCCCGTTTCTGGTGAATTCGGATACGTTTTTCACCGCGTCGGAGACGGGCTTCAACGTGCTGAAGTTCCCCCAGGAGAATATTCGTCTGGCTGGTTACGTATGGCCGGACAACACGGAGCGCCTCATCGGAGGCACAGCCGCAGTGGTGGACGAGCCGGTGGGCCGCGGTCACATCATCCTCTTCAGCGACGAACCCGGTTACCGCGCCTGGTGGCACGCCACGACGCGCATGTTGATGAACGCGATTCTCTACGCGCCAGGCTTGCAGAACCAAACCGGGGGATACTCGCGATAGGTCATTTAGAATGAAAAGCTATGGAATTCCCGCCCGCAGCCAATCAGTCAAGATTCAAGCAATGTCCCCTTTTTCGGACCTTCCAGTTTTGCTGGGTCAGCTGCAGGTGCCGGACCGAACGGAATAAATCCAGCGAGCGTTACTGATTTCGTCGCTGGTCAAATCGGAGGTATATTTGATGAATGGGAACCAGGTGGATAGTTATAGATAGATGAAGAATTGGCATTTTTATATTATATTGTCATTAGGTTTATATTATCTAATAACAGGTGAATTCAGGTATGGCGCAGCCCGGCTAGGGCCGACAGGCTCTCGGATATTTGGGGTTACATCTGTATTGATTTCATTGTTTGTGATCTTGCGTGATCCAAAAGGGCGTAAAGAAACGTCTAGGCCCCAAAAAGGGAGCAAAAAAAAGGGTCAATCCTGAATGGCACTTAGTTAAGGGGGTTGATCGTCAATTTATGTCGCCGGGATTTGAAGCAAGCCGGACAGGGTGGGACAGCCGGACGGGGTCGGGACGAGCCAACCGAAGAGCCAACCGAAGGGAGCCAAAGGGTATGAACCGGGGACATAGGTAACAGATAGTCTAGGGACATAGGTTACACTTAAACTGGGCGTATGCCCTGGAAAGAAGTGTCACCAATGGACCAGAAGATGCAGTTCATCAGCATGGCGGCTACGGGCCGCTTTACCGTCTCGCAGTTGTGCGAAGACTTTGATATCAGTCGCAAGACCGGTCATAAGTGGCTGCGTCGTTACGCGGCGGAAGGTTCCGCCGGTTTGGGCGATCGGTCCCGTCGTCCCCGTGGCTGTGCCCACCAGACGACTACGGAGCTAGTCGAGCTGGTGCTCCAGGAGCGCAAAGCCAAGCCCAGTTGGGGCCCCAAGAAGCTACAGGATCTACTGCACTGTAAGCACGGGATAATGCAGCCTCCGGCGCGCAGCACGATCGCCTCGTTGCTGAAGAGTCACGGCCTGATCAAGAAGCGGCGGCGTAAACCTGGACTCTATCATCCCCGGCCCAGCGAGTTGACCGATCCGACTCACCCCAACCACGTGTGGACGTTCGACTACAAGGGTTGGTTCCTGACGCAGGATCGCATCCGCTGTGATCCGTTGACGGTGTGTGATCGGTTCTCGCGCTACGTCGTGTGCTGCCAAGCCCGATATGATCAGCAGTTCCGAGGCACCCACCTGGCCTGTCGTAACATCATGCGCTACCACGGGGTTCCGGAGATCATCCGCGTCGACAACGGCTCACCCTTCGCTTCCAACGGCTGGGGCAGGCTCTCTCGATTGAGCGTGTGGTGGATCAGCCAAGGCATCCAAGTGGAGTTCACCCGACCGGGGCATCCGCAGGATAATGGGTCCCACGAACGCATGCACCGCGACCTGAAAGCCGAGACCCTGCAGCCCAGCGCACGCAATCAACGCGCCCAACAACGCCTCTTCGACCGGTGGCGCTTTACCTACAACCACGAGCGTCCTCACGAAGGCATCAACATGCAAAAACCGGCCGAGATTTACCACTCCAGTCAGCGGCGCCTAAACGAGAACGACAACGCCGTGCGTTACCCGGCCGACTATCTGCGTCGACGTGTTACCGAGGCCGGGTTCATCAACTACCGCAAACGCAGCTATCATGTCGGGGAGGCGTTTGCCGGAGTCACCGTGGGAATCCACCGCACGGATGCGGGCACGAGCGAGCTGCACTTTGCGAACATCCACCTCGCCAACCTCACCCTCAATGCGGGGGACCCATTCCGGCCTGCGGCCTACATGGTTCCCCCGCATCAGGTTCCCCTCGCCAAACACAACCCGTAAACCCAACCTCCCAAAAGTGTAACCCATGTGCCTGGACTTTGTGTAACCCATGTCCCGATCATTCCGGGGCGGACGAAGAGATCAACCGAAGGGGACATTGTTGATCAACCGAAGGGGACATTGTTTGACTCTTGACAAAATCCTGATGGCTCTCGTCTATATTGGTCATGCCGCGAACCGCCCGACTTGAATACGCAGGAGCGTGTTACCATGTGATTAATCGGGGTAACTACCGTCGCGATATCTTTGAGAGCGACGGAGCTAGAGAGGCCTTCGAGCGCACGTTGCTTGAAGCTTGCGAGCGTTATCACTGGCGACTGCACGCCTATGTGATCATGCGAAACCATTTTCATTTAGCGCTGGAAACCCCGGAGGCGAATCTGAGCTCGGGCATGAAGTGGCTGCAGGGGACGTGGGTGGCGCGCTTCAATCGTTTACGCGGGCTAGTCGGACGTCCGTTTCAGGGGAGGTTTAAATCGCTGCATGTCCAGCCCGGTCACGCTTTGGCGGAGGTGTGCCATTATATTCATCTCAATCCCGTGAGGGCAGGGGTGGTGGGGGCGGACGAAGTAGCTTCATTTCGGTGGAGCTCCCTGTATCAATTTACCTGCAATTCGGGACTTGGATCGCTTATTGGCAACACGGTGCTGACGGAAGCAGGTCAACTGCCGGATTCTCCCGCTGGTTGGCGTCGATATTTGCGATATTTGGTTTTCAGGGCAGCGGAGGATCCAGGGGACCGAGACGAGCAGTATCGTCACTTGAGCCGGGGCTGGTGCATTGGCTCGGAGGCGTTCCGATCTGAGCTTAGCGAGCGGCTCAGTGCAGGAACCGACACCTCAGGCAAGCGGCGCTTTGGTGGATTGGAGTCGAAGGCTCGGCAAATCGAACGTGAACGTGGCTGGGAGAAATGCCTGCTCGTGGGGGCAAAAGCTGCCGGACTCGACCTCACGCAGTTGCCCGCGAGAAAATCAGATCCCGCAAAAGTATTGGTAGCAGCGGCGATGAAAATGGTGACCGATGCGAGTAACGGTTGGTTGGCAAATCGATTGGCGATGGGCGAACCGGCCAGCGTAAGCCAATTTGTGAGGCGTTTTACGCTGCAACGAGGCGATGAAAGCGCTGAGTTTCAGGCAATTCTGTCAAGAGTCAAACAATGTCCCCTTTGATGGGGCGGCTGATATTCCGGTGGGTCATTCAATCCGTTGCGTAGGCCCGCGCTAGGGATTGGGCTACGTTGGCGGGGACGAACTTGGAGACGTCGCCGCCGTATTTGGCGACTTGTTTCACGAGATGTGAACTCGTGTAGGAGTAGGCTTCGGCTGGCATGACGAAGATGGTTTCGATGTCGTTTTTCAGGTGCCGGTTCATCAACGCCATGTTGAACTCGAACTCGAAGTCGGAGAGCGCTCGCAGGCCGCGGATGATCGCGACCGCGTTTTGCTCCACGGCAAAATTCACCAGCAAGCCGCTGAACGTCGTGACTTTGACGTTGGGCAATTTGGCCAGTGACGGCTGGATCATGGCCACGCGCTCCTCGGGCGTGAAGAGCGGGGCTTTACCGGGGTTGTGAGCCACCGCGAGGGTGACTTGGTCGAACAGTTTGGCGGCCCGGGACAAGACGTCCAAATGGCCGTGGGTGATCGGATCGAAGGTGCCGGGGTAAATGCAATGGCGCATGGGGCGGGGAAAGACGTCAGCAACGAAGGAGGACCGGAGTGAGTCAGCCGGGAGGAGCGTTACTAGACGAACGACCGGGGATCGGCGCGAGCGCAAATCGTGACGTTTCCGGGGTTGCAAGCGGGCGGGTGCGTCGAGTGAATCTCCAGAATGCGTTGGAACATGCCAAACATTCTCACCGTGTCTCGTATCCCCATGCTCTTTGTGGTGGTCGGCATGATGGAGATGACGTGGTCGGGAGCCGCGACTTGGGCCTTTTGGCTCTTCATTCTCGCGGCCCTCACGGACTGGCTCGATGGCCTGTGGGCGCGCAAATCCGGGCAAGTGTCGACCTTCGGCCGGTTCATGGATGCGGTCATCGACAAGGTGATGGTGCTCGGTCTCATGATGGCGTTGGTGAATGCGGATTTTTTCGGCCGCTTCACGCTGGTCGCCCTGTTGCTGCTGCTCTGCATTCTGACCCGCGAGTTGGCGATCTCGGGGTTACGAATGGTGGCGGCGTCTAAGAATATTGTGGTCGAAGCCGACAAGAGCGGGAAAGTGAAGACGTTCACGCAGCTCAACGCCATTGGTTGGCTGCTGGGGGCGAAAATGTTTCGCGATGATTTCGGGCATCTATTCCCGACCGATGAGAAACTATTTCTCGATGCGATCCATTGGGTCGGACTGGGCCTTTACGTGTTGGCCGCTATCCTGACGGTGACGTCGGGGGCGTCGTATTTTAAACGACACGCGCACGTGATGGCCGACTAAGTGATGAAATTGAAACAACCGAATTGGCCGCGTTTTTTGCGGCGGGAGCTTGTGCTGAATTTTGCGACCATCGGTCCCGTGGGCCGCATTCGCAAGGCGCCGGGCACGTGGGGTTCTGTCGCTGGTCTGCTTTATTTCACCCTGTTCTTCTACGACCTCGGTATTTTCGGCACGCTGCTCATCGGTGGTCTCGGCGTTTACCTGGCGATCGCCATGTGCGGCGAAGCCGAGTTTCGCCTCGGCAAGCGTGACCCGGGCGAGATCGTGTTGGATGAGTTTGTGGCGATTCCGTTTTGCTTCCTCGCGTGGCAACCGCTGATGCGCGTGGCCCCGCCCTGGGCGATCTTCCTGGCCGGCTTCGCGCTGTTTCGATTTTTTGATATTTTGAAGCCGCTGGGGATCAGCAAACTGCAGGACTTGCCCGACGGTTGGGGCGTCGTCGCCGACGACGTGGCCGCCGCGCTGGCGACGAATCTTACGCTGCATGTCATTGCCGCGATAATAATGCGGTTCTAGCCGGGGTGTAACAGGCCAAACCTGTCGGGTCGTTGCTCGCGGCGACCGCGTCGATCACGCTGCGGCATTCGCAAGCGAACGCCCTACCCAGCGTGGCGGGAACCGGTCGGGCTTATGTGCGCTCCTCCAATAGCTCACCGCGATTAGTCAGGAGCCAACGGTCTTCCGGTGGCGTCGCTTGGTCAATGGTCTCGGCGTGTTTGTCACCTATTAGGTGACAAACGGGAGGGGGCTATTTTCGGCGGGTGGCGGAAACGAGCGTGACGGTGGGGTTGATCCAGCCGGCGCCACACGTGATGATTTTAGCATCTTTGGCGGCGCTCCACCGGTGCAGCACTTTGTGGGCGGCGACGAGTTCTTCGGCGGCTTTTTGGCCCTTCATGGCGAGGAGGCGTCCTCCGATGCGCACGTGAGGAAAGCACCATGGCGCGAGTTTTTTGAGGGCGGCCACCGCGCGGGAAGTGACGATGTCCGCTTCGAGCGGTGCGATGGTTTCGGCGCGGCCCCAAATGACTTCGACGCGATCGCCGAGGTCGAACTGGGCGACCATCTCTTGCAGAAATTCGCAGCGCCGTTGCAGGGTGTCGACGAGGACGACGCTCAAGTCCGGGCGCACGAGCGCGAGCACCATGCCAGGCAGACCGGCACCGGTGCCGATGTCGGCGACCTTGAGGTTGGGTTTGAGCGCTTCGGCCATGGCGGCGCAATTGAGCAAGTGGCGGTCCCACAGGATGGGCACTTCGCGTGGTCCGATGAGGCCGCGGACCACGCCGTCGGTGGCGAGCGCCTCGCCGTAAGCCGTCAAGCGAGCGATGGCGGCGGTATCAAGGCGTTTGGAGGCGTGAGCCGGAACGGGCGGCAGTGGCACGAGCTCGACTTCCTCGCTCATTGTTGGAGCAATTTGAGGTCGGCCAAATTGATGGCGATGTGCAGGCCTTGCTGGAGCACGTCGACGGCGACGATGATGCCGGAAGGATTTTTTGGATCGTCGATGATGCCTTCGACGCCGCGCAACGGTCCGCTCACGACGCGCACGGGCGCCCCTTTTTTGAAGAGGGGGTGGATGGTCGTTTCGAAGCCGGAGCTGACGATTTTTTGCACGTCGGCCAGCTGTTGCAGGAACTGCGGTTCATCGGTCACCGGGATCGTGCGGGCGAGCAGATCCATTTGGTAGATACGCGCCTTTCGCTCCAGGGGAACGCGAGCGAACACGTAGCTGGGAAACAGTGGTTTGGTGAAACTGCGTTCCCGATTTCCGTAGCGGCGGATGCTCGTGATGGTCGGCAGGTAGTGCGCCATGCGTTCGGCACTGAGCAGCGCGGCGAATTTCTTTTCGCAGCGCGGCTTCGTGTGGCAAACCCACCAAGCTTCGTTGGCGGCACTCGCGAAGGTGGAGAATGCCGGCGGTTGATCGGTCGCAGTGCTCAAGCTTCGAGCAGGAGAAAACGAACAGCGGCGTAGTAGCCTTCGAGTCCGAGACCGGTGATGACGCCGACGCAGGCGGGACCGGTGAATGAGTGATGACGGAATTCCTCGCGGAGGTAGAGGTTGGAAATGTGCACTTCAACGGCGCGCAGTTTCGAACCGAGCAAGGCGTCGCGGAGTGCCACACTGGTGTGCGTGTAGGCGGCACCGTTGATGACGAGTCCGTCGATGCCGGCTTCGGCCAGGGCGGAGATTTTGTCCACGAGGGCGCCTTCGTGATTGCTTTGGAAGAAGGTGAGTTCGGCCTGGCCGTCGAAGGCGGCGGAAAGCTGCGTCTCGAGGTCGGCGAGGGTGGTCGAGCCGTAGATCTCGGGCTCGCGTTTACCGAGCCGGTCGAGGTTGGGGCCGTTGAGAATGGCGATGCGTTTCATGGGCAGGAGAACGAGAAAGAGAAAGAGAACGATAAAGAGGAAGCTTTTCCCTCAGAGCGGGTTGTCGGTGCGGATGAATTCCCAAGGCAGATCGAACTTGGCGGCAAGCTCGGTCGCGAGGGCCTGGACGGCGTGGACCTCGGTGGCGTAGTGTCCGCAGAGGAAAACATTGATGCCGCGCTCCTGAGCGACGTTGAACCATTCCTCCCGGAGTTCGCCCGTCACCATGGTGTCGATACCGGTTTTGATGAGCTCCTTCATGGCGCTGTTGCCACTGCCGCTGCAAAAGGCGATGCGGCGGGGGGAATCCGAGCCGCAAGTGATGGGCACGACACGTTCGTAGTGAGTGGCGAGGGCGGCGTGCAAATCGGCGCGGGTGCCGGACCACGGCGCGGATACGCCCACCGGCTCACCGTCTATCATCATGAACGGTTGGTCGGGCGTGAGGCCGAGTTGCTTGGCGAGCAGGACGTTGTTGCCGATCTCCTGATGTCCGTCGAGCGGCAGATGATTGGAATACAGGGCGCAGTTGCCGGTGATCAACGTGGCCACGCGATCGTAGACCGGACCGGTGAGCAACTGGGGCATGTCCCAATACATGCCGTGGTGCACGATGAGGAAGTCGACGCCCGCGGCGACGGCGGCGCGAAAGGGCACGAGACCGGCGTCGACGGCCGCCCCGATCTTGGTGACGGTGCCGTTATTGGCGACCTGCAGGCCGTTCTTGGCCCCGGGGGCGTCGGTGTAGGCGTGCAGGCGGGTGCGGTCGTTGCAGTAGGCAACCAATTGATCGAGTTGAGCCATGGAGAAACGAGTTAGGGGGAAACCGGAGTGGCTTTCGAGGTGGATTTTTTCCGAGGGAGGTTTACGGGTGAAGTCATGGAGCCCGCCGTCCCCGAACTCGACCTGACCTCGCCCGTGGATTTGATCGCTGATGCGGCGGCCAAATTCGGGCAACGCCCGTCGTGGGACGACTATTTCATGGCCACGGCGGTCATTCTCTCCACGCGTTCGCCGTGTGAACGGCTCCACGTGGGATGCCTGTTGGTCAGCGGTGGTGAACGACGCAACCGCATCGTCGCGGCGGGTTACAATGGTTACCTGCCGGGCACGCCGCATGTTTCGCGGGTGCGCGACGGCCACGAACAAGCGACGGTGCACGCCGAACAAAACGCGGTCGCCGACGCGGCGCGGCGGGGCAGTTCGCTCGAAGGTTGTGTGGCTTATGTGACACACTACCCGTGCATCAATTGCGCGAAAATTTTGGCCTCGGCCGGCATCGTGGAAGTGCGTTATCGCGAAGATTATCACAATGATCCGATCGTGGCGGAGGTGTTGGGCGACGCCGGTGTGACGGTGACAAAACTCTGACCGGCCCCACGAGAAAAACAGGAACGCGAAGCGATGAGAGAACGAGGCAAAACGACGGCCAAACTGGCGGGGTCGCTGCTGCTTGCGCATCCAGGGCTGCAGGACCCGAATTTTCGCCATGCGGCGATATTGTTGTCGGCGCATGATGACGAAGGCGCGATGGGCGTGGTGCTCAATCGACCGACGGGGCAAACCTTGGCGGAGTTGGATGACGCGTTCGGCAGCGACGCTTTGGCGAAGGTGCGCGTGTTTGCCGGCGGACCGGTGCAGACTGATCGGTTGCTGATTTGCGCGATCGGGTTTCACGAAGACGGCGAAGGGTTGCGACTCCACTTTGGTCTCGAACCGGCCGCGGCGGAATCGCTTGTCGCGGCGCAAGGCGATGCAGTGACCTTGCGGGCGTTTCTCGGTTATTCCGGCTGGGGCGCGGGGCAGCTCGAAAACGAGCTCAAGCAAGACACGTGGGCGGTGAGCGCCATCCCGTCGGATATTTTGGATTTCACCTTCGACGACTCGCTGTGGCGTCACGTGATTTCACGGGTCAGCCCGGAGTGGCGGTTGTTGGCCAACGAGCCCGAAGACCCCGAGCTCAACTGAGCTCAATACACTGCCGGAGGGACGGGTTCCACCCGGTCCGCGTTGCCGTTGCGCACGGATGGCCAGCAGGACGCGGACGACGTGGAAGTCGTCCTTCCCTGACTAGATCCCCAGCGAGGTGCGGTAGAGTCGCGGCACGCGCTTGGTGACGGAGCAAAGGGTTTCCCACGGGATGGATTCCGCCCACGCGCTGAATTCGACGACCTTGATTTCGGCGTCCCCCTGGCGTCCGATCAACACGACTTCATCGCCCGAAGCGACGGCTTCGAGATGGGTCACATCGACGATGGTTTGGTCCATGGTCACCCGACCGAGGACGCGGCAGCGTTGGCCACCGATGAGCACCTCGCCGCGGTTGCTCAGACTGCGCGTGATGCCGTCGCCGTAGCCGGCGGTGAGAATGGCGACACGTGAATCCTGGGTGAGACGATACGTTTGCCCGTAGCTGATACTGGTGCCTGCGGGGAGATGCTTCACCAAACCGACTCGGGTGCGAAAACTGAACACCGGCTCCGGCAAAACGTCGTCGAGCAGCGAACCGCGGCGGGGCGAGATGCCAAATTGGAGCAAGCCGACGCGAACGGCGTTGAACGGCCCGGCGCGCTCGATGGTTTCGAGACCGGCACTGTTGTCGGCGTGAATGAGCAGATGCGTCGTGTCCAACTCGCCAAATGAAGCGAGGGCACGGCGGAAGCGTTGGCGTTGTTCGCTGGTGAACGCGGGATCGTCGTCGGGGCTCGCGTAGTGCGTGTAGATGCCGACGAGACGCAAGTGGGCGGCGTCATGGATCGCCTGATACACGGCGGTCGCGGCAGTGTGCCACACGCCGGAACGTCCCATGCCGGTATCGATCTTGAGATGGACATCGATGGGCCGCTTCGCATGGGACCCGGCGCGATCGAAGCGATGCACTTCGTCGAGCGATGAAACCGTCACGGCCACGTCGTAGCGGGGAATGTATTCGTCCTCATCCGGCACCAACGGACTGAGCAGGAGAATGGGCCAACCCGGACCCAATTCGCGCAGCGCAGCGGCTTCGGCGAGCGTCGCGACGGCAAACAAATCGGCCCCGGCGTGCATCAGCCGCGCCGCGACTTGGTGCAAACCATGGCCGTAGGCGTCCGCTTTCACCACCGCGACGTAGCGCATGTGGACGGGCAGGGCGGCCCGGATTCGCCGCAGATTGCGTTCAAGGGCAGCGAGATCGATCTCGGCCCAACACCGCAGCGGAAGTTGCGCGCGGGGAATCATGATTTGGGCGGCGGAGCTTGGTGAACTTGGGGTGTCCACGTTGCGTAACTCGGATCTTCGTGGAGAAAGGCATCGGGGTCGTTCGTCTCGCGTAACAGAGGCGTGTTCGCCAAAGTGCCGGACAGGGCGGTGGGATCGTAGGGCACCGTGCGGGGGGCGGCGGCGGGCAGGGCACTCCAGCGGCGAAAGCCGTCGGGGGTGAGCAAGCCGGAACCCGGGAGGTCCGCCGTGGCTACCCGTTTAATCGGGCCGAGCGTGGCGTCGGTGGCGCGAGTGAGGGTATGCCAGCTTTGCCGACGGGCGTCGCAAATGACGGCCTCCCCGGGCTGGGCCCATTGGTGAGCGGTTAGTTCCAAACTCCGGTAGGCGTAGACCGGACGTGATTGCAGCGCGATCCACGTGCGCAGCACGGTGGCGACGGTGCGGATACCGAGGATGGATCCCGGTCCTTCGCAGAATACAAAACATGCCGCTTCGCGGGGCTGAGACCCCAGATCGGAGAGCACTTGAAAGATCCCCGCACTGGCCTCGGCTTCGATTCGGGTCCAGCGAGCGTCACCGCTGACCGGTAGCCAACCGCCGTGAATTACGGTGGAGCTGGCATCGAGGATCAGAGTGGGGCCGTGGCGGGAATGGATGTCGTTGAGAGCAAGCACGAGGCGAACCGCGACGAAACGAACCGGGACGCAACGGGGCAAGCGCACAGCGCGCTGATCGCACAATCCGGCATTGACCGAGCGGAACGCCGAACCGTAGTTTGTCCAATTCTCTGCATAAATCTCTCTCCGCAAATCCGGTTGTGAACATCCAAACTCAAGACGTCTCCGAAACCCGCAAGAGCCTCGTCGCCTCCTTTGAGGCGGCCGAAGTTACCGCTGAATACCAAGCGGTCGTGGCTGAATTTACCAAAATGGCGCGCCTGCCCGGCTTCCGCCCCGGCAAAGCTCCGGTCGCGATGGTGACCAAGCGCTACGCCAAGGACATTAACGAGGAGTTCCGCAAAAAGGTCGTCACCAAGGCTTACCAAGACGCCATGAGCGATTCCAAGCTGGAGGTGCTTAATGTCATCAATGTCGAGGAGGGCGAAATCGCGCCGGACCAAGCGGCCGAGATCACCATCACGCTCGACGTGCAACCCACCTTCGAATTGCCCGATTACGAGGGCATCGCCACCACGGTCGAAGCCACCGATGCGACCGACGATGAGGTCGAAAAGACGCTCGAACACATGCGTTCCGAGCGGGCCGACTTTAATGTCGCCGAACGTCCGGCCCAAAAAAGTGACTACGTGAAACTCGCTTACGAAGGCACGATCGACGGCACCCCGATTCTCGAAATCGCGCCGGAGAAGCAAATTTACGGCAAAGTTCCTCAGACTTGGGAAGAGGTCGAAGGCGAGAACGAAGGCCTGATTCCCGGTCTCGGTGCGCAACTCGGTGGTTTGTCCGCTGGTGACAAGAAAGACATTACGATCACGTTCCCGGCCGAATTCGCCGCCGTAGAGGCGCTGGCTGGCAAGCAAGCGGTTTACGCCGTCGAGGTGCAGGAAGTGCGCGAGCGCATTTTGCCGGCGATCGATGAAGAATTCTGCAAAGCCCATCAGGCTGACGACGAAGCCGGCCTGCGCACCAACATCCGTAACAACATCAAGATGCAAAAGGAGGGACGCAATCGCTCCGAACAGCGTCGCCAGGTGACGGAAGCCATGTTGAGCAAAGTCACGATCGCCGCACCCGAATCCCTCGTGGAGCAGGAAACGCAGGGCGTGCTGCGCCAATTCATCGACCAACAAATGCGCCAAGGCGTAAAGCCCGAGCAGCTCGAATCCGACAAGGAGGCGCTCTACGCCAACGCTCGCAAGGCGGCCGAGACGCGCGTGCAAAGCCAGCTGTTGCTCGCTAAAATTGCCGAGAAGGAGAAGGTCAAGGTCGAGGAAAACGACATGAACCAGGTCATTTACCAGCAGGCCATGCAGAGCGGTCAGGCTCCGGACAAGTTCGTCAAGGAGCTCACAAAAAACCGTGATCGTTTGCGTTCCCTGCAGCAGTCGATTCTCTTCGATAAGACCCTTGATCTGGTGGTGTCCAAAGCCACTGTGACCGAAGGCAAGCCCGCAGCTGAGTAACCTCTCGGCGGCGGCGTTTCTCCCTCAACTTTATTTCCGCCTGTGAGCTCTTACTACGTCCCTTACGTCATCGAAAACACCGGCCGCGGCGAGCGGTCGATGGATATCTACAGTCGGCTCCTGAAGGACCGGATCATTTTCATCGGCACGCCGATCGACGATGGGGTGGCCAACAGCGTCATCGCGCAGTTGTTGTTCCTGCAAATGGAGGATCCCAAGAAGGATATCCACCTCTACATCAACTCCCCGGGTGGCGTCGTCACCGGCGGCATGGCGATCTACGACACGATCAACTTCCTGCAATGCGATGTGGTGACCTACTGCATCGGCATGGCCGCTTCCATGGCGACCGTGCTACTGGCCGCCGGCACCAAGGGGAAACGTTTCGCGCTGCCGAACAGCCGGGTGATGATTCACCAGCCGTCGGGTGGGGCGGGTGGTCAAACCGCCGACATCACCATCGCCGCCAAGGAAATCCTGCGTTGGCGCCAAACGCTCAACGAGACCATTGCCAAGCACACCGGTCTTTCCGTCGAGCAAGTCGCCAAGGACTCCGATCGCGACTACTACCTCAGCGCTCAGGAAGCCAAGGATTACGGTATCGTCGACCACGTGGTCGAATCGACGCGTGAAGCCGCCTCGCTGGCCGTGCCCTCGGCGGCCTGAGCCAAGTCGTAACGTCCTCTGTTTTTCGAGCCGACTCCGCTTTGCCGGAGTCGGCTTTGTTTTAGACCCTCGACACGGTTGAGCGGCCTCGTAAATCTCGCGCCATGGCCAAATCATCGCGGATGACGCTTTGTTCCTTCTGTGGGAAATCCCAGACCGAGGTGAAAAAAATCATCGCGGGGCCGGGCGTCTACATCTGCGACTCCTGCGTCAATGTCTGCAAAACGATCATCGACCGGGAGACCAAGCAGAGCCCGATCGAAGCCAAACCGGCGTTTAATTTGCTGCGTCCGGCGCAGATCAAAGCGACGCTGGATGATCATGTCATCGGGCAGGAGCACGCGAAGAAGGTGCTGTCGGTCGCCGTCTACAATCACTACAAGCGGTTGGCGTTCGATTCCGGGCAGGGATTTGAGCGCGATTCCAACGCCCTGACGCCGGAGTTCGATGGCGTGGAGGTCGAGAAGAGTAACATTCTCCTTACCGGTCCCACCGGCTCGGGCAAGACGCTGCTCGCGCGTTCTTTGGCGCGAATTTTGGATGTGCCGTTCGCCATCTCCGACGCCACCACGTTGACGGAGGCCGGTTACGTGGGCGAAGACGTTGAGAATGTGGTCCTGCGTTTGCTGCAGGCGGCCAATTACGACGTAAAAAAGGCCGAGTGCGGCATCATTTATGTCGACGAAATCGACAAGATTCGGCGCACCACGGAGAATGTTTCCATTACGCGCGACGTCTCCGGCGAAGGCGTGCAGCAGGCCCTGTTGAAAATCCTCGAAGGCACGGTGTGCAATGTGCCGCCGCAAGGTGGGCGCAAGCACCCGAATCAGGAATACATCCAGATCAACACCGCCAACATTCTGTTCATCTGCGGCGGTGCCTTCATCGGGCTCGACGACATCATCAAAAAGCGGCTCGGCAATAGGTCGCTCGGTTTCAAGCGCGATCAGGAAGTCGAAATCGATCCCGTCTCGATGATGCAACAGATCGCTCCCGAGGATTTGGTCCGTTTTGGCATGATCCCGGAGTTCATCGGCCGCCTGCCCGTGGTATCGGTGCTCAATCAGTTGCAGGTCGCGGACTTGGAAAAAATCCTACTCCGCACGAAGAACGCGACGGTCAAGCAATACTCCAAACTCTTCGCCATGGACGGCGCGCGGCTGCGCTTCACCCCCGACGCCATCAAAGCGGTCGCGCAAAAAGCAATCGATCTGAAGACCGGAGCCCGGGCGCTGCGCTCGATTATGGAGAAACTCATGCTTGAAGTGATGTATGAGCTGCCCGAGCGCGACGACGTGGCGGAAGTTGTCATCGATGCCGCGGTGGTGGCGGGGAAGCGCCGGCCCTCATTGCGTCGCGCCCCGAAACGTGAATCCAAGAACGCGGCTTAATTTTCGATCTTTTGACCAAAACCAACCCAAATTTGGGATTAGCGAAAACCAAAGTGAGAGCTGATCCCGCTAATAGTTCCCTTTCGTCAACTTCGAGGGGAATTTTTGTTTTACTTTGGAATACCCGACCGGTTCTTTGACCGGCTGACCGTGACCACTCAACAACCCGTGAGCCAGACACATACGCGCAAGACCTTCTTCGGCCGCCTCGGAGCGATTTTTACCGCTTCCGTCGTTGCGCCTAAACTATTCGCGAAGTCCGCCACCAAGGCGGTCGTCCACCCCTCGGGGCGGACCAAGTTCGAACTCAAGCCCGAGGCCCGTGCCATCGCACGGGACACGGATTCGCTCTAACCGAGACGCGCCCTCGAAGCATTCCGGCCCATGTCGAATCTCTTTCCTAAATCGGCGAATCGCCTGCCGCTGCAGATCATCATCTTTCTGGTGATTTTCGGTGGTATCGTGACCGCTGCCACGACCTATTACGCGACACCCAAGTATACTCGGGTGGGCTACGCTCCGGTGCAGCCCGTGCCGTTCAGCCACGCCAAACACAATGGCGAGCTGGGCATCGACTGTCGCTATTGCCACTCCACGGTGGAGAAGGCCGGCCACGCGGCCGTGCCGACGGCGCAGACCTGCATGAACTGCCACTCGCAGGTCAAGAACACCAGCCCGCTGCTCGCGCCCGTCCGCGCCAGCTACGAATCCGGTGATCCGGTCGAGTGGGTGCGGGTGCACCAGGCGCCCGATTACGTTTACTTCGATCACTCCGTCCACGTGAACCGCGGCGTTTCCTGCGTCGAATGTCACGGCCAGATCAATGAGATGGAAGTGGTGACCCACGCCAAGCCGCTCTCGATGGGCTTCTGCTTGGATTGTCACCGCGACCCCGCTCCACATCTGCGCGACCCAAAACTCGTTACCCAGCTCGATTGGAAACACCCCGGCGGCGTGGAAGGCCAAACCGCTGACGGCGAAAAGTTTATCCACGACTGGAACATCAATCCTCCGCAAAGCTGCTCCGGCTGCCACCGATGAAACGCAAAGTTGAACATCCCGAACCCTCCGCCCGTGAGCTGAGTGGTCCGCGCTACTGGCGCAGCCTCGATGAACTCGTGGAGACACCCGGTTTTCAGAATAAACTCGCCAAGGAATTTCCCGAAGGCGCGTCGAACCTGAACGGCGTCGATCGTCGCCACTTCTTCAAGTTGATGGCCGCGTCCTTTGCCCTCGGTGGCATGGGACTCGCAACCGGCTGCCGTCGTCCCGAGGCCAACATTCTGCCCTACGGTAAATCCGTCGAAGGCATCATTCCGGGCGTGCCGCAGTATTATGCCACGTCGTTCCCACTCCGCGGTGCGGCGTTGCCATTGCTCGCGGAAACCCACCAGGGGCGTCCGACCAAACTGGAAGGTAACCCGAGCTACACGCCTTACGGCGGGGCATCCTCGCTGTTGGCGCAAGCCTCTGTGCTCGATCTCTACGATCCGGATCGCGCCACCACGCACACGACCGGTGGAGCGGCTTCGACCGTGGTCGCGATGCGCGACAAACTTTCCGCCGTGCACGCCGCCGCCGCTGCCAATGGTGGAGCGGGACTTGCCGTTCTCGCCGAATCTTCTTCCTCCCCGAGCCGCGCTCGCTTGGTGGAAGCGTTGAAGGGCAAATTGCCCAACGCGATGTGGGCGGAATACGACGCCGTTTCTGATTTGCCGCCGGCGGCCGCCGCTCGCGCCGCTTTCGGTCAAAACGTCAAGCCGCTGTATCGCTTCGCCAAAGCCAAGCGTATCGTCTCGATCGACGCCGACTTTTTCCACGCTGAATCCGGCGCGTTGGGCTATTCCCGCGATTTCGCCAAGGGTCGCAAGGTCCTCAAGGCCAACGATCCGATGAACCGCCTCTACGCGGTGGAGAGCACATTCTCGCTCACCGGTTCGATGGCGGATCACCGTCTGCGTCTCGCGAGCAGCCACATGTTGGCGTTCACCGCCGCATTGCTGGCGAAGTTGTCCGGTCAGGATTCCGTGGCGCGTCTCGCGCAGGGCTTGAACTTCAAGGATCAGGACAAGTGGATCGAAGCCTGCGCCACCGATCTCGCTCACCACAAGGGGGAGTGTCTGGTCGTCGCCGGGGCGCACCAACCTGCGCAAGTCCACGCGCTGGCCTACGCCATCAACGCGTTCCTCGGTAACATTGGCAAAACGATCGACTTCGTCGAAGTGCCGCAAAATGACGCCGCTTCGCTGGCCGATCTCGCCGCTGCCGCCAAGGCCGGCAAGGTTTCCACGCTCGTCGTGCTCGGGGGTAACCCGGCTTACAACGCGCCGGCTGATCTCGATTTTACGGCGCTGGCCGATGCCGTGGACGATGTCATTCGTTACGGCTACTACGTCGACGAAACCTCGGCCCTGGCCGATACGCACATCGGTGCCACCCATTATTTGGAATCGTGGGGCGATGCCCGCACGGCCGATGGCACCATCGTGCCGGTGCAGCCGATGATCATGCCGTTGTTCGACGGTCTGACCGAACTTGAAGTCGTGGCGCGTCTCGCCGGCGCCGACACCACTGATCCTTACTCGATCGTTTTCGATACGGTGGTGCAATATGTCGAAGGCCGCCTCCTGTTCCACGGCCGCCCGGCCAACCCAAACATCAAGCGCTCCGAAACCCTCGGTAGTGCGCAGGACGTTTTCCGCAAGTTCCTGCACGACGGCATCATCGCCGATTCGGCCTACGCCACTGCGACCGTCCGTTATGATCAGGCTGGTGCCGGAGTGCTCTTTGCTGACGCGCCGTCCTATCCGGCGTTGTCCAAGGACAACCTCGAAGTGCGTTTCACCTTCGACCACAAGATGGACGACGGTCGCTACGCCAACAACGGCTGGCTGCAAGAGTGCCCGGATCCGATCACCAAGATCTCTTGGGACAACGCGATCCTCGTCAGCCCACGTCTCGGAGCCGAACTCGGCATTGAGCCGGGCGGCGCCGCGCTGCAGGTCGCCCGCAAGGAGCTCGCTGAATACCCGCAAGGTAAAGAAAATGCCTTCGTGGGCGAAGTGACCGTGAATGGCACGACTGTGCGCGGTCCGATGCACATTCAACCGGGTCTCTCCAACTGGACCATTGTGCTGCCACTCGGTTACGGTCGCCAAGTCAGCGGTCGCGTGGGGCAGGGCGCGGGACATGATTTCTACCCCGCTCGCACGTCGGCACATCCGGACTTCGTGACCGGTGCCACCATCAAGGTGCTCGACGAGCGCTACAAGATGGCGAACCAGCAAGAGCACTGGTCGATGGAAGGCCGTGATCTCGTGCGTGAAGCCAACAAGGAGGAGTTCGATACCGATCCCAACTTCGTCGACAGCTTCGGCATCGAATCCCACGCCCCGGCCAATCTCGGCAAGGACAAGAATATGCCGCTCGCCGCGGTTTCCGTCGAAACGCCACGTGGCAACTCGCTTTACGAGACTCCGAATTTCGAAGGCACGCATCAATGGGGCATGTCGATCGACCTGAATACCTGCATTGGTTGCAACGCTTGCGTGATCGCCTGTCAGGCCGAGAACAACATTCCGATCGTCGGCAAGGAACAGGTCATGCGCGGTCGCGAGATGCACTGGATCCGCCTCGATCGTTATTACTCGGACGGAAACATTTCCGCCGGTGCCTTTGGTGGCCCGAAAAACAAGGTGATCCCCGAGGATCCCCAAGCCTCGCTCATGCCGGTCGCCTGTATGCAGTGCGAACTCGCGCCTTGCGAAACGGTTTGCCCGGTCAACGCCACGGTGCACGACGACGAAGGCCTGAACGTCATGGCCTACAACCGCTGCATCGGCACGCGTTACTGCGCCAACAACTGTCCTTACAAGGTCCGTCGCTTCAACTTCTTCGACTGGAATGACCGGTCGCTCGACCAGCTCTACATGGGCCCGGCCGGCGACAAGGGCATGCCCGAGCTCGTGCAGATGGCGAAGAATCCGGATGTCACCGTGCGCATGCGGGGTGTGATGGAAAAGTGCACCTACTGCGTGCAACGCATCCAGCAGGCCAAGATCGCCCAAAAGGTGAAGGCCCGCGATACCGACAATGTCGTCGTCCCCGACGGCACGATCAAGACGGCCTGTCAGCAAGTCTGCGCGGTCGACGCCATCGAGTTCGGCAACATCAAGGATCCCGAGAGCGCGGTTTCCCAAGCCAAGGCCCGCGAGCAAGACTACGCGCTCCTCGGCTACCTCAATATCCGTCCTCGCACCACTTATCTGGGCAAGCTGCGCAACCCGAATCCGGACATGCCGGACTACGCGTCGCTGCCGCTCAGCCGCATTGAATACAACACCAAGAATCATCCTGCTCACGGCGATGACCACGGTGGCGGCAGCCACGGTGAGGCCCATCCCGCCGCAGACGACCACGGTCACGCTCACGACGAGCCTGATGGACACACTTCGATCATGAAGAACGCCCTGTCGACGGGAGGACTTAGCTAATGTCGCACGCCGATTCCGCCGCCGCCAAGCCGGCTATTCTCAATGAAGTTCAACCCGCGGAGCTGCCGCGTGCCACCTTGGTGGAGCACGGTCGCAGCTTCTCGTGGATCACTGATAAGATCTGCGGCATCATCGAGGGCAAGACCCCCGGCTGGTGGTGGGTTTGCTTCGTGCTCGCCTGTTTCGTCGCCACCTGGACGGTGGCTGGCATCGTCTACCTCGTCGCCACGGGCGTCGGTGTGTGGGGCCATGCCAATCCCGTCAACTGGGCGTGGGACATCGTCAACTTCGTGTTCTGGATCGGTATTGGTCACGCGGGCACGTTGATTTCGGCCATTCTCTGTTTGTTGCGCCAAAAGTGGCGCACTTCGATCAATCGAGCCGCCGAGGCCATGACGATTTTCGCGGTGGTTTGCGCCGGTATCTTCCCCGTGTTCCACGTCGGTCGCGTCTGGTTTGCCTGGTATCTGTTCCCGATTCCCAATTCGAATTACATCTGGCAGAACTTCCGTTCGCCGCTGGAGTGGGACGTGTTCGCGGTGTCGACCTACGGCACGGTTTCGGTGCTCTTCTGGTATGTGGGTCTGATTCCCGACCTGGCGATTCTGCGTGATCGTTTTTACAAGGCCGGCAACAAGTTCCGTTCGTTCCTCTATGGTTTCTTCGCCATGGGCTGGCGCGGCGCGAATCGCCACTGGTCCAACTACGAAATGGCTTACCTCGTGTTGGCTGGTATCTCGACGCCGCTGGTGTTGTCGGTGCACACGATCGTTTCGTTCGACTTCGCGGTTTCATTGCTGCCCGGCTGGCACACCACCATCTTCCCGCCCTACTTCGTGGCCGGCGCTATTTTCTCCGGCTTCGGCATGGTGATGACGCTGATGCTGCCACTGCGCTCGATCTTCAAACTCGAGGATCTCATCACGCAGTATCACATCGACTGCATGTGTAAGATCACATTGGCGACGGGCACCATCGTGGGATACGCCTACGGCATGGAGTTCTTCATCGCTTGGTATGGCTCCAACCCCTACGAGGGCTTCGCCTTCATCAATCGCGCCTTCGGTCATTATGCGTGGGCCTACTGGATCATGATCTCATGTAACGTGATCACACCGCAGTTCTTCTGGTTTAAGAAGATCCGCGATAATACGTGGTTCGTCTGGGTGCTTTCGATCTTCGTCAACGTCGGCATGTGGTTCGAGCGTTTCGTGATTATCGTCACGTCGCTGGCGCGCGACTTCCTGCCTTCCAGCTGGGGTTACTACAGCCCGTCGATCGTGGAAATCTTCACCTTCTTCGGCACGTTCGGCGTGTTCAGCGTCTTGTTCCTCCTGTTCATCCGCTTCCTCCCCATCATGCCGATGGCGGAAATCAAGTCGGTCACTCCGCAAGGCGATCCGCACGCGGGTCACGGCGATCACTAATTCACGCGCAACCTTTTTATACCAATCATGGCTGCTCCTTCACATGGCGTGATCGCCACTTTCGACACCGCGTCGGACATCTACCACGCGGCGCAGAAAGTGCGCGACGCCGGCTTCAAATTCTGGGACTGCATCACCCCGTGCCCTGTGCACGGTCTCGATGGTGCGATGGGCGTCAAACGCTCCAAGGTTCCTCGTTTCTCTCTCATTGGCGGTCTCATCGGTTTCACCACCGGTATGTCGATGATCTTCTTCACCGGTGCGGTGGACTACAAACTGATCGTCGGCGGCAAGCCGCTCTTCAGCCCGATGTTCGCATTCCCGGTCTCCTACGAATTGACGATTCTGTTCACCGCCTTCGCCACGATCGGAGGCATGTTTCTTCTCAACGGTCTGCCGATGCACTATCATCCGGTGCTCAAGACCGATCACATCCACCGCGGCCTCGATGATAAGTTCCTCATCGTGATCGAAGCCCGCGACCCCAAGTTCGATCTGGCCGCCACCAAGGCGTTGCTGGAATCGGCCGGGGGTAAAGACATTGCCGAAGTCGAGGCCTGACCCGATGCGATACGTCTACTTATCCGTCTTTTTTCTGGTCGTATTGACCGTGGGAGCCCTTGGGTTCCGCGGCTCAATTTCGACTAAACCGCCCCTCGAGGTATTCCCCGATATGGACCGGCAGTCGAAATATCTGCCGCAGGACCGTTCGGAGTTCTTCGCCGATGGCCGCACGGATCGTCCGTTGCCCGCCGGCGTGGTGGCTCGTGGTGATCTCAAGGCCGACACGCACCTTGATCTCGGTCGTGATGCTTCCGGCGAGTTCGCCCGTGGTTTTCCCGTCGCATTGACGATTGATCGTCAGTTCATCGACCGCGGTCGCGAGCGTTACGAAATCTACTGCGCTCCGTGTCACGGCAACATGGCCGATGGTCGTGGTATCGTCACCCAATACGGATGGGGCACTCCCGCCAATCTGCACAGCGATCTGTATCGCAGCCAGGCTGAGGGCGAAATCTTTAACACCATTACTCATGGCAAGAACACCATGTTCGGTTACGGCGACAAGCTGGTCTCGGAAGATCGCTGGGCCGTCATCGCTTATGTTCGCGCCTTGCAACGTTCCCAGGATGGCCGTCTCTCCGACGTGCCGGCCTCTCATCAAGCGGAGTTGAACTAAAGATGTCTGCCTCCAACACCAACGGCACTCCCGCAGGAAAAGCCCTTATCATCGGTATCGTCGGCATCGCGCTGACGGCGGTCGGCATCGCCGTATCCGGCGGACCCAAGGTCGCCTTCTCGTGGCTCACCGCGATGACGTTCTGGACCGGAATCGCGATCGGCATGCTCATGCTGATCATGATTCACCATATCTTCGACGCGAACTGGTCGACGGTGATCCGTCGTCAATTCGAGCACGGCATCTCCGCCTTCAAGTGGCTGGCCCTC
Source organism: Synoicihabitans lomoniglobus (assembly GCF_029023725.1). Lineage (GTDB taxonomy): Bacteria > Verrucomicrobiota > Verrucomicrobiia > Opitutales > Opitutaceae > Actomonas > Actomonas lomonigloba. The sequence continues at coordinate 1,640,083 of NZ_CP119075.1, forward strand.
TTGTTCGTCCCTCTGATCGTCGCTTCATTCATCGACCCGAGCATTTTGTGGAAGTATTTCGATCCTTCTTACAATCTGGCGGACATCGGTGGACACGGCACGGTGGGCGAAGACGTTCTGTGGGTGAAGAAATCGGTGCTGTTGAACCCGAAGATGTTCCTCTTCATCACGATCGGTTCGTTCCTGGGATGGATTTTCCTTTCCAGTCGTTTTCGTCGCAACTCGTTCACGCAGGATGGTGACGGTGACATCAAGTGGACCACCTCGAGCCGTAAATGGTCGGCTGCTGGTATCCCGTTCACGGCTTTTGCGCTGACGTTCTGTGTGATCTTCTGGGTCAAGGCCCTCGATTACCACTGGTTCTCCACCATGTATGGGGTGTGGTTTTTCGCCAACTGTGTCCGCGCTGCGCTCGCGATCGGCATCCTGATCATGTGCTGGCTGTGGACCCGAGGTGACTACAAGGGCGTGCTCAATACCAACCATTGGTATTCCATCGGCATGCTGTCCTTCGCCTTCACGGTGTTCTGGGCCTACGTCACGTTCTCCCAATACTTCCTGATTTGGAACGCCAACGTGCCGGAAGAAACCTTCTGGTATAACCTGCGTGAAATTAACAATTCCACCGGTGAGGCCAACCAATGGAAGTGGATCGGCATGCTGCTCCTCTTCGGTCATTTCTTCTTCCCATTCCTGGGGCTCATCAGCTACCCGGCGAAGATCTCCAAGAAGTGGATGAAGTTCATGGCTACCTGGATTCTGCTGATCGTGTTCGTGGACATGATCTACAACGTCTGGCCGTCCAAGAAGGTGACGACCGAAATGGTCGAAACCGGCCACGGCTTCGGTCTTGGGGTCGGCGATCCGCTGCCATTTCTCGCCGTTCACCAGCTGTGGACATTCACCGCGCTCATCGGCATCGGTGGCATCTGTGCCTGGGCTTACTTCAAGAGCTTTCCGACCGCCAAACTCATCCCGATTCGTGATCCCCGTATTGGTGAATCTCTGACCTACCATGAGTGATACTCAATCGACTCCTTCCGCGGCGACCTGGCCGCTCGTAGCCGCCATCGTCGGTGTGTTTGCGATCTTCCTGATCATCATGCAGGTCGCTCGCACGCCGGTGACGCCGCTTTCCCAAGCGGTGAACATGCCGGAGGATGCCCAGTGGCGTCTGACCAGCGAGGGCCGCAAAGCCAAACTCGCGGAGCTGCGGGGCAACGCCGCCTCGTCGGCCAACAGCTACGGCTGGATCAATCAAGATGCCGGGGTGGTGCGCCTCCCGGTCGAACGGGCCATTGAGCTGACCTTGGCCGAGATCAACGCCGACCGCTGACCCGTATGGATTGGTTTTTCTACGCTGTAGCGCTTCCTTTCGCGCTCCTGTTTCTTGCCTCGGCGGCCTACGCGCTTCATTGGGCGGCCAAAAATGGCCAGCTCAAGGAGTTCGAAAAAGGGGCCGCTTCCATTTTTGACGAAGAGGAGCCGGTGGGTAAACAAACCGACTTCTTCCCGCCCAAACGCTGATTTTCTTTCTGCTTCAACCTGACTGATGGCCTCCGCTCCTAGCCTTGTTCAATCCCTCAAGCCGTCGACCTCGACGGACTCCGCCACTCGGGCGGAATTGAGTGAGATTGACGCCTCCACCAAAGCCCCCGCGCTGTTCTTCCTGATCTCCAGCGTGCTCTGGCTGTTGGTGGGAACCGCGTTCGCACTCATCGCATCGTTCAAGATGCATTCGCCCGAGTTTTTGGGTGACTACGAATGGCTCACGTTCGGTCGGGCCCGCGCGGCCCATTTGAACACCGTCATCTACGGTTGGAGTGTGAATGCCGCGTTCGCTGTGGCTTTTTGGCTCATGGCCCGTCTGTCGCGCTCGGTGTTGCGCCACCCCACGCTGTTGTTCGTGGCCGGTGCGTTCTGGAACATCGGCGTATCCCTCGGGGTGATTGGTATTCTGCGGGGTGATTCGACCTCGATCGAGTGGCTGGAATTTCCGTCCTACGCCACGCCGCTGCTCTTCGTCGCCTATGCGCTGATTGGGGCTTGGGCGGTGATTACGTTTCGTTTTGGCAAGTCCAAGCATATCTACGTGTCGCAATGGTATATCCTCGCGGCACTGTTCTGGTTCCCGTGGCTCTACTCGGTGGCGCAGATCATGATGATTTTCGATCCGGCGCGTGGCACGGTGCAGGCGTTGGTCAACTGGTGGTTCGCTCACAACGTGCTGGGGCTGTGGTTCACCCCCATCGGCTTGGCGGCGGTTTACTATTTTCTACCCAAGGTCTTGGGAAAGCCGATTCACAGTTATTACTTGTCGGTGCTCGGATTCTGGTCACTGGCGTTCTTCTACAACTGGGCGGGCGTGCATCACCTCATCGGCGGCCCGGTCCCGGCTTGGGTGCAAACGGCGGGTATCGCGGCCTCGTTCATGATGGTCGTGCCCGTGGTGGTAGTGGCGATCAATCACCACATGACCATGGTTGGCAGCTTCGGCGCGCTGAAGTATAGCCCGACGCTTCGCTTCATTGTTTTTGGCGCGGTTTCCTACACGCTCACCTCCCTGCAGGGATCGTCCATGGCGATCCGCAGCTGGGCGGAAGTGACGCACTTCACCCACTACACCGTGGCGCACGCGCACTGGGGCATGTATTCCTTTTTCACGATGGTGATGTTCGGCAGCATCTACTACATCATGCCTCGCCTCATGCATAAGGAATGGCCGTCGGCACGGATGATCAGCATCCACTTTTGGGCCACGGCGATTGGTATTATTATTTACGTCGCGGGTCTCTCCTGGGGTGGCATCGAACAGGGTTTTGCCCTGAACAATGTCGAAAAGTATCCGGTGTTCTTGGACATCGTGGAGCTGACCAAGAAGTATCTGCTCAGCCGCAGCTATGCTGGTATTCTCATCACGGTGGGCCACATTGCCTTCGCGGTTAACTTTACCTGGATGTTGATTACTCCGAGCCGCAAGGGAGCCACCGCCCCGACGCTGTTCCGCAACCCTGCTTCCATGGAGATGACCCGATGAATCGCGCTCCTCTCATTTTTCTCGGTGTGTTTGTCGCGCTGGCGTTCTCCTGGACCGGCATCATTCTCACCAACCAAGTCGCCTACGGCAACCTTACGCCTTATTACGATGAGACCGAAGAAGCGGTGTTTCCCGTCGCCACGCCCGGTCTCGCGGCCCGTGGCCAGCTCGTCTACCAAGACCTCGGCTGCGTTTATTGCCACACTCAGCAAGTGCGTCGTCCGGGCTACGGCTCCGATATCGAACGTGGCTGGGGCGAGCGTCAAAGCGTAGCGCGCGATTACATCCGTGAAAAACGCGTGATGCTCGGCACCATGCGCACGGGGCCGGATCTCCGTAACATCGGCGCCCGTCAGGCCGATCCGACGTGGCATATGCTGCATCTCTACGATCCGCAGATCACCTCACGGGGATCGAACATGCCTCCCTTCCGTTTTCTCTTCGAGCAACGCAAGATCATCGGCGAAGCCAGCCCGGATGCCATCACTTTGCCGACTTCCTATGTGGACGGCACGCCGCTGCCGCCACACTCGTTGCCGGCCGAAGGCTACGAACTGGTGCCGACCGAGCGCGCCAAGTCATTGGTCGCTTATTTGATCAATCGCAAGGACACCTACGCCTACCCGGAAACCTTTAACGTCTTCCCCGAGGACGACGCAGGTGAAGCCGAGGCCAAGACCGAAAGCGAAGGGGAGGGGCACTAAGATGAGCGACGAGGAAATTAAAAAGTCAGATCCGACCATTGAACAGGGCGCCGCCTCGGATGAACAAATCCAGGAAGTGCACTCCGTTTTGCTGCGTGAAAAGCGCGAGCCAAGCGAAGGCTACACCCCGATGCCGTTGTTCCTGTTGGGTTTCGTATCGTCGATGATCTTTATCGTTTCGATTTACTTCATCCACTATCGCGGCGGTCTGACGGAAGGCATTGGGGAAGCCGCCATGATTTACGACGAACGCTTCGACCCGAAACTTCACGGTGGCGCCGCCAATGTGGTGAAAGAGGTCGATCCGATGGTCGCGGGTAAAAAGGTCTACACCCAAGTGTGCGCCACCTGTCACCAAGTCACCGGTTCCGGTGTCCCGGGCGTCTACCCTCCTTTGGCCGGATCCGACTGGGTTTCCGGTAGTGAAGAGCGACTCATCAACATTCTGGTCCACGGTCTCGCTGGTCCGGTTGAGGTCGCCGGCACGACCTACAACGGCAACATGCCGGCCTTCGGTAAAGGCAGCGCCTACAACTGGGGCGACGATCGGATCTCCTACGTGCTGACCTACATCCGTGCCGAGTTCGGCGGTGGAGCCGCTCCGGTTACGGTGGAACGCGTGACTGAGCTTCGCGAAGGCAGCTCGCGCACAACGCAGTTCAGCGCCGAGGAACTGCTGGCCTTGCCGTAGTCCCCATCGAGTTCATCGCCTGAGAATTTTAAAACCGCCGTTGCTCAACGGCGGTTTTTTTTGGGACCTCGGTCGCTGGCCGAGACTAGTCCCGCGCCAGTTCGGCGGATCGCGCTTTGGCCGTCAAAACGGCGTCCTTCATCATGCCGCGAATATCGTGCGCGGCCATGCGTTGCAGACCGGCGAACGTCGTGCCGTTGGGGGAAGTGACCTGATCGCGCAGGGCCTCGGGCGACTGGTCGCTGCGGGCCATAAGGCGGGCGGAACCCAGCACCGTTTCGATCGCAAGTTGTTCGGCCTCCTCGGACGTAAGACCCGCCGCGATGCCGCCATCGCGTAGGGCCGCCGTGAACTCAAAAACAAACGCCGGACCGCAACCGCTCACGCCCATGAGGGCATCGATTTTCGACTCGGGAACTTCGATTTCGCGTCCGATCGATCCCAGTAGTCCCGTGATCGCGACCCGGTCCTCGGCATTCAACGTCTGATGCGAGCACCAGCCGGTGATTCCGGCCCCAATCGCGCTCGGGGTGTTGGGCATGGTGCGAATGATATTGCGAGCCGCCGGGAATACGCGGTGGAGATGCTCAAGAGTTTTGGCGGCCAAGACGGAAAGCACCAATTTTCCCTTGGTGAGGTCGGCAAGTCTGGGATCGGCCGACGCCAGATGATACGGCTTGAAAGCGATGACCACGACATCGGCATCGCCGAGCAGTTCGGGCAGATCGGTAGCCTGCCGGATACCGGTCCGTGCCGCGAGTTGTTGCGCGCTGGTGCCGCTGGCACTGTAGCAACCAATCTTGGCTTTGGCTTCAGGGTTCTGAGCGATGAGCCCGTCGACGATGGCAGTGGCCATGCGGCCGGCGCCTACAAATGCGATTTTATCCATGTCCGGTTTGACTGCGGGTGATGGGATGAAGGGCGATGGCAACGGTGCCGCCGTCCGGCATATCGTGCAGGGTCAGGTCGCCGCCCATGTGCCGCAGGGCATGGCGGGCGACCGTCAATCCCATGCCGACGCCGACGGTGTGTTTGGAGCTGATGAACGGTTCAAACATTTGGTCGCGGATGGCGGAATCGATGCCGCGACCACCATCTTCGACCCGAATTTCGAGAGTGGGGATGTCGACGCCCTCCGCCATGGCCGTCTTGATGACCACGGTGCGATCATTGTCCTCGCTGTCGCCGTAGGCTTCCCACGCGTTGGTAATGAGCGCAGCGAACGAACTCTCAAACACCTCGATGTGGCTGTCGATGGCGAGATCCTCGAGTGAGTTGATCAAGACCACCACGTCGGAGGCGCCGGTTTCCTGTTCAAAGCGGGCGATGGCTCCCCGCAGCAGATCGGATAGCTTGAACGGTTTGGTTGGCAGCCGGGTTTTAACGACCATCGAGCTGAGTTGCTTGATGATGGAGACAATGCGCTGGACCGCTTTTTCCACGGCCTCGGCGTTGCGTCGCACGGCGTCGGGCTTATCGGCCATGCTCTTGATAAGATCGAGGTAGCCGATCACGACGCCGAGCAGGTTGTTGAGGTTGTGCGCGATGCCCTGGGTTACGGCTCCGATGGTGGCGGCGCGGCGGGCTTCGACCAACCGGCGCTGCAGATCGACCATCTCGCGATTGATGGAGACGAATCGCAACTGCGTCTGCACGCGGGCCAGGGTCTCATCGAGATCGATGGGCTTCGTGATATAGTCCACCGCGCCGACGGCGAGACCCTCGATTTTACCTTCCTTGGAATTTCGTGCCGTGATGAAAATCACGGGAATGGAGCGCGTCTCTTCACGCGATTGCAGACGCGTGCAGACCTCGATGCCGTCCATGTCGGGCATCATCACATCGAGTAGAATCAGATCCGGTTTTTCCGCCGCGACGGCGTCGAGCGCTTCCTGACCGGAGTAGGCTGAGTCCACCGTGATGCCTTCACGCTCCAGTTTTCGTTTGAGCAACTGGACGTTGATGAGCTGGTCATCAACGACCAAAATTCGAGGGGCGAGCATCTTGGGAGCTACGTAAACCGCTATTCGATCTAGGCTGCAATCTTCTTGCGCATCAGATGTGCGGACCAAGCAGCCGGGCCTTGACGGTGTTTTTCATCAACATCGCCACGGTCATGGGACCCACGCCACCGGGGACGGGCGTGATTTGGGCGGTCTTGGGGGCGACGGCGTCGAATTCCACGTCGCCCACGAGGCGGTAGCCGGATTTGCGCGATTCGTCCGGTATCCGGTTAATCCCGACGTCGATCACGACGGCACCGTCCTTGACCATGTCGGCGGTGACGAAGTGGGCGCGGCCGATGGCGGCGATCAACACGTCGGCCTGGCGGGTGATTTCCGGGAGGTTGGCGGTGGCGGAATGGCAGATTGTGACGGTGCCGTTGGCCCCGGCCTTTTTTTGCAGAGCGAGCAGGGCGATGGGTTTGCCTACAATCAACGAACGGCCGAGCACCACGACATGCTTGCCCCGCAGGTCCACGTTGCTGCGGCCGAGCAGTTCCATGATGCCAGCGGGCGTGCAGGAGGCGAAACCGGTGTCGTCTTCCTGGGCGATCTTGCCGAGATTGAGCGTATGAAATCCATCGACATCCTTGCCGGGATTCACGCGGCGGAAAATGGCGAGCTCGTCGAGCGGCTGGGGCAACGGTGACTGCACCAGAATGCCGTCGACCGTTTCGTCGGCGTTGAGCTCGTCGATCAGCGCTTCCAATTCCGCCTGCGAAATCGTCACCGGAGGAAGGATGATCCGACTGGTCACGCCGATCTCGGCGGCCGTCTTTTCTTTCTTTTTAACGTAGGAAACTGAAGCGGGGTCGTCACCCACGCGAACGAGCGCGAGGCACGGTTTACGGCCCTCGATGTGGGCAACTTCGGTTTTCAGTTCGGCGATGATGGAGGCGGCAATCTTATTGCCTTCGATGAGTTCCATGAAAGGGGCGAGCGGGATGAAGTGATGCGCTTCAGCGCATTTGCAGGGATTCGACGGCGATCACGATGTCCTTGGTTTCGGGCACCGGGCGGGCGACTCCGTAAACCACCACCGTGCGGTCGAGGTATTTTTCGATCTGCTCGGTGAGCAACAACTTGGTGAGATCGAGATAGGCGAAACGCGTGCCGTCTTCCGCTTCCAGCGCGAAATCGTAAGGGCGGCGCGGACGCAGCGGCGCGCGGGTGGAGGCGAGCTTGCCCTCAAACAGACGGGGCAGGGCGGCGAGGCTGGAACGCTCCTCAGCGCTCCGAGTGATTTGACGGCCGGCAGTGGGAACGGGCGCATGGGCGGGAGAGACGCTGCCGGTATGGCGGGGCGGGGCGTCCTGCACCGGGGAGCGCGTGATGGCCGGGGCGGTGCGGGAAACGGCCGGAGCAGCGTCGCTTTGAATGTAGCCGACGATGGCGTTTTTGACCCGAAGCTGGGTCCAGCGACCGCGCAGGCCGGTGATCTCAAGGTCCTCGTTGGCCGCACTCTGCATGAGCACGGGGGAGTCGGACTTGGCGGCGGCGTGCAGCGGCGAACCCGGTTTGACGTCGAGATCTTTGCCAATGAAACGGTTTTCCACGTAGACCTCGTGCGGGCCCGGCAACTTCACCGCGGTCCAGCCCGCCGGGGCGGTCACGGCGTAGTCCCGCGAAGGGATGGGGTCACCGGCTTTCACCAAAAGCGCGACCGGTGCGGTGGGGCTGGGTTCGGTGTGAACCGGCGTGGCCCGCGTGGCGGTTTGCGCGATTATCGGAGCGGCGAGCAGCGTGAGGAGAGAGAGCGTCTTAACGAGCATGACTGGGACGGGTTTTGCGAACAACCGCCGCTTGATGGCCCGGCAAGGGAGCTTCCGGCACCTTGAACAGCAGATTGATCTCTTTGGTAGAAAGGAGTTTCACGGCGCGCAACGGGATTCCCTTTAACGGCAGCGCTCCGATTTGGTATCGCCTTAGCTTTTTCACGGGGAAGCCGAGCGCAAGAAACAGCTGCCGAATCTCACGCTTCTTGCCGTGATGCATCCAAACGTCGAGGTCGGCGGACTCGTCCTTGCGGGGGTTGATCAAGGCGGCGCGCTCCACCTTGAACCACTCGTCCTCCATTTTGACGCCCTTGACCAGACGGGCGAGGCGGGCGGCCGGGAATGGCTCTTCGAGTTTTACCTGGTATCGCTTCACGACGACGTTCCGCGGGTGCATCAGCTTGTTGGCCAGATCGCCGTCGGTGGTGATAATGACCAGCCCCTCGGAATCCTTGTCGAGGCGACCCGCGCAAAAGAAGCGGCGTTTGGCCAACTGGGGCGGAAGCAGATCGAAAATCGTGGCGGGGTTGTGCGGATCGTCGTTGGAGCAGATCAGGCCGCGGGGCTTGTGCACGGCTACGGTCATGTGGGTGTCGCGCACGGGTTTGACGCGTTGACCGTCGACGCGCACGTCGTCCTCGCCGGGCGTGACTCGCTGGCCCAACTCGGCGATTTTGCCATTGATGGAGACATCGCCATCCTTGATCAGCGCCTCTGCGGCGCGACGGGAACACACCCCGGCGTCAGCCAAATATTTTTGCACGCGGATACTCTCGGTTACCATGGTCATCGCAGTTGGTTTGATTTGCGACGCACTGGCAAGCCCGCCGCCGTTACGTTGGGCACGAATTCCGCTAACATAAACAAAGTCTTGCGCGAACTCGGCGCGAATTGATCAACTTTCCCACTATGTCCGCACCCGCTGCTGAATCAGAATTCTCCAAGACCAACCCGTTCCCGGCGAAAATCGTCGAGAACCGCCTGCTCAATCAGCCCGGATCCTCCAAGGAAACGCGCCACTTCGTCGTTGATATCGCGGGCAGCGGGCTTTCCTACACCGTGGGCGACTCCCTTGGCGTCTTTGCGACCAATCGCCCGGTCGAGGTGGCTGAAATCCTCGAGGCCATCGGTGCCTCCGGCGAAGAAATGGTTTCACCCGCCATGCTCAAGCTCGACGAGCCGATCACCTTACACGAGGCGTTGACCTCCCGCTTGGCCCTGGCTTCGCCGACGCCAAAGCTGCTGAACGCGCTGGCAGACAAAGTCACCGATCCGGCGGAGAAGTCCAAACTGGACGAATTACTGGCCCCGGAAAACAAGGAAGCCCTGCGCGGCTGGCTCGAACAACGCGCCTACATTGACATCTTGCAGGAGTTTTCCAGCGGCCGACTCAGCCCGCAGGAATTGGTGGATCTCCAACGCAAGCTGATGCCACGGCTTTATTCGATCGCTTCGTCCCCCAAGGTTTCGCCGCAAGGCGTGCACCTCACCGTGGCCATTGTGCGTTACGAGACCAACCACCGGGAGCGGGTGGGGGTGTGCTCAACTTTCATGGCGGATCGCGTCGTGACCAGCGAGACGCCGGTGCCGGTATTTGTATCCAACTCTCACTTCGGTCTGCCGGAAGATCACGCGGCGCGTGACATCATCATGGTCGGTCCGGGCACGGGTATCGCGCCGTTCCGGGCGTTTGTGCAGGAGCGTGCGGCCGACAAGGCCCCGGGGCGCAATTGGGTTTTCTTTGGCGACCAGCATGCGGCCACCGACTTCCTCTACGAAGACGAATGGAAGGACTACATGGCGAGCGGTGCCGTGACCAAGCTCGATCTGGCGTGGTCCCGCGACCAGGAAGTCAAAGTCTACGTGCAGGACAAAATGCGCGAAAGCGCGGCCGAGCTGTGGTCCTGGCTCGAAGGCGGGGCGATTTTCTACGTCTGCGGTGATGCCAAGCGCATGGCCAAGGACGTCGATCAGGCCCTGCACGACATCGCCGCCGAGCAAGGCGGCATGAGTGTCGAAGCAGCGGCCGCATGGGTGAAGCAATTGAAGAAGGACAAGCGCTACCAACGCGACGTTTACTGATTTCACCACCGTGGTGCGGGATCGGTCGGAATGGGCACTTTGCCCTTTCCTCCGACCCGTTTTCGCGTCTGTTTGCGTGAAACCCCTCTCGATTAATCCCACCCAATTTCATGACATTTACTGATCGCACCGCGCTCGTCACCGGCGCCGGCCGAGGCATTGGCAAAGCCATTGCTGAAACGCTGGCCGCCCAAGGCGTCAAAATCATCTGCGTATCCAAAAACCCCGCCAGTTGCGGTGGCGTGGCCGATGCCATCAACGCGTCCGGCGGCACCGCCGTGGCCCGCGCCGTTGACGTGTCGGATGGTCCCGCCGTCGAGGCCGCCGCCGCCGAGCTCATCAAGGAGTTTGGCAAAATCGACATCCTCGTGAACAACGCCGGGATCACCCGGGACGGATTGCTCGCCCGGATGTCGGAAGAGGATTGGAACGCGGTGATTCAAACGAACCTCACCAGCTGCTTCCATTGGACCAAAGCGATTGGCTGGCCGATGTGCCGCAACCGCTGGGGGCGCATCGTCAATATTTCCTCGGTTTCCGGTATCACCGGCAACCCCGGCCAGGCCAATTATTCGGCCGCCAAAGCCGGCATGATCGGTTTTTCCAAAACCGTCGCCAAGGAATTCGCTCGCCGCAACGTGACGGTAAACGTCGTTGCGCCGGGCTTTATCAAAACCGATATGACCGCCGAGTTGAGCGAAGAGGTGCAAAAGGGAGTGACTGATTTCATTCCCATGCGCCGCTTCGGTGAACCCGCCGATATCGCCAACGCCACCGCCTTCCTCTGCTCGGAAGAATCCGCCTATATGACCGGGCAGGTTTTTACCGTTGACGGCGGTATGGCGATGTGAAGCCTCCAGACCTTTAGTAGCACTCCACATGTCCGACCAAAAAACCATCGAACAACGGGTTAAGGAAATAATCGTTAACCAACTCAATGTGAACGAAGAACAAATCACTCCAGAGGCTTCGTTCCTGGATGATTTGGGCGCCGATTCACTCGATACTGTCGAGCTGATCATGGCCTTCGAAGAAGAATTCAAGGAAGAGATTCAGGGCGAAATCCCCGAGTCCGATGCCGAGAAGCTTCAGACCGTCGGTCACGTGACCGACTACATCAAGGGTAAGGCTGGTAACAGCTAAGAATCCCGGCACATTTTTTGGCGTCCTATCCGGTCTCGCGAGAGCCTGCGGGTAGGGCGCCTTTTTTGTTTTAACCCGACTCTTCGCTTTTCGTATGCCAACTCTGCCCGACTCGCAACGTGTGGTCGTGACCGGCCTCGGGGCCATTCACGGTCTGGGACATGATCCGGACGCCTTCTGGGCCAGTCTGGCCGCCGGCCAGCCCGGCGTCGATCGGGTGTCGCTGTTTGATCCCGAACCTTATGCCTGCCACATCGGTGCCGAAGTGCGGGACTGGCAGGTCGAGGATCACATGGATCCCAAGGAAGCGCGCCGCAACGACCGTTACACGCATTTTGGGTTCGTGGCGGCCAAACAGGCCGTGACTGATTCCGGACTCGATTTTGACCGGGAAAATCCGGACGAGATCGGGGTGCTGGTGGGGTCCGGCATCGGTGGCATGCTGACTTACGAACAGCAGTTGCGTCGCTTGGTCGAGGGTGGTCCGCGGCGCGTGTCCCCGTTCACGATTCCCGCGTTGATCGGCAATATTTGTTCGGGCTTGGTCGCGATCCATTACGGCGTGCGCGGACCCAATTTCGGCGTCGTTTCGGCGTGTGCCACCGCCACGCACGCTATCGGCGAAGCCATGCACATGATCCGTCGTGGCGATGCCAAGGTCATGATTGCGGGCGGAGCCGAGGCGGCCATCACGCCGTTTGCCTATGCCAGTTTCTGCTCGATGAAAGCGATGAGCACCCGCAACGACGATCCGCAGACCGCGAGCCGTCCGTTTTCCCAAGGGCGCGATGGATTTATCATGGGTGAAGGCGCGGGCGTTACCGTGCTGGAATCGCTGGAACACGCCAAGGCCCGGGGAGCGCGCATTTACGGCGAAGTGGCGGGTTATGCGGCCACGGCGGATGCGCATCACATCACGATGCCCGATCCGGAAGGCAAGGGACTCGGCATGGCGATGACGCGGGCGCTGCGCGCTTCCAGCGTGGCAATTGATGAAGTGGACTACATCAACGCGCATGGCACCTCCACGCCCTACAACGACAAGTTTGAGACCATGGCGATCAAGCGACTCTTTGGTGATCACGCCGCCAAGCTCCCGGTTTCATCGACGAAATCCATGACCGGCCACTTGTTGGGAGCGGCCGGCGGTATCGAAGCCGTGGCCTGCCTGAAAGCGATCGAGCATCAGACGTTGCCGCCCACGATCAATTTGCATGAACCCGATCCAGAGTGCGATTTGGACTACGTGCCCAATGTGGCGCGCGAGGCCCGGATTGACGTGGTGTTGAGTAACAACCTGGGTTTCGGCGGCCAAAACGCCGCCATCGTGTTTCGCAAGGTTTAGCTATCGCCGCACCGGTGCGATCCGGCTCCGGTGGCGGGTTAGCTCAGGGTAGCGAGTCCCGGCAATCCCAGCGGATCGCTCCGATCCACCGGCTGCGTATCCTGATCCTCGGGCAGACTGCATCGTTCGATGAAGCGGTGCAGCGCGACCCATCCATGCGGGGCCTCACCCTTGGTTTGTTCGAAAATCAAACGGCGACCCGATCGCAGCATCACCTGACTGAGTGCCTCGGAGCGGGCCGATTTCGCGGGTAACTCTCCGCTGCCGGTGCGGAAATCGATCCACGGCACGAGCGTGAGACGTTCGTTCCACCAGCCCGCGGTGCGAACCACGGCCAAGTTGCTCTTGGGCCAAATTTCAAAGTGGGTCACAAAATTCCGGGAGTATTGCACCGTGGCGCGGACGAAGAGTATTGCCGTGAGCGCGATGATGCCGGCGAAGATTCCGATACCGACCGAGAAGGCGGCGACGCCGTGGTTTGGCAGCATCCACCCGAGCGCCACGCCCAGCGCGACCAGCGCTCCGGTGCCAATGACCGTCGCGGTAATGGCCATGCTGCGGATGCGGGATCCATAGCGATGTCGAAACAACACCGGATGATCCGAGGGAAGGGCCGCCAAAGATTTCACCCGCCGACTATACGCGAGGCGTTTTATTCGCAACATACGCATCCTTACGTAAACGGGGAGAACCCGTTGTTCCTTGCGACGAATTCAAAAAAAAACCGCCACCCCAAAGGTGGCGGTTGAAAAGTGAGGAAGGGAACGCGCGAGCGATCAGACCTTTTGCACGAGGCCGGCCTTGATGGCCTTCACCGAGACCCACATGCGCTTCACGGTGCCGTTGGGCAGCTTGACGCGGATACGTTGGACGTTCGGCTTGAAGGTGCGCTTCGTGACTTTGGTCACGTGCGTGCCGATGCCGCCGCTCTTTTTGGCGACACCTTTGCGGTGAATGATGCTGCCCGTGGTAGGGCGCTTTCCAGTAATGGCACAGATTCGGGACATGGGCTTCTCCTTAGTTAAAAGGGTCGGAATTAAAGGTTTGGGTCATGCCGAAGCAAGGGGAATTTTAGCAAACGTCGCGCCACGCCGTCAGGGCCTGAAATTTCTGCCCAAGGGCCGATGGATGAAGGAGTTGCATGAGTCCACTTTTTCGCGCCGACAACCCGTGCGCTTCGGATTGCATAATTTCTGCGAGCGCCCGGGCGGCATTTTTTACGAAAAACGCTTCCTGCGACAGCACGGGATCCACTTTGAAGCCGGCGTTGTGCAGAGCCGCCGAGAGGTCATCCCAGCAAATATGGCAGGTCAGATCCTGGGCACCGGGGGAGGCCAGCACATCGGTCACTTGGCGATGGCGATGATAGGCACGCACCGTGCCGTGGGGACATTCCTGGGTGAGTTCGCGGGCGCTCTTGCCGTAGTCAAATGCCACGAAAAGACCGTGCCAGGGGTGGTCGGCAATTTCCTTCGCCAGGGCGGCGGCGCGAAAGGGCCAGTCCAGTTGGTAGCCGGTCGCAGCGGCCGCAGGTAAGGCGATGGTCGCAGCGGCCGGGCGGGAGACTTCTTTGACCTGGCCGTCGTCAAGCATCACGCCGCGTTCCAACCAGCCATCGTCCGCTCGAATGAAACGGGCGCAGGGTTGCGCATCGAAAAGTTCGTTGGAGAACACGACGCAGGGACCGGACAACGTGAGGGCGTCATGGATGCCCACGCGTTTGAGGGCACGAAACGGGTGCGCCACGTCGTCGAGCACGGACCGGCCGTCTTCGGCGCCGAGTTCGATGAAGGTGTAATCGGCAGGATTCCGGGAACCGAGTTGGGTGCGAACGACCGCTGTCACCAGCTCGCCGAAAATCGGCCCGAGGGAAGACGCGGTGTAAAAATCGGTGGCGCGGTCCTGGCCGACGCGGGGTCGGTCGGTCGTGTAGTAGCCGCAAGTCGGATCATAGAGGGCCAGGTCCATGAACTGCTCGAAGGATACAAATCCATCCAGAGGAGCGACGGCTTGGAGGGCGGCGGCGAAGGCGGGAGAAACAGTGCGGTCGGTGGATGAACCCATTTACAAGAGCGATGCATTGGTCACAGTCGCCGGGATGCTCAAACGGATTCTCACGATCACGACCGGTATGATGATCGGCAGCCTCATCGCGATGGGGGTGTTGCATGTGGTCGGAATGTTGGGATTTTCGGGCCACGCGGAGGTCGATGACGCGGCGGACTATTACCGGGAAGTGCTGGCGTTGGTGGAGAACAGTTACGTCGACGGTGCCCAAACCGACCCGGCGGAAATGACGCGCACGGCGTTGGAGGGACTGCTGGGGGCGCTCGATCCCCACTCGGAATTTATGCGGGCGCGGGACTATTCCAGCATGCAGGAGGATCTCGACAGCACGTTTGGCGGCATCGGGGTGCAGATCGAACGCCGCGACGGCGATGTGGTGGTGATCGCACCGATTTCGGGCACCCCGGGGGAACGGGCCGGTATTCGACGGGGCGATCGCGTGCTCAAAGTCGACGGGGAGAACATGCGGGGGCGATCGATTGATGATGTCGTGGGTGTGATGCGGGGAAAGCCCGGCACCGAGGTACGCATCGCGTTCGGTCGTGAAGGTCGCGAAACGCCGTTTGAAGTCACCATCGTGCGGGAGATTATCAAGGTGGAGAGTGTTTCCGATGTGACACTACTGCCGGGGGGAATCGGTTATCTGCGACTGGTGCAGTTTTCGGAACCGACGGCGGCGGAATTTCACGCCGGAATCGCCCGACTCCAGTCCGAAGGCATGCAGGCGTTGATCATAGATGTGCGTAACAATCCGGGCGGTCTTTTGACCTCGGCGGCGGATGTATTGGAACCGTTCTTTGCAGAGGGGGAGTTGATGGTCTATACGCAGGGGCGGCGGAAAAACGACCGGGAAGAATTTCGTTCCACCAATGCCGATGCCCCGTTTGATCTGCCGCTGGCGGTGTTGATCAATGCCGGCAGTGCCAGCGCTTCCGAGATCGTGGCCGGTGCCCTCAAGGATTCCGGTCGGGCGGTGATCGTCGGCGAGCGCTCGTTTGGCAAAGGTTCGGTGCAAAGTCTTTATCGTTTGCGCAACGGCGAGGGACTGCGACTCACCACGGCCAAGTATTACACGCCGAGTGGCGTGGTGATCCACGAACGTGGGGTGGAGCCGCAGGTCGACGTCATCATGACTCCGGAGGACGATGCCAACGTGGCGGTGCAACGGGCGCGCAGCGACTTGACCGATCCGGTGGAGTTTGAGCAACGCTTCGGCTTTGCCCCGGTGCCCGATCGGCAGTTGGACGCGGCCGTGGCGATATTGAAAGCGGCACTGCTCGTCGATCAACGCAAGGGTTCGGAAGAATGATTTTGGCGCTGGAAAGTTCCTGCGACGAAACCGCGCTGGCGCTGTTTGATCCGGCGCGCGGATTAGTGGGGGAGTGGGTGAATTCCCAGATGGCGCTGCACGAACGCTACGGCGGTGTGGTGCCCGATCTGGCGACGCGGGAGCACCTGCGCACCGTTGGGCCCATGCTGGAGGTGGTGCGGGCACAACACGACCTGGCAGCGGTCAGCCAAATCGCCGTGACGCACGGACCGGGCCTGGCCGGCTGCCTCGCCATCGGCTCGGCCGCGGCCAAAGCGTTGTCGGTGGCGCTGGGTGTGCCGTTGGTCGGCGTGAACCATCTGCGCGGGCATGCCTTTTCGCCCTTCATCACGTTGCACGCGGTCGCGCCGGCGGAATTCGAGGCGCGCCTGGCGGCGTTGTTGCCGCATCTGGGATTGGTGGTTTCGGGCGGAAACACGCTGTTGTTTTCGCTCGATACGGACCGACGCATCAAGCTCATCTCGTCCACCCGCGACGACGCCGCCGGCGAGGCCCTCGACAAGGGGGCCAAATTGCTGGGGCTGGGCTATCCGGGCGGTCCGTTGGTGGAGAAGCTGGCGCAGAACGGTGACCCGACGGCCTACGATTTCCCTCGGGGCATCGGCAACAAAGCCGAGTTGGATTTCAGTTTTTCGGGTTTGAAAACCTCGCTGCGCTATCAGCTGGAGAAAATGTCTCCCGACGAGATTGCCGTCCGCACTCCCGACCTTTGCGCCAGTTACCAGCAAGCCGTAATCGATGCGTTGGTGCGCAAGTCAAAGCTGGCCCTGCGCACGGGCACATTTCGCAGTATCGGCTTGTCCGGCGGGGTGGCCAACAACCGCCCGCTGCGGACGGCGATGAGCACGATGGCGCAACGACAGGGCGTCGCGTGGGTCGCGGCTGAGCCCCGGCACACGGGCGACAATGGCGGCATGATCGCGTTCGCCGCGTGGGTTGATCCCACGGTGGCATCAACCGATCCGGTGCGTCTGGAAATTCATCCGAGTCTGCCGCTGGCCGTCCCTGCGGCGAACCAGGACTGAGCCCACGCGTTACGCGTATTCGCGGCGCAGGTTGCTCGGTAGGATGCCAAGTTCTTCGCGGTATTTGGCGACCGTGCGGCGGGCGATTTTGATGCCTTTGCCCTGCAGTTTCGCCACGAGTTCCTGATCGCTGTAGGGACGACTGCGGTCCTCAACCGTGATGAGATCGTTGATCATTTCCTTCACGCTGGTATTGGAAACCGAAGCGCCGCCGTCGGACTGGTAGCCCGGCGTGAAGAAGAACTTGAACTCGAACACGCCGTGCGGCGTGCGGATGTATTTGTTGGCGATGGCGCGGCTGACCGTGGTTTCGTGGACACCGACGGTATCGGCGATCTGCGTCATGGTCAGCGGGCGGAGTTTGGAGACGCCTTCGTTGAAAAACTCCTCCTGCACTTTAATGATTTCGCGGGTGATGCGCTCAATGGTCTGTTGGCGCTGATCGATCGAATTGATCAGGAACCGGCCGGAACGAATGCGTTCCCGCAGATACTCGCGCTCCTGGCGGGAGAGCGAACCCTTCGCGATCATATCCTTATAGGTATTCGAAATTCGGAGACGCGGGATGTAGTCGTTGTTGAGATCGATTTTCCAGATGTCGCCATCACGTTCGACGGTGACATCGGGCGTGACGACGCGATTGCTGTCGTCGGCAAACCGGCGGCCCGGAGCCGGATCGAGGGTGCCGATTTCTTCGATCGCGAGTTGCACGTCTTCCAGGCTCGCTCCGGCGCGGCGGGCGATGTCGGGGATGCGGCGGCGGATCAACAGGGGGAAATGATTGCGCACGATGCGGGCGGAGAGCGAGTCGCCGCGACCTTTGGAAACGAGCTGCAGCGAAAGGCATTCCTTGAGATCGAGCGCTCCGATGCCGGGCGGGTCGCACGTTTTGAGCAACGCGTGGGCGCTTTGCACGGCATCGAGCGGCAGGCCCATCTGGAGGGCGATGTCGGAGACCGATTGAGTGAGAAAACCACGATCGTCGAGACTGCCGACGAGGTAGCGCATGGCTTCGAGCGTCGGTTCATCCACGTCGGCCATTTCGGCCTGACTCATCAAATGTTCCTGGAGGGAGGTGACGCTGACGAGGGAATCGAAAAAGTGCTGTCGCTTCTCGTCGTCTTCGCTGGTGCGGGGTTGGTTGCCACCCGCATTCGCCATGTAGTCGCGCCAGTCCTGATCGAGCTTGGTGAGGATCTCGAATTCCTTGTCCTGGGAGAAATCCATTTCGTCGCGACCGGATTGAGCGTCCTCCTCGTTGTTGTTGGACGTGGTGGAGTGCTCCTCACTCGTTTCGCGGTCGATGCTGATGCCCTCCATGGGCATCTCTTCGAGGGTGGGGTTGGCCTGCAACTCCTCTTGGATGACGGTGCGCAGATCCATCGCTGCGACTTGCAGGATTTTGAGCGACTGCCGCAATTGCGGCGCCAACACGAGTGATTGGGTCTGGCGTTGACTGAGACCTTGGGAAAAACCGGGACCGGCCATAAGTATGGAACGTGTGGTTCGTTACGTGGCGATGGGGCTGCGCACTGGTGGATTTGTGCCAGGTGGCGCGTATCCGGTGAGATCCCGGAGGTAGACACCTAGTTTTTCATTGGTGGGGCCGTAGCGGTCGGAGTAGAGGTAAACTTCGAGATCGGTCAGCATCTCATAGGCCGTTTGATAGCGGCGGTCGCGGTCGCGGCGGAGGGATTTTTGAATAATCTCCTCGAGCGCGGGATCGATGTCCGATCGCAGTTCGCTGAACTTGGGCACGGGCATGGTGAGAATGTTGCGGCGGGAATCCAGCCGATCGGGCGCACGGAAAATGTTCTTCGAAAGCAGCAGTTCCGTCAGCACGATGCCCAAAGCGAAGAGGTCGGCCCGGGCATCCGTCACCGCGTAACTCGCTTGTTCCGGCGACAAGTATTCGTCTTTGCCCGCGATCACCTTGCCTTCCTCGTTATACATCAGGTCGAGCGCCTTCGCGATGCCGAAGTCGGTGAGCTTCACGTCACCTTCCCAGGCGAGCAGGACGTTCTTCGGGCCGATATCGCGGTGCACGATGCCGAGCAAACGGCCGCGCGCATCACATTTTTGGTGGGCGTAGGCCAGACCGCGGGCGATGCGAGAGATGATGAAAACCGCCATTTCAACCGGGATGGGGCGGTTGAGTTCGCGGTGTTTTTCCAAAAATTGCTCCAAACTTAGGCCGTTAACCAACTCCATCACCATGAAGTATTGGCCGCCCACTTCACCCAGATGATAGGTCTGGACGATATTGGTGTGAATCAAGTCGGCGACCAGTCGCGCCTCACCGATGAAGTTCTTTTGAAACTCCGCGATTGCGGAATACTCTTCACGGATCAGCTTTACTGCCACGCTTTTGCGGAATTGACCCGAACCGTTTTGCAGGGCCTCGTAGACAAGGCCCATGCCGCCATCGGCGATCTTGCGCACCATCTCGTAGTGGACCTCGTTAAAGAGATGTTTCAGCTTGCTCACTGCGACCACCCAAGTCGACCCGGCCGAGTGATGCAAGAAACATAAAATTCATCTAGCACGATTCTTGCTCTTGACGAGTTTGAGAGGACGGCGGGGATTTGACAGCGGACGCAACGCACTCAACTTGGAGGCGTGATCACCTTAACCGAGAGAGCTGCCCGACAGATTGAATCCATGCGCGCCGAATCCGCCTCCGAGGGGCAATTGCTCCGCGTGTTGGTGGAAACCGGGGGCTGTTCGGGCTTTCAGTATGGCATGTCGTTCGACGAGCCGAAGGCGGATGACCAGACCTTGGAGAGTGAAGGCGTTTCGTTTGTGATCGATCCAGCGAGCCACGCTTATCTTGACGGTTCCAACATCGACTTCGACGACGGCTTGCAGGGGAAGGGGTTTGAAATTCAAAACCCGAACGCCCAGAGCACGTGCGGTTGCGGCAAGTCGTTTAACTGACGGAGCGTTCGCGCTGGTCTCGTCTTCAGCGGATCGGGGCCTTGTGCCCGCCATGCAGCGCGACGATGCCGCCGGTGAGCCGCTGCACCTCCACCGAGGCGAATCCGGCTGCCCTCATCTCGGCCGCGATACCGTCGTGATCGGGAAACGTTTCGATCGATCCACACAGGTAGTCATAGGCGCTTTTATCGCCGGTCACGATGCCCGCGATGATTGGCAGGATGTGCTTCAGGTAGAAATAATAGAACGGGCGGAACGCCCGGTAGGGTTGGGAAAACTCCAGCACCCACAAGCGACCGTCCGGTCGCAGCACCCGGTGAAGTTCGCGCAGGCAACGATCGCGATCGGCCATGTTGCGCAGACCGAATGAAATCGTGGCGGCATCAAACGTGGCGTCTGCCAGCGGCAGGTTCAAACCGTCGCCCTCGTTGAACGAGACGTTGGCGTAACCGCCGCGACTCGTTTGTTTGACCTCCGCTTCGTCGAGCATCGGTCGGCAGAAATCCATGCCGTTGATTTGCGTCGCGGCGGGCAGACCGTCGGCGAGGGCAAACGCCACATCGCCGCTGCCGGTGGCGAGATCGAGCACGTCGCGCGGCGCGTATTGCGCGACGTTGCGGATCAGGCGTCGACGCCACCAGACATCAATGCCGCCGCTGAGCAGGCGATTCGCGAAGTCATAGCGACCGGCGATGCGTCCGAACATGGAATTGACGGCTTGAGGATCAGGCATGGCGTGGAAGGGAGGCGGTCGGCGAGTTAGGCGGGTGAGCCTGAGCTCGACGAGTCGTAATTACTCCGATTCCGCCGCGGTGGCGGTTTTCGCTGAATCTGCCGTGTCATGGCGAAACCGCTCCACGACCCAATGGGAAAGTGCCTTCTCCGGATCCGCCACCACTTCCGCCGTGATTGGAATCGTCGTGGTCGTGTCGTCTTTGGCGAGCAGGGTCAGCCCGTGATGGAAATCGTGAAAACGTTCCTCGCACAGCGCGCGAATGGTTTTGTCGATGGCCAGGCTTTGCTCGATCAGCGCCGTGATGGCGCCCTCATCGAAGGCGAGCGTGAAACCGTGGTCTTCGGCGAACCGGTCGGCGAAGGCCTGCACTTCGCTGCGCAAGACATCGCGCTGCTCATCGGCATTGGCGGATAACAGCTCCCGCAACGCGGCTTCGGGTTTGGCGACCGTGGACTCGTCGATTTTAAACGACGTGATACCGGTCGAGGGCAGTTCGAATTTGAAGTTGCGAAACACTTGCTCGAGCACGGTCATGAGACCGCGCGCGCCGGTGTTTTCCTCGTGGGCCCGGCGGGCGATCTCCGCGACGGCATCGGGGGTGATGTCGAAGTCGATTTTATAGCCGGCAAAGTCCGCCCGGTATTGTTGCAGAATACTGCCTTCGCTGGTGAGCAAGACTTTCTGCAGGTCCGACGCCGTGAGTGATTGGCAGGCGACCCGCACGGGCAGGCGGCCGACGAATTCGGGCTCCATGCCGTAGTCGATGATATCGCGCGACTGCGCGTGTCGCAAAAACTCACTCAAGGGCGTGTCCGCGGTCGCGCCGGCGCCGAACCCGATTTGCGAGCTCTGGATGCGTTTCTTGACGGATTCCGCCAACTTGTCGAAGGCGCCGCTGACGATGAAGAGAATGTGGCGGGTGTTGATGGTGCGCTTGCGGGGTTTGCCGCCGCGTTGCATCTCCATCATCGCCTGCATTTGGGAGGCGATGTCGTTTTGGCTGGTAAGGGATACGTCGGTTTCCTCCATCAATTTGAGCAGATTGATCTGCACGCCACGTCCGGAGACATCGCGTCCGCCGCTGGAGCCCGAGCTCTGGGCGATCTTGTCGATTTCATCAATGTAGACGATGCCGTATTGGGCGAGATCGACGTCCCCGTCGGCGGCTTTGACCAAATCACGGACAAGATCCTCGACATCGCCGCCCATGTAGCCCGTTTCGGAGAACTTTGTCGCATCCGCGCGCACGAACGGGACGCCGATCATGCGGGCGATGCAGCGCATCAAATATGTCTTGCCGACGCCGGTGGGCCCCAGGAGCAGGATATTCTGTTTGGCGTAGTCGCGTTCCCGCAGCGCCGGATTCTCTAAACACCGACGCACGTGGTTGTAATGATCGCAGATGGCCACCGAGAGAACTTTTTTGGCCTCTCGTTGCTGGATGACAAAACGGTCCAAGTGATCGCGGATTTCCCGCGGACGCAGGTTGAAATTGCGAATCCGATCGAGCACTTCTTCATGCGCTTTATCTTCGGAATCCGGTGCAGTGTAGGAACTTCCCCTATCTTCCGGGGTCACTCCAGATTGAGCTCCACCGCCAAACGGTGAAGAACGCAGTAGATCTTTGATCTGCTTTGGCAGTTGTTCGAATG
This sequence comes from Synoicihabitans lomoniglobus, assembly GCF_029023725.1. Lineage (GTDB taxonomy): Bacteria > Verrucomicrobiota > Verrucomicrobiia > Opitutales > Opitutaceae > Actomonas > Actomonas lomonigloba. The sequence continues at coordinate 1,662,610 of NZ_CP119075.1, forward strand.
GATCTTGAGGGGTTTTTTCACTCATTTTGGGCAGTTTAATCCGACGTAATTGATTGACCTTTTAAGACTTCTGAAAATCATCTGTTATCAAAATAAGTTATCATTTTTAACTAAGGAAAACTCTTCATGCCTACTAATCTTCCCAATCTCACGAAACGCGAAATCGTGCTTCAAATTTACGAGAAGACCGGATTTCCCCAAAAGGAAGTCGTGGAAACCGTTCAGATGACTCTGGACATCATCATGAACGCGCTCGCGGAAGGCCGCAATGTGGAGCTGCGTAATTTTGGTGTTTTGGAGGTGCAACGGCGTAAATCCCGGATTGGTCGCAACCCGAACAAACCGGCGGCGGAGGTCGTCATTCCTGAGCGGGCCGTGGTCAAGTTCAAGTCGGGCAAGATTCTCAAGCAGAAGCTCAAGCAGCTCGATATCGCCACGATCAACTGATCGGCGAAGACACCACAACCCTTTCCCAGCCGGATCTACGGATCCGGCTTTTTTGTGCCCGGTGGGAGCGCTCCAACGTTTTTCGGTTGGCGCTGACCGATCCCGCCGCCCAAGTTTCCCGATTCCATGGCTACGTTTCAGTCTTTGCCCGGTTTTCGTGAGTTCTATCCCGAGTCTTTAGCCCGTCGGAATCATCTGTTCCGATGCTGGCGGCAGTCCGCGCACGCGTATGGATTTCAAGAATACGACGCGCCCGTGCTCGAACCGCTCGATCTTTATAAAGCCAAGTCGGGCGACGAAATCGAGGCGCAGCTGTTCAGCTTTACCGACAAGGGCGGACGCGAGGTCGCGCTGCGTCCGGAGATGACCCCGACGGTGTGTCGGCTGGTGGGGGCCAAGGCCAACGCGCTGAAACGTCCGATCAAGTGGTTCAGCATCGCCGACTTTTACCGTTACGAGCGGATGCAGAAAGGCCGCGGTCGCTGCTTTGCCCAATTCAACGCCGACATCTTCGGCGAGGCCGGACCCGAAGCGGAGATCGAGTTGATCGGTTTGCTCGTGCAATGCCTGCGCGGATTGGGTCTCACGGCAGACGATTTTTACGTGCGACTCAGCGATCGCAATCTGTGGTTCTTTTACCTCGAAGCGCTCGGACTCAATGCGGAGCAAACGCGGAGCATGCTCGGTGCGATCGACAAGTATGAGCGCCTCGAAGATGCCGCCTTTAAAATCTACACGGACGCGCAGGGCGCTTTGGACGAGGTCATCAAGGCCAAGATCGTTGCCTTTCTCGGCATCAAAACGCTCGCCCAACTCGAAGCCGTGGTGGCCGATCTCGCCAGCGATGACCTCACGGCGCGGCTCGATGATTGGCGTCGCGTTTTGGGCGGCCTTGAGGCGATGGGTCTCAGTGATTTCGTGACGGTCGACCTCGGCGTGGTGCGTGGTCTGGCTTACTACACCGGCTTCGTGTTTGAAGCGTTCGACCGCAAGGGCGATCTGCGAGCGTTGGCGGGTGGTGGACGCTATGACGACCTCGTGAAAAAGCTCGGCGGTCCCGAGCTGCCGGCGGTGGGATTCGCGATTGGCGACATGACGATGGAGTTGTTGCTGGCGCAACGCGGCTTGCTGCCGGATTTGGTCAGCGCGCCGGACGTTTATGCCATCATCGGTGGGCCGGACGAGCGGCTGGCGGCCTTTGGCGATATCAATTTACTGCGTGCCGCGGGCTATCGCGTGGACTACCCGATGCGAGAACTCGGTTTCGGCAAACAGTTCAAAGTGGCGGCGGAATCCGGTGCCCGAGTGGCGTTGATTTACGGCAGCGATGAGTTGGCGCGAGGTGTCGTCAAACTCCGCGACATGACGCAGCGTGAAGAGGTGGAAATCCCACGCGACCAAGTTGCCGTCGCCGTGCGCGATTTCCTTACTGCGGAATGAATTCACCGATGCCCGCCCTTCGTTACCGCGTGCTGCCCGGCGACTTTGCGGTGTGTCGTCTCTCCCCGGATGAGGCTGAACCGTCGTGGGTGCGAGGGGCGGGATTTTGCAACGTCACCCGCACGGCGGAAGAGCTTTCCATCATATGCGCCGCCGAACGCGTGCCCGCCGAAATTCGGGCCGAACGCGGTTGGCGAGTGATGCAGGTAGTGGGGCCCTTACCTTTTGACGCCGTGGGTATCCTGGCACGGTTTGTCAGCCCCCTGGCCAAAGTGGGTATTCCGATTCTCGCCGCCGCGACATTCGACACCGACTACGTGCTGGTGCGACAGGATGCGTTGATGCTGGCCGAGCAGGCGCTGGCCCAAGCTGGGCACGAACACGTCGAGTAGGCTCAGGAGAGGTCGGCGGGACCAAATGCTCCCGGCAACAGCGCGGCGATGGTCGAGTCGATGCGTTCCTTGCCATCACACACACTCACGACCCGTGCAGTCGGTCCAAACTCGTGGATGACCTGCCGACAGGCTCCGCACGGCGCGGTGGCTCGGGCGGTGGGAGTGTAAACGACGACGCAGCTGAGCTGCTTTTTCCCCGCGGCGACGGCGGAGAATATGGCCGTGCGTTCGGCGCAATTGCACAGCCCGTAGGAGGCGTTCTCCACGTTGCAGCCGGTAAACACGTCGCCGTTGGACATCAGGACCGCCGCGCCGACCGTGAATTGAGAGTAGGGCGCGTAGGCCTTCTTCGCGGCAGCCTTGGCGGCACGTTCGAGTTTACGCAGGGTGGCGGCGGCAGGAGACGCAGGCATGGTGCTCAGAGGTTCATTTCGGCTTTGATGGTCGTAAAGGCCGCAATGGCGGCATCGAGATCTTCCTTGGTGTGGGCGGCACTTACCTGAGTGCGAATCCGGGCTTCGCCCTGCGGCACCACGGGATAAAAGAAACCGATGGCGTAGATCCCGAGTTCGAGCAGACGATTGGACACGCGTTGGGATAAGGCGGCATCACCGACCATGACGGGCACGATGGGATGCTCTCCGGCTTTCAAGTTGAGCCCCGCGGCTTCGAGGCCTGCCCGATAGTAGGCGGTGTTACTTTCGAGACGATCGCGCAGCGCGGTGGAGGCCTGCAACAGCTCCAACGTTTTCAATGAAGTGGCGGCGATCACAGGTGCGAGCGTGTTGGAGAATAGATATGGCCGCGAACGTTGGCGGAGCAGGGCCACGATGTCTTTGCGGGCGCTGACGTAGCCACCGCTGGCTCCGCCGAGCGCTTTGCCGAGAGTGCCGGTGACGATGTCGATACGGTCCATCACGCCACAGCGTTCGGGCGTGCCGCGTCCACGGGGACCGACGAAACCCACGGCATGGCTGTCGTCGACCATCACCATCGCGCCGTAGCGATCGGCGAGGTCGCAGATCTCGGCGAGGGGCGCGATGAAACCGTCCATCGAAAACACGCCATCTGTGACGATGAGTTTAAACCGTGCGCCCGCCGTATCGGCGGCCTGCAGTTGCGCCTCCAAATCGGCGAGGTCTCGGTTGCGGTAACGGAACCGTTTCGCTTTGCACAGCCGGATGCCATCGATGATCGAGGCGTGGTTGAGGGCGTCGCTGATGACGGCGTCTTCGGCCGTGAGTAGAGTCTCGAACACCCCGCCATTGGCGTCGAAGCACGATGAATACAGGATCGTGTCCTCGGCACCGAGAAACGCGCTGAGCGCCTGCTCCAAATCGCGGTGCACATCCTGGGTCCCGCAGATGAAACGCACCGAAGCGAGACCGTAGCCCCAGCGGTCCAGCGCCGCGTGGGCGGCGGCGACGACGTCGGGATGATTGCCGAGACCGAGATAGTTGTTGGCGCAAAAATTGAGCACTTCGCGACCGTCGTGCAGCGCGATGCGCGCGTCCTGCGGGGAGGTGATCAGGCGCTCGGTTTTGTGCAGTCCGGCGGCCGCGATTTCGTCGAGGGTCGAAGTGAGGTGGGCTTGGTAAGCGGGAGTCATGAGCGTGGTGAAGTTGAGCGCGTCGGCATCAGTGGGTGTTTTCCCAATCGAGAATGATTTTACCGGAGCGACCCGAGCGCATGAGGTCGAAACCTTCCTCGAAGGCGGTGAAGGGAAACCGGTGCGTGATGACCGGCGTGATATCCAGTCCGCTTTGGATGAGGGCGGTCATCTTATACCACGTCTCATACATTTCGCGGCCGTAGATGCCACGGAGTGTCAGCATGTTGAATACAACCTTGTTCCAATCGATGGCGGCCGATTCGGGCATGATGCCCAACAGCGCGATGCGCCCGCCGTGGGCCATGTTGTCGATCATTTCGCGCAGGGCGGCGGGGTTGCCCGACATCTCCAAACCGATGTCAAAACCCTCCTTCATTTTGATCTGTTGCTGCATGTCGCGCAGCGAAGCGTGGGCGACGTTCACGGTGGCCGTCGCGCCCATGCGGGCGGCCAGCGCGAGACGCTGGTCGTTGACATCGGTGACCACGATGTTGCGGGCCCCGGACTTGCGGGCGATGGCCGTGGCCATGCAACCGATGGGGCCGGCACCGGTGATCAGAATGTCTTCGCCCACGAGATCCCATTGCAGGGCGGTGTGCGTGGCGTTGCCCAGCGGGTCGAAGCACGAAAGCACGTCGAGCGGGATCGATTTGTCCACGTGCACCGCGTTGCTGGCGGGCAGGCAAAGATACTCGGCGAACGCACCGTCGCGGTTCACGCCGACGCCCCGTGACGCCTTGCACAGGTGGCGGCGACCGGCGAGGCAGTTGCGACACTGGCCACACACGATGTGACCTTCGCCGTCGACCAGATCGCCCGGCACGAAGCCCTGCACGTTTTGACCGACTTCGACAATTTCACCCACGAACTCATGTCCGATGATGAGCGGCGCTTTGATGGTTTTTTCCGCCCATGCGTCCCAGTTGTAGATGTGCACATCGGTGCCGCAGATGGACGTGCGTTTGATGCGGATAAGCACGTCGTTGATGCCCAATTGGGGCACGGCAGTTTCGATCAGGGAAAGACCGGGTCCGGCCGCGGTCTTGGCGATGGCTCGCATGGTTCTTTCAGGCATAAGAAGGAAACGGCCAACTTGTTCCGGTTGTCATCGGTAAACAACCGGGAAAGAATTTTCATGCAATTTTCAGCCGCCGCCGGCCGGATCGAGCGAGCGCCAGAGATACCAACTCGCCACGCTGCGCCACGGTTTCCAACGATCGGCGTGCGCGAGCAACTCCGCCGGCGTGACCGTTTCGCTTTGTCGAAAATGGCGCGCAAACGCCAAGCGAATGGCGAAATCTCCCGTGGGCATGACGTCGGGTCGACCGAGGCGGAAGAGCAGAAGCATGTGCACCGTCCACGGTCCGATGCCGCGCACGGTGGTCAGACGGGCGATGAGTTCGTCGTCGTCCATCCGCCGGGCGATGGCGAGCGAGGGCACGGTGCGGGCCGCGGTTTTCGCACTGAGATCGCGCAGCGCGGCGAGTTTGGCGGCGGAGAGGCCGGCCGTCCGCAATTGTGTGTCGGTCAATTCATCGATCGCCTCCGCCGTGGGACGCGGTCCGGTCAATGCGAGGACGCGCCCGTGAATACTCGCGGCGGCTTTGCCATGGAGCTGCTGATAGATGATGGAGCGCAGTAACGATGCGAACAGGTCTCCGGTCCGATGCAGTCGCAGGTCGAAAGGACCGCAGGCATCCATCAAATCCGCGAGGTCGGAGTCGGCGGCGCGCAGGTGAGCCACGGCGGTCGCCGCGTCGTATCGCGGTTTCATGCCGGGAAAAGTTCGCTGCCTTCGATCGCCAGTAGTTGCAGCTTCGTGGTGATTCCGCCGCGCGCGGAAAATCCCGTCATCTTGCCGTTGGCGCCGATGAAGCGGTGACACGGCACGAGCAAGGGCCACGGGTTTTGACCGAGCGCGGTGCCGACCGCCCGACTGACCGCCGGAGGCTGGCCGATGGCGCGGGCGAGATCACCGTAGGTCGCGGTTTGACCAGACTTGATTTTCAGCGCGGCGTGATAAATCGAGGCTTGGAAATCACTGACCTGATGCCACGCGTAAGCGACGTCGGTGAAATCCTGCGGCTCACCGCGCAGATGGCTCTGCACCCGTGCGATGAGCGCATTGACCCAGGCGGGAGCCGGCGCGGACGTTTCGGCGGGGGCCAACAGCGCAAAGCCCGTCACCACATCGCCGTCCCAACTGATACTGCAGTCTCCGATGGCGGTGGCGAAATTGTGAGCCGACATGATGCCTCCACGCTGGGACTCGCGCGGCGCTTGTCGAGAACGCGCGCGTCGGTTTCAGGCGGTCTTTGAAACGGGCTGACGTAAAATGGTTTTCAGCCGCGCCGGTTCCACCCGCCGCGGGTCTGACAGGTAGATTTCATGGGGATCACCATCGCTGGCATAGCCTTCGGCGGTGGCGTATCGGGCCATGGCGGCAAACGTGGACGGTTCATCCTCGTAGGGACCGACGTGCAGCATCTGCACCACCAAACCTTCATCGATTTCGACCCGTTGCACTTCTCGAACCGTAGCGGGTTTTTTCTTCTCGATCAGCACCGCAATGGTCTCATCAAGTTCGGCCGCTGTGATGAAGTCGGGCACGCGCATGAGCAATTGCCACCGCCAGCCGTCGGAGTCGCGTTCGGCGGGCAAATGCTTCCAAATGCACTCAAGCTTGCCCACCGCGTAGTCGGGACCCGGGCCCAGTTTGCGGCGGAATTTCAGCGTGTAGCCCACGGCGTAGAGTGCCCCGATGCCATCGCCGAAGCGGTCGCCACCGGGACGACCGGAGCCGTTGAACGCTAGATAGAGCCCCGGTGTGGTGGGCACGAGTTTGGGCGTGCGGGGCGACGCGTATTCAGATTTCAGCGACTTGAAGAGATCGATTTTTCCGGGAGTGGGCATGGGGGCGGCGGGTCAAGGGGTGAGGGGAATCAGCGGGGCGTGGATGTCGGTCAGCAAATCGGCCGCCGCCGTGGAATCGGGGTCGGTGAGGTAGATCTCAAAACAAGGCGTGTCGGCCAACTCCCGACCGCTGCGCGGCAGCCAGGTCCCCATCAAATGCCGATACGATCGGCCGAGATCACGGTAGGATCCTTGATGCGTCAGCACGGCATACTCACCGCCGGTGACTTCCCGCACCGTGATACCGACGGGAGGCTCGAAGTCGTCGGTCACCGTGATCGCAGCGTCGTAGCGCAGGGCCTCCGGCGGTGTGTTGTCGGGGTCGTCATAGCTGATCCCCATCATTTGGGTGCCGGGGCCCAGATCGCCGGTGGCGCCCAAGGCGGAGGTGAGTTGGTCCCAGGCGAGACCACAGGTGGCGTAAGGTCCGACATGACGCACGCAGGCGACCCGACGGGCCGGGAGGGTTTGGATCGATACTTTCATGGCAAAGGGACGATAGGGAACGGAGCGAAAATCGACGCGGTGACTCTCCGCCTCGTAGTGGATGCGCGAACGCGCGGGCAGGGCGTAGTTGCGCAGCCGGAGGCGACGGAATGCGCTGGGGCTCTGGGTGTAGGCGCGGGCAAATGCGCGGCTGAAGGCCTCGTGAGACTCGTAGCCGGCGGCGAGGGCGACTTCGAGAATGCCGTCGGATCGGCAGTTCAGCTGCCAGGCCGCGCGTTCGAGTCGCAGTCGGCGCACCAGGGCGTGCATGGTTTCCCCGGTCATGCCCGTGAAGACCCGGTGGAAATGATACGGAGAGAGGCAGGCGACGTTGGCCAAAGCATCGACGGGCAGCGGCTCGTCCAAGTGTGCTTGAATGTAGTCCAGCACGCGCAAAACGCGTTGTTTGTAGTCTTTGAGAGTGACGGCCTGCATCGGGATTAAAACGACGGTGCAGTTATATCACGAAGCGTTCCGCCCCTGCTTGATCGAACTTGCGCAATGAGCGGGGGGCGGAGCCGATCATGCCCGAAACTCAACTCTCGACGGCAGGGGTGAGCAGTCCGTCTTTGACCGCTTCGTCGAGAATCGCCGCCATGTGTTCCCACAAGGTGGTGGAGCCGTCCGCGATGTGGCAATTGCGAGCGACCACTTGATCGTGGGTGATGCCGTGCTTTCGCCAAGAGGCACCCTCGGTATTGATGTTGAGCAGCATGGGCTGAATGCGGTCGCACGCGGCGGCAAATTTGGCCTCGGGGGTGGTGCGGGCTTCAAACTCATCCCAGAGTGCGCGGAACTCCGCGGTTTGATCGGGTGGCAACAGACCAAAGAGCCGATCGGCGGCCACGGCCTCGCGCTCGTGTTGATTTTGCATGCCCGCCGTGTCGTAGGCGAAGGTATCACCGGCATCGATTTCCACGATATCGTGGAGGATGAGCATCTTCAGCACGCGCAGCATGTCCAAGTGAGCGGAGTTGGCGTGCTCGGTGAGCACCAGCACGAGCAGGCAGAGATGCCAGGAGTGTTCGGCGTCGTTTTCGCGCCGTCGACTATTGATAAGTAACGTCTGGCGAAAGATTTCCTTCAATTTGTCGACTTCGACAATGAAGGCGAATTGACGCTGCAGGCGTTCGGCGGTCGGGGAAACAGGGTCCATACGCCACGAGAGAGGGTTTGCCGCCCAAACGCAATCAGGCAGCGTTCGCGCCCCGGTTTTGGGTGGCGACCGGTCGGCTGAAACTCGTGACCGCTTTTCCTTGCTCGGTCTGGGGCGGAGCTCTTCGATTCGGTCCGTTTGCCCTCATGAAAATCCTCGTAGCCGACAAGATATCTGCCAAAGGAGTTGCCTATCTGCGTGAGCAGCCGGGCTTCGAAGTCGTGGAGGCATATGGCTCCTCCCCCGAGCAAGTGCTCGAACTGGTGAAGGACGTGCACGCGATCGCGGTGCGCTCCGAAACCAAAATCACCCGCGAGGTGCTGGACGCCGCTCCGGAACTGAAAGTGGTGGGCCGAGCCGGCGTGGGCGTGGACAACGTCGACGTCGAGGCGGCCACCGAGCGCGGCGTCGTGGTGATGAACACCCCGTCCGGCAATACGATCGCGACGGCGGAGCTGACCTTTACGCACTTGCTGTGCGGGGCGCGCCCCGTGCCTCAAGCCGCCGCCACCATGAAAGCCGGCAAGTGGGACCGCAAAGCTTTTGCCGGGGTGGAACTCTTTCACAAGACCCTGGGGATCGTGGGCATGGGCCGCATCGGCGGCGAAGTTGCCAAGCGGGCGAAAGCTTTTGGCATGCGGGTGGTGGCCTACGATCCCTATCTCGCGCCGAGTCGCGCCAAGGCCATGCAGGTCGAGGGCGTCGAACTCGACACGCTGTTGGCGGAATCCGATTTCATCACCGTGCACATGCCGCTGACGGATGACACCAAATACATGATCGACGAAGCCGCTCTCGAGAAGTGCAAGTCCGGCGTCCGATTGTTCAATTGCGCCCGGGGCGGTATCATCAAGGAAACCGCGTTGATTGCCGCGCTTAAAACCGGCCATGTCGCCGCCGCCGGACTCGATGTCTACGAAGACGAGCCGCTCGCGGTCGACAGCGAACTGCGGTCGCTGCCCAACGTTTCGCTCACGCCCCACCTCGGTGCCTCCACCGCGGAAGCGCAGGCGGCGGTGGGCGTGGAAATCGCCGAACAAATCACCGACGTGCTCAAGAGCGGCGTCATCCGCAATGCGGTCAACATGCCGTCCATCGACGGCGCGGCGTTGAAGGTGCTCGGTCCGTATCTCGACCTCGGCACCAAGCTGGGCACCCTCGTGCAACAGATTTCCCCGGCCCAGATCGCCGCTCTCAAGATTACGTATTGGGGCAAGATCGTCGACCTCGACGCCAACGCCGTGACACGGGCCATTCAGCGCGGATTCCTCCGTCGGATCAGTGCGGATGACGTCAACGACGTGAATGCACCGTTCCTCCTCAAGAGCCTTGGCATCGAAGCCGAGGTGACGAAGTCGAACAGCGATTCCGATTATACCGATTTGATTCAGGTCGAAGTCGTCGATGGCGAAGGCACGTCGCACCGCGCCGTGGGCACGCTGCTCGGCAAGGCCCAGCAGCCGCGCATTGTCGGCATTAACGGCCGTGAGGTCGAAGTCGCCGCCGAGGGCAAACTGCTCGTGCTCGAGAATCTCGATTTGCCAGGCATGGTTGGGGAAATCGGCACCTTGTTGGGTCGCGCCGGGGTCAATATCGCCGACATGTCGCTCAGTCGCCTCGTGCAAGGCGAGACCGCCTACATGGTCGTGCGGGTCGACAGCGAACCCAAGGAGGCCGCGCGCGAAGAAATTAAAGCGCATCCGAAGATCAAACTCGCCAAGTTCGTGCAACTCTAACTTCCGTCCCTCCTGCCCATGTTACTCCCCCTCGTCATCACTGCGGTCGTCGGCTACCTCCTCGGAGCCCTGCCGTTTGGCTATTGGTTGGCCAAGGCGAAGGGGGTCAACATTATGGAAGTAGGCAGCCGCAATCCGGGTGCCACGAACGTCAAGCGCGTGCTCGGCGCCAAGGCCGGCAACACGGTCTTCCTGCTCGATGCACTCAAGGGCTTCATCGCCACCGCCATACCGTTGCTCTTCCAACTCGGCGGTCCGGCGGGCAGCAGTGGTTACGATCTCGGTGGCGTGATCGGGGTGGCGGCGGCCGTGCTGGGACATTCGTTTTCATGTTTCATCGGATTCCGAGGCGGCAAGGGAGTCGCCACGGCGGCCGGTGGATTGTTCGTCCTGATGCCGCTGCCGTGCGTGATCGCGGGCGCGGCCTGGGTTGCCACATTTTTCATCTCCCGTTATGTATCCCTGGCCTCGATTGTGGCGGCGTTGGTCATCGCGACGCTGCCGTGGTTTTTAAGTTTTGGCCTCATCATCAATGGGGTGGCGACCCTGCTGGGTCTACTCGTCATTGCCCGGCATCACGCCAATATCAGCCGTTTGCTCGCTGGCACGGAGCACCGCTGGGACCGTAAATAAGCGTCCCTTAGTCATTTTTTCATGAGCGATCTTCCCATCGTAAACATCGGTATTTGTGGTCTCGGCACGGTCGGGCAGGGGGTGTGGAAACACATCACGCGTTCCCGGGCCAAATTTGAATCCCGCCTCGGCGCCCGCCTCGTGCTGAAAAGCGCCTCGGTGCGCGATCTCGGTAAAAAACGCTCGGTGCGTGTCGCCAAGTCGCGCCTCACCGACGACCCCATGGCGCTCGCGACCGATCCCAAAATTCAGATCGTGTGCGAACTCATGGGAGGCACGACCCTCGCCAAAGACGTGACCCTCGCAGCCCTGCGCCTCGGCAAAACCGTGATCTCGGCCAACAAGGCGTTGGTTTGCGAGCATGGCCCGGAGCTGTTTGCCGCGGCGCGCGAGCACGGCGGACATTACTTTTTCGAGGCCTCGGTGGCCGGCGGCATCCCGATCATCAAAGCATTGCGCGAGGGGCTCGTCGCCAATCGTTTCCGCCGTATTTACGGCATCCTGAACGGCACGTGTAACTACATCCTCACGCGCATGGAACGGGAGGGGCTGACCTACCCGGTGATTCTGCAGGAAGCCAAGGCACTCGGTTACGCCGAAGCCGAGGAATCGCTCGATGTCGATGGCTGGGACACCGCGCACAAGGCGTCGATTTTGACCCACCTGGCCCACGGCACGTGGGTGCCCACCAAGGCGATGGTGGTCGAGGGCATCACTCAAATCACCCAGGCGGACATCCAGCACGCCAAGGAAAGTGGTTTCGCGATCAAGTTGCTCGCAGTGATTGAGCAGGACGAGAAAACCGACGAAATCGCGGTGAGCGTCGCCCCCATGTTGCTGCCGCGCACCAAGGTGCTCGCCAACGTGAATGAAGTCTACAACGGCATCGCCGTGACGGGTGACGTCGTGGGCGAGACCATTTACATCGGTCGAGGGGCCGGACAGGACGCGACTGCTTCAGCCGTGATCAGCGACATCGTCGACGCGATCGCGCTGCTGCTGCGAGGCAACGCCGCGTTGCCCGAGCCGGTCGAGCACAACTACCCGCTGGCCAAACCCGAGAACCTGACCGGCCGCTATTACTTGCGCCTCGATGTGAAGGACGAACCGGGCGTGTTGGCCAAGATCGCCACGGTGACATCGAAGTCCAAGGTCAGCATCGCCAGCCTCGATCAGCGCCCCAGCGATCAAACCGGTGCCGCGTCACTCATTCTCACCACCCATCGCAGCAACGAGAAGGCGATCCGGAGCACCGTCAACAACTTGCGTCGCTTGTCATCCGTGCTCGGAGAACCGTTCTTGTTACGCATCGCCTCGTTCGAGGACTGATCCCTTTCCCTATTCCCATGTCACGTATTGTGCAAAAATTTGGCGGCACCTCCGTGGGTGACGTCGAGCGCATCAAAAAAGTCGCCGAGCGCGTGAAGCTCACGGTGGACAAAGGCAACCAGGTGGTCGTCGTCGTGTCGGCGCGCGCCGGGGTGACCAACGAGCTCACCGCCCGGGCCAAGTCGATTTGCGACGATCCCAGCGATCGCGAGATGGACATGCTCCTCTCGGTCGGTGAGCAGGAGACCATCGCCCTCATGGCCATCGCGCTGCATCACATGGGCGTCGAGGCCGTCTCCTTCACCGGAGCCATGGCCGGAATCTACACCGATGCCAACCACACCAAGGCGCGTATCCAGACTATCGATGCGTCGGCGGTGGAAACGCAGTTGGCCGCCGGCAAGACCGTCATCGTGGCGGGCTTTCAAGGCATCAACGAGGATGGCCACATCACGACCTTCGGTCGCGGTGGTTCCGACCTCAGCGCGGTGGCCCTGGCGGCCGCGCTCAAAGCTGATAATTGTGAAATTTATACCGACGTGGACGGCGTTTACACCGCCGATCCTCGATTCGTGAGTGCGGCCCAGAAAATTCCTGAAATCTCGTATGATGAGATGTTGGAACTCGCTTCGTCGGGCTCCAAGGTCATGCAGTCACGCTCCGTAGAATTTGCCGAAAAACATGGAGTGGTTTTCGAAGTCCGCTCATCCTTTAACTTCAACCGAGGAACCGTAGTGAAAGCAGAAGTGCCCCATATGGAAAAAGTCGTCGTTCGTGGCGTGGCCGTCGATAAGGACCAAGCCAAGATCATCGTGAGCAACATTCTCGATAAACCGGGTTCGGCCGCGAAGGTGTTCACCGCCATGGCCGAGGCCGGCATCGTCGTCGACATGATCGTGCAGAACGTCGGTCGCAACGGCATCGCCAACCTGACCTTCACCGTGCCGCAGGGCGATACGCGCAAGGCGCAGAAATCCCTCGAACACGTGCTCGATGAAGTGGGCGGCGGTCATGTGGCCGTGCACGAAAACATCGCCAAGCTTTCCGTGGTCGGCGTGGGCATGAAAACTCATTCCGGCGTGGCCGCGGCGCTGTTCAAAGGATTGGCCGATGCCGACATCAACATCGACATGATCACCACCTCCGAGATCAAGATCTCCGTGGTCGTGGATCAGGACCGCGTCGACGAAGCCGCCCGCATCACCCACACCGCCTTCGGCCTGGATGCCTGACCGCGCCTGAATCGTTCTCGTTCCTCGTTCTCTTAATCGTTCTCGATCCGAGAAACGCGGGTAGCGAGGCAGCGAACGAATCGCTGGAGAACGAGAACGATTGGCACTTCCTTATGAACTTCATCTCCACGCGCGGCGATACTCCGGCACTCGGTTTCAGTGACGCGGTCGCCACCGGACTGGCTCCGGACGGCGGACTGTTCTTGCCCGAAACGCTGCCCCAGTTTTCGAGCGATGAGCTGAAGGCGTTGGCGGGCTTGGATTACCCGGCGCTCTGCACGGCGTTTTTCCGGCGGTTCGCGACGGACATCGATGAAGCGACCTTTGCCGCGATCGTCGCCAAATCCTACACGTCGTTCACGCATCCTGAGATCGCGCCACTGGTGCCGCTGGCGGACAACCTGCAGGTGCTCGAGCTCTTTCACGGTCCCACACTCGCCTTCAAAGACTTCGCGCTGCAGCTCCTCGGCAATCTCTACGAGCATCAGTGTGCGGCGCGGGGACAAACCATCAATGTGCTCGGCGCCACTTCGGGCGATACCGGCGCGGCCGCGATCCACGGCTTGTTGGGCAAACCCGGCACCGCCATTTTCATCCTCTATCCCGACGGGCGCGTGGCACCGTTACAGGAACGGCAGATGACGTGCACCGGCGCGGACAACGTCTACACCATGGCGATCGAGGGATCGTTCGACGACGCGCAGACGGCGCTGAAGGATATTTTTGCCGATCAGACGTTTCGGCTCCATCACCGGTTGTCGGCGGTCAACTCCATCAACCTCGCCCGGGTGCTCGCGCAATGCGTGTATTACCTGTCGGCGTGGCTCCGCTTGCCGACGGCGCAGCAGGAGAATGTCGAGTTCGTCGTGCCAACCGGAAATTTTGGCAATGTGCTCGCTGGTTGGATGCTGCAAAATATGGGTGTGCCCATCCGCGGGTTCAAAGTCGCGACCAACCAAAACGACATCCTCTACCGGCTCTTCACCACGGGTGAATACAAAGTGGATCAGGTGGCGCCGAGTCTCGCGCCGTCGATGGATATCCAAGTCGCCTCCAACTTTGAGCGCTTTCTTTATTTTGCGCTGGGCCGCGATCCGTCCCGGGTGCGCGAAGTGATGACGACGTTCAAGGCGACGGGGGAATACCGTTTCGAGTCCTTCGATCGTTCGACCTTTTCGGCTTCGAGATGCAGCGATGCCGAGATCCCGGGTATCATCAAATCCGTCTATGAGCGATTTGGTTATGTGGCGGATCCTCATACCGCATGCGCGTTTGCGGCGCCCGATTCGGATCGTCACAGCGTGGTGCTCGCCACGGCGCATCCGGCGAAGTTTCCCGATACTCTGCGGGCCGCGATCGGCGTGGATCCAAGGCACCCGTCGCTCGAGGCCCTAAAGTCGCGTCCGATTGTGAAACATCCGGTGGCGGCCTCGGCTGACGCGATCCGAGCGTTTATCGAAGCGCGGGCCGTTTGAGACGTTAGTCGAACTCAAATGCCCCGGTGATACCACTTTGGGACAGTCACAAGGCCAAGCGGGGCGGGGGAGTCACCTCGTTGCTCGTCACCATGAATCTGCTGGTGTTTGCGGGCGAAACGGGACTGGCCTTATTCGATCCGACGGGTCTGGAAGCGTTGTTCAATCAGTTTGCCCTCGTGCCCTCGCGCTGGATCCAGTCTTGGCAGACTTGGCGGGGTTGGGTGCCCGTGTTCACGGCGATGTTTTTGCACGGCAGTTTCATGCACGTGCTCGGCAACATGCTGTTTTTGCGCGTGTTTGGACGTTCGTTGGAGGATCACCTCGGCTCGTTTGTCTTTCTGATGCTTTATTTAATCACAGGAGTCGGAGCCGCTGGCGCGCAAGTGCTGGCCGATTCCGGATCAGCGGTGCCGATGATTGGGGCGAGCGGAGCAATCTCGGGTGTGCTGGGCGCCTATCTGTTGCTGTTGCCGACGCGTTGGATCGTGGCGCTGGTGCCATGGATTGTGCCCATTGTGCCGATCCCGGCGTTGCTGTTTCTTGCCATCTGGTTTGCAGTGCAGTTGACCAATGGGCTGGGCTCGCTCGGGGCGGCACCGGCCGGCGGCGTGGCTTGGTGGGCGCATGCCGGAGGGTTTGTGGCGGGCATGGTGATGGCGGCGATGTTGCGGCGGGACGGATCTGCCAAGTCGCGCCGTGGTCGCCGGAAGGATTGAGCCTCGACAGCATTGGACCCCTTGGGCATCCCGTTGCTGCGTGAAATCTCTCCCCATTATTGCTGCGATTATTACGATTGCCCGTTCGCCCGGGCAGGTCGATGCGGCATAGACGGACTTCACTCCTCGCCGATCTTCCTGACACCCCGGGCTTACCGCTCGGGGTTTTTTGTTTTCGCCCGGCTCACTATACCTCCAAGTTGATCCTTCCGCCTCATGAACACCACCGAAGTTAAAATCTACGACACCACTCTCCGCGACGGCACGCAGGGCGAGGGGATTAGTTTCTCCGTGACCGACAAGCTGTTGATCGCCGAGAGACTCGATGCGTTCGGGGTGGACTACATCGAGGGCGGTTTCCCGGGATCGAACCCGCGTGACATCACGTTTTTCGCCGAGGCCAAAAAGCTGAAGCTCAAGCACGCCAAGCTGGCCGCGTTCGGCGCCACCCGCCGGGCGGGCGTGAAAGCCTCCGCGGATGCCCAACTCGCCACGTTGCTCGACAGCGGCATGCCGGTGATGACGATCGTCGGTAAGACGTGGGACCTGCATGTCACCGAAATCCTACGCACGACGCTCGAGGAAAACCTCGCCATGATCGAGGACTCCGTGCGCTACCTCGTGAGTCAGGGGCGCGAGGTGATCTACGATGCGGAGCATTTCTTCGACGGTTACCGCAGTGATCCCGACTACGCCTTCAAAACCTTGGCCGCCGCCCTGCGCGGCGGCGCGAGCAACCTCACCTTGTGCGACACCAATGGTGGTTCTCTCGTCAACGATTTCCAGGACATCGTGACGAAGGCGGTCGCCGAGTTCGGCGGCGACAAGGTCGGCGTGCACACGCACAACGACAGCGGCTTGGGCGTGGCGCTTGCTCTCGCCGGCGTGGCGGGTGGGGCGACCTTGGTGCAAGGCACCGCCAATGGCTACGGTGAGCGCACCGGCAATGCCAATCTCATCACGGTATTACCGAGTCTGTTCCTCAAAATGGGCAAGACGGCGCATTGTGCCGCCAATCTGAAGCAGCTCCGCGAGCTCTCCTTGTATTTTGACGAACTGGCGAACCTGCGACCGGACACCAAAATGCCCTACGTCGGGGCCTCGGCCTTCGCGCACAAAGGCGGCTTGCACGCCAATGCGGCTCAAAAGGTGAAGTCGTCCTACGAGCACATCGATCCCGCGCTCGTCGGCAACCACACCCGCGTGCTCGTCTCCGACATGGCTGGTCGTTCGTCGGTGGCCATGAAGGCGCGGGAACTCGGGATTGAAATCGACGAAAAGGGGCCGGAGATCAAAAAGCTTATCGAGGAGCTCAAGGAACTTGAGTTCACCGGCTACGAGTTCGAAGCGGCCGACGCTTCGCTGAAGCTCTTGATCAGCGGCTCACTTGGTCAGAGCAAATCGTTCTTCGAAGTGGAAAACTACCGCGTGATTGTGGAGCACCACGGCGGGCAGTTGTTTGCGGAGGCGACCGTCAAAGTGACGGTGAACGGCGAAAGCCATCACACCGTGGCCGAGGCCACGGGTCCGGTCAGCGCGTTGGACAAAGCCCTGCGTTCCGCGCTCAGCGCTGCTTATCCCCGTCTCAGCGAAATGAAGCTGCTCGATTACAAGGTGCGTATTCTCGAAAACGGACTGGGGGCCAACGCCCGCACCCGCGTGCTCATCGAGTCGGCCGATGCCGATCACGTCTGGGGCACCGTAGGGGTGAGCGACAACATCATCGAAGCTTCCTGGGAAGCGCTGTGTGACGCGGTGACCTATAAACTCACTCAAATCGAGGCGTAGCGGAACCTGCTGCGTTGCATAGTGTTTGCATCGATGGCCGCCCGTCGGTGGGAAGCGTGATAACCGGGAGCCGGCTGATCGCGTGGGACCTGATCAATGGGGTTCGTCCCCACTTCGAAATGCCAAAATCCGCGACAATTTTACCCTCAAATTACGCTGGCGGAAGGACGAATTGCCTTTCACGGTCGGGTTACCGTGTCGTTTAGAATCTCCAATACCGTCATCAACTGGTCCAACAGTGCGTTCCTCATCGGGACGGCGCTGATCAGTCTTACCGTCGTGCCGTATCATATTTGGACCGTGGGTCTCGATATGTTTCAGATCGGGATGTTCTTCGTCTTTTTCATCGCGACGGGCTTGAGCATCACGTTGGGCTACCATCGCCTGTTCTCCCACAAGTCGTTTAAGGCGACTTGGCCGGTGCGCTTTCTCACGCTGGCCTTCGGGGCGGCGACGTTTGAGAACCATGTGCTGGCCTGGGCCTCGGATCATCGCCGCCACCACAAGCACGTCGATCACGACGACGATCCTTACGATATTTCCAATGGTTTCTGGCACGCGCACATTGGCTGGATCTTGTTCAAGAAACTGCCCGAGCCGCCCTGGACCAACGTGGGCGACCTGCGCAAGGACCCGCTCGTGATGTGGCAACACAACTACTACATCGCGATTGCGTTGGTGGTGGGCTTTGTGATTCCGACCGGACTCGGTTGGCTGCACGGTGGTGCAATGGGCGCGTGGAGCGGATTCCTGATCGCCGGCGTGCTGCGCGTTTTCGCGGTCCACCACATGACATTTTTCATCAACTCGCTGTGCCACACGATCGGCTCCCAGCCCTACTCCAGCAAATGCAGTGCGAAGGACAGCGGTATCATGGCCATCTTCACCTTCGGCGAGGGGTATCACAATTATCACCACGAGTTCCAACACGACTACCGCAATGGCGTGAAGTGGTGGCAGTGGGATCCCACCAAGTGGACCATTTGGACGCTCTCCAAACTCGGCATGGTGGAAGACCTGCGCCGGGTGGATGAGGAAAAGGCCATCGCGGCTCAGCTCACCGAGGCCCAACGTCGCGTCAAGGCGCACCTCGAAGGCTCCGTGAACCGACTCAGCGAGCGCAGCCAGGAACTTTTACATGCTTCCAGTGTTCGCCTCGACGAACTGTTGGAGCGTTGGACCGAGCTCAAGGAGCACTATCGTCATCAGGTGGATGAGTTGAAACACGACTACGCCGAGAAGACCGACGAAAAGTTGCAGGAAGCCCGCCACGCGCTCGAAGAGATGCGTCGCGAAGTGCGCGCCGCTTTCGAGTTGCTCGATCGGTTGCCCGCCGCCGCCTGATCCATTCCGTTTTACCAGAGCCGGGACGTTAATCGTCCCGGCTTTTTTGGGCCCGGACATGCCGATTAATTGGGTAGGTCGGTTTACAACAACGGCGCGAGCAGACGGCTCAGTTCCTCGGCCAATGAGCTGAGAATTCGGTAGGGGCTGCGTTTACGCGGGGTGTAGGCACGACACACCCGAATCAAATCGCCCACCCATTGGCGCATCATGGCGACGTCATCCGGGGAATAGGAGACGATACCGATTTCGAAATTCACGAACAAACTGCGCAGGTCAAAATTGGCGGAGCCGAACAAGGCCGCCCGGTCGTCGATGACGAGCGCTTTTGCATGCAGCATGCCGGGCTCGTAAAGCAGCACCCGGGCACCGGCCGCGTGCAGTTCCCGCAGATACTGGCGGCGGGCGTAGTCGGTGATTTTGTGATTCGACCGTGCCGGCACCATGAGGGTCACGTCCTTGCCGGCGCGAGCCTTCACCAGGAGCGAGCGTTGCAGGACTTCGTCGGGGATAAAATAGGGGGTGATGATCCACACGCTGTGTTCCGCTTCCTGAATCAATGAAACAATGCCTTCGTAGAGCGGGTCGCCCTCGACGTCGGGTCCGCTTGCAATGACCTGTAATTCGCCCGTGCCGGCCGCGACGGGGCAAAGGGGCTCAACCGTCGGGCGCAGCGATTCGACGGACTGCGATGACGCATGACTCCAGTCGGCGTAGAAAATTTCATTGATGAGCCCAACCGCCGGGCCGTGGATCAGGGCACCGAAGTCCGCGAACCGTTTGGACCACGGCGTGGCGCCCATATAATCTCGGGCCAGATTGCGCCCGCCCACGATCGCGGCGCAGTCGTCGAACACCGCCAGTTTGCGGTGATTGCGCAAGTTGGCCGAGTAGCGCGTCGAGAGTGGGGCGACGGGCATGAACCGAACGACCTCGCCGCCGGCCTCCCGCAACGTGTTACAGAAGGATCGACTGGCGATAAAACTGCCGAGTCCGTCGAGTAAAAGCCGCACTTTTACGCCGGCGCGGGCCCGCTCGGCGAGGGCATCGATGATCGCCCGACCCGTTTCCTCACGACCGAGAATAAACGTGGTGATGTTGATGGTGTGGCGGGCGTTGCGAATCTCCGCGATGATGGACGCAAAGGCATCCTCGCCACTCGTCAGGAGTTTCAAGCGGTTGCCGCCGATGGGCTCGGCGGCGCCGTTGGCCACGATGGCGCGAGCGGCGGGCAGCAGCCGGGTGGCGGCCGAAGCAGGCGGCGCGCCCATCAGGTGCAGCGACACCCGACGCTTGCGGGACACGAGTTGCTGGATCTTGCGGCCACCGAGCAGCAAATAGAGCGGCACGCCGACGTAGGGGATCAGCACGATTCCGAGCAGCCACGCGATGGTATTGCCCGGTTGTTTTTTTTCGCTGATGAGTCGCGCAATCGCGAAGACCGCCAGCACGAAACCGCCCACCGTAAGCAAGTGGGACCACAGACTCGTGGTGACGACTTCCGTGACTTCTTCCTGGGTCATGTTGGTAAGGGGGGAGGCGAGGGCTAGAGTCGACCGAAACCGCGGGCGGAGCGCACGGTGGGCAGACGGAACCTGAACACGAATGGAGGTCGCGTCGAGTGTGCGGCGTAAAAGTTAACGTGTTGGGAACGAGGGCTTGGCGAATTTAAATGGGAACAAAACAAAGTAATGGGCACTCTCGCGTTATCCAAGTTCGTTGCTCTCGTTTGTGCACCGCCCGTCCGTCTTCAACCCCGTTATGACTTCAGCCCGACTGTTCACGCTCTCCTGCCTCCTGCTGGCGGCTCTCTCACCGTTGGCTCGCGCCCAAACCAGCCGCATTGATTTTCCGGCGGCCAGTCCGGCGGCGGAACTGCGCCAGCGGGTCGGTTTGACCGACTTTCAAATCGTATATTCCCGGCCGAGCGTGAAGGACCGGCAGATTTTTGGGGAATTGCAGGCCTACGGTGAGGTGTGGCGCACAGGCGCGAATGCCGCGACCAAGATCACGTTTGATACGCCGATTGTATTTGGCGGCAAACCGGTCGCGGCCGGCACCTACGGATTGTTCAGCATTCCGGGGGAAACGGAATGGACCGTGATTCTGAACCGCACGGCCGAGCAGTGGGGCGCATTTAATTACGACGAAGCGGAGGATGTCCTGCGCGTCACGGTGCCGGTGCAGGCGTTGGCCGATCCGGTCGAAAGCTTCTCCATTTGGTTCAACGATCTGCGGGATGAGTCCGCCACCTTGAATCTGACCTGGGAAAAGGTCAGCGTGGCGGTGCCGATCAAAGTGGATGTGAAGGACCGCATCGTGCCGCAGATCGAAGCGGTGATGGGCGCGGGGCAACAGCAACGGGACTACATCTACTTCCAATCGGCCGGATTCTATTTCGATCACAACCTCGACCTGCAAAAAGCGGCCAAGTGGATCGATCTCGCACTCGCGCAAAGCCCGAACGCGTTTTGGATGCTGCATCTGAAGGCCAAGATCCACGCCAAGCTGGGTAACAAATCCACCGCGATCACCGCCGCCGAATCGTCCACCAAGTATGCGGTCGCGCAGGAAGGTCCCGGCAGTGGCTACAAGGTCATGAACGATGCCCTGATCGCGGAACTGCGCTGATATGACCACGTTTGCCGAACACCAGGCCGCGCCCAATGCGGACGCGGATGATGAAGCCAAAACCGGCCTGAGGGGCGTGCCCACCTGGCGCGGCGTCTATGGCTGGGTCATGATCATTTTCGCCGGCTTGGTCGGCGTGATGACCGCATTCGGGATATATTATTCATGACGCTCCTCGATTACGTAGTTCTGTTTGGGGCGATTCTGAGCATCGCGATCTATGGCGTGTGGGCCACGCGTGGTGGTGGACTGGATACATACCTGAAGGGCGACCAACGCATTGGCTGGGGCACCATCGGTTTGTCCGTCATGGCGACCCAGGCCAGCGCGATCACGTTCCTGTCCACCCCGGGGCAGGGATTCGAGAGCGGGCTGGGTTTTGTGCAAAACTACTTCGGTATGCCGTTGGCATTGATCATCGTCGCGGGAGTGTTTCTGCCGATATATCGCCGGCTCAAAGTTTACACCGCCTACGAGTATCTCGGGAAACGCTTTGATGGGAAAACCCGCCTGCTCGGTGCCGCGCTCTTTCTGCTGCAACGCGGGCTCGCCGCCGGCATCACGATTTACGCTCCGGCCATCATCGTTTCCTCGGTGCTGCACTGGCCGCTCGGACTCACGGTCCTGGGCACCGGCATCCTCGTCGTCATCTACACGGTGACCGGCGGCAGCGAAGCGGTCAGTCTTACCCAACGGTATCAAATGGCGGTGATTTTGCTCGGCATGGGCATCGCCTTCGTCGTGGTGCTCATGAAGATGCCGACCGGCGTGTCACCCGACGATGCGCTGGCCGTCGCAGGCACGATGGGGAAACTCAACGCGGTCAACTGGAACTTCGACCTCAACGAACGCTACACGGTGTGGTCGGGCATTTTTGGCGGCCTCTTTCTGTCGTTATCCTATTTCGGCACCGACCAATCCCAGGTGCAGCGCTACCTGACGGGGCGGTCCCTGCGTGAAAGCCGCATGGGGCTGATGTTCAACGCCGTCCTGAAAATTCCGATGCAGTTCTTCATCCTGCTGTTGGGGGTGTTTGTCTTCGTCTTCTACCAGTTCGACCGTCAGCCCGTGTTCTTCAACGAAGCGGTGTGGGCGCAGCAGCGTGACGGCGCGCAGGGCGCGACCTTTGTGGATATCGAAGAGCGCTTTATCTCGGCCCAGGCGGATAAAAAAAGTGCCATCGAATCGTTCCTCGCCGCCCGCGAATCCGGTGATGAGGCCACCACGGAAGTCGCACGATCAAACCTGCTCGCTACCCAGGAAACCTCGAATGCGATTCGCGCGGAGGCGAAGGGAGCCCTCGCGGCCGCCGATGCCGAGATCAAGGCCAGTGATGCGGACTATGTGTTCATCACGTTCGTATTGGATCACTTGCCACATGGTTTGGTGGGCTTGTTGGTGGCCGTGATCTTTTGCGCGGCGTTGTCATCGACGGCTTCCGAGCTCAACGCACTCGGCTCCACCACCATGGTCGATTTTTACCGGCACATTTGGAAACCGGGAGCGGACGATGCGCACAGCGTAACGGCCTCGAAATGGTTCACTGCCATGTGGGGCGCGATCGCGATCGCCTTCGCGTTATTCGCCAACCTGGTCGAGAACCTGATCGAAGCCGTCAACATCCTCGGCTCGATTTTCTATGGGGTGGTGCTGGGCGTGTTCCTGGTCGCTTTCTTCCTTAAGCATGTTCGCGGCACGGCCGTTTTCTTTGCCGCGTTGATCGCGCAGGCATTGGTCATCGTTTTCTTCTTCCGCCTCGAGATCAGCTACCTGTGGTATAACTTCATCGGTTGCGGCATGGTGGTGGGATTCAGTCTCCTGCTGCAGATCTTCCTCCCGGGTAACAAACCTCAGCCGGATTCGGCGGCGGTATGAGTGGCGCACCTGTGATCGCTTTCGGTCAGCAACCCTGCGGTTTTTTCCCGCGCCGATTTCTCGTCGCCAAGGTTTGGACCGCCCGGCGGCTGCAAAAAGAAATGGGCGGCGAGATCGTGTTCTTTTATCACGATGCCGACCACGATCCTCGCGAGACGCAAACGACCTTGCGCCATCGCACGACCGACGAGGCGCAAACACTCAACTTCACCTTCGAGAACAAACTGCAGCGCAAATACACGCCGCTGTATGCGAAGCGCATCCCGGCCGATTGGCAGGCGAACACGGCCCGGCAACTCGGGGCTTTCGTGAGTGCGGAGGCGATCGAGGCCTTCAAGGCGGTGCACGCGACCAATGTGGCCGACTTCTGTTTGGAAATGTATCGGGCCATGGGCATGCTCGAGGGCGTGCGGGTCGTGCGCTCCAGCGATCCCGCCGTGCGCACCGCCGCCTGTGCGATCGACGACCACTACGCCGACGTGCCCTGCGAGGGCGAAACCGTGCGCGCTCGATGCGTCGCCGGTGCTCTCAAAC
Organism: Synoicihabitans lomoniglobus; assembly: GCF_029023725.1. Lineage (GTDB taxonomy): Bacteria > Verrucomicrobiota > Verrucomicrobiia > Opitutales > Opitutaceae > Actomonas > Actomonas lomonigloba. The sequence continues at coordinate 1,686,355 of NZ_CP119075.1, forward strand.
TCCATCGCGGCGGCTCGGCTTATCAGACGTTACCACCTTGTGAATACGGTCCCGCACAAATCAGTCCGGCCCGTGATTCGCGCCTCGGTTGGATGCAGTCGGTCATCGGTTGCACGCACTATATCGCCGGCGCAGGGGAACAAGCCTACTTGCGCACCGCCGACGCGCCCGACATCACCTTTGTCGCCCGGGACGAGATTGACCGTTCCAGTGAAGCCTATGTCGACCTCCCCGTCTAACCCCGCTCCCTTACTCGCCATCGGCGCGCATCCCGACGATCTCGAATTCGGGGTGGGCGGCGTGCTGGCCGCTGAAGTGCGGAAGGGCCGGGCGGTGCACATGGTGATCGGCTCACGCGGCGAATCCGGCACCAACGGCACGCCGGAACAACGCACCCTCGAGGCCGAGGCCGCCGCGGCCAAACTCGGCGCGACGATCGAATTCATCGACTTGGGCGGCGACGCCAACATCGAGAACACCCGCGCCGGCGCCCGGCAGATTGCGGCGATCATTCGCCGGCTTCGGCCGGAGATCCTGCTCGCGCTAAGCATTGTCGAAGATCAACACCCGGACCACGTGGCCGTCGGTCGCATGACACGCGACGCGGCGCGTCTCGCCCGTTACGGTGGTTTGGAGCAACTCAAACCGCTGGAGCGTCACGCCATCACCCATTTGTTATATTACGCGGTTTCGCCTGATGCGGTGCCGCGCGAGATCAACCCGGTGCTTTACGCGTTGGAGGACGCGGACGTGCAGATCTGGCGCGAGGCCATGGCGGCGCATGCTTCGCAAATGCAGACCCGTGACTACGGCAGTTTACAAATTACCCGGGCGAGTTTGCTCGGACAAAATATCGGCGGCCGGCACGCCATCGCCCTTTATCCCAACGATCCGCTGGTGATCGCCGATCTTGGTGGTCTGGGTCATGGTGGCCGTCATTTTTAAGCCATGACCACGACTGGAGATCCCATGCGGGTAGGCATCGTTTGTTACCCCTCCGTGGGCGGCAGCGGCATTTTGGCGTCGGGCCTCGGCGACGAATTGGCGGCCCGCGGTCACGAAGTCCATTTCGTGAGCTACGAACGACCGTTCCGCCTGCAACCAGGGCAGGAGCGTGTGTATTTTCATCCGGTGGAGATCAGCAACTACGAGCTGTTCAAATACCCGGACTACACGCTGCCGCTGTCGGTCAAGCTGGCGGAAGTTGCCGACACCTACGGACTCGACATCCTGCATGCGCACTACGCGGTGCCGCACGCCACCGCCGCCACGCTGGCGCGAGCCATGTTGCCGGAGACGCGCCGACCGGCGGTCGTCACCACGCTGCACGGCACCGATACCACCTTGCTCGGTCGCGATCCCGGCTACGCGCCCGCAATTCGCTATGCATTGGAAGCCTCCGACGCGGTGACGGCGGTGTCCGACTTCCTGCGCAGCGAAACCCATCGCCTCATCGGAGTGGAGCGCGAGATCGACGTGATTCACAATTTCTTCGATCCCCGACCGGCGGTGCGCACGCGAGACGCCGCGCGGCAGGAACTCGGGGTGCGACCGGATCAAAAGCTGGTGCTACATCTCTCCAATATGCGTCCGGTCAAACGCATCGATGTGCTGCTCAATGCCCTCGCCAAGGTGCCGGATCGCGACCGCTTCAAAGTCGTAATGGTCGCCGGCGGTTCCTTCACGCCCTATCAAAGTCTGGTGAAGAAATTGGGGCTCGAAAACACGGTGATCGTGCGGGAGCACGTGGCCGTGGTGGAAGACTATTTGCAGGCCGCCGATGTGGGATTGTTCACGTCGGATTCAGAGAGCTTTTGCCTCAGTCTACTGGAGGCCGCCAACTTTGCGTGTCCCAGTGTGGCCACGAGCGTGGGTGGAATTCCGGAAGTCGTGGAAAACGAAAAATCCGCCTTGCTCGTGCCGGCCGCCAACAGTGATGCGGTGGCGGCGGCGCTGGACCGTCTGCTCCGCGATGATGACCTGCGTGCCAACCTCGGACGGGCCGCCCAGGCCCGGGCGCGCGCCATGTTTTCCACCGCGCGTATCGTGCCTCAATACGAGGCACTCTACCGGCGCGTGCGACCGCGCCGATAGAGCCCGGCGGTTCAGCCTAGCGCCCGGTGGGGCGAAAGCGGGTTTCGATCGAAACTTCCGTGATGCCCGCGGCACGCACGGCATCGAGCAAACGAATGGTGTCGCCGTAGTTGGCACGATCGTCCGACGTGAGCATCACCTTGGCCTCCGCCTTGGTCGCGTAGTCGGCGAGGCGGTTGCGCACGAGTTCGAACGAAATTTGTTCCTGGTCCCAGTAGTAGTTTCTTTGGTCTGAGACTTGGATCATCACGGGTTCGACCGGCGGGACAAACACCGGCGGCGGGGTGACCTCGACTTTGGGCAAAATGAGTGGAATGACACCGGTGCGATCGAGGGACAGGGTGAAGAGCACGAAGGTCGCTAACAAAAAGAAGATCACATCGATCAACGGAATGATCTCGATCCGTGCCCGTTTTTCCGGGGCCGCATCGAGGTCGGGTAGGGGAGTTCCATGCATGACGAAAGCAGATTGAGGTTAAGGGGATAACACTGCCGAAGGAACAAAGGTCGCTCGCAATTATGGGTCGCGAAACCGGAGGGGTATGCGGTCACGTCGCACGGATGGGGACGACGCCCGGAACTGTGCTGCCAGTGTGGTCATGCCCACCGGGAGCGGCAAGGTTGTAATGCCCGTGCGGGGCGCCTCACCAGCCCGCCGCGCGCCGGATGGATGGCTCCAGCTCGAGGGCCATTTGTTCGTGCTGGAACGCGACCGGGTGCGGGTCACTCGCCGTGCCGGGATAGAAGCCCAAGGGCGCCAGTGACACTCGAGTATCCCCTTTCTGGTGACGCCGGGTGACGAGGGTGTCGAGGCAGTCGCGCAAACGAATTCGCCTCGCCCCGCGCACGGTGGCCGGGTCGTCGCTGAGCCCGGATGCCTCGGTCAATACAATCGCTGCGGTCGGGTGCGCCGTGCGCACGTCGTCGAGGAAGGCGTCGTAGGCTGCCACGTAGTCGGCATCGGGAATGGGGTCCGTCAGGAAGTCGGCGAGACCGAGATGCAGGAGAATCACATCCGGTTGGTAGCGATCGTGATCCCAGCGTGCGGCGGGATCATCGGGCAGGGCGAGGGGGAAGAACTGCGGAGCGTTGTTCGTCGCCGTGCGACCCGCCCAATCCATCACCACCCCGCGACCACCGTAGGCGACGACATGGACCTGCGCATCGAGCGCCTTGCCCAGCAACACGCCGAAGGAGCGCCCGGCATTGATTGCCCGCGGATGTTCGCTGATGTCCTCCGGAGGAAAGCGCTCGATGAATTCGCCGCAAGCCGCGGAGTCTCCGATCAGGAGAAGTTTGCGTTCCGGCAGGACGGGGGCGGGCAGGAGTTCGCCACCGTCGGGAATCGTCAGGCCGGTGAACGTGCTGACGCCCATCCAGGCTTCGTTGCGACGCACGAGCTCAATAATCCAACCCTCGGCGGGCGCGTCTCCCGTCGGTAGGGCGATCGTGTTGGCGCCGTCGTGCAATCGCAGTGTCACGGGTTGCCAACCATTGCAGGACAGGTTGAAGGAATTGTCGGCGTTACTGGAATTGAGATGCACCGTGGGCGCCGCGCCCCGATAGCGAAATCGCAGGGTGATGGCGGGGTAGGCCATCACCACTCCCGTGTCATTGACGGCCGTGCGTCCGATGATGGCGATGCGCGGATCCGTGGGTTTTACCCGTTCGGCCGCCCAACTCCAGAGGGCGGAAGACATTGCGAGCAGGATGATCACGCTGAGGCGGCGGAGCGAAACAAGGGGCATACCGTGTGATTGACGCGCCCGGACGCCCGGAGCGACTTCTCCCGAGCTCAACGTTCGACGGACCCATCACCGAATTCAGGGTGCAACCTCGCGTCTCGGTCTTAGCTTCGTGTTCCATGAAACGCCTGCTGCTTACCCTGTGCTTCGCTGCCACCACGCTCACCATCGGCGCGCACGATGTGGCGATCTATGCGCGCAGTGAAGCTTACGTGATCGGAGCCACCGCACCCGACCTGGGCACCGACCCCAAACAAAAGTTTTGGGCCGCATTCAAAAATGCAGTCGCGGAGCCCAAACCTTGGCCGAGCCGGATTCCGATGACCAACCCACCCGCCTGGGGCAAAACAGTGAGCGCGAACACGGGAGGCGCGCTGGCTTATCGGGAGATGTTTCCGGGTGGTTTTTTCTGCCACCTCTCACTGCACGATCTGGCACCAAATCAACGCTATATTCTGACCCTCAACGGCAATCCAGAGCTGGCCGGCAACGAATTCTTGCCGACGCCGGTTCCCGGTCTCGAAGCCGAGCGTTACTACGATTTTGCTTTCATCGAGACCGATGCGGCGGGCCGCTACGAAGCGACCTTGGGAATCAAGTTAACACCGGGAAACTACGATGTTCGGCTCTACGTGAAGGACACCGCCGATTTCAAGATCGTGTCCTACCATGACTACTTTCCCTTCACGGTGACCGAGTGAAACGCATCCGAGTGAGCCCGGGGGATGATCCAAATGTTCAAAACATAGCGCAAATCGTCGGACGTTTTAGGGTGTATTGCGTAAATGGATAGGTTTCCCTGCTTCGCGTATGGCTTCGATTTATCGTCTCTACCCCTCGGCCGGCTTCATCACTATCGAACACGATGGTTCGCACGTAAAAGCGGCCGCATCGTTCGGCTTTGATGCGCTGTTCACTGCTTCAGATCCACTCGCGACGACGACCGCGGCATTTGCCGCCGGCACGCCGGTGGAAGGACCCGGGGAGCCGACGCCCTTGATCGAGCACCAGGAAGTCTGGGCGGCGGGCGTCACCTATTTCCGCAGTCGCACGGCCCGCATGGAGGAATCCAAGGATGCCGGCGGCGGCGATTTCTACGACCGCGTTTACGATGCGCCGCGGCCCGAGTTGTTCATGAAGGCGACACCCCATCGCGTGGCTGCTCCCGGCGGTGCCGTGCGTATCCGTAAGGACTCGGCTTGGAATGTGCCCGAACCCGAACTCACGTTGGCGATCAATGCCGCGGGTAAGGTTTTCGGTTTCACCGTGGGCAATGATATGAGCTCCCGCGACATCGAGGGCGAAAACCCGCTTTATCTGCCTCAGGCGAAAAGTTACGCGCTGAGCGCCGCTCTGGGACCATGTCTCGTGGTGACCGACGAACTGCCGAGCCCCGATACCGTTATCGCCATCGAGATTATCCGTGCCGGTGAAACCGTGTTTTCCGGCGATACCAAGATCGATCAGATCAAGCGTCCGCTGCTGTCGCTGGCCGAGTGGTTGTATCGTGACAACGAGTTTCCCGCCGGCGCGTTTCTCATGACCGGCACCGGCGTCGTGCCCGACGACGACTTCACGCTGCTGCCCGCCGACGAGGTGCGCATCACGATCGAACCCGTGGGCACGCTCTCCAACATCATCATTCAATGATGCGCTCCCGGCAGTCATGAGCGCCGACCCTATTTTCGAATCGGGTGACGAGACGATTTATCGCCTGCGCACCACCGCACCCGGTCCCACCGGACGACTCCCGCTCGGGGCCGACCAACTGCGCGCCATGTCGAGTGGCGAACTGTTCGGTTGGACGCAAAACGCCGGGATGGGCTGGGACCCGGCCAAGCTGCGCGGTAAACAGTTTCTGATCCTCAGCACCCAGGGCGGTCTGCGTGCCCCCGACGGTTCGCCCATCGCGCTCGGTTACCACACCGGTCACTGGGAGGTCGGTCTGCTCATGGAGGAGGCGGCCAAGGTCATCAGCGGGCACGGTGCGATTCCCTTCGCCGCCTACGTGAGCGATCCCTGCGACGGCCGCACCAACGGCACCGCCGGCATGCTCGACAGTCTGGCGTATCGCAATGACGCCGCCGTGGTATTCAGACGTTTGATACGTTCGCTCCCCACGCGCAGTGGCGTGCTCGGGGTGGCGACCTGCGACAAGGGATTGCCGGCCATGCTCATGGCGCTCGCCGGGACGCCTGATCTGCCGACCGTGCTGGTCCCGGGCGGAGTGACCTTGCTGGCCGAGGAAGCCGAGGATACTGCCAAGGTGCAAACCCTCGCGGCTCGTTTTGCGCGCGACGAGATTACCCTCGATCACGCCGCCGAAATGGGATGCCGCGCCTGCGGTTCTCCGGGCGGTGGTTGTCAGTTCATGGGCACCGCGGCCACGACACAGGTGGTGGCCGAAGCGTTGGGCATGGCGCTGCCACACGCGGCGCTCAGCCCGTCCGGGGCTCAGATTTGGCGCGATATGGCCAAGCGTTCGGCTCTTGCCCTCATGGGCCTGGAGCAGACCGGCCAAACCACGCGCGATATTCTTTCGGCGGATTCACTGCACAACGCCATGGTGTGTCACGCTGCGGTGGGTGGCTCCACCAACCTCGTGCTGCACGTGCCCGCCATTGCCCACGCCATCGGGTTGGCTCGCCCGACGGCCGCCGATTGGTCGCGGATCAATCGCACCGTGCCGCGTCTCGTCGATGCGCTGCCCAATGGCCCCAAGCATTTCGCCACGGTGCAGGTGTTTCTGGCCGGCGGCGTGCCCGAGATGATGCTGCATCTGCGCGACCTCAACCTGCTCAAGCTCGACGCCATGACCGTCACGGGCCGCACCCTCGGCGACAATCTGGCGTGGTGGGAAAAGAGCGAACGCCGGGCGCGCCTGCGCGAAAAACTACGCGAGTTCGACGGCATCGATCCGGACACCGTCATCATGTCAGCCGATCGCGCCAAAGCCAGCGGACTCACCAGCACCGTCACCTTCCTCGGCGGCAATCTCTCGCCCCAAGGGGCGCTGGTAAAGAGCACGGCGATCTCGCCCACGCGCTTGGACGCCAACGGAATTTATCATCACGCAGGACCTGCCCGGGTGTTTCCCAGTGAAACCGCCGCCATCGACGCCATCAAAGCCGGAGCGGTGCAGGCGGGAGATATCATGGTCTTGATCGGCATCGGTCCGGGTTCGGGCATGCCGGAGACTTATCAAGTCACCTCGGCGCTCAAACACGTGAAGGGAGGCGATCAGATCGCCCTCGTGACCGATGGCCGTTTCTCCGGCGTTTCCACCGGTGCGTGCATCGGTCACGTCAGTCCGGAAGCTTGGTCGGGCGGCCCGATCGGCAAAGTGCGTGACGGTGATACGCTTCGTCTGCACATCGACACGCGCACATTGGAAGGCACCGTGGATGTGGTGGGCGAGACGACGGAGTCACTGGAAGCCCGTTCGCTCAATCCCGATTTACAACCCGATCCGCGCGTGCCCGACGACACGCGATTATGGGCGGCGTTGCAGAGCGCTTCCGGCGGCAGTTGGGGCGGTTGCGTCTACGATGTTGATGCGATCGTAGATCTCATGGCCAAAGGTCGCGCCGCTGAGGGACCTATTCCAAGTTGAACGTATCCTCGATGGTTTCGGTCAACTCCTCCAGAATGCGCTGGGACGAAAGATCCTTGGAGATGTAATAGGTCGCGCCGAGGTCCAACGCCTTCTCAACCCGATGGCGCACCACGTTGGTCGTGAGCATCACCACCACGCAGGTGGGATCGATTTGCTTCAACTGGCGCAGGGTTTCGAGGCCATCCATTCCGGGCATGAAAACATCGAGCAACACGAGATCCGGGTCCACGTTAGGATAGATGGCAACGGCTTCCTCGCCGCAGGGAACGGCCACGATTTTCGCTACCCCGATTTGCTTCAGCAGCAGTGAAACATGGGTGCGCACGTGGGCTTCGTCATCCACGATCATCACGGTGGCGGGAAAGTTCATGGTGCGAGCGGCAGCGTGACGCGAAACTCGCATCCACCCTGGGCCAGGTTTTCCGCCTCGATCGTGCCCCCGTGCGCATTGACGATGCGTTGGCAGATGGCCAACCCCAAACCGGTGCTGGACTCACCGCCGGTGGGCCTCACCGAGAGGCGTCCAAAATCGCGGAAGAGTTGCTCGTGTTCGCCGGCGGGAATGCCGGGCCCCTGATCCTTGATGGCAAAACCGCAGTGGTGAGCTTTGGCGTGGAATTCCACCGTGATGGTTGATCCCGGAGGAGAATATTTCACGGCATTGCTCAGTAGATTTTCGAGCACCTGTCGGATCTTGGCGGCGTCGATCAACGCGAGCGGAGGATGCTTAGGCGCCAAGAAGAGGAGTCGGGTGGATTTTTTGGCTGCTTCAATGTTGGCGGGATGAAGGGAACGATCGATTAGATTCACCAAGTCGTGCGGTGCAGGTTCGAACTTGAATTTGCCCGCTTCGATCGTCGCGAAGTCCAGCATTTCATTGAGGAGGGCGTGCATCGATTCACTGGCTTCGTTAATCGACTCGACCAACTCTCGCTGGTCAGATGTCAGGGAACCCACGGCACCGTCGCGCAGCAGCTCCGAGAGTCCGCGAATTGAGGCGAGCGGGTTGCGCAGGTCGTGCGCCGCCATGCCCATGAACCGGTCGCGGGCCACCAACGTCGTGTCGCGTTGGCTGATGAGAGCCGTGTGCTGCAGCTGCAGTCGACGGTGCGCGATCTGGTTTCGGACGCGGGCCAATACCTCCGTCGTCCGAAACGGTCGGCGCATAAAATCGACGATTTCCGCTTCCCCGATGACCAGAGCAGGTGCGGCCTGGTCGACGGCGAGCACGACAATTACCGTGGCGCGCTTGGTGAGTGAATCGCTTCCGAGTTCGCCGAGAAAATCGGTGATGGAGGTTGCGTCGTTCGGCAGGTCCAGGATCACCAAATCCGGTTGGAAATGGGGGTGGATTGCCTGAGCTTCCGCAGGGGAACTAGCGTGTTCGAGCGAGAAGGATTCGGGTAGCAGAATTTCCGTAATTGAATCGCGATCCGCAGCTTCGCTCAACACCAGCAAAACCCGGTTTTGGGGCATTTCTTCGGCGGGAGTCTGGGTGGGCGAGTCCATCGGCTACGGCGGGAATAAGGCGATCGATCTTCGGGGACGCAAGGCAACGAGCATCGGGTCGTTGCCGGAACGAGCCATGCGGCTGACAACGTGGTGGCATGCGTTCGAGGTTCATGACTGGTTCGGAGGGCGACGATTGCGGAGCAAATTCAACCAGGAACTCGGGCGTGGTTTGACCTCGGGTAGCCGGGTTTGGGAAGGAGCGTCCGCCTCGCCGACCGCGGATTCCGCGACTGCGTCGCCGGTGGATGGCGATAAATGAGAGCTGGTGCGCGGCGCCCCGGAGCCCATCACGCTAATGGCGGTGACGGAGACGTAGCCATCGCCCTCATGCGCCTCCAAGGCACTGCTTCGAAACGACCCACCATTGTAGCCGGCGCGATCGGAACCCTTTTGGTTCCCGGTGGATGACTGGAGACTTTTCGCTCCCTTGCCCGTCGTCCAAAGGGTGAAGAGATCATCGGCCAGGGTGGGGTCGATTTCCACGTTACCGGAAAATGGCGCGCGGGAAGGTGGGCCCGGAACCTCCGTTGGGTTTTCCGTTGGTGGGTTGGCGGAGGCGGCATCATCCCGGTCAATCGTCTCGGCCGGACCGCCGCCGCGGGCGGAGATCATGAGCTTGATCGGACGAGGCAACTCGGAGGATCCGGTCCAGACCATCGATGACCCGCCGCGGCCACCGCCGGTCGAGGCGGCGGAGTTGCTCGGCGTGCCCCTTCGACCGGCGACAATTTTCAGCAACTCTCCTTTTTTCAGATAGAACATGCCGCCCACGCGGGCACCTTTGCCTCCGGCGGAGGAACCGTCCCCGCCCTGGGCTCCGGCGGCCTCGATTTTATAGGTGCCCGAATCCTGGATACAGTGAATCTGCACGGTGCCGGTGGGGTGAAACAAAACGGAACCGGATTTCATTTATGGTCGAGGCGAGAGCCGATTGATTCCCCGGGACTAGGCGGCCGCCTCAGGTGTTTTCAGCGCGAGGCGCGGGTCCGGCAGGGTCCTCTGAAAAGGGAGGAAATGAACCATTCCAATCCGAAGTCGGTAGCACCGAGAATTGCACCATGCCGATCGGAGAACTGATATCCTGAATCAGGATCGCGTAGGAATACCCGGCGGCCAGTCCCGACACAAACAACTCACTGACCACCGCCGGATTCTTTGCGCTATAGCGGGAGCGTTTGATTTTAACAGTCAACGAGGGGGCACCCTCGGTGCACGGGCAGAAACCGATTATGATGTTGTTACGATCCGTCAGCTTGAAAATCAAGGTGGGCGTATCGGTGTAGTAGAGGGTGCACGGGGAATTGTAACTACCGGGGAAAATTCCGGCATCGGACGCACTGGCCCACGCCTGCATCCCGTAGACGATTTCCCCTCCAGGTGTGGTGGGTGGTCCGATGATGGTGAGCGCGATGGTTGGGTCCGCAATTTGAGATGTAGGCATGGTAAGGGAATGGGTCGTGAGAGGAATGTTGAGTGGGGCAGGAGGGAATCGTGGGAGGCGGATTGTTCGCAGTGAACGGGGCCTCAGTCTTGAATTCGGGGGTCAATCCCGGGGTCGAGCAAACCGAGCTCCATTGACGGCAGGGATTGAACGACGATCGCGAAAAAATAACCCGCAATCAGATCAGTTAATTTTATCGTCAGCTTACTCCCTTTCGAGACTTTGCCGACGAGACCGAGCGGAGCCGTCTTGATCACCGGAAAACTCATCGTTCCCAGCAGGGCCGGGTGACCCACGGGATGTGATCTATCGGTGGAGTTCGGATTTTTGGCCGTTTCGAACAGCGGGTTGAAGTAGACGCCCACGACCGTGTAGTTCGGATCTTCTAATTTGAAGACAAACTGAAGTGAGTCGCCTGAGGGAATTTTGTATACTTTGATGGTGATGAAGGAATCGCAACCATCGCCACTCAGCGTGACGTAGTGCGGGTTATTCGAACCCGCGTTGATCGTGAAATCGCAGCCGGTGTTGTCGCTGATGGGTTTGAATCCATCTTTCTTAATCTTAAGTTTAAACGATGCGGTTACAGTGGCCATATGGGTAGGGATTAGTGAGTTGAGGGTGAGCGAACGGATGAGGAAGCGGCGTTGAGCGTGGCGGCGGCGGAAGGATCGAGAGCGTGGTAACCGAAGCGTTGCAGACGGTCGGTGAAGGGGCGTGCTTCCTCAGTTCTCCCGAGGAGCACCAAGGCTTGCGCGGCCGGATCGAGTAGCCGCCAGTCATTCGATCCGGACAGTTGCGGTTTCAAGACATCGAGGGCGCGGATCCACTGGGTGTGCGCTTCCCTGATTTGGCCCCGCGCCGATGCGATTCGCCCGGCGAGGATCAAGGACCGCGCGAATTCTCCCTTGGTGCGATTGTTCGCCCGGCCCGCTTCGATGAGAGGCTCACCCCATTCGATGGCGCGCGCTATCGCTTCGTCCGCGCCTGAACTTCGGCCCATCCCGCGAAGGCGGGACTCCAACCGCCAGGCCGTCGCCAAACCTGCCGTTAGAGTGGACGACGATGGCTCCTCCTTCACGAGAGCGTCGAGTTGTGCGAGCGTTGCGACCAGAATGGGGCGGGCTGTCTCTCCGTCACCGACTGCCAGCAGCCGGGTCACTTGTTCGAGTTGGATGTATTGAATGTCTTCCTGCCAGTGGCGGTTCGATGGGTCTTGGGCGGCGAGCCGATCGATGATTTGTTTCGCATGGTCGAAGGCGCGCGACGCGGCGATTGGTTGTCCCATCAAGACTTGGATTCTGCCGATGAACATCGAGCATTCGGCGAGTTTAACCTGCCAAACCGCGACCTCAGGTTCCTGAGCGAGGAGTTTCTCCACGTGCGCGGACATTTCGAAAAAGTGCTCAAGGGCTGCGGGGTAGTCGCCATTCCATTCGGCGGTCAAACCCAGATCGCCGGCGTTGGCCACGAGGCGATGCCGGAGCTGTAAGTCGTCGGGAGTCGTCGCAAGCATGCTATCGAGCGCGGTTCGTTCGGCTCGAAATCCCTCGCGAGCACTTTCCAAATCTCCGTTGTCACGATCCAAGACCGCGAGGTTACGCAGGCCGTAGACGACTTCGAGCAGGGCGCGCGGGGTATTCCCTTCGATGCTCACGAGTTCAAACGCGGAGTCCCGGTAACGCAGCAGCCACTCGCGTGCGGCAGGGAAGTCAGCCCGGCGACGCGCCACGAATCCGATCCAGTATTCCGCCTGTGCCCGCTCAAACAATATGTCGCCATCTCCCGGGTGACGGGCCGCCAAAGTGGCGGCGCGGTCGTAGGCGGTCGTAAAAGCATGGGAAGCTTCGTCGTATTTCGCTTCATCGAGACGGACTTCGCCGATTTGGGTGAGTGCTTTGGCCTGGCGGGCGAGGGCGGTGTCGGTGAGGTCGCGGGGAGGCAGTTCGGCAAAGTAGGTCATGGCCTTTTCCCCAACTGTATCCAACAACTGGAGGCGGCCGATTTTTTGCAACTCGGTGCGGAAGTCACCGAGCATGAAAGTGAGCAGGTCCTCGGCCTGTTCCTGGCGGCGTTGGGCATCGGTGCGAGCGATATTGGCCGCATCGCGTTCGACGTTGGCCACGCGTTCCGCACGTGTGGCCCGGACGGCCTGTCGCACACTCACGATGGTGCCGAGAATGAGAGTCAGGGCCACGACGAGCGCGCTGGCACAGGCGAGGCGATGACGGGCGACGAAACGTTCCACCCGGTAGGCAGTGCTGGGCGGGCGGGCTTCGACCGGCTCGTGGCGAAGATGACGGCGCACGTCATCGGCCAACTCTTGCGCGGTGCCGTAACGGCGGTCGCGGTCCTTTTCGAGGCAGCGCATCACGATCCAGTCCAGATCTCCCTGTAGCACGGAGGAGAGTTGCGGGGGAGCGATTCCACGTTGCCGTGCAATCGAGACGCGATCGTCTTCGGTCAGTTTGGAAAAACGTTGGGAAGGGCGTGAGGGCTCGATCTCGCGGATCGTGCGACGGATCTCATCCACGCCGGATTGGGCCAGTGCTTTGGGGTTGAAGGGCAGCCCGCCCCCCAGCAGTTCATAGAGCAGCACGCCGAGGGCGTAGACGTCGCTGCGGGTATCGATGTCGATGTCGCGTTGATCAGCCTGCTCGGGGCTCATGTAGGCGGGGGTCCCGATGAAGTGACCCACATGGGTGACCAATGTTTGGTCGGTGAGACGTTCCTGGGTCGCTTTGGCGATACCGAAGTCGATGACCTTGGGAGAGGGCACGCCGTCATGGCGGGCCACCAGGATGTTGGACGGTTTGATGTCGCGGTGAATGATGCCCTTTTGGTGGGCGTGCTGCAGTGCCAGGCAGACGCGGGCAAAGAGTTCCAGACGCTGAGCGATCGAAAGTTGATGGCGGTCGCAGAACTTCGTGATCGGCTCCCCGTCCACATACTCCATCACAAAATACGGTCGCCCGGTTTCCGTCGCCCCCGCATCGAACACGCGGGCGATATCGGGATGGTCCATCATCGCGAGAGCCTGGCGTTCACCCTCGAATCGGGTGATGACGGCGTGGGTGTCCATGCCCAGTTTGATCACTTTAAGCGCGACCTTGCGGCGAACGGGTTCCCGCTGCTCGGCCAGGTGGACCGTGCCGCATCCACCTTCGCCGATTTGCTTGATCAGGGTGTAGCGGTCGATGGTGTCCCCCGGTTTTTCTTCGGGGAACGGGGTGAGCGGATCCATCACGGGATCTTCCAGAAAGTCCCCGGCTTGATCGAAGGCAGCCAGCAGCGACTCAATGCGCTCGCGCCGGGCCGTATCCTCCTGGCCGATACGGTCGAGGAGGGCGGAGCGTTGGGAGGGGGGCGCATCGAGCGCCAAAGCGAATATCTCGTCGTCGCGAGTCATGAACAGACGGGAACGCTGCGGGGAATGGGGGTGAGTGATTCGGCGGGCGAATCGCGGCAATGCAGTCCCTATGCCGGTAACGGGTTGGGCCGACCGTGCGCGACGTATTTCCGGCCGAAACCGCGAAATTGATGCAAAGAGGGGAAGGTGAATGCGGGGGGGCATGAGAGGGCCTTTCCCCTAGTGCGTAATTTACCGGCCCAAATGGCTCACACGGTCTGAAAGTTTTTTCTTTTTCGCCGGTCGGTTCCGGGCGGGGGGGGCCGACCTAGGCGCGCATCCGCTTGATTTCCCGGAACAGCCAGGCCCGGGCATACGCCCAGTCGCGTTTGGCGGTGCTCACGGAGATCCCGATGGCGTCGGCGGATTCTTCCAGCGAGAGTCCGACAAAATACTTGTGTTTCACCAGTTCGGCTTTGCGCGGATCGTGGACCACGAGAGCATCGAGCGCATCGCTCAACAGGATCAATTCCTCGTCGTCCTGACAGTGTGCCGGGATGTCGAGCGCGGTGGCATCGACTGGCACTTTTTGATACTGCCCGCCGTGGCGCTGAGCCCGCTTGCGGCGGGCGTTATCGATCAGAATCCGGCGCATGCTCTCGGCCGCCGCCGCAAAAAAATGTGCACGGTTGGCCCACGGTTGTTGATCGTCGCCCCCGAGCCGGAGCCACGCTTCGTGCACCAAGGCGGTGGGCTGCAGCGTTTGGTAGTCGAATTCCCGGGACAGCTTGGAGGCTGCCAATTGACGCAATTCTCCGTAGACCAGCGGGAGCAGCTGCTCGGCCGCTTGGGGATCCCCTTGATCAATCCGCTCCAGTATCACGGTGAACTCGTCGGACTTCATGGTTTCAGATTGGGAGCAGAACAGGGCGAAAACTCAATCAAGCAGAGGACGTGCCGCGATGGCTGTAGTCAACTTATGCGAAGCGATGTGTTCACCCCATGGTGGCAAACAGTTCGTAAGCCCGGCGGCAATACGGTCCGTGGGGCGGGTTATTTGCGCACCACGGTGGTGTTGAGCCATTTGTCCATGAGGCTGCGTCGTTCCGGGCCGGACCAAATTGGCGACGCGTTGGCGGCGAGAAACAGGGCGAAACCGAGCACGAGCAAAAATTGCACGGACGCGAGCGAGCGCGGAATCAGCCCGACCGGAAACGCCATCACCAGGCCGAAAAGTAAAAACGGCATCGGCCGCACAATGGCGGTCATGAGTGCCATGCGTCCGCGCGGAGCATCGGTCGGGACCACGCGCAGTTTCATGAGTGCGAGTCCCGGGCTGGTGCGCATCTGCGCGCAGCCCAGCCAGAACAGGACCACCAGCCCAAACGCCGCCTTGGCGGCGAGGAACGTGCGGGTGGGGCTGTCCGGGGCGTTGTAGACAATCAGTTCGGCGGCAAACCCGAGCCCGATAACGATCAGTAGATTAATGGTGGCGGCCAACACCCGCTGCACGGCGGTGGCTTGAGTCGAGGAGGAGACGGTCATGGAACGCCCGCATCCGAACCGCGGGCGAGCGCCGGGTCAACGATTGCTCTATTGTTTGCGGGTCCGACTTGATTGCGCGTGCTCCATGCCTGGCGTAGCGTTTCTGTTCCCTGTAACCGACCCCTTATTATGAGACGATTTCCCTTGTTCGTGTATGCCGTGCTACTCGCACTGCCCCTGATTTCATCCGCCGCGCCGTCCGGTGGACCTTATGGTCCGATCCAGCAGACTTACGCGCTGCCTCAGGTCGAAGGCACGATTTACTATGTGTCGCCCGAGGGAGACGCCGCCGCCGCCGGGACCAAGCTCAGCGCACCCACCACAATCGAAACTGCCATCGAACGCGTGGTGACCGGCGATGCCATTGTGCTGCGCGGCGGCACCTATCGCACCGGCAATCTCGTATTCAACCAGGGGATCACGCTCCAACCTTACGCTGATGAGCAACCCATCCTCAAAGGCACCAAAGTCGTGACGCCGGAGGCGGCCTACAAGCAGCGCAACGGTCTGTATCGGATCAAATGGGACACATTGTTCTACCTGCCGCCACAACCGTGGTGGCGCCGGGAGAGCAGCGGCAACAAGACGCCCCTGTGGCTGTTCAATAACGACATGGTTTTCGTCGACGGCAAGGCGCTCAAAACCGTGGGGTGGGAGGGCGATGTCGAGCCCGGTTCTTTCTCCGTCGATTACGAACACGGCAATATCTACATCGATGTGGATCCCGCCGAACACCTTGTGGAGATCACGACCTTCGACAACGCGTTCACCCGCACCACCAAGGAGGTGCACGGCAAATCCAATGACGGCGTCGGTCCGATATTTCGTGGCCTGACCATGACGCAATACGCTTACCGGGCGATCGAGATCGAGGGTTACGACCCAGAGAAAATTTCCGCGGAATCCGAGCACGGCAAAGACATCGTCGGCACCACGTTGGAGCATTGCACCATCACGCACTGTTCGCGGGTTGCCGGTTACTTCCGCGGCGACAACATGGTCTTCCGTCACAACCTCATCAGCGATACCAGCACGGAGGGCATCTTCATTTTGGCGTCCAACGACACGTTGCTCGAAAAGAACATCTTCCGCCGCAACAACGTCGAGGGCATCGAGGGGTATTTCCCGGCGGCCGTGAAGATCTTCAACCAAACGCGACGCGTCGTCGTGCGGGACAATCTTCTCTACGACAACCCCGGTTCCAACGGCATCTGGTATGACGTGGGCAACATCGATGGCGTGTTCATCAACAACTGGATTCAGGACAGCTACAACGGCTTCTTCTTCGAGATTTCGAAGGGCGTTACCGTCGCCGGCAACGTCTTCGTCAACAGTGGCTCCTGGGTGCTCAATAGCTCCGGCGCGAAGTTCTACAACAACACCTACGTGAACTCGATCATGCGCATCACGCGCACCCCGCGCAGCGCGCAGGGCGACCACTTCGACTGGCATCCCGCCAGCGGCCCAGACGTCGATGAGCGTTTCGGCCATGTCGCCCGCAACAACCTGTTCTTCTCCGACGGCGGACTGCTCGAGGCGCACAATATGGTCAGCGTCACGCAAGAAGCCGAGTTGGTCGACCGGTTGAAAAACCAAACGGCCACGTTCGACCACAACGCTTACGTGCGCACGTCTGCCGGTCCCACCGAATTGATCACGTGGTCGCCGGTCGCGACCGAATCCGGTCAGGCCACCTACGCGACGCTCGGCGACTTGCAGGATGTTGTTGAGACCGTGGACCCGAACGGCGTTGAGCTTTCCGACTACGACGGTCCGATTTTCCGCAGCATGCAGCTGCAGCGTTACGACCTCTCTCCCGCGTTCCCTGCCGCCACCGCCGCCGGGACCATCCCGGGCGACGTCGCCGAACTCATCGGTCTCGATCCTGCGGCGGGTGGTGCCCCCGGTGCCTACGGCACGTGGTAATGTTCGCGCGTAGTTGAATTATTAAGACAAAGCCGACCTTTCACCGGGTCGGCTTTTTTTGGGGGGGCGCTCGCGGCGGCGGGTGGGGGATTAGGCGAGTGGCGTCGCCCCGGCCGGCAAGGTGTCGCGCAGAAGTGACGCGCAAAGCGGGATACTGCGGAGCGGCGCGAATGCGGGGTCGAAGCGTATGACTGCATGCATGAACCAGGGCTGCGCGCCCGAGGGCGTGAGCGTTTCTTTGAGCCATGCTTCTATGGTGTCCTGTCGGCCGATCAGCAGGGCGGCCTCGGCCTGGTATTGATCGAAAACAATGGGCCCGCGTCCTGCCAGTTCCTGAGTCAAATCGAACAGGCGTCCCGCTTCCTGCTTCTCACCGATCAACGCGAGCATCAAACCCTGCCAACGAAGGAGGGGAAGCGCGTTACCCTGACTTGCGAGCCGTTGTTCAACACTGGCGAGGCCACTGCGCCATTCCGCTTGAGCGGCGAAGGTGCGACCAGCCAAGTGATGAGCGTGACCCGTGAACCAGCCTTTGGGCCCGGCGTAGTGACGAGTTGCGAGCCAATCGCGCGGAATCGCATGGAGCGTCTCCAATACTCGTTCCGGTTCGCCGCGGTAAAGATGGATGAATGCGGCCACCGACGCCGAATAGTCATCGAGGAGCGCCGAGGCCGGAAGTCGCCCCATCGTCACGCGTGCCGCATCGAGGTTTTCGTGGCCCCAGGTTTCGATGATGGCTTTGAGGTTTAAATTAGCGGTCGATGGGTCTGCGGCCACGATCCGGTCAGCAACGTCAATGGCTTCGTCGAACCGGCTCGCCGTCGTGAAAGCCCAACCCGCGGCATTGAACGCTTGGGCTCGCATGAAAAACGGGGCGGCTTCGTCGTCGCGGCCGTCGTCGCGTAATACGTTGGCGAGTAGTTCCAGAGCTCGGGATTCGGGGGGATTTTCTGCAATCAGTTCACGTAGCATCGTCTCGGCTTCGGCACGGGCGGCGGGTTGCGCCACGACGTTGATCAGCACCCCCGCTTGAGCGAGACGCGCTTCGCCGGAACGCGGATCGAGCGCGAGGGCGCGCAAGGCGCCACGACGAGCCTGTTCCCGCCGCGATTCCGAAACATCGAAGGTGTAGAAGATGTGCCAACAATCCGCTTGCGATCCCAACGCCCACGCATCGGCGTCCGTCGAGTCGAGTGCCTTGGCTTGGTCGATCAATTGCGTGGCTGTCTCCAGGGTCTCCCGGGATGGATTCCGATCCGCCATGATTTTCCGCGCATGGGCGAGTAGTTTTCGAGCGGAGGAAGGGGGCGCCGTCGTCGGCGGCACGTCATCGGGCTGTGCCGTGGCTTCGGCACACAGGCGATAGCCGGTGCGGGAAAAGGTGCGAATGGCGTTTTTCAACCCTGCCTGGGCGAGCGCGCTGCGCGCGATACTGACTGCACGTTGCAGTGATCCATCGGCCACGATCACCCCCGGCCACACGGCGTCGAGAAGTTCGTCCTTGGGCACCACTCGCTCATGGTGCCTCGCGAGATAAACGAGCAGATCGAACACCCGCGGTTGCACGTCGAGCACGCGTCCGCCCGCTCGAAGTTCGCGAGCGGCGACATCAATTTCTAAGTTGGCAAAACGGTGGACCATGGGGGAGGCGGGAGGCACTGGGCTTTCAGTCCGTGCGCAAACGGTAAGGAAAAGATCAGGTCGCGAAAAGGACTTTGCGCGGAGGGTTAAGGTAGGATCTGGCCGTTCACTTCACCCCACATCACCTGCCTCCAATCCACTACTCCTGTGTTTTCTGATTCCTTCCATGCCGTCGAACTCCCTGCGACACCGCCGCCCTGGGCCGTCGTGGTTTCCCTCATTATTTTGGCCCTGATCACCGCTGGTTCGACCGGCGGTGATCCGCCGCAATCAGGCGGCGAATTTTCTTCCGCAACCAGCATGGCCTCTTCCCATCACCGCTGAATGCGTTCCCGTCCCGTTTCATTTTTCCATCCCCCCCATTCCATTCCTTACCGTTTATGAAAACCAACTCATCCTCTCTGCTACTTCGTTTGACGGTGGCACTCTACAGCCTCGTCTCCTATGCGTTTTGTCTCGGTTCACTCGCCTACGCCGCGGGCTTCATCGGCAACTTTGTCGTGCCGAAGTCCATCGACTCCACCCCGACGGATTCTCTCGGCTTTGCTCTGATCATCAACGCCCTGCTGCTTAGCGTGTTTGCCGTGCAACACAGCGTGATGGCGCGACCCTTCTTCAAGCGCTGGCTCACGCGTTTCGTGCCCGAGCCCGCCGAGCGCAGCACCTACGTGTTGATGTCGTCGCTCGCGCTTATTCTGCTCTTTTGGCAGTGGCGGCCGATGGGCGGCGTGATTTGGGATATTCAGAATTCGGTCGCGACCGGCGTGCTGCACGGTGGGTTTGCGTTCGGTTGGGTGCTGGTGGTAGGCGCAACGTTTCTGATCAATCACTTCGATTTGTTCGGCTTGCGTCAGGCGTGGTTTTTCCTGCGCGATCGTTCCTATGTGCCCCTGCAGTTCATGACGCCGGGGCCTTACCGGTTTGTGCGGCACCCGATGTATGTGGGCCTGTTGTTCGCGTTTTGGTGCACGCCGACGATGACCGTGGCCCATCTCTTCTTCGCGCTGATGACCACGGCCTACATCCTCGTGGGGATCCAGCTGGAGGAGCGCGGTCTCGTGGACGCCCTCGGGCAAGATTACGCCGAGTATCGCAAACGCACGCCGATGTTGATTCCCGGCGGCACCAACCGCTCGAACAAGGTGCGACGTGATGCCGGCCAAGTGGCCTGATGCCGAGCGTCGGGACCAAGTCTTCAACCTATCTCGCACTGTCTCCATGCACCTCCTCCGCACTCCTCTGTTCATCCTGCTCATGCCCACTTGCCTTGTCTCTCTGGCCGATGGTAGGGTCGCCGACTCACCGGACAACCGGGCTTCCTTTCACGTGGTCGAGTTTCCGTCTGAGAACGCCACCTTACGCGGGCGATTCTATACGCCGGATGACCGGCCGGGCCCGTGGCCGATCGTCGTCATGGCTCACGGTTATTCCGCGACGATCAACGGCATGGTGGCCGATCGCTACGCGGAGCAAATTCACCGGGCGGGGTTTGCCGTCCTGCTTTACGACCATCGCAATTTTGGCATCAGTGGCGGTGAACCGCGCCAGCAAATCAACGTCTGGACGCAGGCGCGCGGCTACCGCGATGCGATCGACTTCATCCGCACGCGACCGGAAATCGATCCCGACCGCATCGTGATTTGGGGCGACAGCATGAGTGGCGCGGAGGTGATCGTCGTCGCCGCGATTGACCATCGGGTCGCGGGCATCATCGCCCAGATCCCGGGCTGCGGAGATGAAATGCCGCGCGCGGATCCGACCGGAGAAGAGTTCGCCTCCATCCGGGAAACGTTTCTTCACGGCAACATCGAGGCCACGCCGGAAAACACGCGTGGACCCTTGCCGGTCGTGTCGTTTGCACCCGCCATTCACCCCGCGATCATGCAACCCGACACCGCCTTTCGGTGGTTCATCGAATACGGCGGTCGGTTCGACACCGGTTGGGAGAATTGGGTGACGCACGTGACGCCGCAGGTTCCGGTGGCGTTTGATCCGGGGTTGTGTGTCCGGCACATTAGAGCGCCTCTGCTCATGATCGTCGCGTATGAGGATGAGATGCCCTACGTGCGTTCCGACGTCGCGCGGCGCGTTTATGAGTTGGCACCGTCGACGAAGCAGTTGCTCCAGATCGATGGCGGTCACTTCGGACTCCTGCACTACCCCAGCGCGCTTTTTGACGAAGCCAGCCAGGCGCAGGTGGATTTCCTCCAAGCCCACTTCCGCTGACGGGTCGCAGCGCAGGCCGCGGCCGGTCAGCAAGTGAGGGCTCGCAAAAGTTATTAGAAGGGATAAACTTCCGAAATTGTTAGCCGGCGCGATTCACGTTTCGGCGTGATTCTAGTTTCGTCTCAATTTCACGGATGCCGACTGACATTACCCCCATTCATGTTCACCGTCGGTTTTGGTCTGGTCTGGCGCTGCTGGTGGTAGTGTTGATCGCGGTCGGTTGCGGCAAACGTGAGACGGCCGTGGAAGCGGGGATTCGCACCCAGACCCTGCATATTGGCAATCGGGCCGAGCCACCCGATCTCGATCCCCAGACCAACAATAGTCTGGTCGTGAGTTTCATTCACGAAGCCCTTTTCGAAGGCCTCGTGCGACTCGCGAATGATGGCGCGACCATTCGCCCCGGCGTGGCCGAACGATGGGAGATTTCTCCCGATGGATTGCGCTATACGTTCCATCTCCGGGCCGATGCCGCGTGGTCGAACGGAGATCTGATTACAGCTCCCGATTTTGTCGCTTCGTTTGAGCGCTTCATGAATCCCCAACTCGGATGTGAAGCGGTGAACTTCACGTATCCGATCGTGGGGGCACGGGACTTCGTCGAAGGCCGCATCACCGATTTTGGATTGGTAGGCGTGGAGGCGACCGATGCGAGCACGCTGGAGATTCGCCTGCGGTTTCGGGCGCCGTATTTTCTCAGCGTGTTGGCGGACAAACATTTCGTGCCACTGCATCGATCGAGCGTCGAACGCTTCGACGGTTGGAACCGACGTGGCGGCGCGTGGACCAAACCCGGCAACCTCATCTCGAACGGCCCCTTCGCGCTCACGGAGTGGAAGCCCAACGTGGTGGTCGCGGTCGCGAAGAATCCGCACTACTGGAACGCGCCGGCCGTGAAGCTCAACGAAGTTCATTTCCATCCCATCGAAGACCCCGGCACGGAAGAGCGAGCGTTTCGGTCGGGCCAGCTTCATGTCACGTTCTCACTGCCGTCCAGCAAGGTGGCTGCCTACATGGAGCGACAGGCTCCGGAGCTGCACGCGATGCCGTTGCTGCAGACCAACTTTATTTCGTTCATGACGACAAGAGCGCCGTTCGACGACGCCCGCGTGCGCCAGGCTTTTTCACTGGCGATCGACCGCGATCAGCTGCTGGCCACCGTGCTCAAAGGGCAGGGTGATGTCGCGTCAACCTACGTGCGGTCTGGCTCTGGCGGATACGAACTGCCGCCGTTTTCGCGTTATGATCCCGCGACCGCCCGGCGTCTTTTGGCCGAGGCCGGTTATCCCGGCGGAGCCGGATTTCCGCGGCAGGAATTCACGCTCAGCAGCCGCGACGAAGACAAACTCATCTATGCCCAGGCCTTGCAGGAAATGTGGAGGCAAACGCTGGGCGTGGAGGTGCAGATGGTGCCGACCGAGTTCAAGGTGTGGCTCGATGTGTTGCGCAACCGTTCGTTTGCGCTCACCACCGACGGTTGGAACATGACGGTGAACGACCCTTCCGAAATGCTCGCGCTCGGCGTGACCGGCGATCCCAACAACGATGCCAATTGGAGCAATGCGGATTACGACGCCGCGTTCGCCGCCATTGAGCAGGCGACCACCGACGAAGCTCGTCGCGATGCCATCATCATGTGCGAACGCATCATCGGCGAAGAAGTTCCGTATGCGCCGGTCTACCACAGCGTGCGCAACTTCCTCCTGCATCCTTCGGTTCAAGGTTGGCGGGGCAACACCCTGCAGGTCATCGACTGGACGGCGGTATCGCTACACGAGTAGCGACACGGGCAAGCCTCGCCAAATCAGCGCCCGTCCTGTCGTGCCGCCCGCGCGGTGGCGGTGGTTAACGCGGCCAGCTTCGCGCGAGCTTTGGCCTCATCACTTTGCACGTAGGCGTCGTGCAGCGCCCGTTGTATTCCGTCGGGTTTCACTTTGGTGAAGCTCCGGAGGTGGAAGAGCGCTTTGATGAAATTGATGAAGCCAACAATCACGGCGGGGTTCTCAAGCGATAAATGGGGCCGATCTGAGCTCAAGTCGATTCAAACCGAGCACGGCGAAACGGGATACTTCAGACTTAGCCTCGCCAACGCGGAACGTTTGATTCTACGTTTCTCTTCGATGTGCTGCCGGACTGGCCTCTGCAGTAAACTTCATACCCTTTTCGTAATTAATCCTGTAATGAAGGCCATTTCCCTGACGGAAAAATTTCAGCTGATCAACGAGCACTGGCGTCCCAAAGTCGTGGCCGAGCTCAATGGTCAGGCCGTGAAGTTGGTCAAGTTCGAGGGCACGTTTCCATGGCATCATCATGATCGGGAGGATGAACTTTTTCTGGTATGGCGCGGCGCAATGACCGTGGAGTTTCGAGATCGAGTCGTCGCGCTGAAGGCGGGGGAAATGTGCGTGGTGCCCAAAGGAATCGAGCACCGCACCAAGGCCGAGTCCGAGGCCGAAGTTCTCATCTTCGAACCCGCCGCCACGCGCAACACGGGCAATGTGGAGGACGAGATATTCACCGCGCCCGACGACGTGAAACTCTGAGCGGCGGCCCGCTCGCGTCCCTCTCGTAGCGCCACGCGATCGGGAAGCGAAACCGCGATTTTGAGCGACCTCAGTTGTCGCTGGAGGTTTTCCAGAGATTGAGGTCGCCGTCGCGGGCGTGTTGATCGATGGCCGTGAGCTCCTCGGTAGTGAAGTCGAGGTTGGCCAGGGCACCGACGCAGTCTTCGATTTGGGAGACTTTGCTCGCACCGATGAGCGCGCTGGTGACCTGCGGATTACGCAAGACCCAGGCGATTGCCATCTGTGCCAGCGATTGTCCGCGCGCGGTCGCGATGGCATGGAGCGCTTTGATGTTGGCGAGATTTTCCTCACTCAGGAAATCGGCGCTGAGCGAGCTGTTGGCGGTCACGCGACTGTCGGGCGGATTACCATTCAGGTATTTGTTGGAGAGCATGCCCTGGGCGAGCGGCGAGAAGGCGATGCAGCCAATGCCTTCGTCCTCTAGCGTGCGGAGCAGGCCCTCGGTTTCGACCCAGCGATTGAGCATGGAATAACTGGGTTGATGGATGAGACAACGGTCGCCGAACTCGCGCAAAAGGGCCGCGGCTTCGGTCGTGCGTTCGGCGCTGTAGGAAGACACGCCGACGTAGAGTGCTTTGCCGGAATTGAGCGCCTGCGAAAGTGCGCCCATGGTTTCCTCGAGGGGCGTCTCGGGATCGAAGCGGTGCGAATAGAAAATGTCGACGTAGTCGAGACCCATGCGCTGCAGTGATTGGTCGAGGCTGGCAGTCAGGTATTTTTTGCTGCCCCATTCGCCGTAGGGACCGTCCCACATGTGGTAGCCGGCCTTGGTGGAGATGATGAGTTCATCGCGAAGGTCGGCGAAGTCGGTGGCGAGGATTTGTCCAAAATTTTCTTCGGCGGAACCGGCGGGTGGGCCGTAGTTGTTGGCCAGGTCGAAGTGAGTGATGCCGAGATCGAAGGCGCGCTGGCACATGGCCCGGGCGTTCTCGAACGAAGTGACGCCGCCAAAGTTGTGCCACAAGCCGAGCGAGATCGCGGGGAGTTTGAGACCACTGCGGCCGCAGCGGTTGTAGATCATCTTATCGTAACGGGTCGAAGCAGGCAGGTAGGTCATGGCGGAAAAGTGGTGGATTTAAGCGGCGGATATCATCGCGTCGTTCGCGCTCGGTCATGGCAAGGTGGCGTGCGTCTCACGTAAAGCAACCGCCGGCCCCGAAAGCGGCGCCTGCTGCCTCACACTGGCGGAAAGTGTAACCATTATGGTTACACTTTCCGACCACCAAGATGGGGTAGGGCGGCTCGGATTCCGTTTGTTGCGCTGGCTGGGCTCGCTTGGTTCCTTCAGGGCTCGTTGGTGGTGCGGCGGAGCAGGCCGAGTGCGAGGGAGCTCGCCGCTACGGTGCCGAATGGGCGGGAACCAAGGGGCTGAAAATGTTGCTTCGTCCGGCTTGCATGGTGGGGCGAGAAGATCACGATTCGTTTCATGAATCGTCTACGTTTTCTTGGTTTGGTGAGTTTGAGTTTCTTCGCGCTCGTTTCGGCGAACTTGTTCGCCGCCGATAAAGCGGAGACGAAGAGCTGGGGGCCATGGGAAGCCGTGGGCTTCGATGAAGCCGTCATCAAAGACGTGCGTGTCAGCGGCGACGATATTTTCATCATGCTGCAGCCCGCCCATCGTAACGATAAGCTCACGATGAAAATCTCCATGCAAATGGGCGCGGGTTACCGCAAGTGGTTCACCGGAGATGAGGTGCTGGTCGCGCAGGAGAACTCCGGTCGCGCCGCCAATACCTGGACCGATCGCATCCAAACGTCCGCGAGTTACATCGAGTATTACGCGAACGGTGAGCTCTTCCTGCATCTGAAGCGGAAGTAAGTCGGGCGTTGTCGGGGAGCGGTGTCCCCCTTGAAAAGAAAATACACACCGCAACGGCACGCTACACGGCGAGCACGCCCTACCGAGTGAGCCTGGGGCGAGAGCCCTGGTTGGTTCGCAGGCGCTTGCGATATCAATTTACGCGACGGAGCGAGATCCGTTTGAAGTCGAGGGCGGTTTCGCCGGGGAAATTGGGAGCGGTGAGCGTAAGTTTGCCGGGCCCGCGATGGAGATCGATTTCGCCCAGCGAAAACGCGCGAAAATCTTTCACGTAGGACTCGGCTCGCGGAACTCGGTCGTGTTCCATGCCGGTCTCGAGTGGATCCCACGCCGTGGGGATGCGTCCGCTGCTCTTCGCGTCGTTCATGGTCAGTTCCAACATCGCGCCCGGAGTGCGGGCGGTGTAGTGTATGGTTACGGCGAAACGATCGGGTTCGATCACTTCGATGTCCCACGTGAGTTTGTCGACGGTCGAACGCCAGTTCAGCACGTAGGAGTCGTTGGGATATTGGTTGGAGCGTTTTAGGCCGCCGTGCAGGACCGCATCGCGAGCCGGCAGGTAAGTCACCGCTGCGGCTGGATGGCCCACCGGAATGGCGGGAATGGCGGGCGCGGCAGTGGCGGCGATGTCTTCGCGCCAGGCGGCGACGACCTGCTGCAACCGTGCGGCGACGGCGGGATGTTGGTCGGTCACGACCTCCGTTTGGCGAATATCTGCGGCGAGGTCGTAGAGGTTGCCCTTGGCGTCCAGCATGAAGCGCTGAGTGCGCACGCTCACCGCGCCGCGCCAGGACGTGAATACCGGGCGCGGCGCGGGGGCGTCGCCAGTGCCGGTTAACACGGCGGCGTAGCTGGCTCCGTCGAGCGGCAGGGGCGGGTGCAGGTCGACTGCGGCGAGCTCGGCCAGCGTGGGCAGTAGATCCACGGCGGAGGCGAGCGGAGTGACGGTGGTGCGAGGTGGGATGTGCCCGGGCCAGCGAACGAAGAGAGGCGAGCGCACACCTCCTTCGTCGGTCGATGCCTTGCGGCCCTTGAGATCACCGTTCCAGCGCCAGCCGTTGGGGCCGTTGTCGGTGAAGTAAACCACGATGGTATTATCGGCGATGCCGAGGCGTTCGAGCTCGGCGAGGACGCGCCCGGCATTGGCATCGAGATTCTCCACCATGGCGAGTGCGGCGCGGGTGTGTTCTCGCTCTTCGCGGGCGGAATAGCGGTGTTCAGCGGGAATATCGCGATCGGCCCAGTCGTTCCAATTGGCGTCGGGGACCTGCATGGGGGCGTGGGGTGTATTGAAGGCGAGATAGGCCAGAAACGGGCGTCCTGCTTCGGTCTGTGCGGCCATGAAGGCGAGGGTGTGATCGGTGATGTCGTCAGCCAGATACCCGGAGCCGGTGACCAACTCGCCGTTGTGATCCATGGTCGCGTCGAAGTAACTGCCCCAGTGGCCGGACGTGAATCCGTAGAACTCGTCGAATCCGCGGGTGTTCGGGTGGTAGGGGTGCTGAGAGCCGTTGTGCCATTTGCCAAAGCAACCGGTCGCGTAGCCCGCCGCGCGAAACACATCGGCGATGGTATGCTCGCGCAGGGCCAGTCGCTCGGCCCCTTCGCTTACGTCGATGACGCCGGTGCGCGGCGCCTGGCGACCGGTGAGGAATTCGGCGCGGGTCGGGGCACAGACGGGTTGCACATAGAACCGCTCAAAGTGCGCGCCGTCGTGAGCCAGAGAGTCGAGGGCCGGCGTCCGGATGGTGGGATGGCCGTGATAGCCGAGGTCACCCCAGCCCTGATCGTCGGCCAACAGCACCACAATGTTGGGCTGAGCGCAACACGCCGCGACTGCGGTGAGAGCGAATCCGATCAGCCAGTCACGCATCACATGCTAGAACAATGAGTAGATAAACGGAGCCGCGCCCGACCCCCCGAGCACGACCAATGCGCTGACGAGAAGCAGCACGATGATGATGGGGGTGAGCCACCATTTCTTGTTGTGGATCACGAAGTCCCAGAACTCAGCGATTACGCCTTTTTGCGGCTGTTGGGAGGCTTCTTCGAAAGAGGGATCAGGCTTGGACATGGTGGAGCGCTGCGGGCAGAGGTTTTTAACCACGGATGGACTCAGATAAACACAGATCAAACCCGCGGTGGGTAAAACCAAATTGCTCTCCCATCCTGATGAATTGCGGACGGTCGAAACGGATAACCACAAATTGAACATCAACTATTCCGCATCGGTGCCTAACAGGGTCCATTCGTGGTTAAAGAAACTAGTGCTGACGGAGGTAACTGGCGGGAGTGCGCTTATCGGTTTTGGGTTCCCAGTAGGATTTGCGGTTGGGGTCGAATTTGCGGTTGAGCGGATCGCGGCCGAGGAGACGCATGAGTATGCCGATCGGTGTGATCACGAGATAATAAACGATCGCGAGGATGACGTGCGAGAGCACGAAACCGATGGGAAATGTGACCAAGACGGCCCCGAGATAGATCAAGCGCACCGATGGCGGTTTGGCCCAGCCCATCAGACCCACCGCGAATGCCACAGCCCCGAGCACCCGGGCGAGCAACGTGAGATCGCGCTGAAATGCGACGACGGCGAAGACACCGAGAAACAAGAACCACAGGGTGGCAAAGACTCGCAGATCTTTGGTGGTCGGGTGGCGGTTGATTTTGATGAGACTCATGAGGGCGATGGTGTCGTGCGGGGAGACGGGACGTTGGATTCAGTCTTTGCCAAAACGGGCGAGATAGGCCGTGTGGGCGTCGACGGATTCTTCGGGTTGGTCGTCCTTGAGTAGAATGAAATCATCGATGACGAGGGCATCCATGCCCGTGGCCAAAAAGCAACGGTAGGCATCCGCGGCGGTGCAAACAATCGGTTCTCCGCGGATGTTGAAACTGGTGTTGATCAACACCGGACATTCCGTCTGCGCCTCAAAGGCCGAGAGCAAACGGTGCAGCCGGGGCGACCGGGCCGTGTCGATGGTTTGGATACGGGCGGAGTAGTCCACGTGAGTCACGGCCGGGAGCGTGGAGCGCACGTCATTGACCCGGGCGAGACCTTCGGCGGGCTGATCGTCCTCGATGCGCTGATCTTCCTGCACGGGAGCCACGATCAACATGTAAGGGCTCTCCTGGCCGGGAAGCAGGTCGAAATAGTCGGAGGCGCATTCCGCTTTCACGATGGGGGCGAAAGGCCGGAAGGACTCCCGGAATTTGATCTTCAGGTTCATCTTGCTCTGCATTTTGCGATCGCGGGGATCGCCCAAAATGCTGCGACTGCCGAGCGCGCGCGGACCAAATTCCATGCGTCCCTGGACCCAGCCGACGACGTTGCCTTCCGCGAGCAACGTGGCGACACGATCGCAGAGGTCGGCCTCGTCGCGGGCCCGGGTGTAGACGGCAGACCGTTGCCGCAAGGTCGATTCGATATCAGCTGGATCGGGGGCGGGGCCGAGCAACGAACCGGATTGGGCATCGGGTTGGGTGAGCGGACGGGGCTTGTCCAACAATTGGTGCCAGACGAAGAGAGCGGCTCCCAAGGCTCCGCCGGCGTCGCCGGCCGCGGGTTGAATCCAGATGCGCTCGAACGGCGACTCCCGCAACAGGCGCCCGTTGCCCACGCAGTTGAGCGCCACACCGCCGGCGAGGCAGAGATTGGCAGAGCCGGTCAGCGCGTGCAGGTGATGCGCCATGCGCAACATGATCATCTCGGTCACGACCTGCACCGAGGCCGCCAGATCGAGTTCGCGGGGAGTAAGTTCCGACTCCGGGGAGCGCGGAGGTCCCTCGAAAAGTCGGGCAAATTTTTCCGACGTCATGGTGAGACCCTGGCAGTAGTTGAAATACGACTGGTCCAGGCGAAAGGAACCGTCCTCCTTCAGGTCCATCAAGTGCTGCAAAATCGTGTCGACGTAGCGAGGCTCGCCGTAGGGGGCGAGCCCCATGAGTTTGTATTCGCCAGAGTTTACGCGGAAGCCGCAAAAGTAGGTAAAGGCTGAATACAGCAGGCCCAGCGAGTGCGGAAAGTGCAGTTCGTGGGTCAACTCGATCCGATGTCCGCGACCGCGCCCCATACTCGCGGTGGCCCATTCGCCGACTCCATCGAGGGTAAGGATGGCCGCCTCTTCGAACGGTGACGGGAAGAAGGCGCTCGCCGCGTGGGACTCATGATGCTCGGTGAAAACGTAGGGTTTGCGGTAGAGACCGCCGAGCCCCCGGTTCATTTCGCGCGGCAGTTGCAACTTTTGATGAATCCATTGCGGCATCGCCTTGAGAAAGGCTCCAAACCCGGTCGGAGCGACCCCGAGATAAGTTTCCAGCAGCCGTTCGAAACGCAGGAACGGTTTTTCGTAGAACACGACGTGATCGAGCTCCGCGGCCGTGATGCCCGCCTCGCGCAAGCAATAGTCGATGGCGTGCTGGGGAAATCCCTTGTCGTGCTTGCGGCGGGTGAAGCGTTCCTCTTGTGCAGCGGCCACGATTATGCCGTCCACCACCAGGGCCGCGGCCGAGTCGTGGTAAAAGGCGGAAAGACCGAGGATATAGGTGCTCATGGGGACGGGGAGCGGGATTGCAGTTGGTTAAAAGCACGACGCAGTTCCTGGGAAACGGGACCACTGGCCAGCAGGTCGCGCATAAAGCGCAGGGTTTCGGTCGCGTCTTCTTTTTGCTGATACACCTGCACAAGTCGATCGTTGTTGGCGAAGCTGCGGGGGTTGTAGGCATGGGCTTGCCGCATCCGGTCCACGGCGTCGTCAAAGCGATCCTCGGCCAGCAGAAATTTGATCAGCGGCAACAGCGCCCGTTCGTCGTCGGGCACGATGGCGAGCACGGCCTCCCATTGGGCCACGGCGGCGTCGGGTTCGCCCGCGGCTTCCAGAACCTGGGCGTAGGCGAGTCGGATGCCGCGATTGTTGGGTTGAGCTTCAACCCACCGGGCAAACGCGTCCCGCGCGGGAGGGAAGGCGCGTTGGCTGGCCCAGATGGAGGCGAGCAGAGGGTAGGTTTGAGGGTAAAATGGATCCGTGTCCGCGAGTTCCTGCAACAGATCGACGGCTGCGGCGGACTGGCCGAGATGGGCGAGTAGGAATGCGCGCAAGACGGTCGCCTCCGCCGAGGTCGGCGCGATTCGGTCATGATCATCCAGTAGCTGCAGAGCGCGTTGGTGTTGGGACTGTTCGGTCGCCAGTTTGGCCGCGTGAAAGGCCAGAAACGAGGACTCGGGGTGGGCCAGCCGAGCGGCGTCGACGGCTCCGCTGGCGGCGGCGAGACCACCTCGTGTGATCCGTTCCCCGAGCGCAGTCATCGTGCGCAGTGCGAAGGTGCGATCCTCGACGTAGGTCGACTGTCCCGTGAATGGTGGACGAGTCACCAGATCGTTCATCGACTTCCACTGCGAGAGGTGACCGGCGACGGTGAATCCGGTCGCGGCGGCAATCTCCTCCGGCGCGGCCCACGCCTGCGACGAGCGGTGCGGAAACAAGATCTTTTGACTTTGCCGGGCCAAGCCGCGCGCCACGGCGTAGTTGCCCGCGAACGTCAGATGCACGTGTTCGAAAAACAGGGTGCGACCGCCGGGTTCGAGTTCGGCTCCCGTATCCACCAGATGGGCACCGGGCGAATCGGCGGTGACGGTGGCGATGATTTGATTGAGACGTTCGTCGGCCCGAAATCGCAGCGCATCGAACTCCAGTGCGAGACGGAGTTCTTGGAGACCCGCGACGGTTTCGTTCCGGGTGAGCAGTTCCCGACCTTGCCGGAAGTGTGTTTCCGCTTCCACGCCGTTTTCGTCGGGGCGGGAAACAAAGGGCGCACAATCGACTGCGTTCACCGCGACGGTCGAAACCACGGCGGGAATGCCGGCATCTGCGGCGACAGCGAGCATGTCGTGCAGGTTGGCTTCGAAGTTGTGGTAGACGTTTTCGAGACGCGGGTCGCCGGCGGGCACGGTTTTTTCGGCAAACATTTCCATGCCGCGCCAGTCCCGGTGACGGGTGGCTGCATTGCCGGCGATGGTGATGATCGTTTGCAGCAGTTGGCCGGTGCGCGTGGACTTGGCCCAAACGCCTGCCCGGATGAGTGCGAGCGGGGGGGAGGAGTCGGTGATGGCGGATCCGGGGCCGTAGGGACCAACGACCTCGTTGTTGCCCATGTAGAATACCAGCAGGTCGGGCTCAAAATCGACCGCTTGCCGCACGATGGGCAGAATGGCGTGGGAATTGATGGCCGTGATGCCGAGATTGAACACCTCGATGGTTTGATCGGGATGCGCGTCGCGCAACAAGGCCTCCAATTGCGGCGCGATGCCAAACCCCGGTTCGGGCACGCCCATGGCGGCCGATTCACCGAGGAGGAAAATGCGAATCGTGCCGGCGGGTTTTTCGCGGGTGATGCGAAAATTCACCGGCTTCAGCCCGAAAGAAGCGGGGAAAAACAGCTCCGTGTAGCGAGGGTTGCTGCGGAAAGTGCCGGGGGGTTGGCCGTCCTCGGGAATGAAGAAATGCGGGTCATGGCCCACGCCACCGATGTGCAAAGCCAGCTCCAGTCCCCCGAGAAACAACAGCGGGGAAACCACGGCGAGCAGCAGCTTGGGGAGCCAGGATCGGGAGGGGCGGGGTGAGGATGCGGACGGCATGAACCGCCCGAGTTAGGCTGGACGGACGCGCGCAGTCGAGAGCAGGTTGAGGTCCGCTACCGACGGGCGCTCCGCGTCACGGCAGACCGGCGAATAACGGCCGTAAATGAAGCCGACGGTGAATTAGGTCAGCGATCGCTTTGGGCGAACTTAATCGAGCCGTTCACGGTGTTGGCTTCGATGATGGCGCCGCCGTCACCGATCGTGCCGTTGAGGCTCTTTTTGCCGACCCGACCTTGCATCATAACTGGCATGTCGGTCTCAATGTGACCATTGACGACCGATGCTTTGAGGGTCGCTCCAGCTCCTTCCGGAAGATAGATTTTTACGCCGCCATTGACGGTGTTGAACTCGATATTGGCATCGGGATTCAGCTGGGCGAAGTGAGCGCGGACGCCGCCGTTGACCGTGTGGATTTTGGCGCTGCCGCCGAGGTTGGTGGCGTCGATGCTGCCATTGACGGTGGACGCATTCACGCGGCCGGTCATACCTGTGATCTTGAGCGCACCATTGACGGTTTGCACGTCGCGCACATGAGCTGAGGCGGGAACTTTAATCACCAAATCGACCCGGCCATCGATGGTGCCCATGCTGAAGAAGCCCTTCTTTTTTGGCAGCTTGACCTTGATGCCGATGTGATCGTCGTCGAGTGACCACTTGATGTCGATGCGGTCGAGGTCGTCTTCGTCCTTGGCGCGTTTCTCACCTTCGATGACGTAGGCGTTTCGATCCCACGCTTCGATGGTGACCTTGCCGTTGACGTTTTCGATTGTGAGGATGCCGTCGGCGTTGAACGCACCTTCACGGTGGATGGGTTCCCGGTATTTCGTGCGGGAAAACCAATCGGCGTGAACGGTGGAGGCGCAGGCCAAGGCGAGCATGAGTAGCGGGATAATTTTGGTCTTCATGATGGTGTCAATAACCCGGCGGCAGCCGTAAGGTTGCAGAATTAATTGGCAGAGGGAAATCAGTCTTCGCGGAGGGCCTCCAATGGAGAAACCCGGGAGGCGCGTTGGGAAGGGAGCAACGTCGCCAACAATACCACGGTCGCCAACACGGCGGCCGTGCCGAGGGCGACACCCCAGTGAAAAGCCTCGGTTTGAAAGAGCACGCTCTGGATGGCGCGTCCAGTCGCCCAAGCTCCGGCCACCCCGAGGGCCAGACCGCACAGCAGCAACTTGGAGCCGAGCGCGAGAAACTGGCGAAGCACTTGCCCGGGGAGGGCGCCAAGCGCCATGCGCACGCCGATCTCGCGCCGCCGTTGCCCGACGGCGTAGGCGAGGACGCCGTAGGTGCCGATCGCGGCGAGGAGGAGTGCGACTCCGGCGAAAATCCCCGCCAACATCGCGGGAGAACGGCGGATCAAGAGACTGTCCTCGATGCGTTCGTTCAGAACTCTGATATCGTCCACCGGGAGAGAAGGATCGATGCCGGCCACCACGCGACGCAACGACGGTGCAAACTGAGCCGCCGGTAGCACCGTATTGATGGCGACCGCAATGCGTTGCCGCGGACGTTCGGGATAGGGCAAATATACGGAACCGAGCGGTGCGGTGTCGGTGAGGTCCCGTTGCTTGATGGTGCCGACGACCCCCACGATTCTCAGCGCGTTTTCGTCGTCCAAGTGCACACCGAGAGCGAGTCGGCGACCGATGGGGTCCGCGCCGTCCGGCCAGTAGCGGTCGACGAACGCTTGATCGACCACGCATACCCGATTGCCCTCGATCTGATCGCTGGCAGTGAGGACGCGTCCACGCAACACGGGGATGCCTAGGGCGGCCCAGTAGTCGCCCATCGCGAATGAGCTGAAGTGGGTGCGAATGGATTCGCCCGGCGCCGGCTCCACGCCTTCGACGACGGTGGCGTTGTCGCTGACATCGCCGCCGAACGGCAGGCCATCGGTGAAGCCGACGTGGGTGACACCGGGTTGAGCGCGGATTTCGCTTTCAACGCGCTCGAGAAATGCCTGCCGTTTTTCCGCGTTGGGATAGGATTCCCAGGGCAGTTGCAACCGAGCGGTCAACACCGCGTCGGGTTGAAAGCCGGGCGGATTGTGCAGCACGCGTTGCAACGAAACGCCCAGCAGTCCCGCGCCACAGAGCAACGTGAATGCGAGCGCGACCTGCACCACGATAAAGGCATGGCGCACCCGCTGCGCCGCACGCGAAACGGTGCCGCCGCGCGATTCCGTGGAAATGGCGCGAGCGAGGTTCAGTTTGAGACTGAGCAGCAGCACCGGCACGGCCAGCAATACGCCCACCATCAAGGATCCCACCAACGCGACCAGACCGACCCGGGAGTCAAATGCGATGGTGACGCCCAGGGGAAGTTGATCGGTGCCCAAGGCACTCAACAAATCGATCGCGAAAATGCCGCCGAGCACGCCCAGGGTGCCGCCCGCCAAGGCCAGCAAAATGGTCTCGATCAGCACGTCGCGACTGAGTTGTCCCGTGCCGGCCCCGAGCGCCTGCCGCACGGCAAACTCCTTGGTGCGACCATGCGCCCTGATGAGGAGCAGATTGACGAGATTCACCCCGCCGATAACGAGCAGCGCGAGCACGCCGGCCTGCAGCAGCACGAGCATATCGCGCACATCGCGCACGGCATCGGCGCGCAGACTGGTGACAATGGTGCGGAAGCCCGCGTCGATCACCAATTCCTTGTTGGGGTCGGTCTCCAGCAGCGCTTGGTTGAAGGCATCCATGCGTTTCTGGGCCGACTCGACCGAAATTCCGGGAGCCAGACGCACCACCATGCGGTGGTTATTGGAGTGACGCGATTGCGGCGTGCGCTCGTCCTCGCCGGAGGCGTAAGGCGTCAGGAATCGCGCTTCACTATCGAGGTAGCGAAAGCCCGGAGGCAACACGCCCACCACCTCGACCGTCTGACCATCGACCAGGAGAGTGCGACCCAGGACATCGTTCACGCCATTGAACTGAGTCTGCCAAAACTCGTGCGTGATGATCATCACTTGAGCGTTCGCGTAAACAAGTTCGTCATCCGTGAACGTGCGGCCCCGGGCGAGCGGCACGCCCAGGGTTTCCAGAAATTCCGGGGAAACACGGTCGCGGGCGACCCGTTGAGGCGAGCCTGTCTCGCCAATGATGGCACTGCTGTTTTGCACGATGGCGACGGACTCGAAACCGGGAATGGCCCCGTTGCGGCGGTCGAAATAGTTGGGCAACGATGCGCCGCTCAGCGGAGCGCCGGCGCCCGGGTAAGAGTTGCGCAGAGTAACGAGTCGATCCGGCTCGGGAAACGGCAACGGCCGCAACAGCACGGCGTCGACCACGGCGAAAATGGCGACATTCGCGCCGATACAGAGAGCGAGCGTGAGCAGCACGGTCGCGGTGAAACCGCGCTCGCGAACAAGACGACGGACCGATTGGCGAATCAAGGATAGCATGAACGAAAGTCGTAGGGTGATGCGGGGTGGTGCGAGGGGTCAGTCGGCGCGCAGCGCTATCATGGGATCGACGCGGGTGGCGCGGCGGGCGGGGACAAATGCCGCCACCGCCGCTACGGCGCACAGCAATAACGTTACGCCAATATAGGTCAGCGGGTCACTCGGACTGACGTCGATGAGCACGGTGCTCAGCCCGCTGCCGAAAATGAATGCGATCGTCAGCGCGATACTGAGTCCGAGCGCCAGACCGATGCCGACTTGAATCGCCCCCTGGCGCATGACCATGCCGAGGATGGTGCGATTGTCCGCTCCCAGTGCCATGCGCACGCCGATCTCTTGGGTGCGTTGGTTGACCGTAAAACTCATCACCCCATACAGTCCGACCGCGGCAAGGCCAACGGCCACGATGCCGAAGAGCAGGAACATGTTACCGACCAGACGATTTTGCGACATCAACGCGTCGAGCGTGGTGGCGGGGGTCTCCACGAAATACATGGGCAGGTTGGGGTCGACGCGGTTCACGAGCGCCTGCAACTGGTTGACCAACGCCTCGGGACGTTGGCCGCCGCGCGGGCGCACCACCACGGTGCCAAATTGGTTGGCGTTGGGTTCATCCAATACCGGACCAAAAGCGGTGGCGAAGTAGGGGAGGTAAAACCCGGAGTCATCGACCTGGGTGTTGAAGGGGCCCTGCATTCGCGCCGTGGCGGCGACGCCGATGATCTCCCGCCACGGACCGATCGTGGTGCCGTTGCCATTAACGGTGCGGAACCGGCGACCAATGGGCGATTCATGGCCGAAGTGCTTTTGGGCAAAAGACGCGTTCACGATGGCGACCGGGGCGTTCTGGTCCGAATCATTCTCGGTGAAGTCCCGGCCATCGAGCACGCGCAGATTGAGCGTTTCGAGATAGCCGGGCGTGATGTTTTCGAAGTTGGCGATCTGGCGATCGGAGTCCTCCAGATATTTTTCGCCCTCAATCTCAATCGGCCCGTTGCCCGAAAACACCATCCGGAATCGATTGGTCAGCGCGACCGATTCAAACTGACCCGAAGCCCGCAACTCGCGCACGAGCGTCTCGTAAAATTGTTGGCGGGACGCGTTCGTCGGGTAGTCGCCCTCCATCAACCCCATGCGACCCGCGAGCACGCTGCCGGTGTCGTAGCCGAAATCGACGGACTGCTGGTTGCGAATGGATTGAAGCTGCAACATCGAGCCGATCAGCAGCACGCACGTCATCACGATTTGAAAGACCACCAACCCGCGGGAGATGATCATGAACGAGCGCGACGTGTTGCCGCGCCCGCCCTCCTTGAGCACCTCGATCGAGCTGGCTCGCGACGAAATCCACGCCGGCACGAAGCCCGACACCAAGGCGGACAACGTGGTGGCGACCAGCACGGATGCGAGGACCTTGCCCGAAAGTTCAAACGTCATCCACGACGGGATGGGATTGGCGGCGTTGTGCACCGCGGCATCGATAAAATCGACCGACCAAGCGGCGATCGCGATGCCGAGCAATGCGCCGATCGACGCCACCAGGAGGCTCTCGGTCAACATCTGGCGAATGAGTCGGATGCGCGTCGCGCCGAGTGACGATCGGATCGCCAGCTCCTTGGCCCGCAACGTGGCCCGGGCGAACTGCATGTTCATGACATTGACACACGCGATCAGCAGCACGCCCACGCAGAATGCCAGCATGATGAGCAACATCCCCGTAAGCTGTGGACCCGTGAACGTGGCGATCAATGGGCGCACATAACCGAGGGTGAACGGGCTGTTGGTATCGGGAAACTCCTGGGCGAAATTGGCAGCGAACGAAGTGACCTCGGCCTGGGCCTGATCAATGCTCACCCCGGGGCGAAGTTTCCCGAGTATTGCCACGCCGATGTCATTGGGATCGTTGCGCGGACGCACCGGAAACGACGAATGCAGGGGCAGCCACACCTCCTCGTTGGCGGGGAAATTGAACTTGGGTGGCATCACGCCGATGATCGTGCCCGCCACGCCGTTCACATTCACGGTGCGCTCGA
This sequence comes from Synoicihabitans lomoniglobus, assembly GCF_029023725.1. Classification (GTDB taxonomy): domain Bacteria; phylum Verrucomicrobiota; class Verrucomicrobiia; order Opitutales; family Opitutaceae; genus Actomonas; species Actomonas lomonigloba. The sequence goes on from NZ_CP119075.1 coordinate 1,723,924, forward strand.
TGACGTTGGGATCGGCTCCGAAGTCACGCTTCCACAAAGCATCGCTGATGATCACGGCCTTGTTGACGCCCGGCTGGTCGTCCTCGGGCAGGAAGTCCCGACCCAACGCCGGGAACACCCCCACGGCATCAAAGAAGTCGTGGGTCACGTAGCCACCGGTGAGTCGACGTGGTTGGCTTTGGTAAGTGAGATTAACGGTCGAGCCATTGAGGTAGGCCGTAAAATATTCGAAACTTTGTTGGTGCTCCCGCATGTCCGCGTAGTCCTGCGACAACATCTGGTTCCGAAAATTGCTGGGCGTGAAGTTCTCCCGCTGGACGATGTTTACATCCATCAGCCGATCCGCCCCCGGGAATTCAAACGCGTGCAGCAACACGCCATTAACCACCGCAAACTGGGTGGTCACGCCGCCGATGCCCAGACCCAGCACCAGCACCGCGAGGGCGCAGAACGACTTCTCTTTAATGAGGACCCGGAAGCCGATTTTAAGGTCTTGGAAAAACGTTTCGAACATGGTGAAGCAAAGATGAAGCGGAAGAAGTCAGGCGAATGTGCTGCCAACGTTTGCAGCCGCCATGCCACGTCGTCATGACTTTCATAAGTCTCAGTATGGAAATAACTAAAGAACCCTTCGTTTCTAGGGGACGAACTCACACGCCCCAGACTTGAGATCAGGAATTCCCATTACTGGGACGATCTGGACGGGGTGGGGCGCTTCCAAACGCGGCTACCGACTCGATTAAACGAAGGAAAAATTCGATGAAATCGCTCCGCTCCGAAAATCTGCCCAAAGTATCTTCACGCTGAAAGCTGGCCACCGCCCGGCAAAACATGCTCAATCGAATGGATGTTGTTTGGCACTCGACGGGCATTGCGGAATAGAAATGAAAAGATACGAACCCGAGTTCCCGGTTCAGCCTTGGAGGCGAGTGAGAATTCGTGCGAACGCTGAATCCCACTCAATTATCTCAAGAGTCAAACAATGTCCCCTAAGTTCGCCTCCTTCGTTCCCGTGGCTTCACGTCGTGAACTGGCATTGAACGTCGGCGCCTCGGAAACCGTTGATTCCGACGAGGGCTTATGGGCCGCCAACCGCGGGAACGATCAGGCGCTCGATATGGCGATTGATTGCACGGGAGTCCCGCCTGCGGTGAAGTTTTTGCTCCACCGCACCAAGGAGGCCGTGGCGTTGTTTGGAGTCGTGCGAGGTGAGATCCCATACGACGGCGCGCTGATGTGGGGACCCGGGGTGACATTGCTCGGTTACGGTGATCACAACCGTCTGGCGGCTGAAACCGCCCTGAGCGCGATAGCAACAGCCCAACTCGATCTCGGGGTTTTGATTTCCGCGACGCTCCCGCTGTCCGACTACGTGTCGGGTGTTGAAATGCTCCGCACTCAACAAGCGATCAAAGTCCTCTTCGACCCCTGGGCTTGAGAGGACGACGGGATGGGAACGTAGGAACGAGCTTGTTCAGGACGATCGTGCGGCGGCGCGGCGGAGTCGGTCGTTTACGGACGGTGCCCAGGGGTCTTCGCGCGGAACGCGTTCCAGGTGAATGTGCGACCAATCGCCGGCATCCAACTCGCGCAACATCGCGAACATGCGTCGGGCCGCTGATTCTCCGGAGCCATCGGTGGAAAGACTGTATTCATTCGATCCTGACAGGTCAGCACGATGAAAATAGACGCGGGCCTCGCGTGTCCCGGTGTAACCGGGCAACGTGTCGTGCAACGTGAGGGGCGTGGACGGACTGTAATGCCGCTCCAGCATGCCGGGGGCGTCGGCCGCCTGGGAATGACTCACGGTGTTGACCTTGGGAGCGCGGACCGTGACGCCGAGCACTCTGGAAAGTTGATCGGCGGTGATGGCACCGGGTCGCAAAACCGTTGGGTGGGCGGGATCGCGTAGATCGACGATGGTTGATTCGATGCCGATGGCGCACGGACCTCCATCGAGAATGGAACGGATGCGACCGCCCAGACTGGCTTTCACATGTTGCGCGGTGGTGGGGCTGATGTAGCCAAATGGATTGGCGCTGGGGGCGGCGAGAGGACGGTCGGCCGCGGCCAGAAGCTTTCGAAACAGGGGATGCTGCGGCATGCGGATGGCCACACTGGGGCGACCGCTGGTGACGATATCGGGCACGTGCTCCCGTTTGGGCAGCACCATGGTCAGCGGCCCTGGCCAGAAAGCGCGGGCGACTGCTTCGGCGGCGTCGTTCCAACGGGTCAGTTTTTTGGCTTCGGCGCGCTGCCGCACATGCACGATCAACGGGTCGTTGGCCGGCCGTTCCTTGGCGGCAAAGATCGCCTCGCAGGCCGCGACATTCATGGCATCACCCGCGAGACCGTAGACGGTTTCGGTCGGGGCGGCCACGAGTTCCCCGCGCCGCAGACGCGCGCCGAGCATCCGCAGATTGTGCGGAGTGCCTTGATAGAGACGCGTGACGAGAGCGGGGGACATGGAGCGAGGAAGTTGATCAGAACGAAGGCAGAAGGAAAGTCCCGCGTCATGTCCGGTGGGATCGCGTCAATGGGGCCGAGGCCGAAACCACACATCGCGGGAATCCGATTGCTTCCACTTTAACTTCAACTCGTGCGCAACGGGCCCCAACCGGGTTTATCAGGCACACGGGCGGCCTGCCTCGGAAGGTCTACCTAAAATAACTTCATTTTATGTGGACCGCACCTTGTGAATTAAAATTAGCGAAAGTGATATGAAATAATTGCAAAAGCAGAATGTCTTATGATAGATTCCATGCCGTAAACAGAACAGTCGCCCCGACGCCGGCCTATTCGCCCCGTTGAATAGCCTCCGCCAGGCCTTAAAATCAACCCCTCAAGCTCGGTATGGAACACACGACGAAGGAATTGGTGAACCGGCTCTCTGCGGTAGGCGGCACTGAGTCCGAACTCTCGCAACTGCTGGACAGTATCGAGCAGCAGCACGGTTTCATCCCGCGTGATGTCTCCGACGAACTGGCCAAGGTGCTGGCCCTCCGGCTGGAGCGACTCCATCGCCTGCAACGCAAGATCGAGAGCAACGTCCAAAAAGATGTGCAGGCTTGTATCGACCGGTGGGGGGACGAGGAAGGCAACCTCATCATGATTCTCCACGAAATCCAGAACCAGCATGGATACGTGCCGCGCGAGATCGCCATGGAGCTGAGCCGGGCCCTGCACGTGGAATTGGCGCGCATTTACGAGGTCATCACCTTCTACCACTACTTTAAACTCACTCCGCCGGGTAAGCACAATGTCACCGTTTGCATGGGCACGGCGTGTTACCTGAAGGGCGCGCCCGGCATTCTCACGGAGCTCGAAAAACAATTGGGCGTGCCCGAAGGCGGCACCACGGCCGACCGCCAGTTTCATCTCGAAACCGTGCGCTGTATCGGCTGCTGCGGGCTCAGCCCGACCATGGTCATGGATGGCAAAACCTACGGGAAACTCAAACCGGGCGACGTCGGGGAAATCATCACCGATGCCGCGCACGAACTCGAGGAGGCCAAAGTATGAGCACGACGTTTACCCCCGAGGTGTTGAATCGTTACACCGCGACCCAACCCACTTTCGGGGAACCTTATCTGCGAGTCGGCCTCGACACCGGTGGCATCGCCGCCGGCGCCAGACTCGTGTATCAGTATTTCGATGACGAATCCGAAAAACTGGACCGGATGCCGCCCGTGAGTCGCGTGGGCTCGAACGGACTTTCCTGGGCCGACCCGATCGTCGAAGTGAATGTCGCGAACATGCCTCCGACGCTTTACGGTGCGGTCGATGTGGACGTGGCAAAGCGCATCCTCGATGAGCACATCCTCGGAGGGCGATTGGTCGATGATCATATGCTGACCTATCCCGACACCGCGCAAGCGCGCGCGGCGTTGCTCAAGCCGAACGACCTGCGCTTTATTTTGGTGAAGGACACCAGCTGCGAGGACAACGACCGGACCGAATTCTTCCAATTCACGCTGCAGGAGGAACTGAAACGACGGAAGCTGGCGGAACGCGTGCAGGTCGTCCGGGCCCTTGACGTGGGAGTCTACGATGAGGGCGTCGTGGTGCGTGTGTTTCCTGCCGGGATCACCTACAGCAACGTTTTGACCGACCAGGTCGCGCAAATCGTCGAACGATCGGTGGAGCACGACGATGTGATCGAAAACCTGCGCTACGACGCGCCGGTGCTGCAGGAGCGCGTGGTGATGCGCAATTGCGGCATCATCGATCCCGAAGATCTCGATGACTACGTAAGTCACGGCGGTTATCAGGGCCTGAACCGCGCGCTGGCGGGTTCGCCTCAGGCGTGCATTGCCGAGATCAAGGAGAGCGGGCTGCGTGGCCGGGGTGGCGCCGGATTCCCGACTTGGTTGAAGTGGGATCTCACGCGCAAAGTGGCGGCAGACGTGAAATACGTGATCTGCAACGCCGACGAGGGAGACCCCGGTGCGTTCATGGATCGCAGTGTGCTCGAAGGGGACCCTCACGCGGTGCTCGAAGGCTTGATGTTGGCGGCCTACTCAATCGGCGCATCGATGGGCTACTTCTACATTCGCGCGGAGTATCCCATGGCGATCGAACGCATTCAAAAGGCGATCGTCGCGGCTCGGCAGGCGGGACTGTTGGGTAAGGATATTCTCGGCCGTGGTTTCAGTTTCGATGCCAAGGTGCGCTTGGGCGCGGGAGCATTTGTCTGCGGTGAAGAGACCGCGTTGATCGCGTCGATCGAAGGCAAGCGCGGCAGTCCGAGCCCGCGTCCGCCTTACCCTTCGGTGAGCGGACTGTGGGGTAAACCCACCTCGATCAACAACGTGGAAACGCTCGCCGCGGCCTCGGCTGTGTTGGCGAAAGGCGGGGCCTGGTATGCTGGCATCGGCACGAAGGAATCGACCGGCACGAAGGTCTTTGCCGTCACCGGCAAGATCCGCAACGCCCAGCTGGTGGAGGTGCCGATGGGCACGAAGCTGCGCGATATCGTGTTCAAAATCTGCGGCGGCATGCACGATCGCAACGACATCAAAGCCATCCAGACCGGCGGGCCTTCGGGTGGGGTAATTCCCGAAAAACTGCTCGATACCGGCGTGAGTTACGAGGCGCTCAAGGCGCTCGGATCCATCATGGGCTCGGGGGGCATGTTGGTGATGGATCAAACCGATTGCATGGTCGATGTGGCCAAATTCTACCTCAAGTTCTGCGTCGACGAATCGTGTGGCAAATGCGCGCCCTGCCGCGTGGGCGGCTATCAATTGTTGCAGCTGCTGGAGAAAATTGCCCGGGGCAGTGGCAAACCCGCCGACGTCGCCATGTTGCGCCGTATCTGTGTCGCCATGCAGAAGGCCTCCCTCTGCGGACTCGGCCAGACTGCACCCAACCCGGTGCTGTCCACGCTCAAGTATTTTGAAAATGAATACAATGCCTACATCGAAGGCGGTCATCCCTACGCTCGCAAAATGAAAAAAGCGCGGGCCGCCGGTCCGATCACCGCGACCGTCGCCGCCACCGCCTGACAACCCTGACCCGAAAAAGGAAACACCATGATCCAAACCAAAACGGTCAAAGCCACCATCGATGGCCAACCGGTCGAGGTTCCCTACGGCACCAGTATTCTGGATGCCGCGCGGCAGGCATTCATCAAGATTCCGACCTTGTGCAAACATCAGGATCTTCCCGCCACCGCCGCTTGCGGCCTGTGCATCGTGAAGCTCCAAGGCAGCGGCAAGCTTCCGCGAGCCTGCGCAACCCCGCTCGAAGACGGCATGGAGATCGTGACCCAGGATCACGAACTCACGGAGATCCGACGTTCCGTCATTGAGCTCATTCTTTCCAATCACCCCAACGAGTGCCTTTCCTGCGGCCGCAATGGCAATTGTGAGCTGCAATCACTGGCGGCCGATTTCGGCATTCGTCAGGATGTGATCAAGCGCACCGTGCGCGATCTGCCGTGCGACAATTCCAATGGCTCGATCGTGCTCGATTTCCGCAAATGCATCAAATGCGGTCGGTGCGTCACGGTTTGCCAGGAGGTGCAAAACGTCTGGGCGCTGTCGTTCCTCGAGCGCGGCATCAATACGCGCATGGCCCCCGCCGGTGACATCACGTTGGCCGAGTCACCCTGCATCAAGTGTGGTCAGTGCGCCGCACATTGTCCGACCGGTGCCATCGTCGAGCGCGACGATGTATCGATCGTCTGGGACGCCCTGGCCGATCCCGATAAATACTGCACCGTGCAGATCGCACCCAGTGTGCGCGTGGCGTTGGGCGAAGAGTTCGGTTATCCGCCCGGCACCAACCTGACCAAGAAGATTTACGCCTTCATGCGCCGTCTCGGTTTCAAAGCGGTGTTCGATACCAATTTTTCCGCCGATCTCACCATCGTCGAGGAAGCGAGCGAGTTCGTGGAACGCTTCGTTCACGGCAAGGGAGAGCTCCCGCTCATCACGTCCTGCTGTCCATCATGGACGGACTTCATGGAGAAAAAGCATTACGATTTCATCGACAATTTTTCCACCGCCAAGTCCCCGCAACAGATGCTCGGCGTCATGGCCAAGACCTACTTCGCCAAGAAAAACAAGATCGATCCCGCCAAGGTTTATCAGGTCTCGATCATGCCTTGCACAGCGAAGAAATACGAACTCGAGCGCACCGACGAGATGATGGCCTCCGGCTTCCACGATGTGGATGTCGTGCTCACCACGCGCGAACTGGCGCGTCTCATCAAGCAGAGCGGCATCGACTTCAAAGCGCTTCCCGATGAAGACGCCGACAGCATTCTGGGCGAATACTCCGGAGCCGGCACGATCTTCGGCGCGACCGGCGGCGTCATGGAAGCGGCCCTTCGCACAGCCTATTTCTACGTCACCGGTGAAAACCTTACCGGCAAGGCGATCGATTTCGAAAGCGTGCGCGGACTTCAAGGCGTGAAAGAGGGCACCATCGATATCAAGGGCACGAAGGTGCGAGTCGCCGTGGCGCACGGATTGGGCAACGTTGAGGCGGTGTTGAACAAGGTCCGGGCGGCGCGCGAAAAGGGCGAAGAACTGCCTTATCACTTCATCGAGGTCATGGCCTGTCCGGGTGGTTGCATCGGCGGTGGCGGCCAACCCTACGGCGTCAGCGACGAGGTGCGCCGGCAGCGCATTGCCGGTCTCTATGCCGACGACCGCGATTGCGCGGTCCGGTTCTCGCACGAGAATCCCGAGATCAAGCGCATCTACGCTGAGTTCCTCGAAAAGCCTCTCAGTCACCGGGCGCACGAGTTGTTGCACACCAACTACACGCCGCGCCCGCTTTATAAAAACTAGCCGGTCGAGCCGGATAACCCCCCGCCCATAATTAAATTTTAACCACGACAGAACGGTCCTAGTTCCTGCGCCAAGGGTTGCGACCTGCGGACAAGGGAGTGCTCTCAGACCCGATTATCTCTTTCGGACCACTCATCGGTCGAGTGGTTCGTGACAGTGGGTTCACGACGTCCCGGTTCGCTTCGATCCGGGACGTCTTTTTTGGGACCACGCCGTCACGAGGACCACCGATGAACTCACGTTTAGGCTTTGTTGGAATCGTCGTCCAGGACCGCTCGCTAGCGTCCGAGCGCATCAATGCGATTCTACACGATCACGGGGACGGCATCCTCGGTCGCATGGGTCTCCCGCGGGCCCGCGGCACTCACAGCGTCATCACCCTCATCGTCGATATGTCCACCGATGAGCTCGGCGCACTCACGGGTCGCCTCGGCCAGGTCGAGGGTGTGCAGGTCAAATCCGGTTTGGCCGGCTAGACGTCATGTTCGCCGCGCTGCTCACCGCCCTCTGTTTTGCCCTGGTCGGCGTGTGTGCCAACCGGTCCGCCCGACTGCTGGGCAGCCTGCGGGCCAACGTCTGGCGTCTGTTGGTGGCCGTGATGTTGCTCGGGTTCTGGGCGTTGGTTTACGGACGCGGTTGGCACGGACCGGCGAGCGAGTGGTTTTTCCTGAGCGGTCTGCTCGGATTCGGCATCGGTGGCGTGGCCATGTTTCACAGTCTGCCGCGACTGGGCACGCCGTTGAGTTTGTTGGTGGTGGAGTGCAGCACGGCGGTGTTTGCGCTGGTGATCGAGTGGGGATGGCTGGGCACGACCGTGCTCGCGAGCCAGCTCGGGTTCATGGCATTGGTCCTTGTGGGCGTGGTAGTCGGGCTGGCTCCGGGGTTTCCGTCGGACATCGGTGAAAAACGAAAAATCAGCGGACTGGGGTGGGCATTGGTGAGTGGCTTCGGTCAGGCGCTGGGCATGGTGGTGAGCCGCCACGCGTGGGCCTTGACCAAGTCCGCCGACTTCGAACTCGATCCCGGCACGGCGGCTTGGCAACGCCTGATCGGCGGGCTGACCGTCGGCGCGCTGGTTTACGCGTTGGTCAAGCTTTGGCCGACGTTACTGCCGCGCAGCGAAATGCCGGAAGTGGAAAAGGCGCGCGACCGCGGTCTTGGCACTTGGGGACCCGACTGGCCGTGGCTCTGGGTGTTGCTCAATGCCACGTTTGGCCCGGTGCTCGGCATCACGGCCCGCCAATGGGCGCTCAGTCTCGCGCCGGCCGGTCTCGTTCAAACGGTGGTATCGACCGCGCCGCTCATGGCCACGCCCTTGGCTCGATTGATGGAAGGGCGCTGGCCCCGCCGGCGTTTTTTCGTCGGAGCTGCCCTGGCGATCGTCGGCCTGGCCGGCCTGTTTATCGGATAACCCCAACCCACGGAGGTCCAAGCTCATGACACCTTTAACGCCAACCTCATCACGCCACTGGCTAGCCACGGCATGGGCGGGCGGATGCCTGCTCCTGGGTCAGCTCCCGGCGCAAACCGTTCCGGTCAGCGAACTCTCCGAGTCGGCCGATTCGGAGGTTAATCTTCTGCCGGTGTTCCCCGTATGGGGCGCGTCTCACGCTCAACCCCAAGTAGCATTTCCGTCCCAATTTGCACCCCGCATCGAGGCGGAGCAGTTGGCCGATGCGATCACCGCCTTGCCGAACGTAGCTGCCCAACGTCGTGGGTCCCAAGCCATCGAGCCCAACATTCGCGGTCAGGCATTCGATCGGGTCAGCACCAGTCTCAATGGATTGCCCCTGCTCAACGGCTCGCCCACGCGCACGGTCTCACCGCTGGCCCAGCTCGGCCTCGTCAATGCCACCAGCATCACCGTGCACAAGGACCTGCCGTCGCTGGCTCTCGGTCCGCCTAATCTCGGCGGACTCATTGCGCTGTCGCTCGATCCGTGGCCAAATAATGAATACGCCACCGCCATTGCTTCGCATGGCCACCTCCGCGCTTCTTACGACGCGACCCATGCCGGTTCCGCCGTCGAAGCCGCGGTGCAGGGGGCGGGCGAACGGATGGATTATCGCGTCGGCCTGTTCCGTAACGAATTTGGCAACTATGAATCGGCACAAGGGAGGGACGTCGCCGCCGATCTGCGGGAGTGGGGCGCTTCCCTTCACCTCGGGGTCATGTCCGCGCCCCGCCAACGCACGACACTGGGCGTGGTTTATCGGCGTTTGATCGACAGTGAAAACATCTCCCTTCCACTCGATAACAAAGACACCCCGAGCATTTTCCTCACGCTGGCGCACGTTATCAAACCCGAGACCGGCCGGTTCGAATCGATTCGGCTCCGCGGTGGCTATGGCGTGACCACACCTTTTCTGACCAACGAGGACCACCCGCCGCCTCCACCGTTTCTCATCGTCAATCACGGCCGGGCCGAAACCGCTTCTGCGGGTCTGGCCTTCGATCTCGCGTCCGCCGACGCCACCCGTTTCACCTTCGGCGGTGACTACGCTTACCAACGGCGCAACGCCACCCGCCGCGTCAGCAGCAATCCGCTCGATCACATTTGGCCCAATGCCACCGTCGACGACTTCGGGGTCTTCGCGGAATCCTCCACCGACATCAGTCCGGAAAACTCCCTGCGGCTGGGCGTGCGGCTCGATGCGGTGCGCAGTGATGCGTTGTCCGCCGAGGAGTGGGCCCTCGGGCGCACCGTGCGCGAGCAATTCATCACCTACAACGGACCTGCGGCCGGCGATGTCTCTCGCCAGGTGTTTTTGCCCTCGGCCAATGCCGTCTTGGCGCACGATCCCGCTGGTCCGCTTTCCGCTTATGCTGGGATCGGACTCGCCACTCGTGCGCCCGACATCGGCCAACGTTACCGCGCGCTGCTGCCCGCGCTGGGCGGCGGACTGGAGATTGGCAATCCCGACCTCGATCCGGAAACGCAATGGAGCCTGTCCACCGGTGTCCGGTGGGGAACCGAGACCGTGCAAGCGACGGTCGATCTCTTTGCCAACCACGTCGACGACTACATCAGCCGCCAATCCGTCGGCTCGCTGGGGCCCAACACGGTCTTTGGCTACCGACCGATCAACGCCCAGTTCTGGGGCGGCGAAGTGGGCGCGATCTGGCGACCCTCGCCGATCGTGGAGTTTCCGCTGTCGTTTGGTCTCACCCAAGCTCGCAATGCGGATACTCATGCCGACTTGGCTGAGGTGCCGCCTTGGGAACTCACCGGCGGTCTGCGCTTGAGTCCGATCATCGCCAATCGCGAATGCCGTTTGAGCCTTAATTTTCGTCACGTTGCCCCACGCACCAACCCCGATCCCGTCAACGCGCCGATCTACGCGGATACGGCGAGTTTCACGCTCTGGCACCTGCAAGCCGAGATGGCAGTGACCGAGCAGCTTCACCTACAATTTGGCGTAAAAAACCTCTTCAATCAAGACCACTACGAATACCTCACGCCTCCGGTCGGCGGTCCGGTCCCCGCGGGGCGTCCCGGCAGTGGTGACCTGCACGCTGGCGAACGTATTCCCGGCCCGGGTCGGACGCTCTACGCTTCCGCCGAATGGAAATTCTAGCGTGACGCCCCGGACTCAAATGCGGTCGCGTCGGTTGGGGCGAGAACTCCCATGGATCAGCCAACCCAGGCCGAGAGAAAGGCATCCACCAAGCGGGGCAGGTGACTGCTGTAACCGCCTTCCAGCGTCGCCGCGGCGGGCAGTCCGGTGGAGCGCAGCCAGTTGCCCAGTTGTGCAAAATCGGCGGTCTGCAGCAGCAGCTCCGTCAGGGGGTCGCCGTGGTAGGCGTCGAAGCCGGCCGAGACCAAAATCAACTGAGGCTGAAACGCCTGCACGCAGTCGAGCGATGCCTTGAGCGCCAGCAGGTGATCTTGCCGATGCGAGTTGGCCGGGACCGGCCAGTTGTAGGAATTTCCCCGACTCATCATACCCGTATCGGGGTATCCGGGATACTGATGCACCGACGTGACCCGGATGCCCGCACGGTTCAATAGGATCGCTTCGGTGCCGTTGCCGTGGTGCGCATCGAAATCCCACACCGCGACGCGTTCCAAGCTATGCGCGACTTTGGCGTGCAGTGCCGCAATGGCCACGTTGTTGAGATAACAAAACCCCATCGCATCACCCGCCGTGGCATGGTGTCCGGGCGGACGCATCAGGGCCATGGTGGGACCGTCACCGTGCAAGGCGGCATCGACCGCTGCGATCGTCGCTCCCGCAGATCGGCGGGCGTGCCCGTCCATGCCCTCGTGTCCGGGCGTGTCCTCGTCGAAATCCTCGCGCCCGGGCAGGCGTTGCAGATGCTCCGTTGTGTGCGCGCGCAGGATCGCTTCGTCCGTCGCCGCCGCCGGTAGGTGCCAGGTCCAATCCGGATGTGCGCGCTGCAAATAAGCCACGGTGCGCGACACGCGATTGGCCTGCTCCGGGTGGTGGGCGGAGCCAAACTCAAGACAGCGGGGATCGTGAAAAAGATGCATATTTGCCAACCCGTCGGCGAGCCTCGCCGACACGTCCTGACCGTATCGCGACCGCGCTATTTTGCACAAGCGAAAGACCACAAAGTAGCTTGTCCCACCACCGGCGATTCGATAGCTTTGGGGTAGACTCGAACGATTGCCGTAGCAACCGCATGAACTCGTTCAAAACCCCCGTGTATCGTGAATACATTCGAGAGCCTCCGAACTGTTTTCAACCCACGCTCGATCGCTTTGGTCGGCGTGAGCAACCGACCGGGCAGTGTCGGTAACGCGCTCTTACGCAACACTCTGGGCGGCGACTTCGACGGCGTGGTTTATCCGGTAAACCCCAAGCACCGCAGCATGCGCGGGACCAAGGTTTATCCGACGTTGCGGGCGATTCCCGATCGCGTCGATCTCGCCATCATCGCCACTCCGTCCACGCATGTTTTGGGTGTGATCGAAGAGTGCGGCCAATGCGGTATCGGCAATGCCGTCGTCATAACCGCCGGCTTCCTCGAAACCGGCCGAGCGGGGGCGGCATTGTTTCGTAAACTGGTCCGCACCGCGCGTCAGGCCGGAGTGCGGATCATCGGCCCCAACTGCCTGGGATTCATCCGTCCGCCGATCGGTCTCAACGCCAGCTTCGCCGCCCGCATGGCCCTCCCGGGCAAGCTGGCCTTTATTTCGCAAAGCGGCGCGCTATGCACTGCCGTATTGGACTGGTCGATACGTGATCGCGTCGGATTCAGTCATTTCATTTCGATCGGCTCCATGGCCGATATCGGTTACCACGATCTGCTCGACTACCTCGCGACCGACCCCGGCACGTCGAGCATCCTCATCTACATGGAGTCGTTGCGGGATGCGAAGCGCTTCATCAGTGCCGCGCGCTCGATTGGCCGCACCAAACCGATCATCGTGCTGAAGGTGGGGCGCAGCTCCGAAGGCGCCGCTGCGGCCAGTTCGCACACCGGCAGTCTCACCGGTGACGACGCCATTTACGACGCCGTCTTCGAGCGCGCAGGCGTCGCGCGCGTGAACACGATTAAGGAGCTCTTTAATATCTCCCAGTCGCTCTCCATGCAGCCTCGGCCTCGCGGCAACCGGCTGCTCATCATTACCAATGCCGGCGGTCCGGGTGTCATCGCGACCGACATGCACATCGCCCAGGGCGGACGGTTGGCCCCGCTCTCCGCGACATTGCGCGAGAAGCTCAACCAGGTGTTGCCGGCGGCGTGGAGCCATTCCAACCCGATCGACGTGCTCGGCGATGCCGGCGTGACACCCTACACCGAAACCCTGCGGCACTGCCTCGATGAGCCCAACGTGGATGGCATTCTCGTCATTCTCACGCCTCAGGCCATGACCAACGCCGACGAGATCGGTCGGGCCCTGGGCGATCTCGCAGCCACTTCCAACAAAACCATTCTGGCCGCTTTCATGGGCGCGGCCGACGTCGCGTCCGGCACGCGCGCACTCACCGCCAAAGGCATTCCCGTATACGACAATCCGGAAGAGGCCGTGACGTGTTTTAATCTCATGGCGCGCTATGCCCGTAATCAGGAGTTGCTCACGGAAACACCGGAATCCGTGCCCGCGGAATTCAAACCCAAGACTGCCGTCAATCAACGCCTGCTGGCTCGCGTGCGCGATGCCGGACGACACGCCCTCAACGAAAACGAAGCCAAGCAATTCATCGCCAACTACGGCCTGATTTCTCCGCCCCACGCGCACGCCGCCACCGCCGCCGATGCCGCCCGTCGCGCCGCCGGTTTCGGGTTTCCCGTGGCCATGAAAATCATGTCGCCCGACATCCTCCACAAAACCGACGTCAATGGCGTGGCGCTCAATCTTCGTTCCAAGCGCGCGGTCATGCTCGCGTTTCGCCAGATCACTCGCGACGCCGCCCGACTTCGCCCGAAAGCGCAGTTGCAGGGGGTGATAGTCGAGAAAATGGTCACCAAGAAATACGAGCTCTTCCTCGGCAGTAAAATGGATCCCGTCTTCGGCCCGGTCATTCTCTTCGGAGCGGGCGGGGTGGGGGTCGAAGTCTTCAAGGATATCTCCATCGGGATACCGCCGCTCAACATGGCCCTCGCCAAACGCATGATTGAGAAAACCAAGATCCATACGCTGCTCGCCGGTTATCGCGGCATGGCGGCGATCGATATGCGCTCGCTGCAGTTTTTGCTCTACCGGTTTTCCTACATGATCATGGACTTTCCGGAGATCGCCGAGATGGACATCAACCCGCTGGGCGTCGACGCCGACGGCATTGTCGCGCTCGACGCCAAGATCGTGCTCGATCCCGCGCCTCCGCCTCGCCACGCCGCGCCCTATCGCCACCTCATCGTCACGCCCTATCCGCGCGAACTCGAACGCACCGTTCGCCTCGCCAATCGCAAAACCGTGCGCCTGCGTCCGATTCGCCCCGAGGACGAACAGCTGGAGGCGGAAATGTTTCGTGCCATGTCACCCCAGACCCAGCGCTTCCGTTTTTTCGAGCTCATCAAAGACATCAGCCACGAGATGCTGATTCGCTACACCCAGATCGATTATGATCGGGAAGTCGCCATCGTCGCCGAGATGCGCGAGCGCGGCGTGCGCAAAATGGTCGGCGTCGCGCGGGTCATTGGCGACCCCTACCATGAGACCAGTGAGTTCGCCATTGTCGTGGCCGACCCCTGGCAAGGCATGGGCCTGGGTAACGTGCTCACCGACGCCGTGCTCAGTGTCGCGCGCCAACGCAAATACCGCTCCATCTACGCCGACTTCCTCGGCGACAACCACGCCATGCACCACATCCTCCGGAAGCGAAAGTTCACCTTCTCGACCGGCCAAAATCCCGTCCGCGCCACCTGGGTCTGCGCCCACTGAAACGGTCGCCGTAGATCCGAAGGGTAGGGCGCTTTCGCCGAAAGCGCCGATCGGTTAAGACGGTCACTCGGGATAACTTCTCCCATGGCTTTCGCGCCATCGCCAGGCCACATCTTTTCAGTTGTGGATGGGACCGCTACCGTACATGCGTTGCTGGAGGAAAGATTCACGGTCGTGAGACCGGCGAGTTTGGCACTCGTCAGTTGCCGTTTGTCGGTTGAAAAAAACTTGGGATTTTGTAACAGAATCGCCCCCGCGATATGCATGGGATCCAATGTTCGGCATCCCATCCAGGCGGTGACGGTGGATGTGAGATGATGCATCTCTGCGGCGATGGCATCGAGTGAAAGTTCGGCCATCACGAATTTGCCCTCATCGCAGAGGTGACCGACCAAGGCTTGCGCTGCAGTGAGTTGGGAAGGGCTCAACGATCGGCGGAAGCGCATGGCCTGCAGCGTATTTTCAATTTCCAGCGCGACGATTCGAGTGAACCAAATGGGAGCCCGTTGCAGCGCTGCATAGGCGGTAACGGTGAAAACCAGTGGAGCCGTGATAATCAGCTTCAGGTCCAAGCCGGTATCAAGATAGCGCGGATTCATCGTAGGCGTCCGAGAGGCGACCTTAATGGCGGATAGCGATGGTGATGATAGTGGCGTCGCAATGCTTACGACTTCAATGTCGGGATCGTTACGATTGCGATGATGTGGGTCGTTCGACTTCGACTGGTGGTTTCCAGTTGGCGGGCAGCAAGTCGGTGATGTCGGCCCCGGGCTGGCGTTGGGGCAATCGGGTGAGCACGTCGCGCAGGTAAATCAACGGGTCGTGTCCGTGGCGCTGGCAACTGATCACCAGCGAGTAGATGATGGCCGAGCGTTGTCCGGCGTCGGGATGGCCAACGAACAGCCAGTTCTTCTTTCCCAAGGCGGAAGGTCGGATGGCGTTTTCAACCAGATTGTTGTCCAACCGAGTTTCGCCGTGGCGCAGATGTTCACAAAGTGGGGCCCATTGTCCGAGCAGATAGGCGCAGGCTTTGCCCAGTCCAGACTGGGGCAATACCTGTTCGCGCACCCGAGCCACCACCACCCGCAACCAGTAAAGTCGGCGGGTAAAGTCGCGTTCACGTCGTTGCTGTCGCTGTGAGGTATCGAGTCCGGTTTCGTCCCAGTGCTTTTCCTGATGATACATCCAGGCAATCGAGCGCAGGATCCATTGGGCCACACGCGGGTTCTCTCCCTGGGCCTCAAAAAACTTGCGGCGGGCATGCGCCCAGCAGCCCACCCAACGCACCTCGGGATGCGCCGCCGCATACGCGGCATACGCACCGTAGCCATCGGATTGCAGGACCCCGGCAAAGCCTTCGACCAAGGACGTGAGTTCCCCGTGCTGGCGCGATAATCGCCAGTCGAAGACCACGTCGCCGCCGGGGCGATTCATCACCCACAGCCACCCGTCCTTGGTTTTGCCCCGTTTTTGATCCGGGTCATGACAACGCACCGGCGTCTCATCGACCTGCACGTAACCGGACTCAAGCAACCCGCGGTGCATGCGGGTGTAAATCGGTTCCAACCAGTCGGAGGCGATGCGCACCCACTCGACCATACTCTGCCGGGGCAAGCGTGCGCCCCAGCGGCCCGACATCTTTTCGAGCCGATACAACGGAGCGTGGTCGAGGTATTTGCTGATCAGCACCCAGGCGAGCAGTCCGGCCGAGGCGTAGCCACCCTCCACCGGACGCACCTGTGCTGGTGCCACCACCGGCGCGCGATCGGCTTGATTCTTCGCCCGATATTTCGGGAGCACGAACTCGCGCTTGAACAACTTCGGTGGCACCACATCGACCTCGAAGCTGCGCTGCTCACCGATGCGTTCAAACTGATTCGGGGCTGCCAGCACCTCTTCAGGTTCGATCACCACGGTCTCTTTCACTGGCAGGTGCGCGAAGGCCTCGGCCCGCAACGGCACCCTCTCCCGTGAGGCCCGCCGCCGCTCGTAGCTGATCGTCTCAGGCGTGGCCGTTTGCTCGATCAATTTTTGTTGGTCGAGTAGCTTGAGCTTCAACTGCGACGGATCGAGCTTCTCGCTCTTGCCCCCGCCAAACACTTGTTTTTGCAGCCACCCGATCAGAGCGTCGCGCTGCGCCAGCTCCGCCTTGAGCGCTTGGTTTTCAGCGTAGAGGACTTCAGCGGGCGGCATGCTTCGTATCCATACTCGGGATACGCCTGAAGGCAACCCGGTTCACCGTTCATACCAGGCTTTTTTCGCTCCATCTTTCAGGTCGATTCCGCCCAGCAGCATCGACAAGGCCTGCGGTGTCAGATGCAGCTGGTTTCCGTCGCCGCCTCGCGGCCAGGAGAAGGCACCTTTCTCCAGACGTTTGGTCAGCACCCAGGCCCCGCTGCCGTCCCAGTAGAGGATTTTTATCCGGGTATGTCACCATCGGAGATTGGGCTACAGCTATCGCTCACATGCCAAGGATCACTCAGTGTGCTGGAAACGTTGGGGCCGCGACGGAACCTTCGATAGCGTCTGAGAAGCACAACGTGTCAGTTGATTTGCGGGGTGATTCTATGATCTGAGTCATCTCCGGAGATAATGTTGGTGACGTGATGCGTCCGTATCCTAGTTGGAGTGCGCGTCGTAGGAGTTTGAGGGAGGTCCGCACATCGAGTTTCCGCATTAGTGATTGCCGGTGCTTGTGTGCGGTTCCGGTTGCGATCATCAATGCTTCCGCAACTTCCGCATCGTCGAACCCCTGAGCAACGAACTCAAGGACCTCAAGTTCTCGGTTGGTCAGGAAATGGCCGTGAAATTGCGGGTCGCGGAGCAGTTTCTTTCGCAGGCAATCGAAAATGGGACTGTAGTAAGACTCCCCACGTAACAGCATGGGAATTGCGATGCGAAGTTCCGTGACCGTCGAATACGATTTGGGGATGAAGCCATGAAAACGCGCGGCTACTATTCTTTTAACTGTTCGTTCGTTCATTAACGCCGAAAATCCCAAGATACGCGAATGTGGCGAATCGGTGAGTAGGGAATCGACGATTTCTGTGCCGCAGCCATCCGGCAATCCGACCTCGACGATGATCAAATCAGGCTGAATTATTCGAGTCGCCACCAACGCTTCAGCGCATGACTGTTTCCATTCAACTTCGACCGAGATGGAGGAAAGTTTGGCTTTTGAGAAGGCTCGAAGATTCGGGTGTGCTTGGTTTTCGCGGAGTAGAGAGGCAAGCCATCCGAATTCCTCGACGATAAGTATTCTTAATGCTTTAGGGCTGTTTGAGGTGGGGGTGCTTAAGTGCAACATGTATGCAATACGAGAGCCGGCCAGAGATTCGGTTAAGGTATTTGGGTAGTGTGCGAGTCGTGCAAAAACTTCAATTTGATGGACTTGCATAGTCAAGTCCTTGGTGTCAAAAATAAGGTAGAGAGAAGGCGGTATTTGTTCGGATGACTCTTTTATTTATTTCGTAAATATTTAAATTACAGTATTTTAAGTGGATTCGGATTCTGCATACCCTAAATAGGGCAGTCTGAAGGATTTACTCATCGACGCAGCTGAAGTGAAATCATTCGTTTTAGTGACGTATTATTGGTGTCACTACTAGATTTCACGTTCGGAGTATAGGTATTAATCCCCAATATAACTTATATATAGTAACTATCATGAGTCTTTCGACAAACATATCGGCGCGTTTTCTACTCATCCGTTCGGGTCCGCTCATAGTTTTTTCTGCGGTAGCAATGCACCTACCCATGGCCGCCCAACCCTCACCTTCCGACGCACCGGCCTCGACCGAACTTGTCCTTGGAATGTCGCGCGAAGACTTCAGTGCTACTAGGGATCTTCTGGTGGAGGCCTTTGAGGATCCCGAGGTACGTGCTCTGACCGAGCGGATCGAAAGACTTATGGAACAGCGGGACTTTTTGATTCTACAAAAGGCCAAGGAAACCCACCCTGGAAAGTCGGCTCATATTGACCGGATTGGTGGCGAAATGAACCGTCATCGACGTGGTCCACCACCGGATAAGCGAGTGCCTAATCCACGCGGAGGGGGCTGAGGCACAGGATCTACCTCCCTTCCTGGTGCAAACAAACGTTAGATAGAGCGCTGCGATTTTTCTCCATGCCCTTACGATTTCTAGCCGTCAGCCGTCGAAACCAAATGCGTTACGGCTTTGCCTTGCTGATCATGCTCGTTGCTGGTGCCCGTGCGGTTTTGGCTAATCCAGCTAACGGAGGAACGGTTACGACCGCCGGTCCCTACACTGTACATACGTTCACCGGTAGCGCTACATTCACCGTAAACCAAAACATCGGGACGGTTGATGTGGTGATTGTCGGTGGTGGAGGTGGAGGTGGCCATCAGCATGCCGGTGGTGGTGGTGCCGGAGGTGTGCGAATTTTGAGTGGTGTGAGTGTGGGGATTCAAACCTATAACATTGCCGTGGGGGCTGGGGGAGCAGGTTGCACGTGGTATCCGTATACCGGTAACAACGGTGGCGGTTCCTCCGCCTTTGGTCTCTCTGCGGAAGGGGGCGGTGCAGGTACTGGAATGAACCAGTACGGCAATGTGGGAGGCTCTGGTGGTGCAGACGGCTATCCCTCAGGCGGGGTGCAGGGAGGTAACGGCACCTCTGGACAAGGTAACCATGGAAACAGGAATGCAACCGGCAGTGTATTTTATGGTGGAGGCGGAGGCGGTGCCGGTGCACCCGGCAACGGAGTCCATGGCGGTTCGGCACTTACGACTTGGGCGGGCACGTTTGGTGGCGGTGGAGGTGGAGGTTTCGCCGGTGGTTCCGGCGGAGGTGCCGGAGCCGGGAATGGCGGATATCAGGCGGGCCAAGGAGGTCATGCGGCCGCCAACACGGGTTCCGGCGGTGGTGGAGGGGGAAACATGGACGCGTTTGGTGGCAACGGCGGTAGCGGAGTCGTCGTGATTCGTTATCTTACCCCGACCAATGGGGCCCCGACCACGACATGGCATACTCCGCCCCCCTCGCCGATAATCTATGGCGGTTGGTTTCCGGTCCGCGCGACCGGCCATGACTCCGATTGGAATCTTGGCGGCATCAACGTTGAGTATCGGGTCAATGGCGGGGACTGGACCGCTCTGGCAAATGACCCGGCGGGCGCCAACGGCGGCAACAGCAACGCCACGACTTCCAACCCGAACGGGATCACGCCGGGTATTCCCGGGACGGTTTACCGGTTTCGTTGTTACGCATGGGACCTTTCTGGAGCCAACTCGGGCTGGACTGAGACAGGGGACTATGTGGTGACCAATCGAAATCCTTCCGTGTCTGCCCAAATCCTGAATTCAAGCCAAGGTGTTATCGGCCTTAACGGCAGTGGACGGGCCCCCGTTAATCTTGGCGATAATTTCTACATTCGGGTGAGCGGTTCAGATCCCGACGGAAGGTTGGCGCAATTGTATTCGAGGCTCCACGATGCGACTGGCGATCAAATCGACTATGTGCAGGTGGGAGCGTCTGGAAGTTCAGGTTCTCACACCTTCGGCCCTTACGCGGCCTCTGAACTAGGGGTTTGGGACATGTGGGCTCATGCGCAGGACGCGGATCAAACCGGCTATCAGTGGCAGGGCGGCGGTTGGTGGGGCACCCACACGCCGGACATTGAAGTGGTGGATACCGCTGCTCCGACGGTCCCCGGTTCGTTACTTTCATCAAGTGTCACGGGTTCCTCGTTCACACTTTCCTGGCTGCCTTCGACGGACAATGACGGGATCACGGCTTATGAGATTCGGCGCAGCGGGACGTCGCTTGGAACCGTGGCCGGAACCAGCATATCCGTAGGAGGTCTCTCTCCGGCGACGACCTATGTGATGACAGTTAGGGCGCGGGACTCTGCCGGTAATTGGTCTGCCTGGAGCCCTGGATACAACGTTACGACCTCAGATACGGTGGCACCGGGGATTCCAACCGGGTTAGGGGCGAGTTCCGTGGGTTCGACCAGCTTCACGTTGTCATGGAACGCAGCATCGGACAACGTGGGTGTAACTGGCTACGAGGTGCTGCGGGATGCGACGTCGTTGGGAACACAGGTCGGCACTAGCGCTAGCCTGACAGGCCTAACGCAGGGAACTGACTACTCCATAAAGGTTCGGGCGCGCGATGCGGCGGGCAACTGGTCGGGTTGGAGTTCTCCTCTGACTGTTGCGACAGTCGACTCGGGTCCCCCCAGTGCGCCTACAGGTCTGGCGGCTAGTAGCGTGAACGGCAGCAGTTTTGTACTCAATTGGTCGGCATCGTCTGACAACATCGGGGTGACCGGTTATGAGGTTCGACGTGATTCTGCTTCATTGGGTACTCAGGCCGGCACCACTGCCACATTGTCCGGCTTGGCGGACGCGACGACCTACAGCATAACCGTGCGTGCCCGGGACGCGGCCGGCAACTGGTCCGGATGGAGTTCGGCGCTGAGCGTCACGACCGTCGATGTATCCTCACCCTCAATACCAGGCGGGCTTGCTGCGTCGGGAATCAGCGGATCGAGTTTCACTCTAACGTGGTCGGTTCCAGCGGATAATGTGGGGGTTACCTTGTACGAGGTTCGTCGAGATGGTGTGTCGTTAGGCACGACTTCCAACACTAGTATGGGATTGTCTGGGCTGGCCGAGTACACGACTTATTCGATGGCAGTTCGCGCGCGCGACGCTGCGGGTAATTGGTCGGGCTGGAGCTCGAATCTGCCAGTGTTGACCGGTGATGTCTCGGCGCCTGCAACGCCGAGTGGGCTCGCGGCCTCAAATATATCAGGTTCGGGTTTTACTGTGATTTGGGCGTCCTCAGCTGACAATGTAGGGACCACTGCTTATGAAGTACGCAGAGGTGCCACTTCGCTGGGAACCACCTCAGGAACGAGCTTGCTACTCTCGGGACTGTCGGAGGTAACGACCTATGCAATGACGGTGAGGGCTCGAGACGGGGCGGGAAACTGGTCCGGATGGAGCACCGCCCTGAACGTCACCACTGTAGATGGTAGCTCGCCGTCTATCCCTGTCTTTGGATTGCCCACTAATGTTTCTGCTACCGAACTCACCATCAGTTGGAGTGCCTCGGACAATGTGGGTGTGGTTGGCTATGAAATGCAATTGGCGTCGAATACCGTCGAATACCTCACCGCAAACTCGAAAACGTTCACGAACCTTGCGCAAGGGGTTGCTTATACTTTGAAAGTCCGGGCGCTTGATGCCGCCAGCAATCTCTCAGGTTGGGCGACTACAATAATCACCACCGACGACTCCCCCCCGACTGTTCCAGTTCCGATCGCTAGCGGAATTTCCGCCTCCGGATTCACTGTATTGTGGTCACCTTCAACCGACAATCATGGTGTCGCGGGTTACGAATATCAACTAAACTCAGGTGCGGTTATTTCGTTGACGAATACACAGCAGGCCATTGGTGGCTTGAATCCAGGAAGCACGCACACGGTCAAGGTTCGTGCACTGGACAATGCAGGCAATGAATCGGCGTGGGGCCAAGTTACCGTATCCACCAAGGTGACCATTGTGTCGCCTGCAAGCTGGAGTTTAACTGTTGGTGACAGCCAATCCTTCTCGGTTTCAACCGATGGCACGGCCACGAGCTACGGCGTCACGGCGGGATCACTTCCGCCTGGTTTGAATTTGAACACGTCTGGTGTCATCTCCGGAACGCCTACTCAGTCGGGCACGTATACATTCACCCTGGGGGCAACAAATTCGGGTGGAACGCAAACCCAAAGTTTCACGCTCACGGTCAATGGATCGAGTGTGCTCCCAGAGGTGGTCGACTTTGAAGCCTTCTCGACGGGGGACCTTTCGAATCAAGGTAACTGGGCGGTTCCGCAAGGTGCCGCGAATGTTACTGCGGGAGCCAAGTTGACCGGTAACCTAGGGCTCGAATTGTCGGGTGGCTCTTCGCCCGGACAAGCCACGCTTGGACTTACGGGTCTATCGGGCGAGGACGTGGTGTTCGTCGACATTTTCCTCAGACCCAACGTTCAAATCGCTGAGGGCTCGAGCGCCCAAGTTGATCTTGGTATTGCCAGGATTGGGTTCGGACGCAGTGCGGCGGATGCCGAAGTAAGAGCCTGGGCAGGTGATGGCTCCGGTGGCGGAAACTGGTTGGCCACCGGTGTCCTTCGCCCGATTGACGGATCCGGTGGCACCTATGCATGGGCGCGGTTGACCGTTCGCTTGGATTTCGAGAACAAGGTCTGGGATCTCTATGTCGATAGCCAACCGAGTATTGGGGACATCGGTTTCGTTGATGATCAACAGTCGTCCCTTTCCTTGCTCAAGTTGCGAGGTGGCGCCGGCGGCACCTCGTGGGTCGATGACCTCTACTTCAATACGGCTAACCCCGTGTTCGTGGATGCAGACAAAGACGGTTTGCCCGACGATTGGGAAACCGAGCATGGACTCAATCCCGGCCACTATGATCGTGGTGTAGCGTCTGACTCTGACGGGGATGGCCTCAGCAATTGGGAAGAATTTGCTCTGGGAACGCATCCGGGTGCCGTCGATTCCGATGGAGATGGGATACCCGATTTGGAAGAGCTCTTGAGCGGCTCAAATCCGTTGGTTCCGACCGCGAGTTCCGGTGGTGACAGCCTCCTCTCGGTCTCCAATCCCGCGTCGTATCCGACGTTCTATATCAAGGATTCGGACGGCGACCAGTACGAGGTGAATGCTCAATCCCTCAGAGTAATCCCCAGTGGAATCTGATCATGAAGAAGCGTATTTTCGGCGTATTTGTCAGCGCTCTACTTGTTGCGGGAATCGCTTGGGTGCTCTGGCCCGACGCTGTCGTCCGAGAACAACCGTCGACAACGAATCATGATCTCGGTGACACCAAGAGGCCAGTGGTAGCGGAAGAGACGGATGTTGTGCCTCCGCAGGCTGATTCGGTGGCAACTGCAACTGCGATGGAGCCGATCGCGAAGCCACCGGGTAGTCCGTCCGAGATCCAGCTTCGGCGAAGCCTGGCCATGGTGGCCGCTCATGCGCCCCTTCGCGAAGAGAAGGTGGCAAATCCTGACTCCCCGGAAAACCGAATCGTTCTTCGGACGATGGTCGGCAAGGCGCTGCAAGGTCAGTCGAAAGATCAGGCCCGACCGACTCCGTAATTAAACCACCTCCAGATATGTACCCCCACGCCCTGCGATTCCTATTCATTTTGACCGTTCTTTCGGTCAATTCCTTTGCTCAAGGCAAGAGTGATGCGGCACCTGGTCAGAACAAAACTGATCCTGCGTCGGCGGGAACTGAATCTGACCTCTCAGTGGACGAAGAGCTTGCCGCATTGCGCGGCACTTTCCGCAAAGATGGACGTGGTCGGAGGTCGCCGGGAGCAGACCAGTCTGCTGAGGCTCGCGAACGAAACCGTCAGGAGATTGCCGCGAACCATCGGCAATCCGCGGCCAGCGCGCGGATACTGATAGACCGTATCGAACAGGGGCGTGGTGCGGTTTCGACGGATCGTGCGGCTTTGCAGGAGGCGAAGCGCATCGAAGCACTCAGTCTTTTCGGTGCCGTGGCGGCGGGAGACATTGAGCTGCGGGCACAGGCGCGAAGGATTGCTCGGAATCTGCAAGATGACGCGACGGTCGATGAGGCGGTGAAGCTGGAGGTCGCCGGTGAAGCGGTCCATCAGGAATATGCGGATACTGAGTCCACCGCCTCGGACTATTTTTCTCTTTCCTTGAGAAATACAGAGAGGTTGTTTGCGCGTTTTCCGGGTCAGTCTGACGTTTGGCAGTCCATCGTTGCGCTTGTCGAATCCGCTCCGATCGATCGAAAGCAGGAGATAGCAGATCGATTTCTTCTCCTTTCGCTGCCCGTGAATATCAAGCGGCGGATACGCGAGACGGTCGAGATCGAGAAACTGAAGGGTAGTCCGTTTGAAGTTTCTTGGGAGGATGAAGCGGGATTGAGAGTTTCCTCCTCGATTTACCTGGGTCGGCCGCTCGTTTTTTATGTTTGGTCGGCAACCGCGCAGTCGGGCGGATACAGCCACCAGCTTGTCGCCGACGGAATCGCGAGCGGAGCCGCGCTTGTTTCGGTAAATATCGACGCGAATACGATGCGGGCGCGGGAGGCCAAGGCCGATCTGCCGCCAGCAGATTCTTACTACAGCAGCATCCTGGGGGCAGACGGTGCCTTGCTTCAGAGCATGCCGGCGGTGGAAGCCCCGGCGGTGTACGTCGTCGATGCCGCCGGAAATTTCGTGGGTCGAGGGCATCCCTCCGAACTGCCCATCCTCCTCCAAGCGACCAACTGATCCATGCGAGTACCCCTCATCATGCGAATTCTCGTCCAAATCTTTCTGGCTACACTCTCAACGGCTCTCGCCTCGGCCGCGATAACCGCGCAATGGGTGCCGGGGGGCACCGCAAATTCAGCTGAGGAAGGAACGGCCTACACGGTTACTGCCCAAGTAACCTCCACCTCGGGAGGATTCGCGACATTTGAGATCCGTAAGGCCGGGGTCACCATGAAGTCTGCGAACACGTCCGGCTCCCCGACCAGCATGACGCTTTCCTACACGACGACTGCTGTCGGAACCGGTGAGTCTCAATACCAGATTTTCGCGATGACCGTGGCGTCGGGTGGATCACCTGATGTCACCGAGAGCGTCTTTCACACGGTGGACTACTTCCCGGGAAATGATGCGCCAACGGTGACGGGGTGGGGCACGACACCGACAATGATTGGTCGAAATCAGTCGTTTACGGTAACGGTCCAGGCCAGTGATGCCGATGGAAACCTTACGAGCATTGTCGTACAGGACCAGTATGGCACCCAGTATCCGCAAACTTGGGGCGGCGTGGGTTTAGCGACGTATACCCGCACGTTTCAGGCTCCACCCAACGTAGGCGACGTGCTTACGCTGACTGCGTGGGCGGTGGACAGTGACGGTGAGCCGAGTGCAACGACCACACATTCGATTGTATCGACCGGTACTAATCTTCCCGTTCGGGGAATGCGGGATCAAAATGGCCAAGAGTATTCAATCGGTTCAGTGCTGCCGGTACTCATCGGCCAAACCTATTCCTTTACAGCATGGGCTCACGACAGCCCGGACAACGATTTGGCGCAGATGTCGGTGGTCTATACGGCTTATCGACTGGATTTTAGCGGGGTCAATCACCTCGTTGTTGAATATAGTGAGTTTGAGCCACCGGTCCTTTCTGCGGACGGTTTGGGTGTCGAGAAAACCTTCGTGCGTTACGGTGGTCAGCCAGACAAATGGAGCTACCGATACTGGGTGATAGCCGCCGACGGCAGTGGGTGGATAAGCGGTGGAACTGGGGTGGCCCTAGACGTCGATCAGCACAACGTCTATCCCCAGACCGTCGATTTCAATAGCCAATCCGTTTCGCGTATCGAAGTCGGGGATACACTGACTCTCAGCGCCAATCTACAAGATGCGGATGGCAACATGACGCAAGTCCTCATGTCCTACCAAGGCCCCAATGATGTTGTGCCGATATCCATGGGCAATCCCACGAGTGGCTCAGCCTCGATTCCCAGCGGGACGACTGCTTTCGTCAACACCTGGGCCTTTACGCCTACCCAAGTCGGGGTCTACACTTTTCAGGTCTACGGACAGGACCCCTACCCGGAAACGGGACAATCGCACGATGTTCGCACGATCACGGTTGAGGTGGTGCCGGTTGGATTCCTTGACGACGATGGGCCGCCGCCTCCTCCCACCGGACTGCAGGTCGGTACGCTGGGCAGCGAAACGATGGAGGTGTTCTGGACGAAGTCGACTGCCACGGATGTCAACAGTCAGACGGTTCAGTGGGCCCCGGTGGGGGGATCCACTAGTTCAGCCAATATCGGATTCGATGCGGAGTCTTGGTGGTTGAACAACCTTCAGCCCGACACAGATTACAATATCACCGTAACTGCGAACGATAAGCACTTTCACTCTACCACGAGTTCGACGCTGACGGCGCGCACCAATCTTCCCCCGCTCACTGCGGATATTGATGTGGATGTGCTCAACGCCTACGCGCCCGGAGCGGCGCGGGTATACTGGAACAGCGCGTATGCCGATACGATATCGGTTACCGGAAACCTCAGTGGTCATAGCTGGAACACCTTCAACGGCGATCACACGATATCCGGTCTCGGCGTGGGAACGCATACGTTCACGCTCACCGCCAGCGGTCCCACGGGTACAGTTACTCGGACCGACTCCTTCGTCATTCACGGAACGACCACCGCGAGCTTGTCCGCGAGCCCCAACCCCGTGAACGCTCCCGGAACTGTTACCCTGACCTGGGATACCGATTATGCGAACTCCCGCTCCTTGTCTGGACCCTATCTTTCCAGTTTGCCGAACCCGCTACCCGCTGACGGGAGTCACGTGGTATCGGGGCTACCGGAGGGAAATCACACCTACACCCTTTCCGCGACAGGTGGTTCCGGCACGGCGACCGATGCGGTCACGGTGGTCGTTAACCCGCCGCCCAATACCCAAGCGAATGTCGTCTGGTATCTAAACAACGCGGCGTTGACCAACAATCAGACCGTTTCGATTGCGGCGAATGAAGTGTTCGAAATTTACGCGATCGCGACTGATCCTGACAATCCGGCCAACCTGCTTCGTTTGGATTTGAGCCGCAACGGCGAGGAGTTTGTTTCCGAAGAACCGACCATCCCGGGAGGTGCCCAAGGGCACGCGTCCATCCAGAGCCCGGTTGCCTACCAGGTTGAATCCGTCGCCCAAACGGTGGTCTTCACGGCCGAGTCGGTCGACGCGGCTGGTGCAGTCGGCACCGCGATCCTGAATATTGCTATCACCGGCGGAGGGGCGGTGGGCAATGGCAATGACCTCTTCGGCACTTTGACCGGTGATCCCACGCCCGCCACGCCTTCTCCGGCAACTTTGGGAGTGGGCACCCTGGGAGGAGACCTCCAAGTGGATAATCGCGGTTCCGCGAACTATTCAATCCCCCTGCGAATTCCGCCTGGTCGTGGCGGCATGCAACCCTCGTTGTCGCTCAACTACAGTAGCGGCGCTGGCAATGGCCTGCTCGGTATCGGATTTTCACTCAGCACGGGTTTTCCCGAAGCGATCATGCGCGGTCGTGATATTCTTGCCCGCGATGGGCAAGTGCGCGCGGTCCATTTTGACGCCGCCGACAAGTTCTATCTCGATGGAAAACGTCTCATCCTCACCTCCGGAGAGTCCACCCGCGGGAAGTCGGGTAGCACGTATCGAACCGAGGTCGACTCCTTCGTGGTTGTCACCGCCACGAGTCTATCCGGCAGTGCGGGTCAGTCGATCGATGGGTTCACCTTGTCGGACAAGAACGGCTTGTTTTACCAGTTCGGAAAGTACACGGGATCGGGTATTGATGGCTATCAAACGTCAGCCGAGTCGACCAATGAACTGGCTTACCGTTACGCACTGAAACAGGTTTCCGACCCGATCGGAAACACCGTGACGTTTTCTTATCAAGACGTGACCAATGGCGCAGGTCAACGATTGGGCGAATACGTACTCAAAGACATTCACTATACCTCCAATCCCGATGAGAGTGTGACAGCTAAGGGCGCGGTAACTCTATACTATAACACGAGTGCCGAGGGCACGGCCGGTCAGCGACACGATAGATCTCTGCAATACGTCGCGGGCAAGAAGTTTAGTCAGACGCGTCGGCTGGATGCGATCGACATTTCGTTCAATGGAGCTCGGGTGGCCTATTACGATTTGGATTACACCTATGCAACGAACCATGGTGTAACCCGGCTTGAACGCGTGCATTCCTACTTCCGCAATGGGAATGGCTCGGGCTTCATGCGGTTGCCCGCCTCGGAATTCGACTGGTGGGACAGTGCGCCCACCCACACTTACCAAGGCGCGCCGCTGATCGAATCCGCTGGGCACAGTGCCATCGACCCCGTAAGTGGTGCGGCCCATGGTAAGGCGGGAACTCCGTTCACGTTTGCAGACGTCAATGGCGATGGTCGCACTGATCTCATCGACGCGGATTCGTCGACAGGGATACTTGTTTCGCTCGGAACGGACGCCGGATTCGGTTCTGCCAGCAATTGGACTCCAGGTATCACTTGGCATGGCGTTCCTGCGCTCTTTCAGACGGGAGATATTGATGGTGATGGTCTTGCCGACATTCTTTACGGCAACCCGGCGGAGTCGACAGGTGGTTCCCATCAGCTCTTTGTCCTGCGTTCCGATCGCACCAAGTTCGTTTCCCTGCCCGGTGCTACCATAACAATCACGGACGAATTCACGAATGCCACCAACGTAGGGCAGGGCACCAGTTCACCGTTCATGATTCAAAACGAAGAAAAAGGTGCTGTTGCCGACCGTATCATGTGGGCGGATTTCACCGGGGACGGTCGCGATGATGTTCTTATTCACCGCTACGACGGAGATCTTCAATTACGCGCTTCCCTCGGCAGCTCATTCGGCGGCCCGACAAAGAGCGATGTTGGAGCCAATGCGTTGAACGGTTTGGCGATTTGGGACACCGCCCATCGCACCATCGGAATGTTCCTCGGTTACGAGCGTCTCAGTAATTTTTCCGTATCCATGATTCCTTGTGAGCTGAATGGAGACGGTCGGATGGATTACGCTTGGATCGAGACCACCTCCCAATGGAATTCGTGGGGAGGTAGTTTTAGTGGAACTGGTTCCAATGTCTACGGACTGAAACATCTATATGCGGTTACCAGCCAGCCCGACGGCACGTTCTCCCAGCGGCGGATTGTGAACGGCCGTGGTTGGTCCGCAAGCGCGACAAATATTTATCGCAGCTCCTCCCACCTCATCATGCCCGGAGATGTCAACGGCGACGGCCTGACCGACTTCTTGGTGCTGACGCCAGCCGAGGTGATCGAAAACGCCTACGGCATTCAGTCCGCCTATGTGCTCAGGCATCTGCTCTTCCTATCGGAGGGGAGTCACGGTGTTCCTTCCTTCCAGCAAGCCTACGGCGGCATTTCCCCCAGTTACACCCTGGCCGGTCAGACGGGCGTCAGGCCGTGGTTCGACAAGATAACCCCCAACAACTGGAGCAGCGGTAACTACAACAATATCAAGTTACTCGCTGGTAGCCAAGACCCGGCGAAGCGTGAGATACTGTTGTCGCTCGGGATCTCATCCCCCTCGGACAACAACCTGCTCTATGATGTCAATCATGACGGCAAACAGGACTACGTCTGGTACAATGACCAACTGTCCGGCGCCAATCAGGGTTGGTGGGTCATGTATTCGGAGGGTGATCGCTTTTCCGCTCCGCAGCTCTCCAGCTTGAATTGGAATCCTAGCCCCAAAATCGGGGCTGAGGACACCGATCCCGATGTTCACACGCGGCGGCAGTTGGATTTCAATGGCGATGGTATCTCGGATTTCACTTTCGCGGCCAGTTCCCGCAAGGTCGTGCCCGGTATCGATGGCCTGTATCTGAGTTCGGGCCAACCCGGTCCACGCTTGCAAATGGTGACCAACGGTTTGGGGCGCACGACGACGATCAATTACGAACCCATTACCGATGACCTGATTTACACGCCGGGCGCTTCGGTCTCGTATCCGATTCGCGAGCTGAGAAACGCCAACTATGTGGTCAGCCAAGTCGAACATGACAGTGGGGGACCCAGTTCCGCCACGTTTGGCTACCAGTATGCCGGTAGTCGTCTCGATCTCGCCGGCCGTGGTTCGCTCGGATTCCAGAGCTTCATCACGATCGACCATCAGACTTCGCTGCTCAGGTACCAATTCCTGGCGCAGTCGTTCCCCATGACCGGACTTACGGTGCGAGAGGAGACCTACCGTCCCACCGGGGCCAACGCCTTTAACCTGCTCAGCTCCCATGACAACACCGTCGTCTTCGACAAGGTGATGGCGGATGCGGCGGGCTCGACCGGTCCCCACGGCACGCTGTATCCGTTCATCTCTCAAGCAATCGAGTATCGGTGGGAAGATGGAGACAAGGCGTTCACCAACACCGCAGGTAGCGAACTCTTTGGTGTCGATGACCGTGACGACGCCTACGTGGTGATTTCAGCTGCTTCCGTGTTTGATGCCCAAGGTGGTCCACAGACGGCCCTCGCGGGGCTCCCCGCCGGTTTCAATCCCAGTGATACCACCAATTCGGGTAACGAAAACGTAAATACGGTGGCTGGAGTCGGTAGTGGCGGGTTCGCCAGCATTCACGACCCGCTGCCGGGCAAGATAGATGAGGGTAATCTTGAACTTCTTTCCACAAACTACGGCGATGATTTCACCGAGACCGTCGACTACAATTACGCCGAGGCTCCTGACGGAACCGTGATGGTCGGACGCGTGAGCCGAGAAGCACGCACGGCGGTTTCTCCCGGTGTCACCACGCCTGCGGCGGCCGTGAAGACCTATGGATACTTCAACAACTCCAGTTTGATTGAGACCGAAACCGTCGACAGCGCCAACGACAAGCTCGACGTGTCGACCAACCACGTTCGCGATTCGCTGGGTCGCATTCAACAGACGACCGTGACGGGAAGCAGCAAGTCCGACCGGCAGGGCATTGGCACCTACATTTCGTACCAAGCCACGGATTTCGATGATGTTTTTGATCAGCCAACCGTCACCGCGGACGCTTATGGGCATACCACAACAACCGTTTATCATGAATGGTTGGGCCTGCCGACCTCGGCGACAGATGCCAACGGGGTGCAGGTCACCACGGCCTATGATGCATTGGGCCGACCAACCGAAACGCGGCGGATCACCAGCCTCACCAACCGAAAGACCACGATCGACTACGAGCCGTCCACGCAGTCGGTGTCGCACACGATGTCGACCGGAACTGAGGAATCCTATAGTCATACGGCTGCCTACCGCACGGTCGCGACTCCCGACTACCGACCGAGCAGCATTGCCTATTTCGACCGACTGGGGCGTCCGATCCGGGCGGTTAGAAATGGTGCCGCCGGGGCGGTTTATACCGACACGGTTTACAACGTGCTTGGCCAGGTCGCTGCGGTCTCCAATCCGGATACCAGTTCTGCCCCTGACCGATGGACGGAGACATTGTACGACGAATTGGGTCGGGCGAAATCGATCGCCGCTCCCAACGGTGCCACGACGCACAACGTGTATGATGGCCTGGTGACGGAAATGACTGTGGTCAGCGACGCCGACGCCGGCGATCAGGTCACCACGACATTGGCCAATGCTCGAGGCGAGACAGTGAAGATTTGGAACGCCAACAATTTGGCAGGCACCACCGATAACCCGACTTTGACCGCATCGACTGGAGCGTCTCTGACCTTTGTGCTCGATGGCTTCGGTCGCATGCGGGAGACCCACTTGAAGGGACAGACCGGAGACCCCATCCTCGCGGAATACGACGACTTAGGGAATCAGACGAAACTCGACGATCCCGACAAGGGGCTCTGGACCTACCAGAGTAATGCCCGTGGCCAAGTGGTGTGGCAAAAGGATGCCAAGAACACCGAGACTACCTTCGTGTTCGACGATCTCGGTCGGCCCCTCTCGCGCGTCACCGAGCAGGGGGCGGAGACCGAGTCCGCGGAGTGGATCTACTACGAACTGGCCGCCGCCGGCGCTCCCAACTCGGTGGAGCCGGGCGATGCCGGATGGATCGGTGCGCTCCAAAGTGCTTCAGTAGAGCACAGTGGCAGTTCGATTCCCTACGCGAATTACAGCAATGCCCGGTCCTACACCTACGACGATGCCGGACGGGTCCACATGGTGGTCCATCACATCGACGACATGTGGTTTTACACCACCAGCGGTTACGACGACACCCGCGATTTGCCCGATCAGATGGACTACTACTGGCGGCATCGCGGTACCGAAGACGTTTTCGATCCCGCGGCTCCCAATATCTGGCGGAGTTTCGGATTCTCCACCACTCATGACAACTTGGGCTACGTGGGTCAGATCACGACCACTGATGGGAATACCTGGTGGTCCGCGATCAGTTACGACCACCTCGACCGCCCGAAAGTATTTTCCAATGGAGGCTACACCACCACACGGACCTATGATGACGTGGACGAATTGCTGACCGGCATCTCGACGCCTGGCGTGCAGGCCCTCGGATTTGCCTACGACGACCTCGGAAACCTCAAGACGCGGACCAAGGACGGGTCCCTCAGCGAGACGTTCACCTATGATGTTGTGAACCGCATGGTCGACTCAACCCAGACAGGCGTTGTGGGTTACGACGATCATGGCCGGATCACCTCCAAGTTGGATGTCGATGGGGTAGCATCCGCCACCTACGCCTATGGCGATAGCAATCACCCGCATGCGGTTACCTCGGCCTGGAACCTCACTTATGCCTACGACGCCAACGGCAACTTATCGTCCCGTAGTGATGGCGTGACGACCAAGTGGGTCGGCTTTGACAAGCCGCTGTGGATCGCCCGCAACGGAATAGGCCGCGGCTTTCACTACAATTCCGATCGCCAGCGCGTGGTGCAGCATGAATTCAATGCGATTCCAAATGGCGCGCTCACAGCGACGAGTTTTTCAGGCAAGAAGATCTACGTCGGAGGCGGGCTGGAGGCGGATTACGCCCTCAACAGCAGTCAAACGGCACTCGAACTCGATCGTATCCGGATCTACGTAGGCACTCCTTCTGGAACCAGTGGTGCGGTGGAAATCGATGGAAATCTAGGCACGGGTTCGCAACATCGTCGTCTGGTCTATCACCACGACCACCTCGGATCGATTGAGACGATCACCAACTTCAACGGAGGCGCCGTCGCTTCGGATGAAGCAGGGCGTGATACCATCTACAGTTACGACGCATGGGGAGAACGCCGTGATCCGCTCAATTGGAGTGGCGCGCCTACTATCTTAACCACCCAAGGCGGTCCGGACGATCTGACCCCCCGCGGCTTCACCGGCCACGAAATGTTGGACGACCTCGGCCTCGTGCACATGAACGGCAGAATCTATGATCCGCTGCTTGGGCGCTTCCTCTCGGCGGACATCGTAGTGCAGGCTCCGGGCAACCTTCAGTCGTATAATCGTTATAGTTACGTTCTGAACAACCCGCTCACGATGACCGATCCCACGGGTTACTTCTGGGATCCAGATAGTGGATGGTGGGGCTCGGCTGAATACGGCACGTTTGGCAAAGCTGCGGTGGTTGATCCAGCAGTCGAAGGCTACAAATCGGGCACCCTTCACATGGAGAAGGGCTTCACTGAAATCGCCAATGCTGAGAGCGGACTCGATGTGACTATCGGTGTTTTGGAAGTTATCGCTGGAGTTGGCGAAGGCGTGGGAATCGTGGCCGACTTCGCACCCGGTGGTAAGCAGATCAATGCGACGGCCGGCGCGCTAGCCAAGCATGCTGACGAAATCGGTGATGCTGCATCGCGTGCCACAAAAGCACTGTCCGGCAAAGTGGATGATGCCGCCGGTGGTGCGAGCCAAGCTCAACGCCGACTGGATGATGTCGCAGTCGATACGAAGCGTGTGGAAGTCGATTCGAAATCTCCCCCGACGACTGAAGTTGCTGCGAAGGGCGGACAGCCTCGCAATGCTGATGGAACATTTGCGAGTGGTTCTGGTGGTGACTCCGCGTCAGCGGCACGAGGACGTGAAGCTCATAAAAATTATCAAAATGCAACGGGCGAGGGTTACCAGCACGAGGTTACCCTAGATAGTGGAAAGAGAGCCGACGCGGTGAACTTCGAGACGAGAACAGTTCGAGAATTGAAACCAGATAATCCGAACGCGGTTAAGCGGGGGGAGCGTCAGGTTGAAAAATATCGAAAAGAACTGGAAGAAATGACTGGAGAGGAATGGAAAGGCGTGGTGGATACTTACTGACCGTGATGGATGCAAAAGACCTGACTAAAGCCTTCGATGCTGAGCTATCTGGAATGGGTTTCAGGCGAAAAGGTAAAGCGTGGAGTAACCGTGGAGAAGCAGTTAACATTTTTGTTGGTTTGCAGAAATCGAGTTACGCTAATCAGTATTTTATGAACGTTGGTTTTGAGTTACGAGAAATCGGCTCTAGCGAATTTCCTGAGGAGCGCGACTGTCATGTAAGAGGTCGTGCTTCGGTCCTTTTTGCTGAAAATAAAATCAACCTGGATGAACTCTTGAATCTAGGGCAAGAATGTGATGCCAACCGGCTTGAGCATATCAGGCAGTTCGTAACAGAAAGTTTGAAACCATTCTTTTTGGAGAATAGAACAATGGATGGTTTGCGACGTAGCTATAAGGCCGGTCGTTTTTCTGGGTTAATGATTAAAAAAGAGGCTCGAGATTTGTTGGACCAAAGGTAGCAAAAAGACGTCATGTCTTGACCTTGAAAAACTGCTCCATTTGACGGCTCGCAACGCGTGACGACGCGCCCGAGGCGCACACGCCCCTGCGGCACACGCCGCGCCAGCCCTCCGGTCGTCTCGCTTTGCTCGACTCCTTCCAGTCTGTCACGTCGTCTGCTCGTTCCCTGCGCTCCTGCGAGTCGCTCCAGTCCACCAGAGTGCAACCCCACCGGCGTCGGCCTGGGCGCTAAGATCGCGCCCGAAGCAGGGTAAGCTTCCGTTCTACCGCGTATGCGGAAGGGGTTGACGCTCAGGCCGCGGGTTTCCAGTCGCGCGGGGTAAGTTTGGCGGCAGCGACTTGGTGATTGGTCATGCCGGGCAGGCGATGGAGCACGTCGTTGAGGTAAGCGAGAGGTTCGACGTTATGGCGGCGGCAGCATTCGAGGATGGTGTAGATGATCGCAGCGCGCTTGCCCGCACCGGGGTGCCCAATGAACAACCAGTTCTTGGCCCCGAGTTTGGTGGGGCGGATGGCTTGTTCGGTGAGGTTGTTGTCGATGCGCGTTTGCCCGTGCTGCACGTATGCGGTCAGCTTGCTCCACTGGGATCGGGCGTAACCGATGGCATCAGCGATGGCGGTTCTGGGCATGTGCGTGTCGATATCTTCGTCCAATGACTGCCTGATCTGTGCGAGGACTGGCACACTGCGTTCGGCCCGGATCTCCGCGACCTGCGCCACGCTCGCCTCGGCCGGCAATGACGCTTCGATCGCGTAGAGATCGCGGATGAGCACCAAGTAATGCGCCGCCCCGGATTCACCGGCTTGGTAGGCGTCGTAGAACCGTCGACGCGCGTGCGCCCAGCATCCGAGTTGCGTGATCTCGCGACCCTCGCTCACCCGGTCGTAGACTTGGTAGCCGTCGCTTTGCAGCAGACCGGTAAACTCGCACACGATGGCCTCGGCCGCGGCTTTACCCCGGCCCAGCGACCAATCAAAGCACAGGTCTCCTCCTGGATGTCCATAAACCCAGAGGTAACCGCGGCTACTTTGTCCTTTGCGATCCGGGTCAAGATAACGGATCGGCGTCTCATCGATCTGCAAGTAGTCGCCTCCGATCAATCCCTGCCGGATCGAGTGGTAGATGATTAACAGCCAGTTCTCGATGGCGTATCCGGTCCAGTCGCACAGGCGCTGACGCGGTAGCTTCACGCCGAAGCGTTGCTTGAAGCTTTTCTCCAATCGGTAGAGAGGAAGGTGGTCCACATATTTGGCCACCAAGAGGAACGCGATCAAACCGGCGGCGGGTAGTCCGCCCGGGATCACCCGGGCCGGTAGCGGCGCAATGAAGGGCGCCGCTGCGGCTTGCCCCTTGCGTTTAAACTTCGGTCGCACGATCCGGCGACGGATCACCTTCATCGGCTGGACATCGAGTTCTTCGGTCACTTCTTCACCGATGCGCTCGTAGGCCTCCGGTTCGGCCCGCACCTCCTCCGGGATGATTTCCTCGGTGATCGTCTCCAGGTCTTCGGGCAGTCGGGCCTGCGACTCCTCCGCCTGAGGTCGACGGCGGGCGTAGCCAATCACCTCCTTGGGCACCTCCTCCTGCTGCGCGCGTTCCCGCTCCATCTCGTCGAGAGCCAAGTTCAACTGCGCCTCGCTGACCTGCTCACCCCGCGACTGTCCGAACAGCTTGCGTTTCAGGGCCTCCAACTGGCGCTGCATGTAAGCCATCTCCGCATTGAGCGCCTTTAGCTCCGTGCCTAATACATGGTTTTCTTGCTCCAGTCGTTCGCATTCAAGACGCAGAACCTGCGCCTCATCATCCTCCTGAAGATCGGTTGGTGGATTAACTGTCGCCACTATACGGATACAGTATCCGGCCTCCCGCTATTGGCCAGCCAAAGTGCGCTTTAGACGTAACTTTTTCACGTCTCCACCCGCGATCAGCCACGCAAGTTCATCACGCGTCAGCCGCTCCTGACCGTCCGGACTTTCCGGCCACGCAAACCGCCGGTGATGCAGACGTCGCGTGCCGCACCAAACACCCGTCGCATCGACGACGAGGAACTTCAGCAGGCCTCTTGACCGGTTTGAAAACACGTAAAGCGCTTCCGGCTCCGGCCGGCCCACCAACGTCCGCAAGCTGTTCGCTCCTTTGCGCAAATCCACCACGCCGCCATACACGTAAATCTGTTCCGCTTCGATTCGAGCCATCCCGCCACATTATCAGCCCGACCCTGCCCCGACTACCACGTGCCATAACGGACGCTTACGAAGAAGGACTCGGCGAGGGCGTTGTCGTAGCAGTTGCCGCGACGACTCATCGATGCGGTGATGCCGTGAGCGGCCAACATTTTGCGGAAACGTTCGCTGGCATACTGGACGCCGCGATCGGAATGCAGCAGCAGGCCCGGGGCGCAGCGGCCGTGTCGACGAGCAATGGCCATGCGTAGGGCGTCGATGACGATTCCCGTTTCCAAGGAAGCGGAGAAAGCCCAGCCGAGCACACGTTTACTGTAGGCGTCGATGACCACCGCCAGGTAGAGCCAGCCGACGCGGGTGGGCAGATAGGTGATGTCCGTCTGCCAGACTTGGTCGCAAGCGGTAATGGCTTCAACCTGAGCCAGTCGGTTCGGTGCGATCGGCCCGTCGTGGTCGCTCTGGGTCGTTTGCGGGCGAAAGCCGCGGCACGGACGGCCTTGCAGGCCCTCGGCCCTCATCAAACGGGCCACGCGTCCCTTGCTCACCCGTTCTCCCTGCGCGCGTAGCTCCAAGGTCATGCGAGGATAGCCATAGGATTGGCGTGACTGCCCAAACGCGGTCGCAATCTTCTGGGGGACGAAAAAAGGGGGGACGAAAAAAGGGTCAATCCTGACTGTTTAATATTTCGGTATTTTTGCGCTGCCAGAGCGAAGTTGTGTGCGTCGGGGGTAAGCGTCCGTTCTGGCACGAGGTAGTCGGGAAGAGCGCCGGGTGATAGTCTGGCGGGATGGCCAAGATCGAAGCGGAGCAGATATACGTGTATGGCTGCGTGGAGGATTTGCGCAAAGGCGCGGACGGACTGCGGTTGTTGGTGGGGCAGGCGGAGTCGGCCTGGGCGCTAAGATCGCGCGCGAAGGCAGGGCTCCGTAATATTCGCCCCGTCGCTCCCTGCTCCCGCGTTCGCGGAATCCGGTCGCCCAGCGGCCCCGCTCCCGTTGGTCGCTGCGCGGCTGACGCCTTGCGCCACGGACCGGTTGCGGACGCGCCCGGACCGCCCGGCGGTTCCTCCCCGGCGCGCTGCTGCGGGATGGCCTCGCGCCCGGAGTGGCTGCGAGCGATTCCTTCCTTGCCGGTCGGCCCCTAAAACAAAATCCGCCCGTTGGGCTGATTTTTGGAAATACGGACAGTTTACCCCTCGTGGTGAAGGTCCAGCTTTGGCAGATTCGAAGAATCGACGAGATCTTGGGGAATCGCGGTGCGGCTTTCCTATACTCGGGGACGAAATTTGGGCCAATTTGGGAGGGTTCGGGATCATTTCACGGCTAAATCATGGGGGATTTGAGACGTGGGGTGACTTGAGATCATTCTGGATCAACGATTTGAACGACCTTAGAAGCCCTTGCCGAAGGGCGTGAAGATGTCAGGCCACTCCCGGTGGTCGTATCCGAGTCCTTTCCGAGCACCAGCCTACGTCCGCGCAGGAGCGCAACTGCGGCTCGGCGAGCCAACCGGGGGGAACGCCAACGGAGGGCTGATCTGTGTGATTTACCCCTGATGCTCGCGGCCGCAGGCGTTGCGCTTTGGCCTCAAGGCAGTGGGCGCGGGTCGCGGGGGTCGCGGTGGATGATCTGCACGCGGTCGGGTTGGCCGAGGTTGGTGTCGGTGGCGAGGACGGCGGAGAGCACGGCGGCGGCGTCCGCGTTACTCATGCGTTGGCCCATGGGGTTGGCCGGGTTGATGATGGTCACGGGCCGGGGGCTGATGGATAGAAGGAGATCCGGCGTGTCGTAGCGGTTGAGGACACCGGGAATGACGACTTCCGAAAGGTTCCGGTGCAGGCCCGCGGCGACTGCGGCGCGATAGGATACGAGGGTGTCTTCGATGACGACGGCAGTGATACGGTCGTCGAGGGCGGCGGCGTGCAGTGCGACGAGGCCTTGGGCTCCTGGGCCGAAGAGCGTCAGTTGGTCAGGTGAGGCGTCGGGTTGTTGGCGCAACCAGTCGATGGCACGCAGGGTGTCGTCGGTGCGCATGCCGATGAGCGTCTTACCCACGGCGTGCGCGCGCAGATGCACCGGCATGTATTGGCCGAGGGCGAGACGATCGGCTTGCGGATCGGGTTCACCCAGCACGCCCCGGGGGTGCAGGGCGAGCACGAGGTGGCCGGAGGCGGCGAGGCGTTGGAAATCGGGCTCGTTGGCGATGCGATCCAGCGGCAAGGCGTCGAGCCACAGCACGACCGGATGCGGTCCGCGTTGGTGCGGTCGCGCTAACAGCCCGGGCAGGGTGATGCCGGGTTCGCTGGCGAACGTGAGGTGTTCGAGAAGATAGGTATCGAGCGATGCAGTTGAGTCGGTCGTGACGACGGGAGCAGGCGCGCCCGGTCGGGCAACGACGCCGGCGAGGGCGCGAAGGTTGTCGGGACGGAAAAGGGGGGACGGAAAAGGGGGTCAGACTTTGCACATTGCACTCGCTTCCCCTTCGCCCTTCGGTTTGGATGTGTAGATGGCAAGGAAGTTGAGACTTGAATACGAAGGCGCGTGTTACCACGTGATCAATTGGGGGAACTACCCTTCCGCTATTTTCGCCACCGAAGGCGCAAGACAATCGTTCCTGAAGTGCCTGGACGACGCTGCCACGAAATCGGGCTGGATCGTTCACGCCTGGTGCCTGATGTCCAACCACTACCACTTGGCGATTGAGACGCCGCGGGCCAATCTGGTTGACGGCATGCGGTGGCTGCAGGCCACGTTTGCCACAAAGTTCAACCGGTTGCGCAAGGAGAACGGTCATCTGTTCCAGGGCCGCTACAAGAGTTTCGTGGTGCAACCTGAGGAAGCGCTTGGGCCGTTGTGCCATTACATCCATCTCAATCCGGTGCGGGCCAATGTCATTCAGGTCAAAGAGCTGCGAACCTGGCGCGACACGAGTTTGCGCGAATTGCTGCAGCCGCGTGAACGCCGGGCCTGGTATTCACCGCAAGCCTCCCTCGACCATGCCGGCGGACTGCGTGACACGCCGGTCGGCCGACGAAAGTATCTGGAATACCTTGACTGGCTCGATGAGGAGGAACCCGAGCGCAAACGACTCAAGTTTAGCGAGATGTCCCGCGGATGGGCGATCGGAACCAAGGATTTCAAGAAAGCTCTCAACGAAGATCACGGTGAGCTGCAGGAAGCCGTGCGGCGCGGAGACAAAGATTTGGAGGAATGGCGAGAGGAGCAGCACGCAGACACGCTGGCGGCATTGTTAAAATGCTTAAAAAAGACGGCGACTGATATTGCCGCCGATCCGAAGGGAACGGCTTGGAAGGTGGCGATCGCGACCGAGATGAGACGACGGACCACGGTATCGAACCCTTGGCTTTCCCGGCATCTCAACATGGGCAGCCCGTTCCGAGTCAGTCGACTGGTCAACGCCTGCAATGAAGCCGGCGGAGAAACTGCCAGGCTGCGCAAGCGTTGTGCAATGTGCAAAGTCTGACCCTTTTCTGACACCTCGCAAGCGTTGTGCAATGTGCAAAGTCTGACCCTTTTCTGACACCTGACCCTTTTCTGACACCAATTCTCTTTGGTGAAAAAGAAAAAGCGTTTCTCATAACCGAAAAATATTTCGTACCGGATTGATGTCTCGACGGTAAATGGGGCGTCGGACGGGGACATGTCGTCACATTGTCAGCACTTGTGTTAAGATGAGCACAAGTTAGCTTTCGTGGATGGCTAGGCACGCACGGATCGAATACCCCGGAGCGATTTACCATGTCATCAATCGCGGAAACTATAGGAGGGATGTGTTCGATTCACCTGGCGCCGCGAAATCTTTCGTGAAGACGTTGGAGGAAACGGTGAAGCGCTTTGATTGGGAACTGGGCGCGTATGTGGTGATGCGGAATCACTTTCATTTGGCCGTGCGGACGCTGCAGCCGAATCTATCGGCAGGCATGCAATGGCTTCAGGTCACGTTTGCGGCGCGGTTTAATCGCATGCGTGGGGAGCAAGGGCATCTGTTCCAAGGGAGGTTCAAATCATTCTTGCTTCAAGATGAAGCGGTTTGGGCCAAAGTCGCAGATTACATCCATCTCAACCCGGAACGTGCTGCCATCGTCGAGCTGGCCCATCTAGACGCCTTTCGGTGGAGCAGTCTCCTGCGTTATGTTCAGAACAAACGGTTTATGGGACTGAAGGCTGATGATTGGATGGCGACAATAGGATTGAAAGATACACCTGAAGGCTGGCGTGAATATCATCAGCATTTGCGGTCAGTCCGCGCGAGAGAGGGGAAATTGCCGGAAGAGGAGCGGGAGTCGTTTTCAAGTGGATGGGCATTTGGCGACGACGATTGGAAGAACGGCCTACTGGCTAAGAAATCGCAGGTAAAAGTGGGAGCACCGCGGGCCGAATACGTAGAGCCGAAAGAACTGATGGAACGCCGGTGGGCGTTGCGATTGCGCGAGATTATGGCGAAGCAGGGACTATCGGAGTCGGATCTCGCGCAGAGAATTTCAGGCACAAAATGGAAAGTGGCGATCGCTGACCAGTTACAGCGTGAAATGGGCGTGCCAGTGGTCTGGTTGGCAAATGCCTTGAAGTGGGGGCGACCGGCATCCGTGCGAACCAGTCTTTGGCGACACCGGCGTAATGCTGACAAAGTGACGACATGACCCCATATTGAGAGGTGACCCCGTATTGAGAAGTTAACCGGTTGCCCCATGGAAGGATGAGGCGTTCGATGGCGGATTCCGCTTCGCGCGTTTAAGCGCCGCCCACTCCGAAATTACCCCTAGCCAACATGCTTTGCTTTCTCTCCAAAAGTTCTGTGTCTCGATCGCAATCGGATACGTGTTCTCGTCAATGTCCGCCAGCGACGAATCCCAAATCCCGGTGGATGGCGTGGTTTGTCATCCTGATTTTTCTCCCGGTTATGGCGACGGCGCAGGAGGTGCAGATGAAGACATTCCGGTCGAGCACCTACTTGGGGACCGAGGGGACCAAGGTGTTCATCACCATTTCTCAGTCGGCGGGAAACCGTGATGTTCTCATCACGTCGTCGGGTCATCGAGGCACGGGCAACGACGCGGGCCCTACTTCGTTTATCATTCGTAACCCGTTGGGCGCGGAAATCAGTTCCACATCCTCCTTTGCCGGGACTCCTACGGATCCGCTCCTTCCCGACTATTTCGATGCTGCCCGCGATGCCGGAATACTGGTCACGTTAGCGCCCGGAACATACATCATCCACCTGACGGACACCGATGGCGGCTTTGGTAATACGACCCTCGATGTGACCGATACCGGAGAGGGCGTGGGAATCATTTCGCACGTGCTGTTGGGCAGAGCGCAAGGAGCTGCGGGAGGAACCGAGCTCTTCTTGGCCGATGAAACGGATAGCGCCTATCACCAACGCTATCTTTCGGTCATGGCATCTGGAATCAACCTCCCGGGGACCAATCAGATGTCCGAACCGGTGGTGTCCATGATTCCAGGTTCCACCGCAGGGTTGAGCGGACACCTCCCGACGGTCACGACGACCGTGCAAAGCGGTCCCCCTTGGTCCCGATCGATGCTTGCGATCGACTCTCGATCTCCCGCCTATCAGCGCACCGAAAACGTCGCGTTCTATGGTTTGATCGGCTCCGTGGGTTCCCTGATTTTTGAGGTGACGGATGAATCCGGCGGCAGCAACGAGTTGTTCATGCTCGAGATTCACGATCGCGAATCCTCCGAGTCCCGTCCGCCGGTGTTTTACGCGGAGCTTGAGTCCAGCTACGCGTGGCGGAACGGAGACCGGTTGCTGCTCCACGACACGCTTTTGCTCGGCGGGAGTTTTGACTCCTTGCCCGTGGTGGAGGCGGATTTCAGTCCCAGCCTTTTCATCACGAATGGTTCGATTATCATCGGTGATTTACGGCCGACCGAGACCAGCAATTACGCTCTCAGTTACGTCCATGAGTCCGGCACGACCAAAACTTCGACCGAGTTTACCGTGCCGGTATCGCGCTTGGTGAACCTTTCGGTCAATACCTTCGCAGGCACCGCGGATCAAACGCTGACCCTTGGTTTTGTGACGGCCGGCGACGAGCCCAAACCGTATGTGATCCGAGGAATCGGGCCGGGGCTGGCTGCCTTCGGCGTGGCGAATACGTTGCCGAATCCTGTGATCACGCTGAGGGAAGGTGCGGCCGAAATAGCGGTGAATGACGATTGGGCGGCCGATGACGGTCGGAGTCTGGGTGCTTTTCCACTCGCCGATAGTTCCCTCGATGCAGTGGTCGCCCAATCATTGGGAGCGGGAGTGTATACCGCGACGGTCACGGCCGCTGACGGGCAACTGGGCCAAGCGATCGCCGAGGTGTATGATGGCAATATCAGTAACCAAGCGACGCGTCTGGTAAACCTTTCCGCCCGGGCCAGAATAGAGGCCGGTCAGGCGTTGATCTGTGGTTTCGTGATCAGTGGGGAAGAACGCATGGAAGTGATCATTCGAGGGGTGGGTCCCACTTTGGGGGAATTCGGCGTTTCCGGGGCGATGGCGGATACGACGCTGAAGCTGTATGTCACGGATTCTTCCTACTATCCCAACGACAATTGGTTCGGCTCGGATGGTTCTTCCGAAGTCGGTGCGTTCCCCTTGGCTGCAGGGAGTCTCGACAGTGTTATCCGTCAGACGTTGGAGCCGGGTTCCTACACGGTTTGGTGTGAGTCTGCGGACCCTGAAGTCGGCGGAGTGGTCCTCGTGGAGGTCTATTCGGTCGAATAGTTCACGCTTTCGATCAACCCGGTTTCTTTCAATCCCGGGTCTGGGCGGTATGGTGGACGTCGCCCGGGGTTGAGATCGCGCTTCCCGCGGCGGGGCAATTGTGCACCGTGGAGCTTCACTACGATGCGATTGTATTTCATGGGTATTTGCGGGACGGCGATGGGGAATGTGGCGCTGCTGGCGCGCACGGCCGGGCATGAGGTGCTGGGCGCGGACGCCGGGGTGTATCCGCCCATGAGTGACGTGCTGGCCGAGGCCGGCATCACCGTGCACGAGGGGTATGACGCCGCCCGGCTGGCGGAGTTGGCGCCTGATTTGGTCGTCATCGGCAATGCCATGAGTCGCGGGAATCCCGAAGTGGAATGGTTGCTGGAGTCGCGGG
Source organism: Synoicihabitans lomoniglobus (assembly GCF_029023725.1). Classification (GTDB taxonomy): domain Bacteria; phylum Verrucomicrobiota; class Verrucomicrobiia; order Opitutales; family Opitutaceae; genus Actomonas; species Actomonas lomonigloba. Next base: position 1,768,205 of record NZ_CP119075.1, read on the forward strand.
CGCTGCGGTTCACGTCGCTGCCGGCGTTGTTGGCCGAAACGGTGTTGGCGGGACGGAAGAATCTGGTCATTTGCGGCACGCACGGGAAAACGACCACGACGTCGCTCACGGCGTTTTTGCTGCGGGAGAATGGTCGTGATCCGGGGTTTCTGATCGGCGGCGTGCCGCTCGACCCGCCAGTGGGACAACACTTGGGCGGCGCGGCGGAGCCGTTTGTGATCGAGGGCGATGAATACGACAGCGCGTTTTTCGACAAGCGTTCGAAGTTCATTCATTACGCGCCGCACATCGCGGTGCTGAACAATCTGGAATTCGATCACGCCGATATCTTTCGCGACTTGGAGGATGTGCAGCGGACGTTCCGTCACCTTTCGCGGATCGTGCCGCGCAACGGTTTCGTGTTGGTCAATGGCGATGACACCAACTTGGCGGCGTTGGGAGACATGGACTGGACGAAGATCGTCCGCGTCGGCACCGGCGAGACCAACGATGTTCGTATTACGAACTTTGAGGAAGGGCCGGAGGGCGTCGCGTTTACGCTGACGTGGGGCGGGCGCGAATGGGGCACGGTTAGTTGGACGACGGCGGGACTGTTTAATGCGCGCAACGCGGCGATGGCGGCGACGGCGGCCGGGTTGGCGCTCGATCCGAGTGATCCGACGGGACTGTCGCTGGCCCCGCTGGCGAGGTTTCGCGGCGTGCGCCGGCGTCAGGAGATCAAATTGCAGCGTGATGACCTGGTCGTGATGGAGGACTTCGGTCATCATCCGACGGCGATCGCGGAGACCTTGCGCTCACTGCGCGCGCGTTATCCGGCGCATCGGCTGGTGGCGGCGTTCGAGCCGCGCAGCAATACGGCGCGGTCGCGGCGGTTGCAGGACGATTTCATTCAAGCGCTGCGTAACGCCGATACGGTCTACGTTGGCGCGGTGAGTCGCGCCGATCGCATGACGGCGGCGGAGCGGTTTGATCCCGCGGTGGTGTGTTCGACACTGGCGGCGATGAGCACGGCGGCGCACACGGCGGATTCCAACACGGGTGTGTTGGATCGGTTGCTGACTGAGCTGACGGTGGACAACGCAAACGGACCGATGCTGGTGGTCTTTTTCACCAATGGCTCGTTCGACGGCATCATTCAAAAATTTGTGGCGCAAGCTGAAGGCAAGGGCTGATCAAGTTGACGGGTAACATCGCCTGAAAAAGCACTGCATGCACACATGGCGTCAGCTTGAGTTATTGACCAAGGATGGCGCGGATTCGATCCGAACTGAAGGCGGATTTCACACCAAGAACGCAGAGATCGCGGTGTTCTGATGGGTTTTAGTTTCCGCTGCTGGGGTAGTCGTCGTCCCATGGATACGCGAGGCGGCCTGCACTCGGGGGCCCGCCACTCCCTGGTGTGATTTCCTCGGTTTCGAAGGCGTCGGACGATTCGAAGTAGGGGAGCGGTCGGCTCCAGGCGGGCACGCGGTTTGATGCCATCATGGGGAGGTCGCCGGGCGGAACAGTCACGTGGCCGAAGGCCCAGGGCGAGGCGATGGCTGGGGCTACGCGATTGTTATCGTCGCCGGCAGGAGGTGGCGGCAGGCGGCGTATGTTGGCTTCGAGTCCGGCGAGAGGGACGTCGTAACGGGCGGCGGTCTGGCGGAGGATATGCAGCGCCACTTCCCGGTCGTTGTGGAGGAAGGGGGCGGCGGCTTGGAGCAGCCAGGCTTCGGGGGCTTGCAGGATGCGCAGGGCGAAGCCGGCATCGGCGAGTCGGGGGATGGCGCCGAAGCGTTTTTGGCCGATGCCGACAACGGTCATCTCGAGTCCGACGAGGTGCCACTCATCTTCGAATTTGAAAGCGTAGCCGGGTAAGACGTGGCCGCGTTCGTAGATGATGACGAAGTCGTGATCGCGGATAACGGGAGCAGGCAGGCGTAAGGCGGTGAGTCCAAACACCAAGGTTCCGGACGCGCATTGCCACGACCCTTCGCGCACGATGGCGGCGAGGGTGGTGCTGTCGCGATTATAGCGGGGCGGCTGGTCGGGCGGACCGAGACGGCGGAGGACACGGTCGGTGGCGATGGTTTTTAGCCGCTCGGGGGTGAACGGCTCGAATGCAGAACGTTCGAGGGTGGACAGAAGTTGAGTGGCAGCGAGGCGAGCTGCGGCATGGATGTCGCCTTCACCGGACTGATTTGGCGCGCTCAATTCGGCGGTGCGGGCGAGTGCGTTCAGCAGCGTGGCTGGTGCGATGGCGGTGGTGGTTTGCGCGGACCAACGAGCCAAGTCGGGATTGCGCGACAGTTCGGCGGAATCGAAATCGAGTTTGGGCAGTTCCAGCTCGTAGGGTTGGTTGCTCCAGACGATGGGTTTCGCTGGCGGGGCGGTTGGCGTGCGGATCTTGGTGGTAGCAGACGCAGGCGTCTCGATGGCGTCGGGACTGAACGCCCATGCGAGCAGCAGGCTTACGGTCCCCGCGATCGTCGCGGTCACCACGAGCCGGGTGCCGCGTTGAGCGGAGGCGTCGCTGTTGCGCGTGCTGTAAAGATCCTTCGGGTCGCCGTTGCTCAATGGGGGATTGGGATAAGAAAGGCGGTTGGGTGGGGTGTGGGGTCGCGCGGATCAGCGTCCGCAAGCGGCCGGCCTACAGTGCAATCTGATTGCTTAGCGGATCGAGGGTCGGCGTTTCAATGTGGCGCGGAAGTGGGCGTGACTTTGACGGAAGGATGGGCGGCGAAATCGAGCGGGAGTTCCACCCAGGATTTGCAACCGGCCTGGGCGGCGGTGAGCCGGAATTTCACTGGCGTGAGAAGGCGATGCACCTGCACCGTGAGCAGATGAATGCCGGGCGGTTTGCTCCAATCGAATCGTTCGCGCACCGTGCTCTCGGTCCAGAGGTGTTGGGCATTGAGTGCTGCCACCTTCGACCAAGCGGTGAGGAAGCGGTGAGCGGTGAGTTCGGCGAAGGCGTTAAGCGAGACCTCTGGTGGGTCGTCGGACGAATCGTCGTCGTGACTCGGCAAATAGCGATCCGCGGCCGGCTTCAGTTTCTCGGCCTGGGCGTGAAAGCGGGTGGGCAGCAGCCAGAATCGGTTGGATTTCGCGGTGAAGCCGCCGCGACCTTCCGCGATGCCGCCTTTGCGCAGAATGATGGATTGTTCGCCAGCCACCAATGCGCCGACGATGGCGTGCCATTCTTTGAAGGCGGGAAACATGGAGAAAGCGGGAGAACGTGTGATCAGTTCGGCGTTATTCTAAAACCGGCCGGGCCGGAAAACAAGAAACCGCAGCGGTTAGGCTGCGGTTTCTCTAAAAAAGGACGTTTTCGGCGAACCCTTACTTCTTCGATTTGCTCTTCGAAGAGGCGGCCTTGGCGGCTTCCTTTTTGCGCACGTTATATGCCGCGCGACGCTTACGTTTTTGAATTTTATTAAGTTGTTGTCCCATAGGAACGAAGAGGTTGGAGGGACAATCCTCCCGAGGAAAGCGGGAAATACGGGTGTGGTTTTCGGCCGGAGAGCCCACGGGGCGTCAATGGTGATGAGCGGGATACCGCTCCGTCGACCCGCACGGATGGGCGCTGGTTTCCAGTTCGAGCGTGGCGTGGGTGATGTCGAATTTTTGCTCCAGGAGCGTGCGCACCCGTTCCAGCAGGGCATGGCCTTGCGGCAATTGGTTCGCCTGCACCACGATGTGGGCTTCGAGCGCGGTGTGATGTTCGTCGAGCTGCCACACGTGGAGGTGATGGATGTTTTCGACGCCGTCGAGATGCTCGACCGCGACACAGAGGTGATCCAAATCGAGGTGATCCGGAGCACCTTCCATTAGGATGTGCGCGGTTTGGCGCATCATGCCGAAGGAGGTGAACAGCACGTAGCCGCCGATCAGCAGTGAAATGGCCGGATCGACCCAGTTCCAACCTCGCCAATAAATCGCCGCGCCGCCGCCGAGCACGGCGAGTGAGGCGAGGGCATCGGTGAGATTGTGCACGAAGGCCGCGCGGATGTTGAGTCCGCCTTTGGACATCGACCACAGAAGGACAACGGTGCCCACGTCGACCACGAGAGCGATCAGCGAGGCGATCATGATCCAACCGCCCAACGGTTCCACCGGAGAGGCGAATCGCATCACGGCCGTTTTGATGAGGAACAGTCCCACCACGATGAGCGCGGTGAGGTTGATCAAGGCGCCCACGAGCTCCGCCCGTCGCCGACCGAAGGTGTAGCGGGCGTCGGGCCGGGCTCGACCGATGCGCCGGGCGAAGTAGGCGATGAGCAAGGCCGCGCAGTCGTTGAAGTTGTGCAAGGCATCGGCGTAGAGCGCGACGCTTCCCGCCAGTGCGCCGGCTACCCCTTCAAACACGGACAGACCCACATTTAGCCCCACCGCCCACAGCAGGGCGGCGTCGGACACGTTTTCGGTGCCGTGATCGTGGTGGTGGGAATGGCTCATGAGACGCGGGGCTTACGTGGCGATGGGCTTCACATCATGCTCCCGGTGGGCCATGCGGTAGAGGGCGGGTAGCACGACGAGCGTGAGCAGGGTGGAACTGATAATGCCGCCGATCACCACGGTGGCCAGCGGACGTTGCACCTCGGCGCCGGCGCCGGTGGCGAGGGCCATGGGCACGAAACCGAGGGAGGCGACGAGGGCAGTCATGAGCACCGGACGCAGGCGCGTCAGGCAACCCTCCTCCACGGCGGCGTCGAGTGGACGACCGGATTCCCGCAGCGAGCGGATGAACGAAATCATAACCAATCCGTTGAGCACCGCGACGCCGGAGAGCGCGATGAATCCCACGCCGGCCGAAATCGACAGCGGGATGTCGCGCCACCACAGCGCGGCGATGCCGCCGGTCAGCGCGAGCGGCACACCGGTGAAGACGAGCAGGGCGTCCTTGGCGTTGCCGAAGCTCATGAAGAGCAGACCGAAGATCAGCACCAACGCGACTGGCACCACCACGCGCAAACGTTGGGACGCGGAGAGCAGTTGCTCAAACGTGCCACCGTATTCGAGCCAGTAACCCGCGGGCACGGCGACGGTGGCGTTGATACGTGACTGCGCCTCGGACACGAATCCGCCGAGGTCGCGGCCGCGCACGTTGGCCGTCACGACGACGCGACGTTTGCCGTTTTCACGACTGATCTGAGCCGGGCCGGGCGCGATCGTGAGGTGGGCAATCTCGCGCAGCGGGATGAACGATTGCGGTTCCATTTCGATTTCGAGGCGCGGCTCGGTGCGCAACGCATCGGGGATGATACGGCCGGCATGGCGATCGAGCGGCGGCAGATGCACGGGCAGGTTGCCGAGCGCGTCGAGATCGTTGCGCAGGGACTCCGGCCAACGCACCAGCAGCTCGAAACGACGATCGCCTTCGAACACAAGTCCGACGTTGGAGCCGCCGATGGCCGTGGAGACAAGCTCCTGCACTTCCTCGATGGCGAGTCCGTAGCGAGCGATAGCCTCGCGGTCGAGATCGACGGTGAGCAAGGGCAGACCGGTGGTTTGCTCAACGCCCACATCGGCGGCGCCGGGCAGGGATTCCAGCACGGCGGCGATCTCGGCGGCGGTGGTGTTCATGACGTCGAGATCGTCACCGTAGACCTTGACGGCGACATCGGCGCGCACGCCGGAAATGAGTTCGTTGAACCGCATTTGGATCGGCTGAGTGAACTCATAGTTGTTACCCGGAACGGCGGTGGCCGTGGCCTCCAATCGGGCTAGAAAGTCGGTCTTGGGCAGATCTGGATCGGGCCACTCTTCGCGTGGTTTCAGGATGATGAACGTGTCGGCCACACTGGGCGGCATGGGATCGGTGGCGACCTCAGGCGTGCCGATTTTGGAGAAAACGCGATCCACTTCGGGCAGGGTTTTTATCGCCGTTTCGAGTTCGCGCTGCATGGCGACGGATTGGGTGAGGCTGGTGCCGGGAATGCGCAGGGCATGCATGGCGATGTCGCCCTCGTCGAGGTTGGGAATGAATTCCGTGCCCATGCGACTGGTGGCAAACGCGGCCAACGCGATCACCGCGAGTGCGCCGACGGCGGCGGCCGGCCGCACGCTCATGACGAAGCGCAGCGTGGGCCGGTAGACCGTTTTGGCGGCGCGGATGAGGACATTGTCCTTTTCCGAAACCCGCCCGCGCACGAGCAGCGCGACGGCGGCCGGCACGAACGTAACCGACAGAATCATCGCGCCGAGCAAGGCGGTCACGACCGTGAAAGCCATGGGGTGAAACATTTTTCCTTCGATGCCGGTGAGCGCAAAAATCGGCACGTAGACGACCGTGATAATGAACACGCCGAAGAGGGACGGCGTGATCACCTCGGCGGCAGCGGAGGCCGCCAGCCGGTGGCGTTCGTCGTGAGTGAGCAGGCGCCCGAGTCGATGTTGTTCGAGGCCGAAACGGCGCAGGCAGTTTTCGATGATGATGACGGCACCGTCGACGATGAGTCCGAAGTCGAGCGCGCCCAGACTCATGAGATTGCCGGACACGTGATTGCTCACCATGCCGGTGATGGTGAACAGCATGGCGAGGGGAATGACGGCCGCGGTGATGAGCGCGGCGCGGATGTTGCCCAATAGCAGGAAGAGAATCGCAATCACGAGCAGAGCGCCCTCGATGAGATTTTTCTGCACGGTGGCGATGGTGCGGTCGACCAACTCGGTGCGGTCATAGACCGGTCGCGCCACGATGCCGGGCGGCAGGCTCCGGTTGATCTCCGCGAGGCGAACGGCGACGCGCGAGGACACATCGCGGGAGTTTTCGCCCATGAGCATGAACACGGTGCCGAGCACAACCTCCTGACCGTTTTCGGTGGCGGCACCGGTGCGGAGTTCGGCCCCCAGCAACACGTCGGCAACGTCGCGGATGCGGATGGGCTGCCCGCCGCGACGGGCGACCACGATGGCCTCGATATCGGAGATGCCGCCGACCTGACCGGGCACGCGCACGAGATATTGTTCGCCGTGACGTTCGAGGTAGCCGGCGCCGACATTGGCGTTGTTGCGGGCGAGGGCGGTCATGACATCGCGCAGGGTGAGGTTGAACGCGAGCAGGCGGTCCGGGCGCGGCGTGACATGATACTGTTTCTTGTAGCCGCCAACGGTATTGACCTCGGTGACGCCGGTGAGATTGCGCAGTTGCGGACGCACGATCCAGTCCTGGATTTCGCGCAGGTCGGTCGGGGTGTAGGCCGTGCCATCGGGTTTGCGGGCGCCGTCCTCGGGCTCGACGGTGAACATGAAGATCTCACCGAGTCCGGAGGCGATTGGTCCCATCGTGGGATCGAGTCCGGGCGGGAGTTGTGACTTCACTTCCTGGATACGCTCGCTCACGAGCTGGCGGGCGAAGTAGATGTCAGTGCCGTCTTTGAAGACGACCGTCACCTGCGACAATCCATAGCGGGAGATCGAACGCGTGTAGTCGAGGCGCGGCAGACCCGCCATGGCGGTTTCGACGAGGTAGGTGACGCGTTGCTCGGATTCGAGGGGCGAGTAACCGGGGGCCTCCGTGTTGATCTGCACCTGGACATTGGTGATGTCGGGGACGGCATCAATAGGCAGGCGATTGAAGTTGTAGACCCCGAGCGCTCCGAGGCCGCCGACGAGCAGCAGGACCAACCACCGGTGGCGGATGGCGAAGTGGATGAGTTTTTCCAACATGGCTTTAGGCTGCGGGGCTTAGTGGTCGTGCGAGGCGCCGGCTTTGCCGATGTCTGCCTTGATGAGGAAGCTGTTGGCGGTGACGTAGGTTTCGCCGGCGCGAAGTCCCTTCAGCACTTCCACCATGCCCTGGCTGCGACGCCCGAGTTCGAGCGGACGCGCTTGGTAAACCTCGCCGTGTTGCGAAAACACGACGGTGAAATCGAAGACCGTCTGCAGCGCCGATTCGGGGACGGCGATCGGCACGGAGAACGATTCGAGTTCGACGGACGCGGTGATGAAAAGGCCGGGGCGCCAGCGTTGGTCGGGATTGGGCAAGATGACGCGGGCAACCAGTGTTTGGGCCTCGGCATCGCTGATGGGGGAAAGCCAATCGATCGTGCCCGTGGCGGCGGCACCGCCGTCGTCGGCGTGAATCATCACGGTCTGCCCGGGACGCACGCGGGCTTGATCACGTTTGGGAATATTGAGGTCGAGCCAGACCCGGCTCAGGTCGGCGATGGTGTAGAGGGCGGCGCCGGCTTCGACCGTTTCACCGGCGTTGACGTCGCGCGCTACGATCGTTCCAGCGAGCGGAGCCTTCACTTCGATGGTGGCGAGACTTTGGTTGGTCTCTACGACGGCGACGACTTCGCCAGCCGTCACGGTGTCGCCGAGAACTTTGCGCGCCTCGCGCACGATACCGCTGAATCGGGGCACGGCCCGCGCGACGTGATCAGCGTCGAATTTCACCCGTCCGTAGACCGGCAACGTGGTGGTGAAGGTGGCCGGTCCGGCGACTTCTGTTTCAACTCCGGCGCGAGCGGCGGCTGCGGCGGTCAGCGTGGTTTGCATTTCGGGGGCTTCGAAGTTCCAGTCGTGTTGGCGTCCGGCGTGAACGGCGGAGACGCGGTAGTCGAAGGAATGCGGTTCGTAGACCTCGGCCTGGCCGCGCAGGTAATCGCCCTCGACGACGAACGCGTGGTGGTCGGTCGCGCCACCGGGTCGCATGAGTTCGACGGAAAGCCGCACATCGGCGGGCGGAACTTCGCGACCACTCACGGTAGCCCAAGCGCGGAATTCCGGCGGCATGCCGGCTTCGACAATGGCGAGTTCGAGCGTGAAATCGCCGTCGGTCAGCAGACGTCCACCGTGCGCACCACGTTCGGCCTCTTCGTCGTGATGATCATCATGATCATCGTGACCGTGACCGTGGGCGGACGACGCGACCGAATCGTGTTCGTCGGATTGCAGTGAATAGAAGATGCCGCCGGAGACGGCGACGATGGCAACAAGCGTAAAAGTGAGTTTCCAGTTCATGGGAGAATCAGGGCTGGGCGAGGAGCGTGGAGAGGGAGGTGAAGGAGGGATCGGTCAGCGACTCGACCCGGGCCAGGGCGATGGCGTAGTCGGCGGAGGCGTCGAGAAGCTCGCGGCGCAATGCGATCAGCGCGCGTTGGGCGTCGAGCACATCGAGGAGCGGGAGCTGTCCGCTGTCGTAGGCTTCGCGGACGATGGCGTGAGCGGCGGTCGTCGGGGGCAGGGCGTCCCGTCGGATTGCGATAACTTGTTGGTGAGCCAAGGCGAGGTCCTGCCACGCGAGGTCGAAGGCGGTGCGAAGCTCGATCGCCACGGCGTCGGCGGCGAGTTCGACGCCGGCGAGGGTTTCGCGCGCCGCGCGGATGTTGCCCTGGTTGCGATTGCGGACGGGTAGCGGCAGCGAAACGCCGGCGACCAAGGCGGCATCGGAGCCGGAGCGGAAAAACCGTAGCCCACCGCCGACGGTGATGTCCTGCGTGGCGTGCGCCTGTTCCAAGGCCAGGGCGGCGCGGTCACGCTCCACGGCAGCCGCGGCGAGTAACTTTCGCGGATGCTCGGCCAAGCGAGCACGGTAGACCGTGGGATCGGGCAACGCGTCGGGCACGTGTAGTTTTCCGTTCAAATGCGCGACGTCGGTCGCGGCACCGCCCCATGTCGAGGCCAAGGTCGATCGAGCGCGAACCAGCGCGGCATCGGCGCGGGCGGCCTCGGCCTGAGCCATCGCCAAGGCGGCGCGGGCGCGGGCGGATTCGGCGGGCGAAGCGACGGCCGCGTCGACGCGGGCTTGCACCGACTCGATGGTGGTGGCGGCGAGTGCCAACGGCTCTCGGACCAGAGCAACACGCTCTTGGGCGGCGAGCACCGCGACAAAGGCCTCGGCGGTGGCGGCCAACACCTCGGCGCGTCGAACGGCGAACGCATTGATGGTCAAGTCGTGCTGCGATTCCGCGAGGGAAACGCGACGGGCACGCTTGTCGCCGCGCTCGATGAGCTGGCTGGCTTGCACGGTGGCCTCGAACGCATCGATGCCGCGAAACGGACCGGTGCCGATGGCGTTTTCCACACTGATGTCGAGCGTGGGATTGGGGCGCAGGTCGGCTTGTTCAACGAGTGCGGCGGCGGCGTTTTGACGGAAACGTTCGGCGTGCAGCGCGGGATTGGCGGACGCGGCTTTTTGGAGTGCGTCGGGTAGAGAGAGGGCGGGAGCAACCCCGCTCTGAGACCAACCGCTCGCCGCCACGCAAAGCGCGGTGACGCCGAGTCCGAGTCGGCGGAAGCCAAAAATGTGGCGATGGAAAGACATGGTAAGACAGTGAAATTGAGATCGGGTGAGCGCCGGAAAACCACGCGCGCGGGCGTGCTCCGGGCAGAATGAGCCAAGGAAATCCGTTCGCGCAGGAACGGATCAGCTCAGGATCGAGGGGGCCCGTGAGGGCGGCGCGGCGCGGCGCGCAAAGTGCCAGATCGGCACCCAAGTGAGATGCTCAAGGTCCGGAGTGGTCTCCGGTTGGAACACGAGTTCACCCGCTGGAGCGACCAACAGGACATGGGCGCAACGGAGGCAAAATTCAGGGACGAGCTGAGGTGGTGGCAGCTTGTGTGCCAACGTCGGGGCCGAGTAGTCGGCCCCCTCCACCATGTCGCAGGCATCGTCTTCGCAGCCATCGGCGGGTTGACAGCATCCGGCATCCGCTTCGACGGATATCATGAGGAATCCCGCCGCTTCCATGGAACAATGCGCGGACGCGGCCGACCAGAGGGTCAGCGCGACGAGCACCATTACATTGCGAAGGAAACGTAGAGACATGCGTCGCGGAAACTGCGCCGCCTCGCGAACGGCGTCAAGGGAGCTTAGTATTTGGTTTCGGTGTCGCCTTCGATGGCGATGCCGTGCTTCTCGAGGGTGATGCCGAGCTGACGATCGTATTCCGCGAGCGCGCGCTGATGATCGATCTCGGCGCGGTAAGCACTGATTTCGGCCCCGGCGAGAATCTCCTGTTGGGCGAGAACGAAGAATGTGCTGCCGCTGCCGGCGCGCAGTTTTTTCAATTCGGCGTCGAGCGCCTGTTCGGCGAGACCGAGCGAGTGGCGGCTGACTTCGACGCGCTGGCGGGTGGTCTCGATTTGACCGGCGGCGTTGCCGAGCATGACGACGATGTTCTGCTCGGTTTGAGCGAGCTGCATTTCAGCCTGTTCCTGGCTGAACTTGGCGGAGCGGTAACGACCGCGTTCGGCGGCGAACGTGAGCGGGGTGGAAAAGACGACGCCGACGCTGTAGGAGCGGCTGTCGCGATCGATCACCTGTAGTTGGCTTTTGGAGACGTGGTTATCGAGACCGTTGTAACCGACCGAGCCGACGAGGTCGACCTGCGGGAGGAGTTGATTGCGGCGGTAGCGGCGGTTGGCGTCGGTGCGGGCGACGTTGAGCTTGGCCTGTTGGTAGTCGGGGCGGCGTTCGAGGGCGGCCATAAACTCGACGGCGGGATCAGGGTGGTGATCGGGCAGGGCGGGAGCTTTGGCGATGACGAGGTTTTGCGACAGTAGGGCGGCCGTTTTTTCGTCGGAGATGAGGCCTTTGAGGAAATTCTCCGCAATGCTCACAGCGCGTTCGGAGATGAGGATGGCTTCCTCCCGAGTGGCGACACGGGTGCGGGCGGAGGTGACATCGGCTTGGGACAGGCTGCCGGCTTCGAAGCGTTTTTCGTTTTCGTCGAGCAGGCCCTGGGCGAGGTCACGGGAGCGACGGGCGATATCGAGATTCTTGTGCGCGAAGTCCAGTTCGAGGAAGCCGTTGATGACGGACGTAACGACATCCATGACGGTTTGCCGATATTGCCAGCGGGAGGAGCCGTGGGTGGCGCGGGCGATACGCACGCCGACCATGTTGGCGTCGTAACCAAAGCCGCGGAGGAGCGGTTGGCTGGCTTCGAGGCCGGAGAAGGTGAAGTAGTTGTCGGCGAAACCATTGAAGGTGCCGCGTTGGTTTTGCGAATAGGCGGTGAGCCGATAGCTCATACCCCACGGGGAGATGCCGCCGATGCCGAGGTTGTAGGTGTCGGTTTCGACAATGGAGGACGGCGGACGGTTGCCGGTGAACGGATCGGCGGACTGGGGACTACCATCTTCGCCGTGCGTATAGGAACCGCTGAAACGCGGATGAAAGTCTCCCCATTCGGCCGAGAGGTCGGCGCGGCTGGCCATGGTGCCGGAGGCCTGGGCCTTGATCGTGAAGTTTTTGTCCAAGGCCTGGCGAATGGCGTCGTTGAGCGAGAGCGCCTCGCTGGAGCTCTGGGCCACCACGACAGGGGCGATCAAGACGAAGGACAAGGCGGCGGACAGAATCTGGGAACGAGGGAAACGCATGCTTAAGATGAAGTGCCGGGGGTATTGCAGTGCGTGTGCCAGTGCGATGCGTTATCTCATAAGTTGATGGTTAACAGGCGAATAAAAATCACACCAGAAAGTGGCGACCCTGGCGGACCTCATCGCCGGGAAATTACCGTCCCAATATCGGGACGGTGGAACGCGACCACGCGGAAGGGATGACGACGCCGAGTCAGCTCACCATCATGCCATCGGCGACGCGGATCGTGCGGGTGCCGTAGCCGGCGTTTTCGTTGGAGTGGGTCACCTGAACAATGGTCACGCCCTCCTGCTGGTTGAGCTTTTGAAAGAGCTCCATGATCTCGCGGCCCTGGTCGGAGTGGAGATTACCGGTGGGCTCGTCGGCGAGAATGATGCGCGGTTTGGCGATCAAGGCGCGGGCGATGCCGACGAGCTGTTGTTGACCGCCGGAAAGCTGGCTCGGGTAGAGGTCCTTTTTCCCGACCATATTGAAGCGATCGAGGGCGTCGGCGACGATGGCGTCGCGGTCCTTGCGCGGGGTGTCTCGGTAGGAGAGCGGCACCTCGAGGTTCTCGTAAACGGTCAGATCGTCGAGCAGGTGATAGCTTTGAAACACGAAACCAATGTTTTGTTTTTGCAGCGCGAACCGCTGCTTTTGGTTGAGCTTGTGGACCGGTGCGTCGTCGAACCAATACTCACCGCCCCAGGCGCTGTCGTGCAGGCCGAGCACGTGCAGCAAAGTCGATTTACCGGAACCGGACGGACCCATGATCGACACGAAGTCACCGGCTTCGATTTCGAGATTGATGTTACGCAGGGCGTAAAAAGGACCGCCTTTGAGCGGGTAAACACGTTCGATGCCGCGGAGAGAAATCATGGAGAAAGGTTCAGGATGGGGGACGGGAAGGGACAGGAGGAACGAAGCAGGGTAACAAGATGCATGCCATGTTGTTTGAATCGAGTTAAGCGATTTATACCTAGACTGATGGCAATATCATGCGGTCGGGGAATGGTTGCGGAGTGGCCTGTATCGGAATGAGTCTGTCTCGATTTTGGGAAAAGGACGTCACTCTGGTTCGGTTGAAAGGCAGGGGGTGATTTTGACGAGCGTCTGTTCCCGATGTTCCCAGGTGAACAGACGGGGGGATTCGACGCGATCGAGCCGTTTCCAGAGTTTGGGGGCGGTGCGTTTGGGCAGCGTCAGGGGGGCAACACCGCCTGCATCGCAACCCAGCAACCGCGCGTAGGGTTTGAACACCTGAGGGCGACCGATGGCCCGGCCGGCATTTTCCGGCAAAGGAGTCGAACACGGGCGCGAAGTGCGTTCGAAGACGAGCGCGCTAAACGGCAGACTGCGCAAATCGATACCGGCCCGTTGGCCGAACTTCACCCAATGCGAGTCGGCGAAGATCCCAGCGGGCGGGCGGGCGAAATGGTGGCACCAATGGCGTTCGTTGCCCGGCGCGAGTATGCCGCACGCGCCTTGATGCGGGCACGGATACACCAAACGAAACTGCTCGCGCAACTGCTCGCGCCATGCGACGAGATCGGAGGCGACCTCGGAGGTGCCGGGCTCGATCCAAATAACGGCTTCCGCGCGATCGATGACCTGACGCAGATCCGCGGCACTGTCAGTATCGAGCTCGTTGAGCACGTGACTGATCACGACGGTCGAAATGGGCGCGGCCCGGTCCCAGGATAGAGCGGTAAGATCTGGGAACGTTTCGCGAGCGCGGCGGGCGGAAAAGTTCTCGGCGAGCGTAGAGTGATCGAAGACGTGCAATGTCTGCCCCGCCTGCACGAGTTCCGGCCACTGGCGCATCACGCGACGGGACGCCACGCCGCTGCCGCATCCCCAATCGAGGATCGGGCCGGATGGAGGAGACCACCCGCGGCGGACCAGCTCGTCGAGCACGTGGTCCCATTTCCAACCAATGCGCTCGGCGAACGTGAAATCGTAGTGCGCGAGATCGTCTTCGGATTGCCAATACGGTCCCGCCGCGGCCGAGCCGGAAATGAAGCCCTGGCGCAGGCGTTCGAGAATCGACCAATCGAGTTCGTCCCAATTCATGCGTGCTTCCTAACCGGCCAGATCGATGCCGAGGTGGCGGGCCAGCGCCTGGGTTTTGATTCCGTAAAAAGCCGCGAACTCCCGGGCTCGCTTGATAGCGGCGGGCCGGGAGGTCCTGGTTGTCCCGGGCGGATGCCAGGCGGCGAGCATGAGGTTTTTGGCGGTGTGCTCGGTGGAGATGAACTCAAACACCTTGGTTTCGAATCCGGCCGCTTCCAGCAACAAGGCGCGAAGCGCATCGGTAACAAACTCCGCTTGGCGTTCCTGGAAAATACCGTGACGCAACGCGGGCGCCAGCACGGGCGGCGCCTGCAGCTGGGGACGGAGTTCCTTCTGGCAGCAGGGCGAAACGACGAGCAACGATGCTCCCGCGGCGATGCCGGCGGCGAGCGCGTCGTCGGTCGCGGTGTCACAGGCGTGCAACGCAATGAGGACCTCCAACGGGCCGAGATTCGTGCCGCCGACATCGATGTCGCCGGATTTGAAACTCAAATGCTCCAGCCCACGGTCGCGTGCCACGCGGTTGCACGTATCCACTAGTTCGCGACGTCGTTCGATGCCGGTGACTTGCGCCCGGGGGCCCAGCAAATCGGCGGTGGCAAAAGTGAGGTAACCCTTGCCGCTGCCCATGTCGGCCAGTCGGAGCGGGCGTGGTGCCTCGCCGTCCGCGTCCGCCGCCAGTCCGGCCGTGCCGAGCAGGTGTTGGAGGATTTCGGCGAATTTTTGAATCTGTCGAAATTTGGGCGCGAGCCCGGTGCGAGGCTGTCCTTGGGCGTTGGTCACGCCGAGGTCGCGAAGCCAGAGCGCGAACGGATCGATGAGGCGGTGCTTGGCGTGATCGTGGCGGGCTTCCGCGACGGGCGGGGCGGCGTCGGCGAGTTTGAATTTCACGCGCACGCGGCCGTCGGCCGTGGTCTCCAACTGCCCCGTCTGGGCCGGGGTGAACAAGTGGGCGTCGAGGAAGTCTACGCCGAGCAGGCGATCGATGGCGGCGAGACCCTCGGCGCAGGGGTGATTCTTCGTTACGTCGCGATGGGTGTGCCGCCACACGAAGCTCAAATGCGGTCCGGCTTGGAGTGACACCGGGCGCACGAACACGTTTTTGACGGTGGGATCGGAGCCCCGATATTTGCCGAGCGTGAGTTTGGTGAGAGTTTGATCGGCGACCGCGTGGCGCAGGGCGGTCATAAAACGGTCACGGGGCAAAGGTTGTGGCATGGGAAGAGCAGCAATGCAGCAGGTCGGTTCGAAGTTGCAAGCGTGGCGGATTTCCGGGGACGGCGTGCAAAATGAATTTGCAGTAAATTTAGCGTAAAACCCAATGATCTGCTGGTGTAACCTTCTCGCGTCGAGCGGACTGATATTACCAAAGTCGATTGCGAATGCCTGAATCTTTAAACCTTACTTCATATCTACCACGTTCCCGGCGGGCGCGAGGGACCTTGGTGGTCTTGGTTGTGTTGGTGAACGCCATGATCGGGCTGTCAGTGATGATGCTCAACGCGGAGGATCGGACTCGTGTGGTCACGCGCTTGGCAGGGGAGGAACGGGTGCGGGTGCGGGCGTTTGAGTTTCAGTTGGAGCAGGCTTTTCGATCATTCAGTGATGCGACGCAAATATTTGCGAGTCAGCATGATATAAGGGACTATTTTGAGAAAGGGTTCCGGCAGGATTTGGCGCGAGTGGAGGCGGACGCCTACGAATTGCTCTTGGTGCACCGCGATTTTGATCAGGTGCGACTGCTCGATGATCACGGCATGGAGTTGATGCGGGTGAATCAGGGGGGGCGGATCGTTCCGGCGCATGAATTGCAGGACAAATCGAGCCGGGCCTATTTTACGAAGGCCCGGGCGCTGCCCGCGGGGACAATCTACATTTCGCGCATCGATCTGAATATTGAAAATGGCGAAGTGGAATTGCCGCACAAACCGGTGGTGCGTTTCGCCCAGCCGGTGTATCGGGATTCCGCGGTGGTGGGCGTGGTGGTCATTAATGTGCGGCTTGAAGCGGTCATCAATGTGTTCGATCGCATGGCCCCGGAGTTTGCTCATCGCATGCGTATGCTGAGCCGGGACGGTTATTGGCTGCGGGGATTTTCGCCGGCGCAAGAATGGGGCTTCGTGTTGCCGGAACGCGCCACTCAAAATTTGGCGAAAACGGATCCCGCCTTGTGGGAAATGGTGCAATCCACGGACAACGGGCAGCAGATGTCGCAGAACCGGTTGTTCAGCTGGGAGAAGGTGACGCTGGGCCGCAGGCAGCTGGCCGACACCGTGGAGAGTGAAGTCGATCATTACATCCTCGCTTCGGAAATCGGAGCGGAGGAATGGGCAAAATTGCTGCAGCGTGACCGGTTTGATTATGGATGGGTCGGTGCCATCGTGGGGGTATTGGCCACAGTGATTTTGATTGTGGGTTTTGGCCGGCGGGAAGCTCGTGCCCGCGAACGCGCCGCCCTCACGGAAGCGGCCACGGCGGCGACAGAAAGCGCGCGGCTCAAGTCGCAGTTTTTGGCCAACATGAGTCATGAGATCCGCACGCCGATGAACGGCGTGATCGGCATGACGGATCTGATGCTCGACACCGATCTGACGGCCCAGCAGCGGGGATTTGCGGAGACGATTCGTTCGTCCGGCGACACGTTGCTGACATTGCTCAACGACATTTTGGATTTTTCCAAAATCGAGGCCGGCATGTTGGCGATCGAATCGGTGCCGTTCGATCCGCGTGACCCGGTGGAGAGCTCATTGGCCATCCTGGCCGACAAGGCGCACCAAAAAGGCGTCGAACTCGCCTGTCTGGTCGAAACGGATGTGCCGAGCCATGTGCGGGGCGATCCGAGTCGGTTGCAGCAGGTGTTGACGAACCTGGTCAGTAACGCCGTCAAGTTCACTGCCCAGGGCGAAGTCGTTGTGCGGGTCGATGTGGCTCGCCGCGAAGAGCATCGGTTTTGGCTCCGGGTCGCCGTGAATGATACCGGCATCGGGATCGACGAGGAAACCAGACGGCGACTGTTTCAGCCTTTTGTGCAGGCGGATGCGTCCACCACCCGGAGGTTTGGTGGCACGGGGCTCGGCCTCGCCATTTGTGTGGAATTGGTGGAACGCATGGGCGGCGAAATCAAAGTCGAAAGCGAACCAGGAAAGGGCAGCGTCTTCACCTTTACAGTCGAGCTCGGCATCCTCGCCGGGGAACGCAGCAAGACGGCGCGTAACGAAGCGTTCAACGGCAGCCGGGTTTTGATCGTCGACGATAACAGAACCAACCGGGAAATTTTCAAACGGCAGCTGTCGAGCTGGGGTTGCCAAGTGGTCGAGACCGAAAGCGGTCAGGCAGCCATGTTGGCGATGAAGGAAGCGACGACGGCGCAGCGTCCATTCAACCTGGTGTTGCTCGACATGTTGATGCCGGAGCTCTCGGGCGAAGACGTGGCGATGCAGATTCGGTCCGACCGGGCGTGGGACCAAACCAAGATCATCGTGGCGAGTTCGGCCTCATTGTTGCTCACGCCGGAGCGCATGGTTCAACTCGGGATTGAAAGCCTGCTTCAAAAACCCGTGCGCCAGTCCCAATTGCACGATGCGGTGAGCCGGGCGCTGGCCAAGACCTCGGCTTCACCGGCGTTGGAAACCGTGGTCACGCCACGGGTGCCGGTGGATCGGTTTTTGACTGGCCTGCGGGTGCTCGTAGCCGAGGACAATGTCGTGAACCAGTCCGTGGTGACGATGCATTTGAGCAAACTGGGCGCGGAATCCGTGGTCGCCTATAACGGGGAAGAGGCGGTGGCCCTGGCCGAGCGGGAACCGTTTCGCTTGATTCTGATGGATTGTCAGATGCCGGTGATGGACGGGTTTGAAGCCGTGCGCCGGATTCGGGAATACGAAGCATCGACCGGAGCGTCACGAGCGGTGATCGTGGCCGTCACGGCGGATGCGATGGAGGATGACCGCGAGCGCTGCCTCAACGTGGGCATGGACGATTATCTGGCGAAACCCATCCGGGCCTCGGTATTGGCCAAAGTATTACGCCGGGCGCTGGCCGCGCATCCGACGTCTCCCTCATAGATCGGTGGACTCAAACGCCGGGGCGGCCCAGAGTCGCCGACCGGAGCGGTAGGTGGCGAGAACGTCGGCGGTGCCGATGCGGGTGGCGAGGGTGGTGAGCAAATTGCGGGTGTAACGCAGGTGGTCGGCGGTGAAATCGAGCACCACAAACGACGCGGGCAATCCTTTCGCGAGGTAACCGTAATGGTCGCCACCGAGGAGCGGGCGAATGTTGCTGGTGACCATTCGCAGGATCGCGGCCGGATCGGGTTCGGCGGCGCGGGCGGCGGTGGCCTGCGAACGCGCGAGGCGATAGGTAAAATCCAGTTCGGCAAACAAGTCGGGTTGCGTGAGCATCACGTTGTCCGTGCCCAGCAACAGATTCGCCCCGACATCGAGCAGTGCGAGGATGGGCGGCACGGGGAGCCCCAGCGTGGTATTGGCGCGGGGGTTGAGCGCGGCGGTGCGACCGGAACCCGCCATGAGGGCGATCTCCTCGGCATTGGCCGACGTAAGATGAATGATGAGATGCGGATCGAGCAGTTCGAATGCGCGGATGAGGTCGCCGCTACCGGTGCGGCGCAGGGACAGTTCGCGGTAACCTTCGTTTTCGAGGCAGTGAATGGCGCGCAGCTTGCCAAGTTCGTCGGTGCGGGCACGGACCTCGCGCCAGCCGGCATCGGTGAGGTCGTTCATGGTGCTTTCGGAAAATCCGTCGGCGACGGCGAGCATACCCTCGAGTTCGGTGCGAGCGCTGGCGGGCAGCGGCAGCGTCTGGTCGTTGAGTTGAGCGTCAGGGAAAGGCGAGTCGTTGAACTGGCTCAGGATGAGGGAGTCGATTCCGACGCGCGCGGCGGCTTCGCGAAGTAATTCGGCGCCATGGACGCCCTGTTCGCGAAAATCGAGATGGGCGATCGTGCCCGTGCGGGTCATGTAGCGCAGCGCGGCTTCGACGCGAGCGAGGTGTTCGGCGCGATCGAGTTGGGCGAGCTCGACGTATTTGTAGCCGTGGGGGCGGAAAAAACCCTCTTCGAGTGTCAGACCGGCCGCGCCATCGGGCAGGGCACTGTCACCGAGATGAGTGTGACCGTTGTAAAGGCCGGGCATGACCACGAGGGCACCGGTGTCGAGGCGGGGGCAGGGCGCGCCGAGATCCATTGCGGTGATGTGGTCACCGTCCCACGCGAAATCGGCGCAATGGTGCGGGGTGAGCTCGGGTCCATGGAGGACGACACAATCGCGCAAGTGAGGCATAAATTGAACGTGTTGCAAAACTCGTGCCGGGACAACCCTGTCGGCGGGGTTCCAAGGATTGCATTCGCGTTACGACGACGCTACGAAACCGAACATCCCCTTTATGAAGCAAAGCCCCCGATTCTCATTTCGCGGAGTGCTGGCTCTGGCCGTTTTGGCCAGTGGCCTGACCCTCCCCCAAGCTCACGCCGCCGACTGGGTGGACACCAATGGCAACGCCTTTAATGGTGATCCCGCCGGTCTGTTGGGTCCGCTGGCACTCTTGAAGAGTGGCCGGGCCCGCGGTCAGCGTTTGCCTCTCGCCAATCTGAAACCGGAGGATGCGTTGCGCTACGACCAAGGTCTGCGCGAGCTGCCGGCCCGGGCGAAGCGTTGGGCCGACGGGAAGAGCCAGATCACCAAGGAACTGCGGGGCAGCGTCCGCCGCATCAAGGACGGCACGCTCACCGATACCGACTTGAATGACCGCATGGAGCCGGAACTGCTGCTGGTATTCTTCGTCGAATCGGGCGGCGACGCGCGCGAAATCTTCCGGGCCGCCATTCCGCTCTACAACGGGTTGCAGGCCAAATATGGCGATGACTTCGAAATGCTCTTCGTGGGGGTGAATCACACGATGGGCGAGCACATCAGTTTGGCGGAAAGTCTCCAAATGCCCTGGCTGGTGATGAAGAAGAACCGCCAGTCAAGACTCGATGAGATCGCAATGTTTGCCCCTGATCCAGCACCGGGATACGCACTGCTCAGTCGCGAAGGGGTGCCGATTACGAAGGCTTCGGGAATCATCACCTCCGATGTGGATAAGATTTTTCAGCAGTTGGAGGGACTGCTCGTCGCGATGGTGCCAAACAATCCCCGGACTTGGATGCAGCGTGTCGCCTACTATAAAAACGTGCGACTGGCGGAATTTGCCCAAGGCTCCGGCGATCCCTATCTGGTGGGCCCGCCGCTGTTGGACAAGGCCCTCGCGCAGATCGGTGTGACCGCGTTCGAGCTCACGGCCGAAGTCGATGAAAACGGTCGTGCGACCAGTGTGGTGGTGGAGCCCGGTCCCGGCATCCCCGATAAATATCTGACCGCCGTGGCCAAGGCCTTCGGTCCGGTGCCGTTCGTCCCGGCCGTCAAGAATGGCCAGTTCGTGCCCGGCACGCTCCATTATCGTTACTCGAGTCATTGAGCCCGAGTTGATCGTCGCCCGCCAAACGGGCGACGCGTCAAAGAATTGTCCGGGTGAGTCTAGCTCTGTCCATCACTCGGCGGTCGCGGTGGCATCGCCGGCGTGATGGATTGGATGGCATCATGCCCTTAGCTCACCCGATTCCGTCTCGTCGTTTTTTCATCCGCCTGCTCGCCGTATTTGTGCTCGGGACCACGGGCTCGCTCCGGGCGGCTGAAACGGTCAACGAGCCGATGCAGGTCTGCGCGGGGCAACCCGCCGTGGGCGTGCCGGATTGGATCCGCGATGAGGTCATCTACGAAGTCAATGTGCGTCAGTATTCGGCGGACGGATCCTTCGCGGCGGTGGAGGCCGACCTCGAGCGTATTCGCGATCTTGGCGTCGGCGTCATCTGGTTCATGCCGGTGCATCCGATCGGTGCGGTGAACCGCAAGGGACCATTGGGCAGTTATTACTCCATCAGCGACTACCGCGGGATTAATCCCGAATTTGGCACCTTGGAGGACTTCAAGCGGTTGGTGGCGAAAGCCCACGCCATGGGGCTGGAGGTGGTGATGGACTGGGTGGCCAACCACACGGCCTGGGACCATCCGTGGACGCGGGATCATCCCGAATTTTACGCCCGGAACGAGGCGGGCGCATTTGTGCCGCCTTATGGTTTCGATTGGACCGATGTCATTCAGCTCGATTTCCAAAACCAAGATTTGTGGACCGCCATGATTGCGGACATGCGCTACTGGATCGACGAGGTCGGGGTGGACGGCTTTCGCTGCGACTATGCCAAAGGACTGCCCACGGCGTTTTGGGACGAAGCCGCGCGGCAACTGCGGGCGGTGAAGCCGGAGTTGTTCATGTTGTCGGAGGCGGAAACGCCCCAGCACCAGTTGGCCGCCTTTAACGCCTCCTACGGTTTCGACATGATGCACGCCATCAACGAAGTGGCGGCCGGTCATCACGGCGCATCCCGCATCGACGACGATCTGGCGCGGACCGCGGTGCGTTTCCCCACCGGAGGTTCCATGCTGTATTACACCAGCAATCACGATGAGAACAGTTGGCTGGGCACGGTGCAGGAGCGACTCGGCGGAGGGATTGAAGTGTTCGCCGTGCTGACCTTTGCGCTCGATGGCATTCCTCTGATTTACAACGGCCAGGAGGCGGGTATGGCCAAGCGGCTCGAGTTCTTCGAACGGGACCCCATCGACTGGCAACCGCATGCCCTGGCCGACTTTTATCGCACCCTCTGCGCGTTGCGCACGGATCATCCGGCATGGCACACCGGCAGTCGTTTTGAGCGGCTGCCCACCACGGAGAACGCATCTGTTTACGCCGTGCTGCGGGAGCACGACGGCGACCGGGTGCTGGCGCTGCTAAATTTGACCGGCGAGCCTGTGACCTTCGATACCGCCCACACCGGAATCGGCGGCACCTGGACCGATGCGTTTACGGGCAGAACCATGATGATCGAACCGGCGGCTTCGTTTTCGCTGCCGGCGTGGGGATATATGGTGCTGACCTGTGACGAAAACGAATAACCCCGCGGTAGGATTTACGGCCGTTGCCAACGCAACACCCGCACGGTCTCGGGTGGCAGTTCGTCCCATGGTTGCCAATGGTGCAGGGCACCGTCGGGGTCGATCGGCGATTTCAGCGAAGCGGTGGTGAAAAGTTCATCGAGAATCCACTCAGGTCGCGCGTTGCTCCCGCTTAAATTGAGCGCGGGCGCCGCGATCGAGTGGTCGTTGAGATTGGCCAATACGATTACCACTTCGGCCTCGGTCTGCCGGGCGGCCACGTAGTGTCGGGGCCCGGTTGATTCCACCGCCAATTGACGCCCGTGACGCAATGCTGGCGAGCTGCCGTTGAGCCGAATCAAGCGACGATAAAGATGCAGGAGGGAGTTAGGGTCACGTTCGGCGGACGCTACATTGATGGCGGCGAAATCAGGATTCAACGGATGCCATGGCGTCGCCGTGGCTGCCGTGAAATCCGCGTGCGGCGAAGCCGAGGTCCATGGCATGGGCGTGCGCAGTTCCGGATCGGGTTTGTCGCCGCGCAGGCCAATTTCCTCACCATAGTAGATGAAGGGAATGCCGGGCAAAACGAACTGCAGCTGCGCGGCGAGACGCAGGGCGGCGGGATCATCGCCCAACTGGTTGCGGATGCGAGGCTGGTCGTGATTGGCCAGAAATTGCGACCAGGTGACCTCATCATCGTAGGCATGGTAGATCCGATCGAGGGCATCGCTCAATATCCCCGGACGGCGCAGACGCGTGGCTTCGATCACGGCGCGGGCGAGTTCGAACTCGAAGAAACTGGTGAGTGCTTCTTCGCGCTGGTAGGGGGCGACGACCTCCGCCCGTGCGTAGACCTCGCCGACCAAAAACACCTCGGAATTGAGGGACTGGCAGTAGCGGGTGAAGTCCCGCAACCAGTGCTTGGTTTCCAGAGTGTCCTGCAACGCGGCGCCGTCCTCGTAGAGGTAACGCACCGCATCGAGCCGAAAGCCATCAACGCCGACTTCTTGTAACCAGAAATTGGCGACGTCGCGATGATGTTGAGTGACGGCGGGATGACGGAAATTCCAGTCGGGCATCTCGTGCCAGAACACCGCATAGTAGAAATCTTCTCCCGCCGGCTGCCACGCGAGCTGGTCCCACGGACCATAGAGTTCATGGGGCAGGGAAGCGAAGCGGAAGAGCTCGCGTTCGGGAGCGGCCGGAGAGGTGAGGGCGGCGTGAAACCAAGGGTGTTGCGAGGAAGCGTGATTGACCACGAGGTCGATAATCACGCGAATCCCGCGAGCGTGAGCTGCCGCGACGAACTGCTTCATGAGTGGCACATCACCATAGTCAGGGTGCACGTCGAAGTAGTCGGTCACGTCGTAGCCGTGGTAGGAAGGTGACGGATGGATGGGCATCAACCACACGGCGGTGATCCCAAGATCATCGATCGTCGCGGGATCGCCGTCGTTGAGATAATCCAAACGCTCAATCAGACCTTGGAAATCCCCGATGCCGTCGTTGGCGAGCGGGCCTTCCCGTGCATCGCTGAATGAACGCACGAAAATTTCGTAGAAAGTGGCGTCGTGCCACCACGGTGCGGATTGGCCGCGCAGCCCGCAGGCACTGATGAGGGGCACGAGCAGGATCGGGAGAATACGAAGATGAAAGGAGCGGGAAGTGGTAAGCATAGCAGCAGGGGTTTTACCCAAAATGGAAGGCATTCCGTTGGAGCTCAAAATCGGGGGGGCGGACAAAACTTGGCTCGGCGGGACGGAACATTGATTCGCCGTGATGCACGCTGCGACCGGAGCAAAGCGTCCCGCGGTTCGAGGGTATGTAGCAAGAGGCTGCGCCGGTCCAAAACTAGGTTTTGTCCAGTTGATATGAGTTTAACCGAGGACTTGCAGATGGCTGCGCCGCCGAACCCGCGCAGGATGGTTTCAAATACGCAGACGTGCGTGCAGTCTCACACCAAACCCCTGCCTTGAAATCAACGGCGACTCCTGACCGCCGACTCGAGGCTCACCAACACTACGAACATGAATACCCACCTCACCCCTAAGTTTGCACTCGCGCTGGCGCTTTCGCTGGGCAGCGGTGCGACGGGGTTTTCCCAGACCAACGCTGCGGCCGCATCCGATGATGATGGCGACATCGTGGTCCTGGAAGCCTTCCAAGTCACCGGCGGTTTTGCCGGCAGTCTCGCGGCCGCCGCGGAAGTGAAACAAAAACAAGCCATCATCGCCGAAGTCATTTCAGCGGAAGATATCGGCAAGTTGCCTGACATCTCCATTGCCGACGCATTGACCCGCCTCACGGGGCTCACCACTCAACGCACCAACGGCCGCAGTCAGGCCATAAGTATCCGTGGTCTCAGCGGCGACTTCAGCACTGGTTTGCTCAACGGCCGTGAGCAGGTGTCGACCGGCCTTAATCGCGCCGTCGAATTCGACCAGTATCCCGCGGACCTGTTGAATTCCGTGGTGGTCTACAAGACCGCCGAAGCCGACCTCATCGGCCAAGGTCTCGCCGGCACCATTGATCTGCAGACCATTCGTCCGCTCAGCCGCACGGGACGCGTCGTCGCCATGAACGGCTATTACGAGTGGAACCAACTGGGCGAGCTCACCCCCGGCGTGAGCTCCACGGGCAATCGTTTCAGTGTCTCCTACATCGACCAGAATGATGACGGCACCCTCGGCGTGGCCGTCGGTCTTTCGCACTCCAGCAAGCCCTTTGCCGGCGAACAATTTCAAGCCTGGGGATACCCGACGGATGGCGACGGAAACTTCGGCCTCGGTGGCACCAAGTCCTACGTCCGCAACAGCGTGCTCGATCGCGACGGCATCATGGCCACCATCGAATACCAACCGAGTGACAACCTGCACATGTCCTTCGATGTGTTCGCCTCCAAGTTCGAAGAACGGCAGATGCTGCGCGGCATGGAGATTCCTTTGATTTGGAGCGGAGCAGCCATTCAGGGAGATCCGACCATTGTAGACGGACTGGCGACCGACCTGACGATGACCAACGTCCAACCCGTCGTGCGGAACGATGCCTTTAATCGCGAGGCTGATCCCATCGCGATCGGCTGGAATCTCGTGCTCGGCGAGGAATCCGCCTGGCCCGTGACGTTTGACGCCAGCTACTCCCGCGTGACCCGCGATGACTTGAACATCGAAACCTGGTCGGGTCTCGGCCTCCGCGGCGATGCCGCCAACCCCGACACCATGCGCATCCAGCTGGCGCCGGGGCAGTTGCCGGTGATCACGCCGTCGCTCGACTATGCCGATGGTTCGGTGCTCAAGCTGAGCGATCCGCAAGGGTGGGGGCCCGACACGTTGCCGGGCAATGGCATGTATGGTTACTTGAAGGGCTTCCAATCCAAGGACGAGCTCGGCCAGTTGCAGCTCTCCACCGCACACGAGTTGGACGGTTTCTTCACCAATGTGGAAATCGGCACCAGCTACACCGATCGCTACAAGCGCGACGGGGAAAATCCCTCCGGCTACCTGCACACGCCCAATGGTGAGCTGACGCTGGCGCTGCCTCCCCAAATCGGCACCACCGACATGAGCTTCCTCGGCATGGGTGAAATCTACGCCTACGATCCGCTCAAATCCTACGACAACGGGGTGTGGGGATTCAGCCCGAACACCGACACCGGCATCGTGGCCAACCGCTTCCAGATTCGGGAAAAGGTCTCCCAATTCTACACCGAGGGCGACTTCGAGCGGCGACTTGGCGACGTCAACATGACGGGCAACATCGGCGTGCGCTTGATTCACACCAAACAGAATTCCGAAGGACGTTCCGCCAACGGCAACACCCTCAACGAAGTCAGCGACGGCGACTCCTACACAGACGTGTCCCCAAGCCTGAATCTTAACTTCGATTTCGGCAACGATCTCTACCTGCGTTTCAGCGCCGCCCGTCAGATTGCCCGCCCGCGTATGTATGACATGCGCGCCTCCCGCAGCTGGGGGTTTGATGGCTCCAAGGTCGACTCCAACGACCCCAGCCAGAGCCCATGGAGCGGCGGCGGAGGCAACTCCCAACTCCGTCCCTGGAAATCTGATTCCATCGATCTTTCGCTGGAAAAATACTTCAGCCAGAGCCGCGGCTATGTCGCGATTGCGGCCTTTAACAAAGACCTCAAGAACTACATCTATGAGCAGCAGGACGTCGCCGATTTCTCCAGCTACCCGATCCCCGGCGGCGTGCAGCCGACGCTGAGCTACGGCCTCATTTCCCAGCCGGTGAATGGCGAGGGCGGTAACGTTCGCGGTCTGGAATTCACGCTCTCGCTTGCCTCGGAAATGATCAATCCCGACTTCAAAGGCTTCGGCATTGTGCTCGGTGGGGCCTATACCGACAGCAGCGTGCAGCCCTGGGGGCCCGATGGTGGCGACGCGCCGATCGCGGGTCTCTCCCGCAAAGTCACGAACACCACGGTCTACTACGAACGCGGTGGATTCGCCGTGCGACTCAGCCACCGTTACCGGTCCGAAAACCGTCAATACATCACGACCTTCGGACCGCCCAATCCGGGTGGGGATGTGAACCCGAACGGCGGCTTCTCCGTCGCCCAACCGGAGTCGGTGCTCGATGCTCAATTGAGTTACACGCTGCAAGACGGCCCCGCCGAAGGTCTTTCGGTTTTCCTTCAGGCCTACAACCTGAGCAACGAACCGTTGGTCACCTACAACAACGACGACCCCCGTCAGGTCATCAACTACCAGACCTACGGCGCCTCCTACTCGCTGGGCTTTGCGTATCGTTTTTGAGCCCACTTTGAGGTCCCACAACGCCTCATGAACCCGCCCCCTGTCGCGGGAGTCGGCGCCTTAGCGGTGCCGCCTCGCGGCAGGCCGGCGCGGTCCGACCCCTGCGTGGACCGGGTCCGCCACCCTCACCGCAATCATGCGGTTTCTCCCCGGACCGTCGGGGCGTTTCCCTTCCTTTTCTCCTGTTTCATTTCGTCTACCTGCCCGTGAACTCCCTTCGCCCCAACTGGCTGCGTTGCCGCTCCTCCGGCGTGCTGGCACCGATCTCTGCCCTGCCGGGCGATTTTGGTATTGGTAACCTCGGGACCGGGGCTCGTCGCTTCATCGATTTTCTCGCCGACACGGGATTTCAACATTGGCAGATTTGCCCGGCCGGCCCGACCGGTTTCGGAGACTCGCCCTATCAATCGTTTTCCAGCTTCGCGGGCAACGCCTACTTCATCGACCTCGCGCCGCTGTTGGCAGAGGGCCTGCTGACCGAAGACGACGTGGCGCCTCTGCGGGCGTTGCCAACCAGCGTCACCGACTACGGGGAACTTTATCGGTTGTTTTGGCCGGTGCTCAGTCGTGCGCATGAGCGCTTCGTGAATCTCGGTCCCGACGCCCCGTGGGGTGGTGCCGGCGCTTTGGAAGCGTTCACTCAAAAACACGCGACGTGGTTGCCATCCTATGTCGCGTTCATGGCGTTGAAGGATCACTTCGGCGGCCACGCTTGGCCGATGTGGCCCGTGCAATGGCGCGACTGGCGACCGGGGATCGAGCAGGAACTGCCCGAGACTGCGGCGGCGGACGCGGCGCGGCACGGTTTCTATCAATTTCTATTTTACCGGCAGTGGGCGGACCTGCGTGAACACGCGGTCGATCGCGGCGTCGCCATCATCGGCGATGTGCCGATATTTGTGGCCTTGGACAGCGCCGACACCTGGCGTTGGCGAGACGTTTTTCGTCTCGATGCTGCAGGCCGCCCCGCCGCAATTGCCGGCGTGCCGCCGGACTATTTTTCCGATCGCGGCCAGTGCTGGGGTAATCCGCTCTACGACTGGGAGCATCTGGCCGCCACCGACTACGCGTGGTGGATCGAGCGGTTGCGTTCCGCCTTTGCGCAATGCGACATCGTGAGATTGGACCACTTCCGTGGCTTCCACACATTTTGGGAAATACCGGCCGAAGCGTTGGACGCTCGCCGGGGCACCTGGTGTCGCGGTCCCGGACTGGCCTTATTCGATGCCATCGCCGCCGCGTTGCCGTCCGCCCGGCTGATCGCCGAGGACCTCGGCTACATCAATGCGGGCGTCGCGGCCCTGCGCCAGGCGGCGGGACTCCCCGGAATGAAGATTCTCCAGTTCGGTTACGGGCATGACGACAACAACGTGAACCTGCCGCACTTTTATCCGCCGGAGTCGGTGGTCTACACCGGCACGCATGACAACGACACCACGCGCGGCTGGCTGCGCCGACTCGATGCGGAGACCCGGGAGGTGTTGCGCGATTACTACGGTATCAGCGAACCCGATACGGCGTGGCCGTTCATTCGGGCCGCGTTTGCGTCGGTGGCTCGTCTCGCCGTCGTGCCGCTGCAGGACTTGCTCGATCTCGACTCGGAGGCCCGCATGAATCAACCCGGGACGACCGAAGGCAACTGGCGCTGGCGGTTTACCACCGCGGACCTGGATGCGCTCAATGCGCGGCGGGGAGAGACCCTCCGGCGTTGGCATCGCATGTTCGATCGGACCGGCGACCCGCGCCAACGCGACTACAGCGCGCCGCCGGGTGAACTGCCCCATGACGCCGTCGCCATGGCTGCCCCGCTTAATTCCACCCCAACGACCTTGTCATGAATCAGGCTCCCGCCCGTCTTTCCCTGCCGGCGATCTGGAACATGAGTTTCGGGTTTCTCGGTATTCAGTTCGGTTTTGGCCTGCAGATGGCCAACATGAGCGCGATCTACCAGTTCCTCGGCGCGGAGGAAGGGGACCTTCCGATTCTGTGGCTGGCGGCGCCCATGACCGGGTTGATCGTGCAGCCGATCATCGGCTACTACAGTGACCGCACGTGGACGCGACTCGGTCGGCGGCGTCCCTATTTCCTGGCCGGTGCGATTTGTGCAAGCCTGGCGCTGGTTGCCATGCCCAACTCTTCGACGTTGTGGATGGCGGCGGGTCTGTTGTGGGTGCTCGATGCGTCGGTCAACATCAGCATGGAGCCATTTCGCGCCTTCGTGGGTGACTTGTTGCCGGAGGGACAGCGCAAAGTCGGCTTTGCGATGCAGAGTTTGATGATCGGACTCGGCGCGGTGTTGTCGTCCTCGTTGCCCTGGCTGTTGACCAATGTGTTCGATGTGGGAGCGCACGGCGAAGCGAGCAGCAATCAGATCCCGTGGTCGGTCCATCTGTCCTTTTACATCGGTGCGGTCGTGTTCCTGTTGGCCGTGCTGTATACCATCGTGACGACCAAGGAACGTCCCCCGGCCGACATGGCGGCATTCGAGGCCGAGAAGCGGCGAACGGCGGGCGCAGGCACCGCGATCAAAGCCATCCTCGGGGGCATTCTGGACATGCCCAAAATCATGCAACGGCTCGCGGTCGTGCAGTTTTTTACCTGGCTCGGACTGTTCTGCATGTGGCTGTATTTCAGTCCGGCCATTGCGCGTGGAATGTTTGGCGGCGAGCCGGGGTCGGCCGCCTATCAACGCGGTGTCGAGTGGGGCGGCGTGTGTTTCTCCACCTACAACGGTGTGGCGTTTGCGTTCGCGTTTGGGCTGATCGCGTTGGTGCGGAAGTTCTCCGCCCGCTCGGTTCACGCAGTGTGCTTGGTTTGCGGCGGACTCGGATTGGTGAGTGTCGGATGGTGGACCGCGCCGTGGGCGCTGCTCATCTCCATGGTCGGAGTCGGCGTGGCCTGGGCCAGCATATTGGCATTGCCTTACGCCTTGCTCGCCAACGCGCTGCCAGCGGAACGCATGGGATTTTTCATGGGCGTCTTCAATTACTTCATCGTGCTGCCGCAGATTCTGGCGGCGACGCTGTTGGGGCCGGTGGTCGATCGATTTTTTGACGGTGCCTCCATGCCGGTGGTCATGGCGGGTGGCGTGGCGCTGCTGATCGCGGCGGTGGCGCTGCTGGGGCTGGTGCCAAAGGATGAAGCCGAAGTCGCGGCGTGAGCCGGTTCACCTGACGCGACGGCGAATGACTCAGCTCGTCGCGACCACCGGCGAACCGGCGGTGAAGTCGACGTGATCGTAGTAAATCGTTTTGGGCCGCTCCTCCTGCCGTTGCCGTTGTTGATCGAGCCGCTCCCGGAAATCGGCCGGCGACTCGCCGCGATGCTTTTTGAACACCCGGGCAAAGTAAGCGGGGTCGGAAAACCCGGAGGCGTAGGCGATTTCGGAGATGTAGAGCGGAGAGGATTCCAGCGCCATCACTGCACCGTCGATGCGCACGCGTTGGATGTAATGGATGAGCTTTTCGCCGGTCTCGTTGTGGAATAGATAGGACAAATAGTCCGGGGAGCACTGCAGGCGTTCCGCGATCGACTTCACGTTGAGTCGAGAATTCGAAAACTGTTCGCGAACGATCCATTTGACCTGCAGCACCTTGCCGATGTCACCCTCGAGTGATCCGCCGCCGGTTTCGACGAGGTTTTGAAACATGCCCAGCACGGCGATGGAGAGTCCTTTTAACAACGCGTCGCGCGCCGGGCTCTGCATGTGGTAGGCGCCCACGACCTGATTGGTGAGCAAGACGAATGTCTCCAAGTCGGCGGCTTCGAAGAACTCGATCGTTTCGATGTCGGGCCGTTGCGGCGCGACCTCGTGAGCGAAGTGCAGGCTCAAGGTATGGCTGTAGAAGCCGACCACGAGATTACGAAACTTGCCGAAGTCATCGCGGAAGATGGTTTCGCCGTGAGGAAGCCCGGCAGGCACGATCAACATCTCACCCGGGAGCAGGGTGATGGATTCTTTGGGAAAACGGAATTCGGTGGTGCCCTGGAGCTGGATGAAGATCTCGGGGCGGAAGTGGAAATGCATGTCCTTGTGCTTCTGCAACAGGCCATCCAGCCGCGGCACCCGGAGGCGCAGACGTTGACGTTCGGCCGCGAGAATACTGCGGGAAAAGATCTCACGCATGGCGGCGCGGTCATGGAGATCCAAAGGTTTTCCGGGACACGAACCGGCTAAGACTTGTCGGTCTTTCATGGGGCTAAAACGAAAGGAGTTACGGGGAGGGGACGAAAGCAGGCGCGGGGCGGCACCGGAAGATTACGGGGTGAATCTGAGTGAATGCCGGTCTTACTGCAATGCAACTACGACACGCCATCTAGCTACTTGATCTAAGATTTGTCCAAGTGCTCGGAGACCTGTCCGTTTGCGTTCACCAGTTAACTTTGAGGGTAAGACAGCGAATTGCCCGACATCCAAGCGCTTGGAGCTTGGCGACATGTGAACGATCCTCTGAGCTCATCGTTATGCGAAACCCCGTTCGAGCGCTCACTGCGGCGCTGCTCTCGCCGTTGGTTGGAACCCTGCTTTTGGCCGGTGACGCCAACTGGTCGACCTATCTCGGCGACACATCTTCGAGCCAATACTCGTTGCTCGATCAGATCACGCCCGACAATGTGACCGGGCTCGAAGTCGCCTGGACGTGGCACGCCGGCGATGCGCGTGGCAACAGCACGCAGATCCAATGCAATCCGCTCGTCATCGACGGGGTGATTTATGCCACAACGCCGAGCCTGCGTTTGGTCGCGCTCGATGCGGAGACGGGCGAGGAAAAATGGCGGTTCGTCCCGCATGAACCAACGGGCGTAAACCGCGGCGTGGCCACGTGGAGCGATGGCGGTTCACGTCGCATTTTGTTTGGCGCGGGAAAGTGGTTGCAGGCCGTTGACGCGGTCACGGGTGAATTGATCGAATCCTTCGGTGAGGGCGGACGCGTCGACCTCGGCGCCGACATGGGCCGCGATGTGACTGGTTTTGCGATCCAAGCCAACACGCCCGGACTCGTGCATGGTGACCTCATAATCATGGGCATGCGCTTGGGCGAAGGTCCGGCACCAGCGGCACCAGGACCGATCCGTGCCTACAATGTGCGGACGGGTGAATTGGTGTGGACGTTCCATACCATTCCTCAACCGGGAGAGCCAGGACACGAAACGTGGCCGGCCGAAGCGTGGCGCTCCATGGGCGGAGTTAATGTGTGGACGGGCATGAGCGTCGACGAGGAACGCGGGCTGCTCTTTGCGCCGACCGGCTCGGCGTCATTTGACTTTTGGGGCGGCGATCGCGTGGGCGACAATCTTTACGCGAATTGCCTGCTCGCGCTCAACATCGAGACGGGCGAGCGCGTCTGGCACTACCAGTTCGTGCACCACGATATTTGGGACCGTGATCTGCCGGCCCCGCCCAATTTATTAACGGTCACCCACGACGGCGTGGAGATCGATGCGGTGGCACAGATCACCAAATCAGGTCATGTGTTCGTGTTTAATCGCGAGACAGGCGAGCCCCTGTTTCCGATTGAAGAAGTGGCCGTGCCATCCTCGGACGTGGCGGGTGAAGTCACATCACCCACTCAGCCGATTCCCACAATGCCGGCTCCGTTTGCGCGGCAATTGTTTACGGCCAACGAGATCACGGATCGCACGCCGGAAGCGCATCGCGCGGTGCTCAATCAATTTGCCCGACTGCGTCCGCACACGCTGTTCGCGCCACCGAGTAAAGAAGGGACGATTGTATTTCCTGGCTTCGACGGCGGCGGGGAATGGGGCGGGGCGGCCACCGATCCGAACGGGATTCTTTACGTCAATGCCAACGAAATGGCGTGGATCCTCACCTTGATTGAAAACGGCGGAGGCACCTCGGAAGGCGCGCAGGTGTATCTGCAAAACTGCGCCGGTTGTCACGGCGTCGACCGCCAAGGCAATGCCGCCGGAATCCCGTCGCTGGTAGACCTCGATCAACGGCTTAATCGCGATCAAACCATGGACGTCGTGACTCACGGACGGGGCATGATGCCGCCGTGGGGATTTCTCACCGAGCGCCAGCGACAGGCGGTGGTAGGTTTCCTGTTGGATCAAAGTGAGACCGGCCCGCCCCGCCAGGCCGATCCGGAGATGGGAAACGCACCCAAGGAAGAAGGCTGGCAAACCTACGTGGGCGACCAGGGCAAGGTCGATCGCCCGGCCCCGGCGTATACGCACACCGGATACAACCGCTTCCTCGATCCCGATGGCTATCCGGCCGTGCGCCCGCCATGGGGCACGCTCAACGCCATTGACCTCAACACGGGCGAATACCTTTGGCGCGTCCCGCTGGGAGAATTGCCGGAGCTCACGGCGCGAGGTATTCCGCCGACCGGCACCGAGAACTACGGCGGCCCCATTGTGACGGCGGGCGGATTGGTTTTCATCGCCGCGAGCAAAGACGAACACATCCGCGCCTACGAGGCCGCCACGGGCCGCGAGCTCTGGCGCTACCCGCTGCCCGCCGGAGGTTATGCGACCCCGTCAACCTACGAAGTGAACGGCCGCCAATACGTCATCATCGCCTGCGGCGGTGGCAAGATGGGCACCAAGAGCGGTGACGCGTATGTCGCCTTCGCGCTGCCGGAGTGAAGGCTCATGGCGCGCGATGAATGCGGCCGAATGGCGGAGAGGCAGACGGGATCGCGCGCGAGCACGCTCCTACACCTTGGAAATGAAACCGAGGTGCATTGCCCTAGAAACGTCGGGTGAAGACGAGTTTGGCTCCGGGGCCGGGGGCTTTGGTCAGCAGGGTGTTGGCGGAGAACACCGGTTCGGCGCCGTAGAACACGTCGGCGTCGGTGAGGTTGGTGCCGTGCAAGGCGATGTCCCAGTGGTCGGTCGTGTAGCTGAGGCGGGCGTCGATGGCGGTGGTGGCCGGCAGGCGCATGGTGCGATCGAAATTGTGCCAGTAGGCGTCGCTCCAGATGAGGAACACGCCGAGATCGAATCCGGCGGGCAGGGCGAACTGCGCGTGGAGCTTGGCCTGATTTTGCGGCGCACCGGGGTATTCGAGATTTGGATTCGAGTCCGGGCGTGAATAAGGGCCGTAGCCGGGGGCGGCGGAAACGCCGGAGAAGTTATTGGTCAATTGACCGCCGTAGAGCGCCCATTGTTCTTCCGTCAACGGAATGGAGCGAAAGCCGAGCGGCGTGAGCCGGTTGATGCGCTGGTGGCCGACTGACGCGATGAGGGCGAACGTGTCGGAAGGGGCGTAAGTGAGCTCGAATTCCACCCCGCGACCTTCGAGTTCCTGAGCGGCGTTGTCGCGCACGCTGAATGCGGTTTGCTCCCATTGGTAGGCGGATAGCGACGCGAAAAGGGTATCCTCAGTGAGCGACATTTTTACGCCGATTTCCTCGAGTTGATTCTCCGCAAAATTGCCTTTGCCGACGATCGCTCCGCCGTCGATGGGATCGAGTGAGGTGCCGTATTGGAAGGTGGCGTAGAGTCGGGTTTGCGGCGTGACGGCCCACACGGGACTGAAGCTGAAGCTGGTGTAGTTTTTCTCGTCGGACACGGGATCGCGCGCGGGGTCGTCGGCGGCGATGCGATCGACGCCATCGGGGTAAGTCGTGCGATAAGGCGCGTGGGTGGCGAGCACGGAGAGGTAGGTCGTGAGGGTGTCGGTGGGGTGGCTCTCGAGATAGCCGAACAGGCTGGTCTGCCAGAGTCGCGACTCGGCATTGGCACCGCCTTGCGAGGTGGGGGACCAGAAGTTGACGCCATTGGGATCGGTCTGGGAGCCCACCGGGATAACGGAATTGGCCGAGACGGCGGGACGGGTGATGTCGCGACGGCTGAACGGCTCGTCGAAGAAATCCTGCAACAGAGTCGCGTGGGTGTGACGCGCTGAAGCTCCGAGCGTTAGTTTCGAATCAAGCCAATCTAGCGATTGCTGGTGGGTGATCTTGGCTTCGAGCACGAGTTGGTCGGTGCTCACGGCGTAGCCGTAGGTGGAGATTTTATTGGTGTGAATGTAGTCCAACAAGAACTGGCCGGTGAGCGTCGCGCCGGAGGCGCGCTGTTGCACGAGCTTGGCGAAGTAAAGGAGGTTGTCGGCGTCGGCGAAATCTTCGTCGGATGCCAACACGGTGCCGGCTGAGATCGGCGTGGTGAAGACGGTGCCGCCCGCGGCGAAGTAAGCGGGCGTGTATTGATAACCCGACGACGTTTGGTCGATGGTGGCGAGATCAGCCGCACTGAAACCCGCGTAAGCGATGGCCCGGTCGGCCGGATCGGACAGGTTGAGCATGGCGTCACGCTGGGCGGGCGTCATGCGGTCGGAAGCGGCGGCGGCGTCGACGATCGCGGCGGGCACGACCAACGCGGTATTGGTGTAGATCGCGTCGCGATTGGCGCGGCCGTCCCAAGCGGAAGAGGCGATGTTGATGGGTTCGCCTATGACGTAGCGACTTTCGTCGATGAGTTGCTGCGTGGGGCGGTTCCAACCAGCGTTTTCGTTGGACTTGAAGCGAAAGGCTTCGGCTCCGGTGAAGAGGGTCAAATCGGAGGCGAGCTGGACTTTGATCGAGCCGTAGAGTGACACGAAGTCGTTGTTCACGCGGTCGTAGGGCGTGCCGCCCAGTTGCGCGGTGAGCGAGACGCGGTAGGCGGCGGGACGATCACCGAGCAGAAAAGGTGCGCCGGTATCGATTTGCGCCCGGTAGTGATCGTCGGTGCCGATCTCAGTCGTGAGCACCGTGCGACGACGATCGAAGTAGGGGGTCTTGGGAATCAGATTGGTATAGCCGCCGGCCTGACCAGCACCGAAGTGCGACGGCGCGGGACCCTTGACCACGTCGAGGGACTCGAAGGCGCCGAACGACAACGGCATCTCGTTGCGCTGGTAGGCGCGTTGCAGGCCGTCGAAATAGACGCCGCCGATGGCGCCGCGGAGAATGGGCGAGCCGGGCACGCCGTAATAGTTGGTTTGTTGGGTGCCGGAACCGATTTTGCCGAGATCGTCGAAGTCCTGAATATCGAATCGCTTCAACATTTCGGGCGTGAGCACGGTCACCGAGCGCGGGGCATCGAGCACGGATTGAGTATCAAAAATCGACGAGGTTGGGCGCGAGGTCGGCAGCAGATCGCCGGAAGTTGCGAGGGCGGTTTCCGTGGCAATAAAGGCGGCCAGTTCGGTCACAGGCTCATCGTTTCCAACGACTTGAGCAATTGCGTGGGATGGCGTTGCCCAAGCGAGAACGGCAGTGAGAAAGGACGACGATGCGAAGCGAAATGATGGCATGGATGACAGGGCGCG
Source organism: Synoicihabitans lomoniglobus (assembly GCF_029023725.1). Taxonomy (GTDB): domain Bacteria; phylum Verrucomicrobiota; class Verrucomicrobiia; order Opitutales; family Opitutaceae; genus Actomonas; species Actomonas lomonigloba. The sequence goes on from NZ_CP119075.1 coordinate 1,804,622, forward strand.
CCGGGGCACCGACGGGAGTCGATAGACGCAAAACGCGCAACGTGAGTGGTTGCGCGTGCGAGGGGCGAGCTGAAAATTTCAGAGCCCGAACGAAGGGATTTCGCCCGTTAACTATGCGTCAGATTCATTTTCACCGTCCGCAGCGGCCAGAAAAAGCAGCACGATACCGATGCAGGCGAACATGCGAAACGCCGCATCCTGGCCATTCCAGGTGCTGGATTGCCACATGAGAAACCACTCTCCGCCGACGGTGATGAAGGCCACGAACCACTGCAGCATGCTGAGCGTCAGGCCGAGCACGGCGAATTTTTTGGCAGCGCGAAACGCGACGACGGGCGCGCGGCGTTGTTGGAAGAGTTGAAAAGCGCCATAAGTGCAGAGGGCGCATGACACGGCTTCCCACAGAATGATCGTCACGTAAAACGCGTGATAAAACCACCAACTGCCATCGCCGGGCGTGGGATCACGCAACGCTCGCCACACCTGACTTTCGCCCGAGAAGAGCGAGTCCATGGCGAGCACGTGCTCCACGAAGCCATAGTTGGAAGCGTAGTCGAAAAACGCGTTGTTGAGGACGACGATGAAGAGGAAGAGCGCGACGGCGGCGACGAGCGCGATTTTGCAGAGTCGAATGGTCATGGCGGGAAAGGGAGGTGTGGTGCGGAAGGCGGCGGACGGCGGAAATCAATGAGCCGCGAGTTCGCGGTAATCGGGTGGTTCAGATTCGCGAAAACTCTCGCCGTGAATGAGACGGCGCGGCGCGGCGGGGCGGGCAAGAAACTCGTTGAAGGTGGCGGCGGGCGAGACGACCAGATCGGCGGGAGACCCGGGAGTGACGCGTCCGTATTGCGGCAACCCCATGATGGTGGCCGGGGCGGTGGTGACAGTGGCGGCGGCGGCGTGCATGCGCGTATCCAAATGTCCGACACGCACGCCGGCCTGCCACACCTCGAACAGATCGTAGTCGCCCCAGGCGAAGAACGCATCGCGCACGTTGTCACTCGCGCAGGCCACGGTGAGGCCGACTTGCATGAGTTCATGGATACGAGTGAGGCCGCGCCACTGTGGTGTGCGGGGATGGCCTTGTTCGTCCCACTGGCGACCCTGGAGGTAGAGATTACACAGCGGGAGCACAATGAGCTGGATCCCGGCTTGTTTGATCAAATCAATGGTCGAAGCGGCGCGGGCGTCCTCGTGAAGGGAAAGTGAGCAATTGTGGCCGCAGGTGACCGGGTAGGGGAATTCATTGCGCAGCACGGCTTCGGCGGTGGCTCGCAGGCATTCGGCTTGGGCCAGTCCACTTTCATCGATGTGCAGATCGACCCCCAGTTCGAGTTCGCGGGCGGCGGCGAGCAGGTAATCGAGTTGCGCCGGAAGATCAGGATTGGGTTGAGGAAAGCCACCAATGGCCGACGCCCCGCCATCACGGGTGAGTTTCATCACGCGATCGGCTTCGCCGGCGGAGAAGGCGGCGACGTTGCACAGGCTTACGGTTTGCAAGGCGATGCGGCCCTGCCATTCCGTGCGCAGTTGCGCCATGACTTCGTGGGATTCCGCACCGAGTTCGCCGCCGGAGTCGAGATGGGTGCGCACGGCGTTGGTGCCGTGGGCCCACGCCGAACGCAGCCCGAACTCGGCGCGGCGGTAGACATCGGCGGTGGTCCAACGGGCGGTGGCGTCGTGGCGGAGAATTTCAATGGCATCCCAAAACTCTCCCCGTGGATTGGGGGCGCGGTCCCACGTGTGGGTTTTGTCCAAGTGGGTGTGCGCGTCGATGAGACCGGGCCACACGATCCGACCGCCGAGATCGGTCTGCGCGGTGTCGGGCGGTGCAGCCAACCCAACGGAGCCGGTGGCGGATCGCACGCCGACGATCAAGGGTCCATCGATTAGAATATCGCATTCCGTCCACGGCTCGATGGCGCGTGGGTCGGTCGGGGCAGCCGCCACGGCGGAGGGCAGACACGCGCATGGCACGCGAGCGTGACGGTAGAGATGCATCGTGTGCTGAATCAGCTCAGCCTGTGCCCGTGTTCAAATGTCACGGTAGATAACGCGTAGATACCACTTGGTCGGTGGTGACCTTGCCGGCGGGGCGAAGGATGCCGAGCGATTCGAGTTGTTCGATCTGGGTTTGGAAGCGCGGCAGGCTCACGCGACCGATTTGATCGGGGCCACCGTCGACCCGGCCGACGACGAGTTTTTCGTCGATGATCATTTGCCGAGAGTAGGCGAGGAAGGCGTCGGAATTCTTGGGGTTGACCTGCTTCATCAAGTCATGGGCGGGCGTGGGGTCGCCGAAGAGGTAATCCTCCCACCCGCGAATGTAGGCGGCCATGAAAGCCTGCATCTGCTCGGGATGGGCGGCGGCCCAGTTTTTGTTGGCGACGATGACCGTGTAGGCGTCGAAGCCGGCGTCCCATGCGTAGAGGAATTTCGGTTTCTGGGCCCCGCCTTGCTCGATATAAAACGGCTCCGCGATGTAGAATCCCTGTTGAATGAAGTTCTGGTCGGCGATGAAGTTGGCGACTTGGAAGTTCTGAGGAATGATATTGAAATCGATGCCGTATTTTTTGCGCAGGTAGGGCAAAAATGCCCACTCGGGACGCGCCATGATCGTGGTGCCGTCGAGTTGTTCGAACGAAGTGATCGGATTGTCGGCGTGAAGCATCAGCACGGACGGGTCGTTCTGAAACACCGCGCCGATGTTGACGACCGGCAGACCCTCGGCGATGGCGAGAATGACGTTGGTGCTGTCGGCTTGGGCCACCTGTGCTTGGCCGCCAGCGAGTTTTTGCATGGCAAATGCATTGGCTCCGCCTTGGTCGATGCGGACATCGAGACCCGCTTCGGCGAACCACCCCTTCGCCTTGGCTTGGTAGAAGCCGCCGTGTTCGGGTTCGGCGATCCAATCGAGTTGCACCACCATGGGGAGGCGTTGAGGTGAGTCGCCGGCGGCGGCGTCCGGAGGACTCGAACGACTGCAACCAAAACCGATGAGTAGAAGCGAAGCGAGAAGGGGGAAACAAATGCGGGTCCGATTCATGGGATGGCGCAGGTTGGCTGGCATTCGTTTTGCTGGCAACTCTGCGGCCGCGTTCAATTGGAGGCGTTGGTCATGTCGAAGACCTTACGCGGGTTGCTTCGACCCCGTCAGATCCCGCGTCGTTTAAACTCATTCGATTATGCGTATTACGACTCGAGGGCTCCGTGGACGGAGCCATTGGTTCAGTGCCTTCGCCGGCGCTTTGATGTTGATGTCCGGGGGCGGCCTGTGGGCTGCGTCGCAACTGGCGGTTTCGAAGACGGCGGGTTCGCCTTATGACTTGAAAATTACGGCGGGTCTCGCGGACGTGCCATCAGGCGAAGACCGCTTCGTGGCGTGGAGCGACTTGGATTCCCTGCCGACGGAAGTCCTGGAATTGGAGGGCGAATTTGTTCCGGGCATGCAATCGGTCACGGTGGTATTTCTCGATCAGGTCATGGGCGCGCTCCCGGTCGCGTCGCAAGCCGATACAGTCTTGGCGTGGTGCACCGACGGCTACTTCTCGATCTACCCGCCGGAGTTTATCGCCCGGCAGCGACCGTTTGTCGTGCTGCGGATTAACGGCGATGGTCCGGATAAGTGGCCACCGGAGGGGCTCAACTTTAACCCCGGTCCCTACGTGATCAGTGTGGCGGACGAAGTGGTGCCGGGCACGGAGGCGATTCTCGACGTCGGACACAAACGGCCGTGGGGCGTCGATCGCATTGCGTTCGTGGCGTTGAACACCGCGCTGGCTCCGGCGCATACGGGCAAGTGGCGCGAACTGAGTACGGCCGGAAATGTCGGGCGCGATATCTGGGTCAACTCGTGTTCCAGTTGCCACCCCGGACCAGGAGGCTTGGTGGGCGGCGACAAGAGCCAGCGACCGTTTGAAATTTTGGCGGCACATGCGAAATACAATACCGACTATTTCCGCACCTACGTGCGTAGTCCGACGAGTGTCGTGCCGAGTGCCAAAATGGAGGCGCATCCCCACTATACTGATGAGCAACTTGACGCGCTCATCGCGTTCATCACCGCCGAACAAGGGTAGAGCGGTTTCGCCGTAAACCGCCGCAGGCTGATGGAGCGGCGCGCTCGGCGTGTATGGACCCGGGTCAAGGGTAACAAGTGTGCCGGGTTAGGGGTTACACTTTCGGATTTGAGTCCAAGGTATCAGCGACAAGAGGATGATAGGAACCTTTGGGCAACAGGGACGGAGTTTTACAGTCGATTAAACCGAGAGGGAACGCCGCGTAGTAGACCCGTAAGATGCCGTCGGTGGCAGTGGGCCTCAATGCCACCTCCAAACCATAAAAAGCACTGCCCACGTAGAAGAACCGATTGCGCACGGTAATCTCGCCCTTGCTTTTCACGCGACGCACCAAGTCACTGGAGTCATACTCGGCACACGGCAACGCAGACGGCATAGCGCGAGTGGACGGGTGGTAGTGTTGAGCCGGGCAATCCAGATTCAGCGAGTCATGAGGACGGTCATGATTGTAGGTGTGTCGGAAGGTATTGAACCGTTGCTGTGACGCATCTAAGTCGGACCAGTCATGGCGCCTGAGCAGGTCATTTTTGAGGGTGCGGTGGAAGCGCTCGTCTTTGCCTTGGGTTTGAGGATGAAAGGGACGGCCATGGATGGTGAGCACGCCCAGTTGGAGCAGCCAAACGCTCAGGGAGGTATACTTCTGGCCGTTACCAGACCAAGGGGGACCATTGTCACACAAGATACACATGGGTAACCCGTAGCGGCAGAACATGTTTTCAAGGTGCTTTCGCACGCCCTCACTTTGCTCATCCGCGCAGGCCCGCAACCCGATCAAATAGCGCGAACAGTCATCGAGCACGGTCAAGGGATGGCACCGACCGTGATGCATCGCAAAATGTCCCTTAAAATCCATCTGCCACAGCTCATTGGGAGTAGCGCGAGCAAAGCGTTGCCAAGGACGATGTTTGGCTGATTCGGCAGGCTCGATGCATTCTTCCCGGCGCAAAATCCGGCCGATCGAGCTGGTGGAAGGTAAATCACAGACCCCTGTATTTTCGAGCCTGCGACGTAATTTACGTGGGCCCCAAGAAGGCTGCTCCTGGCGCACCCCGAGGAATTTTTGCTCCATAGCCAAAGAGGTCTGATTAGGACGACGAACGGGTTTAGGCTTGGTGGGAATAAGCGCATCGGCACCTCCCTGCGCTTCCCGATTTACCCACTTGTATCCTGTTTTTCGACTAATACCAAAACGAGAACAAGCCGCGCTGAAACTGATTCCTCGCAACTTGGATAGCGCGACAAACTCACGCCGTAATTGCACCATATCTTTAGTAATCCAAGGCATGGCAGGAAGGCCATGGCCTTCCTGCCATGCCTTGGAAACTGTAACCTCCAACCCGGCACACTTGTTACCCATAACCCGGCACGATACACGGCGAGCACGCCCTACCGGGCCAGCCAGGTGGTGGGGTCGGGTGATGGCATTGCCGTGGTGGACCAAGGGTAGGGCGGTTTCGCCGTAAACCGCCTCGGGCTGATGGAGCGGCGCGCTCGGCGAGCACGCTCTACCGGGCCAGCTAGGTGGCAGGGTTGGGTGATGGCATTACTGTAGTTGACCAAAGGTAGGGCGGTTTCGCCGTAAACCGCCTCGGGCTGATGGAACGGCGCGCTCGGCGAGCACGCCCTACCGGGCCAGCTAGGTGGTGGGATCGGGTGATGGCGTCGCTGTGGTTGACCAAGGGTAGGGCGGTTTCGCCGTAAACCGCCTTGGGTTGATGGAACGGCGCGCTCGGCGAGCACGCCCTACCGGGCCAGCCAGGTGGTGGGGTCGGGTGATGGCGTTTTGATCAAGCCCATCTCCAGGGCCGTGGCTTGCAATTGCTGCCATCGTGGATGGTCCATCGTGGGGAGCGGGGAGTCATCCGGTCCCATTACGTAGGGGCGTAATTCGCGCAACGCGGCGGCGATATGGGCGGGGTCCGCGTCGGGACCCGCGTGTTTGACGATAGCGGTGACGGCGGCGACGGGATCTTCGTAGGCACGTCGCCAGCCTTGGCGCGTTGCTTCCACAAACGTCGCCACGGTCTCGGCGTGGGTTGTGGCTTGTTCCCGGGTGGTGTAGAGAATTTCCGAATACGAAGGGAATCCCAGCTCGGCGAAAGACAGGAAGTTCACGGGCTGTGGCGCGGCGGCGGCGCGGAGCCGCACGAATTCTTCGGAGGCGTAGCCTTGCATGGCGTCGATTTCGCCCGTGAGCAGCGCGGCGATGTCATCCTCGACCCGCACAAATTGCGTGGCGTCCGGGGCGAGTCCGGCGTTGCGGGCGAACCACGCGAACAACGCATCGGCATATGCATGCACCCCAACTGGTCGATGGGCGAAGTCCGCAGCGGAATGCACCCCCGATTTGGTCAGGCTCATGACGCCCGCCGGGCTTTGTTGCAGCATGGGCGCGAAGGCGATGAGGTCGTCGCCGCGATCAAGTTTCTGCAGCAGGATGTAACCTTCAATCGACCCCATGGCGCACGTTTCCGGGTCGGCCTGCAGGTTGGCGGTGCTATCTTGACCGTAGGAAAAATCGCGAATTTCCACCGTCAGTCCGGCCTCGGTATAAAGACCGCTTTCGAGCGCGACGAAGACGCCAGCGAATTGAGCCGAGGCGAACCAGCCGGGGTAAAATACCACCCGGGTCGGTGCCTCTGTCGCCGTGAGGGGGGAACCGAAAACGACGAGCGCCAGAATCGCCGTCAGCGCGCGTCGTGGGTTCATGGGGCCGGCAGTTCGGCAACCATGTCGAACGCGACCACCGCGTTGAGATCAAGGGGCTGACTGATCAGTTTCAACTCCACCATGGTGGCCATCGTAGCCTCCATGCGGGAAAGCAACAGCTGACCGTAGGTTTCCGTCGTAGTGGGGTTGCCGCCGATGAGTCCGTTGTCGCGCATGGTTTGGATGCTGAACGCGATGAACGCGTCACTCATCTGGTCATTGCGCGCCTGGATGAGGGCGTTACCGGGTTGGGAATCGCCTTCAATGTAGTCCCGCCAGCCGGCAGTGGAGGCCGCGACAAATGCTTTCACCGCTTCGGGATGGTCTCGTAAAAACGCCTTCTTCGTAAAGATCACGCGGTAGGGATCGAAGCCGGTGTCGGCCAGCAGCATGGTCTTGGGTTTCGCTCCGTTTTGCGCGACGTAAAAGGGCTCGTTGGTCACGAAGCATTGCTGGATGAATTCCGGGTTACCCATGAATTGAGCGATCCCAAAATTGGTGGGAATGATGCTGAAATCGATTTGGTAGCGCGCCTTGAGCACGTTGATCCAATTGGAGCCGGGAATGGCCATGATCGTCTTGCCGTCGAGGTCCTCGAACCGGGTCACGGGGTTGGCGGCGTGCAGCAAGAGTGCCTGCGGGTCGTGCTGCATAAACGCGCCGACGATGACAAACGGCAGGCCATCGGCGATGTTGCGCATGATGTCGTCGGAGCGCCCCATGGCGATATCGGCCGCGCCACTGGCGAGTTTGGTCGTGGCCGTCGGTCCGGGACCACCCGGCAGGATCGTCACGTCGAGCCCGGACTCGGCGTAGCCGCCGGTCGCGAGTGCCTGATAAAACCCACCGTGCTCAGCTTGTGGATACCAATCGGTTTGGAAACGGATCGCGGTGATGGTGGAACCGTCATCCGTTTGGGTGGTAGGCGGCGGCGACTTGCCGCAGCCGGCGGCGAACAGGACCGCGGCAGCGGTCGCGCAGAGGGAAGAGAGGCGAGTCATTGTTCGGAATTGCTGAAGGAATCGTGCCACTTGTGGAGACTGAGCCAGCTCAACCAGACGACGACCGCGACGAATACAAATCCCAGCGCGCAGCCGGTGAAGGCGGTGGCGAACAACGCCGCCATTTTGAATTGCGAGCTGTAGATGATTGTCAGGAAACCGAGTCCGCCGCCGTCGGCTCCGGAGTTGCCCGCCGTGTAGTCGCCGACGATGGCGCCGATCGGGGCGAGCGTGGCGGCGATGCGCAGGCCGGTGAAAAAGTAAGGCAGCGCGGCCGGCACGCGCAGCAGCAGAATCTCCTGGCGTTTGGTGGCTTTGCACATCGTGAAAAGATCCACGAGATTCCGATCGGTGGAGATCAAGCCCTGCGTGGTATTGACCACCATGGGGAAGAAGCAGATCAGGAACGTGATAATACTGACGCTGGCGAGACCTGGGCCGGCCCACAGCACGAGAATCGGGGCCAGCACGATGACGGGGGTCATCTGCAACATCATCAAATACGGGTAGAGGCTCGATCGCACCAACGGCGTGAGCGACAGGATCAAGGCGAAGACGAAGCTGCCGGTGACGGCCAAGCCGAACCCGACCATGGCTCCCTTGGCCGTGTTGACGGTGCCGGTCCACAAGGTCGCGCCGTTGTCGCGAAAGGCTTCCAGCACCTGATGAGGGGCGGGGAGGAGAAACTGGCGATCCTCGCCCAGGCCGGCGCGCGCCGCATACCACAGACCGATGAAGACCAAACCGGTCAACGCGGGCAAAAGGTAGGTGAGGTAACGTGGTTTGGGCACGGGCAATCAGGGTTGAGCGTTTTCGACCGAACGCAGGAGTTTGGACACCTCGGCCACGAGTCGTTGATAGTCCGGCGATTGGCGGGTCTCCTCGGTGCGCGGATACGGCAGGTCGACGGGAATCTCGCGATGCAGGCGACCGGGATTGGCACTGAGCACGAAGATGCGGTTGGAGAGAAACACCGCTTCGGCGACGGAGTGCGTGACGAAAAATGCGGTCCAGGCCTTTTGGTCGCGAATGCCGAGCAACTCCTCGTTGAGATGGTCTCGAGTCATCTCGTCGAGCGCGCCAAACGGCTCATCCAGCAGGAGGATTTTCGGCGACAACGAAAGGGCGCGGGCGATCGATACGCGCATTTTTTGCCCGCCCGAAAGCTGACGCGGGTAGTAGGTGGCGCGGCCCGCGAGGCCGACGAGGTCGAGACATTGCAGCGCGATCTTGGCGCGTTTGGTGGATTCCACGCCCCGGAGCTTGAGCGGCACCTCGACGTTTCGCTGCACATTGAGCCACGGCAGCAAGGTGGGCTCCTGGAAAACGAAAGCGAGTTCCTGCGCGGCGTTTTCGGGACTGACGCCCTCGACCGAAGCCACGCCGGACGTGATCGGGTTGAGCCCCGAGATCAGTTTAAGGATGGTTGATTTTCCGCAACCGCTGGGACCGATCAGGGAAATGAAGTCACCCCGTTTGGCCGCGAAGGAAATTTGATCCAAGATAACCGGTCCATCGCCGTAGCGTTTCTCAACGTGGTCAAATTTTACGATGGCGGTGTGATTCGTCATGCAGGTTCGTTCAGCGAGGTCAAAGTAGGGCGGTGGGAGAGCAGGGCGCTTGCCATGCACAACCGAGGCGAGCAGATCGGTCGTAAATGCCATGAGCAAGTTTCATGCGTAAAGCGGGGACAAATGTGCCAGATTTTGTCGATGGTAGCGGACGCAGATGGTGCGCCGTTTGCAGCGGGGAGGGTTATGACTTGGAACTGTGCTCGGACACACCTTGGAATCGGCGTTGGTAATTGGGGGATGGTCCGGCGAACGCTCGCCGTGGCGTGGTGGGGTATTGCGACGTTGGCGCTGCCCATGCGGGCGGAGTCGACGCAATTGGTCATGCAACTCGATCTGGGGGTGCAAAATGTGCAATTCGCCGGTGTGCTGTGGGCGCAATCCGAGGGCTGGTTCAGCGACGCGGGCATTGATCTCGAAATCAGGCCGCTGCCCGACGGTTATGGTGATTTGGCGGCGAAGGTGGCGGCATCTGAGCATACGATTGGATCGATCGAGAGTGGGTTGTTTTTGACGGGCCGTGCGGCGGGCGAACCGCTGGTGGCGATAGGGGCGATGTTTCAAGCGTCGCCGTTGTGTCTGGTGGCCAAGTCTCACCATCACCTCCGCACGCCGGCGGATTTGGTCGGCCTGCGCGTGGCGGTGCACGGCGACGGACATGAAGCGCTGGCCACGATATTGGCGTATAGCGGAGTCGATGCCTCGAAAGTGGAAATCGGCGAAGCGGATTACGGTAACGGGCCTTTGTTGCGCGATGAAGTCGACGCCAAGCAGGCCTACTACGTGGACGAATATGTGCACATGCTCACCGCCGGGCACGCCGTCGACGCGCTGCGCTACAAAGATTTCGGACACAAGGCCTACTCGCAGGTGATGTTCGTCAGTGAAGCGACACTGGCGGCCCATCGCGCGGCGTTGGTCAAGTTTCTGCAAGTGTTGGACCGGGGTTGGCGGGCAGCGGTGGCGGCACCGGAAGTGGCCGCAAAACTGGTGGTCACCCGTTACGCACCGGCACTTGATCTCACTTACCAAACCGAATCGCTGAAACTCATGTCGGAGCTGCTGTGGGCGGAGGATGAGCGGACAGGCGCGACGAGCCCGGTCACGTGGCAAGCCAATGCCGCCTCATTTCTCGCCACCCATCCGGAATCGAGTTTGCCGCCGATGGAACGTTGGGTGGACTTCAGTTTGATCGAGGAGGCCTTTGCCCGCGCCGCGCCCTGACGGCGGCGGGAGCGGTTCAGTCGGTCAGGACGGGTAAAACCAACCGCGATGGTTGGGCGTCGTTGTGGTAGACGACCTGCAGAGCGTGCCCGAAGTCACCGGGCGCTTTCACGGTCGCCGGATCAGTGGCGTGATTGGGCGAACGAATGAGCAGCGGATAAGCGGAACTGGCGACGTCGATGCGCACGGTTTCGCCCGGTGCCATTTGGACCGCGATGGGATCGAGTTGAATGGAAATTTCTTTTCCGGTTGGGGTATCTGCTCCGATGACAGACGCGGCACCGAGGCAAAGAAACTGGGCGACGCCGGTCGGCAAAACGCGAGACAAGCGCACCACAAAATGCGTATGCGAAGCACTGGAGCAAACATGCAGCACGCAACGCGGATCCCCCGCTATGACCAGCGGGGTATCGAGTGGGGACGAGGTGTAGACCAGCAAATTGTTGCCTTCCTGTTGGGGAGCCAGGTCGTGCGGTCCGAAGGCCACGTTGCCGCCGCGATTGCCCCCGGGAGCCACGACCGGAACCTCCGGGTCGTAAGTGAACATGTCCTCGGGACCGGCGGGGCCATCCGGTGACAGTGCACCATCGCCATAGCGCGAGTTCGCCCGTTTACCGGAGCACAAAAACCACTCGCGCGGCTGGGACGCCGGCGGAGGCCAGGCAGTGGCCTCTTTCCATGCGTTGGAGCCGAGTTCAAAATAACGCACCGGCGGCAACGGCGCTGCACCGACCGGAACCTCGTGATCGAGCCAATGATGAAACCAGGCGGCCATCATGGCGTCGATGGCGGGCGCGGCGGCGGGACCGAGATCCTGGCCGCCGACGTGTTCGCCCCACGGGATGTGTTGCCACGGACCCGCCAGCAGAACCTGGCCGGGATGCGTCGCGGCCATCTTGCGAAAACCATCCACCGAACCGCGTAGGTAAAAGTCATACCAGCCGCTGAGATGAAACATGGGCACGGCCAGTTCCGCGACCCGGGCGAGCAAGTCGAACTCCTCCCAATAAGCGTCCTTGGTCGGGTGACGAATCCAGTCGATGCCGTAGCTTGGCACATCTTCGTTGGCCAAAGGGGGCGCGTCCGTGAGCGGCATGGCACTGCTCAAGCGGCCGGCGTTGAGCCAGTTGGTATCGAGGGCGGCGGCGCTGTCGGCCTCGGTGCGGCGGGCGTCCTCGCGCAGCATCTGGCTGGCCCAGCCGATCGTGGTGCTGAGTTGCAAAATCCCGTCGCGGTAAAACCAACCCGAATACAAGTCGAACGCCGTCATGTGCGGCGCCAGTGCTTTCAGCGCGGGCGGCCGGGCGAGGGCGGCCAGCAGTTGCGTGGAGGCTTGATACGAAAAACCATACATGCCCACACGACCGTTGCTGCCGGGCAGCGCGGCGGCCCACGCGACGGTATCCGCACCGTCGTCGATTTCGTTACGAAACGTGTAGAAGGTGCCCTCACTGTCGCCGCGACCGCGCACATCTTGGATGATGACGAGGAAGCCCTCGCGGGCCCACCACGTGGGGTGAGCGTAGACGACGGTCGACGCGATGTCGCGACCGTAGGGCTGACGCATGAGCAGGACGGGCCAGGGGCCGGTGCCGTCGGTCGGTCGATAAATGTCGGCGATGAGACGCGTGCCGTCGCGCATGGTGGCGATGGCACCGGACTCGAGGGAAACGCCATCGAAGGCGTCGGTCAGATGGTGTCCGATCACGAGAACAGGAAATGAGGCATCGAACCCGGCACGGCAAACCTCGGCGTCGGAGCTTGCTTCATTTTTCCCGGATTAAGCAGGTTGTGCGGATCGGCCTCATGTTTGAGTTCGAGCTGCACGTCGTAGCCTTGGTCGCGGCCGCCTTCCTCGATGTAGCACGTGTGCGGGTTGGCGGTGAACACGCCGATGGACGTGCAATACTCGATGATTTCCTTGAGCCGCTCCTCGCTCTTGAAATGCACCAACGGAATGCCGCCGCAGGCCACGGTGGGGCTGGCTCCGCCCATCTTGGGGTTGCCGCGAGTGAACTCGAGGTGGAATAGGATTTCGCCAGGAAATTTCGCGTGCAGCAGTTGGAATTGTTCGCGGTAGTTGGCCCCGAATCCGCTTTGCAGATACGTCCAGGCCGGGTCGGCTTTGAGCGCCCACAATGTGGTGTGGTTCCACGTGTAGTCAGAGAGCATCGGCGGCTTGCGCGGGTAGTGGTAGGGAATGCGGTGCGGCACGCTCAGACCGGCCGCCTCGGCGCGGGCCGCCACGGCGTCGGCGCTGGATTCGTCGACCTCGAAAAAGATCAGGTGATGGTCGGCCGGATAGAACTTTTTGATCGGTTTGAAGAACGAGCCGATGGGATTTTCCATTACGGAAACAAGGCGCTTGCGCACGGTCGCATCGCCGGCGATTTCGGCGGCGAAATCGAGCAACGGGTCCCAATTGGTCGAAGCGATGACGAGTTGCTGCCACGGATAAGCCGGGGCGAGTCGCAGCTGCACCTCGACGATGATGCCGTTGGTGCCGTAGGCGTGGAAGACGCGCATGGTTTCCGTCTCGTCGAGCGTCAGGATGCGCGGTTCTTCCTCGATCGTCATAATCTTGAAACGCTTGATGGTGCCGGGCTCGCGCAGGCCACCGTGCGAAATCGAGCCGATGCCCCCGGAGCCCCCGCTGACGAAACCAGCGATGGTGGATTTAACCCACGTGGACGGATAACACCGCAGTTCCCAACCCAGCGGGCGCGCTTGATTTTCAATGGTGGCGAGACGGGCACCGGGTTCCGCGGTGACGACACCCTCGGAGAGGTCGATAATGCGATCCATGCCGCTGAGATCGACGATCAGACCGCCGTAGAGCGGCACGCTTTGGCCGTAATTGCCGGTGGCCGCGCCGCGCATGGTGAGAGGCACGCGGGCGGTCGCAGCGAGTGCGACCACGGCACGCAACTGGTCAATAGTGGTCACTCGGACCGCGGCGGCGGCCAACCGGTCTTCCAACCGATCGCGCAGCACCGGCGAATACCAATAGAAGTCTTTGGAGAGCGTGCTCAGTCCCGAGTCATCGATGACGAAGTGATCGTCGCCGACGATGGCGCGCAGCTCTTGGAGCAAGGTTTCGGAGAGGGCGACAAATCCAGGTGTTGGCATGAAAAAAGAGAATAGAGCGCGTCCCGTGCCGTCGGCGCTGGTGAATTTGGGCGGAGTCTGGCACCACGTTGTCGTGGCATGTGCGGTGCTCCCCGGGACGACATGTTGAAGCGCTTCAAGCAGGGATGTTTTGGGATGATTGCAAGTGTGGTCATGGGGATTGGATCGGTGGCCGCGGCGGGTCTGGAACTCACCACCGCCCCCACGGCCGACGATGACCTGGCCGTATCCGGAACCTGGGTGAACGTGCCGGCAGGCGAAATCCGTTTTATCGCTCGCAGCGCGTTGGCGAAGTTGCCCGGGGTCAAGACCGTGACCGACCGGATTTGGCCCACGGCTAAACCCGTGGAAATGACCGTGCTGCCGCTGCAGTCCTTGATCGACGCGCTGGGCTGGGGCGAGGCGAGTGACGGCCTCGTATTGAAATGCGGTGACCGTTGGGAATCGTGGATGCCGCAGGCGCTGATCGAATCGGAAAACCCGTTCCTCATTCTCTATTATCAAGGACGTGCTCCCGGCGACGGCGAAGGGTGGCCCACCTTTTTGGGGATCGAACCGATGGCTCCATACTACGCCTTCGTGAGCCCAAACGATCGACCGGATTTTGTGGACGCCACGCCCTTCGGGATGATCTCAGCGACGCAGATCGTGGAAATCGCGGCGGCGAATGAGGCGGAGCGTTACGCGCCGTTTTTTGCAGGAGCACTGGCGGAGCTTTCCGGTGATGCGGCTGACGGCCGCGACCTGTTTTTGGCGCGCTGCAACAATTGCCATCAAGGTCCCGGGGAAACCGGGGGGAATGTCTCGCAACGACCGTTCATGCTGTTGCAAGTGCACGCCACGGTTAACGCCGACTACTTCCGGAAAATGGTCCGTGATCCCAAGCAGTTTTATCCGGAGACAATCATGCCGAGGCATCCGGATTTCGAGGACGAACATTTCGCGCAACTGATCGCGTTTCTCGCCGCGACGAAAGCAGCCAAACTGCAGTAGTCGGGTAGGGCGTGCTCGCCGAGCGCGCCAGCGTGGAATTGGTGGGGACGTCATAGCTTTGGCCATGATAGCCGCGTTCGGCGGTTTCGGCGAAACCGCCCTACCTTGACCAGATGTAGGGCCAGTCTTTGCGGTGTTTCACGAGTTTAGCGCGAACGGGATTTTGTCGGATGTAGCGGGCCTTCTCCTGCAGGTTTTCGGCGTCGCGAATACGGTGATCGAAGAAGTCGCGTTGCCACGTGACCCCGGTGTGTCGGGCGACGAACCGCTTGAATCCGGCAACCTCGGATTTCATGGTGGTCGTCGACGAAAATGCAATCAGCGCGTGGAGGTGGTCCGGCATCAGGAGCATCAAACGGCAGTGCCACCGGTGATGCTCATGGCGGTGCGTGACGGCTTCGAAAATCGCGTTCGCAGTTGAGTCGATCGCCAGTTGATTGAGTTTCCGCGGTATCGTGCAGATCGTGATAAAATAAGTGGCTCCGGAACCGATCCATGCCGGTGGCGTATGTCCCAGTATTTTCCGCCGAGGAGGAAGATCGACGGCTTCGCTTTCGGGGTCGGACATTCGTTAGAGGTAGGGCGCGCTCGCCGAGCGCGCCAGCGTGGAATTGGTGTGTAACCATGATATCCGCGTTCGGCGGTTTCGGCGAAACCGCCCTACCTTCGGAACCGTAAAAATTTGGTGATGAGCGATAAATCCGTTGGCGGGCTGGGGATCGGACATCGGATCGAGGTAGGGCGTGCTCGCCGAGCGCGCCAGCGTGGAATTGGTGGGTTGTCTATCCGATGACCATGATAACTGCGTTCGGCGGTTTCGGCGAAACCGCCCTACCTTTAGCCGTGGAATTGGGCGAGGCCGGTGGCGGTGAGCCAGATTGCTCCGATGAGGCCGAGGGCGGCTGCAGTGATTGCGGCCCAGTCCTTTGCACCCAACTCGGCGGTGTGCAGATAGGTGCGGTCGGCGCTGCCGGAAAAGCCTTTGGCTTGGAGCACGACTTCGGTTTGTTGCGCTTTGTGCAGGGCACTGAGGATAACGGGAACCGCGACCTTGGCGTAGATGCGCACCCGGCGCGGGGCGGACAGTTCTTCGGGGGCAAACCCGCGAAGGCGCTGCGTTTGCATGACCGCTTGGATCTCATCGAAAATGAGCGGGAAAAACCGCAACGTTGATGTCACTACAAACGCGAGTTTGTAGGGCACACGCAATCGCACCAGACTCACGACCAGGTGGTTGGGGTCCGTCGTGAAAACACAGAGCGGCACGAGGAGCAGGAAGGTGATACTTTTGCCCACCGCGTTAATACCGAAGAGCACGCCTTCGCGCGATAGCACCGCCCCGCCGCCGATCCACCAATCGGCAGGCAACGTAAGCCAGGGCGTAAGGTCGCGGCTTCCCAGGAGCCGCTGCACGTGCTGCACATTGAAGAAACCGTGGGTGATCAGCAGGATGATGAAAAATGGCGTCATCACCTTGGCGATCAATCGCAGATAGGTGCCGGGAATTCCCACGAGTCCGCAGGTCGCGGCCACGGCAGTGGCGAGGCCGAAGTTGAGCCACGGGTTGCTCCACATGGCGGCGGTGATCGTCGCGGCGATAAATACCGCCAGTTTGGCGCGGAAATCGAGATTCGAAAATGCGGTGCGACGCGTGACCGCTTGAAATGCCGGCGCACTCATGGGCGGGAACGCGGGGGCGCAAAACTCAACGCGAGCTCGGCTGGGGTGAGTGCTCGATTGTCCGGGTGCGAAGCACGCGCGAGCGCGACGGCTTGGGTGGGGGCGACGGACGTGGACGCCAACACGTCGATGGCGTGAAAGGCGTCACGAATCGGGGCATCGAGCAGGAGTTGACCGTGACCCATCACCAGCACGCGGTGCGCGTAGTCGGGCATTAAATACAAGTGATGCGTCACGATCACGATGGTATGGCCAAGGGCATGGAGTTCCTGCGTGAGGTCGAGGATGGCACGGGCTCCGGCGGCATCCTGCCCCGTGGTGGGTTCGTCGAAGACGAGCACCTCGGGCTTGAGTGCCAGCACCGCCGCGATAACGACACGAGCGCGGTCTCCTTTGGAGAGCGAAAACGGATGGGCGTGACGCAGGTGAACGAGTTGCATGGCCTCCAGCGCTTCGTCGAGCCGGGCCTGGCGGGCGGCGGGGTCGAGGTTGGTCGCTTGCAGGGAGAACCCGACCTCGGCTTCGACGGTGGCGTTGAAGAGCTGGCGGTCGGGGTTCTGCGGCACATAGCCGATGCGTTGAGCGAGCGCGGAGACCTTGAAGTCGCGCAGTGGCACGCCGTCGATCAATGCCTCCCCGGAGGTGGGCTGCAGCAGATTGAGAAAGTGTTTCAGCAGGGTGCTTTTGCCGGCGCCGTTTTGTCCGATGATCAGGCAATACTCACCGCGCGGGATCTGCACATCGATGCCGCGCAGGGCCGTCGTGCCATCCGCGTAGGTGTGAGTGACGTTGCGCAATTCCAGGATCGGCACGCCGCGGTCCGGCGGGGCTGCAGGCGGTAACGTGAATGCATGGGCCGGCGGCAGCGTTTGGATCGCTGCCAATCCGGCCGCATGGGTCACCGGTAAGGTGGCATTGGCGGGATACTCGCCACCACGTTGCAGGTGCAAAAAGGTGGCGGTGACTTCGGGCAACCGCAGATGGAGACGAGAAAACAAAGCCGTGTGGGCAAAAATTTTCGACGCCGGTCCATCGGCGACAATCCGGCCGGCGTCGAGCACGATGGCGCGGTCGACATAGGTGGCCATCTCCTCGCTGGCGTGACTGGCGATGACAAAGGTCGTGCCGTGCGTGGCGTTGAGTTCGCGCACCAACCGGAAGACCTCGGTCGTGCTGGCGGGATCGAGTTGCGAGGTCGGCTCGTCGAGCACGATCAACGGCGGGCGCAAGGCGAGGGCCGCGGCCAACGCCAGGCGTTGTTGCTGGCCGCCGGAGAGGTCGTGCGGATGTTTATGCGCGCAGTCGGTGAGGTACACGGCGGCAAGGGCGCGGGCGACGCGCTCATGGATTTCCGCGACGGGAAGGCCGGCGTTTTCGAGCGCAAAGGCCACTTCGTGTTCCACCGATGCGGTGACGAGCTGCGATTCGGGATCCTGCAACACGAGACCCACCGCCTGGGACAGGGAGTGAATCGGGTGATCGAGCGTGTCGTGGGCGGCGACCGTCAGATGGCCGAAAAACCGACCGCGATAAAACTGCGGCACGATGCCGGTGAGCGCCAGACAGAGCGTCGTTTTGCCCGCGCCGGAGGGACCGAGCAATCCGATGATTTCGCCGGGCGCGATATCGAGCGTGATATCGCGCAGCACAGGTTCGGTCGAACGCGGATAGGCGTAGGACACCTGCCGGAACGACACGAGGGGCGCGGTGCAGACCGTAGTCATGCTGCTAGAAGTTTGCCTCCGGCGGTTTGACCAAGGCCATGGCCCGGAGTCCCGCGATCACCCCGGTGCCGATGACGGCTCCGATGACGCTGCGGGCGACGTTCTCGATCGGCACCATCACGAAGAAGATGTAGAAAATCTCCTCCGGCCAGGTGAGCAACGCGTAGGACAACCACGACATGTAAAACATCATCAGGCTGGCGGAGATCCAGGTGCCGAAAAAGAGGCCAAGCGCGACCCGCTTCAAATCGGGACTGCACAGGGCCCGCCCGATCCAACGATGGGTCGGCGCAATGAACAATACCGTGGCGGAAAGGTGAGTGAGGTAGCTCAGAAAAAACACCGCTGCACTCACGCCGTTCAGGACCACGGCCTGGCGATAAAACAAAACCCAACCGATCAAAGTCAGGGCACTGAGACCGGCCCACAACGGTCGCCGTCCCGTCGGGTGCAGCGCGGCCGCGTAAAGGGCCGCAAGTCCCGCGCCACTCACGGCCAGCCATGGTATCCCGGCGGTGTGCGGCGCGAGAAATACTCCGACCAGCGCGCCAATGCCACTCGCGACAAATCCCGCCCACGGACCGAGCAACCAGCCGTTGAGCGAGTAAACGCCTTGCGCCATGGGGAAGCTGCTGCCACCGGACAGCACGATGGAGAACGGGATGAACGACAGCACGGCGATGACGGTTGCAAGCACGATGACGTAAGCCACCGGCGCGCCGCCGATTGAGGCCGAATCGTGAAACGTAATTTCGCGTTCCTCGCCGGTCAGTTCGGCGAACGGATCGTGCTCCGTGGTTGGTGTGGCCATGGCGGGCTCAGTCCAGCTTGAGCAGTTTTAATAAGTTGCCGCCCATGATCGCGTCGAACTCATCGGCGGTGAGGCCGGCGTCGCGAATTTCTTGAATCATGCGGGCAAAGTCGGCGTCCTTGGAATCGCGCGGGTGCAACATAATCGGGTAGTCGGTGCCAAAGAGAATGCGGTCGGGACCAATCATCGACGTGACGTGCCGAAAGATTTCCTTGTCGTAGAGCAGCGGCGAAGCGGCGGTGTCGTAGTAGACGTTTTTAAGGTGTTTCTTAACCCGCGGGTTGTTCTCGAAAAACGGAATGCCGCCGCCCCAGTGAGCGAGAATGAACGTCGCTTCCGGGTAATCCATGGCGAGCTGCAGGTAGTCGCCCAGCGGCGTGGGAATCGTGCTGGCCTCGCCGATGATGAGCGGATCGGTGACGTGCAGGTTGAACGGCACGTCGGCCGCGACGGCGACCTCGACGAGTTTGGCGAAGTCATCGTCCTGAAAGGAAAACCCCTGCGCCTGCGGCAACAGCTCGCCGAGACCGCAGAGACCGGCGTCGAGGCAGCGATTGACATTGTCGAGACCGCGTTGGCCGGAGCTGGGTTTAACCGTCGCGAAAGCATGGATACGATCGGGGTGTTCGCGGTGCCAGTCCATGAACCATTGGTTCTGGATCTCACAGGTTTCCTGATGCTCCCAATACCAGCCGAGCATGACGACTTTTTCGACCCCGGCGCGGTCCATGTCGCGCAGCAGCGTGTCGGTATCGGCCCAGGCTTGAATGGTGGGTTTGCCGACGGGAGCGACGCAGTGGGTGAACCACGGCTCGTTATGGGCTTCGCCCCAGGCGCGGGGGTTGTGGAAGACCTCGGGAGGGTAGGCGTGGATGTGGCAGTCGAGGATGCGAGTCATGGGCGAACGAGAGTTTTGAGCCAGGGCGTGAGTTTGGCAATCTCGGGGTAGGTCACGGCACCTTTTTCCGCCAGCAGACGAAAGTCACCGAGCGCGAACGCCGCGCCTTTGCGACCGGGAGCGATTTCTTCATCGGAGAGTTCCACGTAGATGCGCTGGGCGGCGGCGACGTCTCCGGTGAAGAGTAGTCCGTGGGCGAGATTGATCTGATGAATGAGTGAAGCGGGTTCGCGCGCCATGCCTTGAGCGGCTTCGGCCACGGCTCGGGCGGGTTCGCCGGAGTAGAGGTAGAGTTCGGCAGTGTAAGCGTGGTAGCCGTGAAACTGGGGATCGATGGCGAGTGCGCGGGCGTAGTCGGCCGCGCAGGCGGCGAAGTCTCCCTCGATGTAGCGGTAGGCAAGATCGCCCCGGTAGATCAGCGCCCGAGCCGACGTGGGATCGGCGGCGACGGCGGCTTTGAAATCGGCGGCGGCCGCCGCGTAGTCGCGTTGGCCGAAGTGCGTGAGGCCGCGGTCGATGTAGGGATCGGCGTAGCCGGGCGCGGCGGCGATGGCGGCGGTATAGTGGGTAATGGCGGCGGCGGGATCGCCTTCACGTTGGGCGTTGGCGGCGGCGAGCGCAAAGTCGTCCGCGATGGCAAACGCCCGCAGGCGGTCGGTGCGGGTATCGATTTCGCGGCGCAGGCGGGCTTCGTCGTGACCCGGGAAAGTCAGGCCATCGGCGACAAGTTTTCCGCCGACGTAGACTTGTTCGAGGTTTCGCAGACTGGTGGCGAGCACGTAGGTGGCAAGGGGATCGTAGACCGGTCCGGTGTCGGGGTGGCGGGGATTGACGATGAGAAAATCGGCAAACTTACCCGGTTCGAGACTGCCGACATCGTCGTCGATTTCGAGCACCTCGGCGCTGCCAAGCGTGTGGAGACGGAGCATGTCGTGGACGGACAGCACGGTGGCGTCCTCGTGCAAGCCGCGCATCGTATAAAGTCCGATGCGCAGGTTTTGCCACGGATCGGAAACGTCGGTGCAGGATTGATCGTCGAGGCCGACGGCGACGGGAATACCGCGACGGCGATATTCCACCACATCGGCGATGCCGTCGGCGAGCCGCCCATTCGACGTGGGTTGCCAGGACATCTTGGCACCGCTGGCCGCGACGGTGTCGAGGATGTGGTCGTTGACCTGAATGAAGTGGCCAAAAATGAGCTGGGGGCCGAGGGCTCCGGCTTCGACATACCACTCGAATTTCTGCTGCTGTTCGGGGACGCGCTCAGGACTTTCGAGGAAGTGGGATTGGTTGAGCAAGCCGTAGTCGCGCATGAAGGTGGCCTCCATGAACGCGGTGGATTTGTGCGGCTCAAACTGGACGCGCCCACTGATGGCCATTTTGAGGAGCAGATCGTTTTCGGCGGCCTTCGTATGGCCGTAGTCCAACAAGGTTTCGAAGTGCGCGCGCGTTTCCGACAAGGTGTCGAACTCGAAGATGAAGATACTATCAATGGAGCGCAGGCCGGCATCGATGCGCGCCTCGATTTGGTTCTGCTCAAACGGACCGGGTTTGAGCCGCGGCGGGGGCACGACTTCGCCGAGCCCGATAGCGGGTGGACCGACGCCGCCATTGTAGGAAAAGTCGTAGGCGGTGGTGATACCATTGCGCAGAAAATCGAGCGAGCCATGCAGCGTGAACCAATAGATGTCCTCGGCCGTGGAATGGCGCAGGTAGCGGTCCCAGGCGCGAAACCAGCCGTAGAGGGTGACGTCGTGCCCCAGCCCGCGGAGCGGACTCATGAAGATGTGGCTGTGAGCGGAGATGAAACCCGGCGCGACCAGCTTTTCGGTCGCGTCGATCGTGGTGGTGGCCGCGACGTCGTCGGGCGGTGCGCCCGGCGCGAGGGCGATGATGCGACCGTCGGAACCGACGGTGAACCACCCCACGAATGGATCCGGTTGATCGTCGGCCATGGTGATGAGCGTGGCGTTGCTCACCAGTAACGTGGCGTCGGCGGAAAATGCCATCGCCGCGAGGCAGGCCAGTGGGAGGGCGCGGAGCAGGGAGCGTCTAATCAACCTCGAAACCATGTGGGGCTACTAGCTTAGCGCGTGCGCAGTCGCATGGCTTTGACTGGCATATTTGGTGAAATTATGACCGGGGAATTTGGGCGAGCCCGATCAGGCACATGCTGTGCTCGATCAACGACATGATTTTTCAAAACCTGAGGAAGCGTGTATCGATCGGATTGGCGCTGGGAGTGTTGGCCGCGCTGCCGCTCATGGCGGTCGACAGCGCGGAGTTGGGGTTGGAGCCCGTTTACGAGACGCTGAATCCGGAGCGCACGCGGTTGCTGTCTGAGGCAGAAATCGCGGCGGCGCTCACGGAGTTACCGGGATGGCAAGTGGCGGACAACGTATTGTTCAAGGTTTTCGCGACGCCGAATTTTCGCGAAGCTGTCGCGTTAATTGTGCGAATTTCGTATCCGCTGGAGAAGCTCGATCATCACCCGGAAATTCGGAATGTTTACGGCAAGGTTTACCTGGGTTTCACCACACACGACCAAGGTAATTTGCTGACGGCGTTGGATGTGGAAGCAGCCAAAGCGGCCGAGGCGGCGATCGCCGGGGCCTATCGGGGGCCGTAGGAAAATCGAACGGCGTGGCTCGTTGGTAAGGCGTGTCGGCGCGAGCGCACCTGTAGTGGTTGGAACGGCGGTCTCGGCGAGACCGCCCTACCTTTCGGATACCGCGATGTCGGCTTTGATGCGGGCCATGCGGGTGTCGACTTCGTGGCGCACGATCGATTCGTCGTAGCTGAGCATGGTCGTGCCGGCCGCGACGCGGCGGCCGCCGACGTAGACGAGATCAAGGTTACGCAAACCACAGGCGAGCACGTAGGTGGCGAGCAGATTGTGAATCGGTCCGGTATCGGGCGCGCGTGGATCGACGACGAGAAAATCGGCAAACTTGCCGACCTCGAGGCTGCCGACGTCCGCGTCGATATCCAAAATTTGGGCACTGCCCAGCGTGTGCAGGAAAAGCATATCGCCCACCGGCATGGCGGCGGCGTCGCTATGGAGAGCCCGCATGGTATACATGCCGATGCGCATATTTTGGAACGGGTCGGAAATGTCGGTGCAGCTTTGATCATCGAGACCGATCCCGACTTTGATGCCGGCGGCGCGATAAGCGGTGACATCGGGAATACCGGAAGCGAGACGCCCGTTTGATGTGGGTTGCCAACACATGCGCGAGTCGGTGGCGGCAACTTTGGCCACAATCGCGTCGGTGACCTGAATGAAGTGTCCGAAAATCATCTGCGGGCCGAGTGCTCCGGCCTCCTCATACCAGGCGAACTTGGCCTGCTGCTCGGCGACGCGTTCCGGGCTCTCCAGGAAGTGGCTTTGGTTGATCAGTCCATGGTCGTGCATGAGGGCGGCTTCGAGATGAGCGGCCCCGATATCGGGTGCGCGTTGCACGCCGCCACTGATGGCCATTTTCAGCGCCAGCGGTTCGTCGCGGGCAAACGCGTTGAAAAATGTCAGGACGTTTTCATAGCGGGCGCGGGTTTCGGCCGGAGCGCCGACCCGCGGTAGTCCGACGCTGTTTACAAACCGGAGCCCGGCGTCGGCTTTGGCGCGAATCTGGTTTTCTTCAAACGGACCCTCGCGCGGCACACCGTAGGGAACTTTTTCGTTGAGACCAACTGCCGGCGTGTAATTGACGCCGGAGTTGGTGAAATCGTAGGCGGTCGTGATGCCGTTGCGCAAAAAGTCGAGCGAGCCGTGCAGGGTGAACCAATATATGTCGTCGCCGGTGGTGCGGCGGAGGATGGGGCCGAGGGCGCGGCCCCAGCCGTAGAGCGTGGAGTCGAAACCCACGCCGCGGACCGGGCTCATGTAGAGGTGGCTGTGAGCCGAGATAAAACCAGGGGCGACAATGCGACCCGCTGCGTCGAGGACCTCATCGGCCGACACCTCATCACCGGGCTGTCCGGCCGCGAGTGCCGCGATCCGGCCGTCGTCGCCGACCAGAAACCAACCGCTCATGGTCACGGGTTGGACGGGATCGACCGTAATCAGCTGAGCATTCTTGACCAGTAACGTGGCGGCGGCCGGTGATGACAGAACGGACGACAGTGCGAGGATGGGCAATACCCGCAGCAAACAACGGCGTAACGAAAGGGACGACATGGCAGTGAGGCAGCTTGCGGCGTGCGCGTGGCGTGGTGGGTCATGGTGTTTTTGGTAAAAGTGTGGATCGGGGCGCGGGGCGGCGCGGGAGACGCTCAGCAGACGGCATGTTGTTCAATCGATCGCGCGCACTACTCGTTTCGTTGCTGGGATTGGTGCTAGTGGCGTCATGGGCGTCGGCCGACTCCGCCAAACTTATCGTGACCAACGCCAAACTGTTCACCATGGCGGAGGGGCAGCCGGACCCATTCGATGGTCATCTGGTAATCGGTCACGATGGTCGGATTCTGGCAGTGGGCCCGGGCGGCGCCGCCGGATGGGAATCCGAGAATATCGTCGATCTGGCAGGCGCGTGGGTTCTGCCCGGCTTCGTGCCGGCCCACAGTCACCTCTGGCAAAGTGCCTGGCGAGGGCTCGCCGCCGATCAAACGCTCATGGGCTGGGTCGATGCGCTTTATCTGCAACACGCGCGTTACGCGCAACCGGAGGACTTTTACTGGTTTACCCTGCAAGGCGCGCTCGATCACGTGCGCCACGGCATCACCTCAACTTACAATTTCAACTATGGAGGCTGGGCGGAGCGGGAGATGGCGCAGGCGCAATTGCGCGGTGAAATGGAGTCAGGGGTGCGATTTGTGCACGGCCAAAATTTCGGCGGATGGGGCGAGGTGCCGCAACCCGCGGAAGCCATCGCGGAAGTTCAATCGTTCCTCGACTGGATGGATTCGCAGCCGACGGGTGATCAATTGCTCCGGGTGATGGTCAATGGCACGGCCGCCTTCCGCGACACGGCCAATGCGGCCGAAACCGAAGCCGCCATCGCACGCACCTTCGCCCTGGGCAACCATTTGCATTTTCTGGAGTCGGCGCCCGACCAGTATGAAGAACGCAGTCGCTTCCGGTGGATGATCGACGAAGGGCTGATCACGGATAAGATTTTGTTCGGTCACTTCATCCACGTCGATCCGTGGATACTTGAGCAAGCGGTGGCAGCGGGAGCTTCGATGTCGTGGAATCCGCTGTCCAACGGTCGGCTGGCTTCGGGCACGCCGGATATACCGCTCTATCTCAAAACAGGTCTCCGGATCGGCATGGGCGTGGACGGGCAGGCCAGTGCGGATCGCGCCGACCCATGGGAAAATGTGCGCACCGGGCTCTACGCGGTGCGGGCCAAGTATGGCGATGCGAGTGTGCTGTCACCTTACCAAGTGCTGCGCATGCACACGTGGGGCAGTGCGGACGCCATGGGCGTCGCCGATAAAGTGGGCAGCCTCGAAGTCGGTAAATTTGGCGATTTCGTGGTGATTGATCCCACTGACTTCGGCGTGGTGTTTGACGCTTACGCGACGCTCGCCTTTATGGCGGGGCAGGAGCACATGACGGGCGTTTACATTGGCGGTGAGCGGGTGGTCGCAGCCGGAGAAACGCTAAAACACGACTTTGCGGGCATCCGAATCGAGGTAAATCAACGCGTTCGCCAAGCCGGTGCGCCGGGGCCAACCGAGTCCCAATAGGGTCCATTTCTCATATGTCCCACAATCTGAGCAAATATTCCACGCGTGCACCGCACTTTGGCCCCGATTGGGTGGGCTTCATGCTAGAGGAGCAGTCATGCGGCACGGATTTTATCAACCTTCCCGCCAACACTACTGAACCCACACACCTATGCATATGAACCCATTGAACATCCGCGGCGAGCGTATCCGAATCTTGGGGTCGGCGCTTGCTTCGCTCACCCTTGCTTCCGGCGCCCTGGCGCAGGCGACCTCCACGACGGATGAGGAAGTGCTTTCGCTGGAGGCATTCATCCTGGAGGAATCCAACATTTCCGGCTCCGACACGTTGCTGCAAAACTCGCGCCCGATCGGCTCGGTCTTTCTGGGCGAGCAGGACGCGCTCGGCACGCCTCGCTCCATTACCGTGCTGACGCCTGAAGCCATGAAGCAGTTTTCCGTGAAGGGCTTCGATGATCTGGATCGCGTGGGCGCCGGTCTGACGCGTCCGAACATTTTTGGCATTCCCGGGCTGCCGTTTATCCGCGGCGACAATGCGGGAGTCTATTTCAACGGCATGCGCCGTATTCCCAATCAGAATGAGACGCCCACCTCGTTTGGTTCGTTGGAATCCATGGATCTCGTGAAAGGCCCATCGCCGGCGCAATTCGGTCCGACGAATTCCGGCGGTTACGTCAACTTTGTGCCCAAGACGCCTTACTTCGACAAGTTCCGCGGTTCGGTCGAAGTGACGATCGGCGATTGGAACTACTATAATACCCAGATCGATGTGGGGGGACCGGTGCTGGTGGCCGGCAAGCCGATGGCGTATCGCCTGTCGGTGACCAATCAGGATGCCGACAGCTACTACAACGATGTCGGCAACGACTACATCTCGGTGTATGCGGCGGCCAAAGCGAAGCTCAGCGAAAACCTCAGCGTCTTTGGTGGGGCGGAGTATTACAGCTTCCAGTCGAACGAAAACGCCGGCTGGAATCGCGTGACCCAAGCCTTGATCGACAACGGTGACTACATCATCGGCGAAATGGACCCGAATACGACTTCGGCCGCCTACGGCGGATTCACCGACAACGATTTGATCAGTGCGTTTTTCCCGACGCAAAACGCCGTCGCACTCGGCGTGCAGGATCCGAACCTCGCGCTGGTCGTGCCGACCGCCTATTTCCTCGATGCGTTCGGCGCTCCGACCGGTCCGAACTTTTCCTACGAGAACGGTGCCGCCAGCATGGCCACGCCGATCTTCTACAACGGTGGTCTCTACGGCTACAAATACACCCAGGACTACTTCGATGCCGGGGGCGGTTTGTTCACCGAAAAAATCGACGGCAAGACCGTGCTGTCGGACCCCAGCGATTACGCCGATTCGAAGACGTTCATCTACTTCACGGACTTCGTGTGGCAGGGCGAAAGCGATCGGAAAATTTCGGTGAAGAACTTCTTCGAATACATCACGACCAAGAAGCTCTCCAGTTACGGTTTCGCGCACGATTCCGATGCGCACTCCTGGGAGACGAAGCTCGCGGTCGACGACATTCTCGAAATCGGTGGAGCTAAGATCGCGGTGCAATACGGCGCGGATGTGCGCTACTCCTACAACAACGACGCCAACGACTTCTTCGTCGAGCCATTCAATCGCCGCAACATCGCGAATCCGACCATCACCCCGCAATCCATCGTGCTCGCCGGTCCGCAACTCGATTGGCAACTCGTCGGTGGCAGCGAATCCAAGCTCATGCAGTATGGTGCCTTCGGTCAGTTCAAAGCCGACCTCACGGAATCGTTTGCCATTTACGGCGGCGCCCGGGTCGAGAGTGCCAACTACTCCACGCGCGGCACGCCGAAGGAATCGCCCTCGCCCGACGCTTACCGCGATGGTGAAGAGACCTACGCGAGCGTCTCGGTCAACCCGATCCTGACCATCAATAACTCGCTTTCCCTGTATGCCGCGATCCAGCAAGGCACGGCGCTACAGCCGGGCCAAACCGGCGGTATCAACAACGGCGACGGCAACTTCGTCGAGGCGCCTTTCTACGAAGGTGGCATCAAAACCAGTCTGCTGGACGGCAAGCTCTTTGGCTCGTTCGCCGTTTACCAATTCGAGAAGTCCACGTTGGCCGATCTTCCCACCGGGGCGGTCGATGAATCCGCCTACACGTCGGAAGGTTATGAAGTGGAATTCAGTTATGCGCCGACGCCCATGTTCACCATCGTGGGCAGCTTTGGAGAGCAAAAGGCGACCTACGACGGCGGCTTCCCGTTCGCCACCTCGCCCATGACGCCGGAGCAAACGGCGCTCTACGCCGGTGCCATCGTCTACGATGTCGTGAGCGGCGATCGCTACGACGCCAACCCGAGCAACGAGCGCTCTGGTTATCCGTTGTTCTCGGCCAATTTGTTCGCCGTGTTGACCTTCCAAAACGGTTTCGGTCTCGGCGTGGGTCCGAGCTACAAGGAATCGTTTTGGCTGAACGACGAACACACGTTGAAACTGCCCGAGGTTACGGTGTGGAACGCCAACTTGTTCTACCGCACCGATCGCTACGAAGTCTTCCTGCGGCTCAACAACTTCACGGATGAGGATTACTTCATCGGCGCTTCCTTTGCTCCGACCATGATCGTCACCAAAGCCGAGCCCATCGAGGCGCAGCTGAGCGTGAAGTTTAAATTCTGAACCTGAGGCGCACGCACGATGTCCGGGATACTCCTACAACGTTGGTTTCGATTGTTCGTCCTCGGGGCGACGCTCGCCGGAGCGAATGTCGCCCCGGCGGCGGATGCGGCAAGGGCGGAAACCAAAGCTCTGATCCAGGGTTTCCTCAAAGCCTGGGAAACGGGCGACGCCGTCACCTTCAAGGCGGCGTTGCACCCGGACGTCCTGTTTGCCTATCCGGGCGGACGACTCGGCTATGACGAGGTGGTGGCGCTCTTCGGCGACTACCAATCGGAAAAGACCGACATCAAAATCTACTTCGCGGACTTCTTCATCACCGACGGTGATCGTTATGTCACGGCTTACCAGTTTGCCGCCACCGATCGCGCCACCGAGCAACGGTTCGCAGTCGGGACCGGCGTGGTCTGTCGCGTGGCCGACGGGAAAATCGTGCTCTTTAAGGAGTATTGGGATTCCGAACTGGCCGCGCGCCAGAAAGCCGGCGAGTTGCCGCTCGATGAAGGTGGCATCACGCCCTGGCCTTCCTCGGTTTGGCTGCGACCCGACACCATCGACTGAACTCCCATCCCATGCATATTCGAAATCTGTTGGCGCTGTGCGCCCTCGTCACCGGCGGCACCGCGAGCGCGACCGCCGCCGAAACCAAGCCCATGGAGGTTTACACCAACGACTCCGCGGAGTGGATACCACTCTACGGCGAGACTTGGTGGGACTACTATCATCCCGATTGGGAAGGCGCGTTTCCGGGCGGCCGCAGCAATCGGTTTCACGAGCAATACGTGCAGGCGCAGTGGTTCAAGAATCAGATCACGAAGGACTGGAAAATTTTCAACAAGTCCTACGTGTTCGACGGTGAATGGTTTGCGGTGGAGTGGCATTATCAGGCCACGTATCTGTCCGATAATTTCACCGAGTGGGAAACGACCCTGGGCATCGGTCGGATCGTTGATGGCAAGATGATCCTGTGGACCGAGTATTTCGACGACAGTGTTGGAAAGCTGCAGAAGCTCGCGCTGATGCCGTTCCCGGAGGAAGGCGAAACGGTGTTCCCGTGGCCGGCCAAGGCCCGGATCAGTCTGCCGTATCGTCCCTGACCTTTTCGTTTAGTCAGTAGTTCATCGGCCGCGGCGGAATCGCCGCGGCCGATTTGTTTTAAACCAGCGTCACCTGGCGCGGGCGGAGCACTAGCTCGCCAACGCCTCGTGCTGCGCGGTGCCGCGATATTCGCCCGGAGTGACCCCGGTGTATTTGCGAAAAAATCGCCCGAAGTAGGACGGGTCCTGGAACTGCAGTTCGTAGGCGATTTCAGCGATGGTGAGCGAGGAGTGCAGCAAGCGCCGTTTCGCTTCGAGTAGCATGCGTTCATGAATCAACTCGCTGGCGGAGCGGCCGGTGAAACGGCGCAGTCCGTTGTTCAGGTGCGTGCGCGATACATTGAGCAACTCGGCAAACTCACCCACCTCGACCACGCGGGGCAGGTGCTCCTCCAAGGCGAGCCGGAAGCGTTGCACCAACAACTCGTTCTCGTGTCGCGGACGCGGAGCGAGCTGCTCCCGGTGCGCGTAGAGTTGCCGCATGTAACTGAGCAGCACGAGCAGGAAGCCGCGCACCACGTCGTCGCGACCGGGCGCGGGAACTTGGGCGAGATCGTTGAGTTGCGCGAACAAACCATCGATGCGTTCTCCTTCGCGTGTATCCAGATACAGGATCGGATCGAGGTGCTCGGGATAGAGAAACGGCATCTTGGCCAACAGGCCGGGATGCTCGCTGTTGACGGCCAAAAACTCCGGCGAGAAGCCGACGATCTGACCCTGAGTTTCGCTGGTGAATCGCCAGGCATGAACCTGTCCGGGAGACAGAATCAGCAGCGAGTTGGCGTGGAACGAATACCCCTCGAGATCACAACAAACTCGTCCGCTGCCGGTGCGGAGCCAGACGAGTTCGAAGAAATCATGCCGATGAGGGACGTGCCGGTCATGCCCTTCGCGTTCACTGTCCGCGAAAGTCATGAGGTGGAACTTGCCGGGTTGATGGATTCCCTGATGGTAACCTGCCATCGGGTAATCCGCAACGGATCTAAGCATGGTGTGGATAATCCTGGGCGCTGACGCTGTGAGACGATGCGTCTCCCTTGGGCGGTCAGCTGGCGAGTGCTGAGCATAATTGAAGCCAGCCGACGGGCAGTCCGGTCGGTTCGTGGCGTTTTCCTCTCAAGGTCGTCTAAAACGACTTCGGTGGTGAGCTCCGCATGGGCAGATTCGCATGCGGGGAATTCATGCCGATCCGGCGGGCGTGGTTCGGGCCTGCGCCGCCATGTGGTCAATGGCACGCGCGTAACCGGCAGCCATGGCGGCGAGCCAGACTTCGCCGCGATCGGCGGTGCCGGCGGGCGCGTCACCCATGACCCCCGAACGAGACACGTCCGCCGTGACCCAGGCAAATGTGGCCGGCGCGGCTTCCGGCCGCAGTTGTCCGGCGGACGCCGCCGGGTCGGGATATTCGCACACGGCGTCGTCCATGCTGACATATTGCGGCGCCACCGCTTGAAGCCAGGCGGTCTCGGCCGTGTTGGCATGCATGCCCAGAGTTTGTTCGCGAAGTGGCAGGTTCAAGTCGATCCCGCTGCGCAGCATGGCGGCGCCGAGGCCCAATTCCGCTCGAATCTCATGCAGCGTGTAGAGAATCACGTCGGTGTTGCCTCCGTGGGTGTTGAGAATGGCGATGTGACGAAACCCCCACGTGTGCAGTTGCCGTGCGATGGTGAGGAGCAAGGCGCGCAAGGTGTCCTTGGAGATGAATAGCGTGCCGGGAAAACCGGTGTGCTCGTTGCTCTTTCCGATTGTGATGGGCGGCGCCACGTAGCAGGACGTGGTGGTGTCGAGCAGCGGAAGCAGGCGTTCGAGCCAGACCTGTCCCATGAGTGCGTCGACCGCGACGGGCAGATGCAGACCGTGCTGTTCAATGGCCCCCGTGGCGATGATCACGGGCGCCCACGCTTTGTCGGTCAGCGCCTCGATCTGAGCGAGACTCATGGCGGGCAGATAACGATCGCGGTAGGAAGGAAACGGCGGCGTGGAATTCATGGGGCGATGGCGGGCGGAATTCGTCCGTGGTCCGGCAGAGGCGGCCAGGCTTTGATTTCGGCGATCAAGCCGGCAAGTCGCTTGATGATGGGCGCGAGGATGGCGGGAGCGGCCGCCGCGGCTTCGTCCCAATTCAGCGCGTCGGGATCGGCGGCTGATCGACCGGAGAACGCGGTGATCAGCGTCTGCAAGGGGCGATGGTCGCCACCGGCCCCGGGGCGGAAATCGAGCCCCAGTCCGCTGAGGCTGATACGGAACATTTGCAGACCGCGACTGATGCGCAGGTCGCGGGCGGCGGCGGCCGTGATTTCCTCGTTCCACGGACTGGAGTTGATGAGGACAATACGGCGAAACCCTGAAAGCGCGATGGATTCAACGACCTCGTCGAGCAGGCGATGAAACGTGGGCGGATCGATGGAAAACGCACACGAGTCGGCCGGTCCGAATACGAAGCGCAATGGCGGAGTGACGAGAAGTTTACCCGGCGCGGGGGGATGCTGTTGGAGGGTCGTGCGTAACAGATGGGTGAGCATGGTTTCCTCGGCATCCAGACCGTGTCCCAGGCCCCAGTCGGCCATGCCGGCCAGAGGAACGATCACCAGGGTATCTGCAGGATCGACCCAACGGGAAAACTCCGGCCAACGGTGCCACGCCCAGAAGGTGGCATCGTCAGCGGTGCAGAGGGGCGGAGGGGATGGCGCGGCTGGTGGAGTCATCGGTCGGCGGCGCTTATTTCCCCGGGAAAGGCTGAAGGTTCATCCGGTGAAAGGAGCATTCGCGCTGCCAGCCGACGCCGCGACCGCCCCGCGGAGCCGGAATTGCCATTCTTTGCACAAATGGTCCGGGCGGGAGAGGTCGGGCAAGTCGGACCTCCATCTGGTCCATTCGCGAAATGGAACCGGGTGCGATCGAACGAGGCGGGCTAAGATCGATCCGCCCGGCGGGTGCGGTGGCTGCGCCGGGAGACCGCCAACCAACCCCAGAGCGACAGACCCATAAACACCGCGCCGTAAGACTCGGGTTCTGGCACGACGCCCACGGGCACGATGTCACCCGTGACGGGATCCCATACGCCGCCGCCGCCGCCCGAAAATGTGATGTTGGGGGTGGAGCCCGACGCATCTATCTGGGCATTGAAGACGTCGAAGGTTCCGTCCTCGTTTTGCCAATTCAGAATCGTGAGATTGGCACTGGAGTCGATGACGAGCGACCCGATGGTCAATGAGCCATTGCCGGCGCCGAAATCGATGACGGAGTTTCCGGTGATGGTGAGCTGGTCCCACGTTTGACTGGTGCCGTTCAAGTAGAGGCTGACGTTGTCCTCCAGGGTGACCTCGGTCCACGCGGGGATTTGGTTGTCGGACGCGAATTGCAGATCGACGTTGTTGGCGGTGAGGTCGTTGGTGTGAAACGCCACGCCGTCTTGATTGGAAATGATCGTGCCGCCCTCGAGTGAAACGCTGCCGAAGTAATTGTTGCCCGTGCCGCTGAACGTCGTGGTGCCACTGCCGGTTTGAGTGAACGAGTTCGCGTTGATTTGCGTGGCAAAGGTCGTTTCACCCGCGCCGGTGAGGGCGATGTTACCCACATTGATTTGCGAACCGGAGAGAGCGATGGTGCCGGCGGAGCTGAGGGTGATGTCGGCACCGCCGAGGTTGAGCGTATTCGAAATGTTGGCACTGGCGTTGTCGGAGATGACGAGACCTCCGCTCGCGTTGACTTGGCCGCCGGTGAGGGTGGCGTTGGAGTTGCCCTGAATGGTCAGGCTGCTGGAACCGAGGTTTAAGTTACCGGAAAGATCGGTGGTGCCGTGGTTGTCGATGACGACACCGCCACTCACGTTGAGGTTGCCGCTCATGGAGGTATTGCCATCTCCGGAGAGATAAAGGGTGCCGCCACTGTTGGCGCCGACGTTGCTGCTGACGTTCCAGTTGCCGGAGCCCTGCAAGGTAAGGTCATAGTTACCTTGGGAAACGGTCTGATTCAGCGTCATGGTGTCCTGGGCGCTGGTGAAGATGGCGTCTCCCGTCAAAGTGAGGGAAGAGCTGAATGTGTTGTTGCCGCTGACGTTTACGAGACTGCCGGAGCCCGTGCCGTTACCCGCGATATTGAAACTGCCCTCGGTGACGGTGATGCCACCGGAAAGCGCTAGGGCGGCGCCGGATTGCACCGTGTTGCCCCACGTGCTACTGCCGAGGGCGTTGTTGTGGGAGAGTTCGACGGTGCCACTTTGGAAACTGACGGTGCCACCGAAGGTATTGCTGCCTTCCAAAAAGAGCGTGCCGGTGCCCGTTTTGGAGAGCCCGTTGGAATAGGTGAGGTTCGATAGGACACCGGAAAGCGTGGTGTCCTCGGACCCAGAGACGGTCAGCTTCTTGTAGTTACCGTTGATATCACCAGTGATGACGATGTCACCCGCTTGGGCGTCCCATGTCTGGTGGGCGGAGAGTTGGACGTTGTCGTTGATGACGTAGTCTGAAGCGCTGGTATTGGTGATGCCGCCGGATCCAATTGTCACCGTTTGTCCCACCAAGACTGCGGAAGCCAAGGACATCAGTATCAACAACTGGGAACATTTTCGTCTCATCTCACCTTGTAAAGGTTAGGGGGAAATTGCGCGCTATGCCAGTCGTAAGACATTGCAAATTGCACCCACACGGCGGTTCGGTATTTGCGTAGAGACTACGCAAAATCCGCGCGGGGAGCAGCGGGTGATCGGCCGTGAAAAATGCGCCGCGCGCGACCAATTAACGTCTGCTCTCGACCCGCGACTACGCGTCGACGGCATCAAGCTCGGCGACTTCGGCGGCGAGTTTGGCGTCGTCGGGCAAAAGTTTTTGCGCCTGCAATAGAGCAAGTCGCGCCGCCGACTTGTCGCCGAGCTGCGCCTGGATCTGGCCAATGCGCCACCATACGTAAGCAGGGGGAGCACCTTTGTCCGGTGCCGGCAGTTCCAGACATTTTTGCAGGGAGGACAGGCCGCGTTCCAAAGCGATGCCGGAGGCTGCGGAGCATCGACCGAACTGGTAGAGGGCAAAGTAGTTTTCGGGAGAGCGATCGATGACCTCGGCGAGCGTTTGCAGCGCCGACATCATATCACCTTCAATACGATGCAAATTGGCGCGGGCAAAGGCTCCCTGATTGAGATCGATGGCGGAGATGGCATCGGCCTGCTCATAAGCTTTGCGCATGCTGCCGCCGGCGATGCCCGGAGCCTCGGCATAGTATTCGAGCAGACCTTGTCGAAACATCAGATTGCTGGGTTCCAGCGCGACGGCCCGCTCCATCGCCTGGCGTCCGCGTCGGGCGGCTCCGAGCGCCTTGAAGGACGTGCCCATGGTTCCTGCGTGGATCGAACACGCGGCCCCGTATTCGAAGTTAAGCAATGGGTCGTCGGGAGCGATGGCGAGAGCTCGACCGAGATAATCGACGGCGAGTTCGCGCTCGCGGCGCTTGGCGGCGAGTTTACCCAGGTGGAGCAGGGCGGTGGTATCGTGGGGATTGGCCGCCAAAACGGCTTCAAAAACCGGCTGCGCCTCGGCGTAGCGACGCTCCGCGAAGAGGGCCAGCGCGGCGGGCAGATCTCCCGGGGGCGCGGTCACCTCGGGGGCGGCGCGCAGGACGGCGGTGGCCCCCATGGCAAATACCACTAACAAAAATCGGCAGGTCGAACGCGTCACGGCAGGAATGTGAAAACACCCGTTCGTCCTGGCAACTCCGAGCTCCGGTTAAGTTTAACGATTGGCATGTCTGGTGGACCGGCGGTTTGCACCCGAATCAAGCGGCCGATTGTGTGGCTCGTGACCGTCGTGCGCTGTTGGCGTGGCTGAACCCCTCTTCCTATGAAACCCTTTCTCTCCTGTCTGTTTGCCCTTACCACTGTTTTTACCTTATCCGGAAAGGACATGGTTAAATCTGGAGTATGGAAATGGACGGAGTTGGCCGTCGAAAAAACCGCGACCGGCGCACGTCGGGCGATATTCGAGGGCGAAGGCGCGGATGTATCCAACATGATGGTTCATGCGACGACGCTGAATCCCGGTGAAGCGCCGCATCCGCCGCACACACACACTGATCTGGAAGAGCTGATCATTGTCAAAGAAGGGCTCCTCAAAGTGACCATCGCGGGTGAGACCAAGGTCGTCGGTCCGGGCAGTGTCGCCGTCGCCCTCGTCGGCGATGAGCATGGCTGCAGCAATGCGGGGGACGTGCCGGTGACCTACTACGTTTTGCGCTACAAGAGTCGTTGGCAGCAGGACTCCCGGGGCGGACGTGAACCGCGGCTCACTTCGCGCATCATCGACGAAAAAGACGTCGCCTTCGCCGCCAATCCCCGGGGCGGTTGGCGCGGGTTTTTCAATGGATCGACCTCCACGCTGCGTCTGTTTGAACTGCA
The DNA here is from genome assembly GCF_029023725.1 of Synoicihabitans lomoniglobus. Taxonomy (GTDB): domain Bacteria; phylum Verrucomicrobiota; class Verrucomicrobiia; order Opitutales; family Opitutaceae; genus Actomonas; species Actomonas lomonigloba. Next base: position 1,840,285 of record NZ_CP119075.1, read on the forward strand.
TGAATCCACCTTGATGGGCGGCGTGCAAAACCATCCGGTTCACACCCACAACGCCGAGGAAATGGTCATCATGCTCGACGGGCACGTGGATCTGGAAATGAACGGCATTCGCTACGAGGGTAAGCCCGGCGACGTATATTTCATCGCGGCCAACGACCCGCACACGCTCTTCACCCACGGTGACAAGCCGTCGCGATATTTTGCGTTCCAGTGGCAGTGAGCCTGCTGCAGACTCGATCCAGCCATGGCCACTGATAACCCCCATTTTTCGCGACGTGCCTTCATCGCCGCTTCAGCCACGGCCACCGCCGCGGTGGCCGTCGGCTTGAATGCACAAAAACCTCCTCCTCAATCTTCCATGATCTCAGACACTACGCTCGTTCATCACGTTTTCTTTTGGCTCAAAAACCCCGACTCACAGGAGGATTTACAGGCGCTGCTCGCCGGCATCAAGGGGCTGGGGGCAGTGCCGCAAGTGAAGGGCGTTCATGTCGGGGTGCCGGCCTCGACCGAAAAACGCGAGGTGGTGGAAAACAGTTATCACGCCTCCGAGATACTGCTCTTCGATAGCTTGGAAGATCAGGCCACCTACCAATCTCATCCGCTGCACCAGCAGTTCATCGACGAACATTCGCACCGGTGGTCCAAGGTTGTGGTGTTTGATACGATCAACGCAGGTTGATTTTTCGACTCACTCGTCTCGACGTGGGCGGCTGACCAACTGACTTTGCCCGCCGGGTTCACCGGACTGATGAGACGTCGGCGGTTAAGGCGCGTCGGTCGCGGCGGCGGCGGAGACAATACCCATTTCCTCGCAATAGGCTTCCCAACTGAAATCCATCAGCACCGAGTTCATCAACCCGTGGGCGATGGCGTAGTGGTTCAGTAGGACCCAGCGATTGTCGCGGTATTCATAAACGTCGGCATATTCATCCGTGTCGTAACGATTGCCGACCCGGTAGACCACGTAGGCGTAATTTCCCTGAGGTAAAGTTACGGTTTCGATGGCGACCGTATAAAAGCCGGGATCGTCTCGATCGATGTCGACGGGCACCGTCGGAAAAAGATCGCGGGTTTGGTTACGAAAACTGCGGCCCATGCGACGATCATAGCGATCGAGTTCGTAGAGCTGGTTGGCGTGACGCAGCGTCGCGTGCCAGCCGCGCAAGGTCACCAGGGCGACCTCTTGCTCCGTGGGAGAAAACGTCCGGCCGTTATAGCTGGGAATGCGATTGAAGGTTTGGGGGGAGGAGACCGCGGACCCCGAACGTGATTGGCAACCAGTCAGTGCCACCATCACTATCACCATCGCCGCCCAGACCGATACTCCTGGCAGCAACGGGGAACGGATCAGAGAAGTGGATGAGACGCGGGGCACGGGCGTGGGAGGCGAGAGAGCAGAGAATGATTCCAGGGAAATCCGGTGTCGATACTGGGAGGGGCGCGGGCTTTGCAAAACATTGACCACCTCGGCGAGGATCGAGGTTGTGTCAGCATCGCGAATGGTTGAACCCATTCTCGTGCGTATAACCCAACCCCTTCGATTCACCCCGTCATTAATTGTGGCCGGACTCTTGTTTTTTTCCGGCGGTGTCGGGATGGCGGCGGAGACGACATTCAGCGATGGCCGCAGCGCGCTGGAGACTGAGACCAAGCTTTCACTCATCTCCGTTGAGGGAAACCGGTTTGTGAACGAGGCCGGGGAGACGGTGGTGCTGCGGGGGCTGGCGTTGTCCGACCCGGGCGAGCTGCTCGACCGGGGGCAGTGGAATCGCGGCTACTTCGAGCAGGCCGCCAGCTGGAATGCCAATGTCGTGCGCGTGATGGTGCAGCCGGACCGGTGGCATCGCTGGGGCGAGGAACGTTTCCTCCAGTTCATCGATGAGGCCGTGCAGTGGTCGGGTGAACTCGGCATGTATGTCATCATCGATTGGCACACGATCGGCAATGTGCTGACCGGTGTGTATCACCGCCCGGAATACATCACGAGCAAGGACGAGACCTTTCGGTTCTGGAATACCATTGCCCAGCGCTACCGCAACAACCCGACCGTGGTGGCCTATGAACTTTATAACGAGCCGACCAACCGCGGCGGTGCGTTTGGGCGACTGCCATGGAGTGACTACAAAGTGTTCGTGGAGGACTTGATCTACATGATCCACCACATTGATCCGACGGCGATCGCGTTGGTGGCGGGCTTTAACTGGGGCTACGATTTGCGCCACGTGCGCGACGAACCGATCGAGGCGCCGAATGTCGCCTACGTGACGCACCCTTATCCGATGAAGAGTGCTGATTGGGAGCACGACTGGGAGGCGATTTGGGGGTTTGTCGCAGAGCGTCATCCCATCGTTGCCACCGAATTTGGCTATATGAGCGCCGAGGAACGCGGCTCGCACAACCCCGTCATCGGCGACGAGGTCTACGGCGAAGCGATCATCAATTTCTTCGAGAAACGCGGCATCTCTTGGACCCCGTGGGTGTTCGACACGATCTGGACCCCGAACCTGCTGCTGGATTGGGATTTCACCCCCAGTAATCAGGGACGTTTCTTCAAAGCGAAACTGCAGGAGTTGAATCCGTGAACTTTGCGTCGGTTCGGCCTGGAAGGATCAGTGCTGATCGAATTTTGGCCATCGACGATACGCACGCTTGACGAGAGGTGTCCGAATGGACACCTCTGCGTGTGGCCACTTCATTAACCGAAGCTCAGGAGAACGTGTTCTCCTTTATTGTGCGGCACCAAACCCAGCATGCTCGTCCGCCGTCGTTGCGGGAAATTTGTCAGGAATTCGGTTTTGCCAGTCACAATGCGGCGCGCAAACACGTGCAGGCGCTCGCTCGCAAAGGTTACGTTTCTCAAACCGGCGATGGTCGCACCTGGGCGGCGACCAACGCCAAGGAGGTGCAGGGCTACTTTCACAACGTGCCGCTGTTCGGGACGATACCCGCCGGTCTGCCGGGCGACAATCCGGAGCTGGCTGATGAAGCTGTCCGGATTGATCCAGAGGTGTTTGGCCTGAGGTCGGCCAAGGGATTGTTTGCGTTGCGGGTGCGCGGCGACTCGATGACCGGCGCGCAGATCGCTGATGGGGATGTGGCGCTCTTGCGAGCCGAGCCGGGTTTGCCCGGACAGATCGTGGCAGCATTGATCGATGGCGAGTCCACGCTCAAGCGAATGGTGCGAGAAGGTCGCCGACTTTTTTTACGTGCCGAGAATCCGACCTATCAGGATCTCATACCGGCCGAGAGCCTCACGGTGCAGGGAGTCCTCGTCGGTGTGATCGGTTGCGGGCAGCGGTAACGTCCCAAGTGCGCGGCGAGGTGAGTTCCCTGGCGCAGCTGTAGTTTGATCGGCGGACGCCGCTGCTTGACGGGTGGTCGAAAAATTCAATCAACGGCCGATTGCGACGGCGTCGCGACCGAACCCGGCGCAACCCAAAAAAGCCCGCCCTGAACAAGGGCGGGCTCGATGAACTGGAGGTAGGAGAGGGGCGAGGGCTAGTGCCGGCCTCTACCTGATTTTGATTTCGAACCTTTGGAGGATTTATCCGACTTACCTTTCGATGATTTATCGGACTTTCCCTTGTCGAATTTACCATGATGGTCGTTGTAACCGACGTCGCCGCCGAGCTCCCGATAGATCGCGAGCGTATCACCCCGATTGATCTCGAACAGGCTGGCGATGAGCGCGGACACTTTTTCCGCCGAATTATCGCCCGCGATTTGGAACGTTGGATCGCGGAACGTATCGCGCAGGTATTGCTCGTAGGCGCTGATGTCGGTGTCAATGAAGCCAAGCAAGGTGGTTTGAGCGGCGATGATGGCCTGTAGGTCGGCTATCGTGGCTTGGGCCGCGGCCAAATCGAGCGTCAAGGCAGCGATCTGAGCGTTTGCCGAGCCGAGGTCTGCGGTCAACGTAGTGATCTGGGCATTGGCGTCGTCCAACTCGCTCGTGAGCGTATCGATTTGTCCGTTCGCGGTAGCGAGGTCGGAGGTCAGACCGTCGATCTGGGCGTTGGCGGAAACGAGATCAGCCGTAAGGATATTAATCTGTCCGTTGGCCGCCTCGAGATCGGCCACGAGGCCGGCGATCGTGTTGTTGGCGTGGGCGAGATCAGTGGTGAGGCCTGCAATGGTGGCGTTGGCCGCACTGAGGTTTGCCGTCAACGTAGCAATTTGGGCCGTGGCGTCGTCGAGTTCGGTCGTGAGCGTGTCAATCTGATCGTTGGCGATGACGAGGTCGGCATTGAGCGCATCGATCTCGGCATTGGCGGCATCGAGATCGGCCGTGAGGCTCGCGATCGTCGCGCCGGAGCTGGCGAGCTCGGCCGAGAGCGTCGTGATCGTGGCGTAGGCGGAGGCGAGATCGCCCGCTTGGGTGGAGATCGTGGCGTTGGCGGCGTTCAGCGCGTCCTGCAACACACTGTTGGCGGTGAGTGCCGCCGCGAGTTGTGCTTCAAGGTCTGCCTTCATGGCCAGGCAGTCGTCGCGCTCGGAGGTCAGAACGGAAATCTGAGTTCGGGCGACGTCCAAGTCACTGGCGAGGCCGACGGAGTTGGCGTTGCAGGCCTGGAGTTGCTGTTCGAGCAGGGCGACGTAGTCGTCGCAATCCGCCAGCAGTTGTTCCAGCTCAGCGATCTGGGCCAGGAGCTCTGGCGAGGCGTCGAGCGGATGCTCATCGACGCCGTCGAGCACGCCGTCGCCATCGGTGTCGGGATTGTCCGGGTCGGTGCCGAGCGCGGCTTCTTCGTCGCTGTTCAGTCCGTCGATGTCGGTATCAGTGACTTCGGCGAGAATGAAGCCGTCGTCGGAATCAACGCTGATGTCGATGCGGTAGTTGATACCGTTGATGCCTCCCCAGTCTTCGAGGGTCACGTAGAGGTAGTTCACGCCCGGAACGAGCGCGGCACCGGAGGGGGCGAAGCTTCCGCTCCCATCGATGGTGCCGAGGAAGGTGTTGTTGAGCGTCGCGTGTCCGCGATTGTCCGCGATCATTTGAATGGCAATCGACGGGTCGCCGACCCAGCTGGCCGGAGCGACAAAGCGGATGCGGTAGTAGGTGAAGGCGTGATCGTCGTTGGTGCCAACCCCGGCGGCGGGGTCCGGATCGAAATTCAACCACGCGTTAGTGCCCTGGACGTTGCCCCAAGGGTGGCCGGTGAACAAGTAAGCCGGACCCCAGGTGACCTGGTCCCGGGAGGCTTCGGAGTAGGTGTCGATCGCCCCAGCCGTGCCATTGGCGCCCAAGACGGTGAGCGTTTGGGTTTCAGCTCGCGCAGCGGGAGCGTTGGCAAACGCCGCTATCGTGATAATGGCGGCGGCGAGGTAGGTCACGAGGCGGCTAGGGGGACCGGTAATCGGACGGGTGGGGTGGGATTTCATCGTTTTGTTGTGGGCTGGGATTCCTGATGGAGTGGCCACAAGCCTCCATGCGTGAAAGATGGAGCCGAAGGGACATTTGAATCCGAAATAACGGGAAGGGCTGATCAGTCTGTAGGGGTAAATACTGATTAGAGAGAAACCCAAAGTGCTCTAAGATACTGTCAATAAATGATAAATAAGTTTCTATGAATCAAGATAATCTTTCCCAAGAATCCGCAGATATACCCACCAAAGAAATGGTTGTTTTAAGGTAATTTACTCCCGCTCGAGGCCACGGGAGCAAGGGGACGGCTATTTCGAAATAGCAGAAGTTTGAGGTTCAGACCGGGTTAATTTCTCCAGCATGCCGGGGGTGAAGGGACGACTCGAATCTGGGTGGCGCGGCCCAAAAAAACCGGCACGAGAAACTCGTGCCGGTTGAAAATTGACGCGTTTGAAATCGATTCAGACGAGCAGCAGGGCGGGTTTTTCAACCATTTCGCGCAGGGCGACCATGAACTGAGCGGCGACGGCCCCGTCGACGACGCGGTGATCGCACGAGAGGGTGAGATTCATGCGGTGACCGATGGTGATCTGGCCGTTCACCACGACCGGTTTTTCAACCGTCGTGCCCACGGCGAGGATACCGGCGTTGGGCGGGTTGATGATGGCCTTGAAACTGTTGATTCCCATCATACCGAGGTTACTCACGCAGAACGTGCCGCCGGTGTATTGATTGGGTTGCAGTTTCTTGGCCTTGGCCGCTTTGCCGAGGGTCTTGGCTTCGACACTGATGTCGAAAACCGACTTCACGTGAGCATCGAAGACGACGGGCGTGATGAGGCCGTCAGGCAGGGCGACGGCGAACGAGACGTGGGCACGGCTGTGGTGGCGGACCTCTTTGCCTTCCCAGGAACAATTGACCGCGGGCACCTTGCGCAGGGCTTCGGCGCTGGCTTTCAGAATGAAGTCATTGACGGAAAGTTTAATGCCTTCGGACTCCAAACCGGAGTTGAGCTGGGCGCGGAGAGCGAGCAGCGGACCGGCGTCGACCTCGATATCGAGATAGAAGTGAGGGATCTGCGTCTTGGATTCGACGAGGCGGCGCGCAATCGTGCCGCGCATGCCGGAGACGGCGACGACCTTATCTTCTTGGATGGGGCCTTTGACCATATGGCCCGAGCCGGACATGCCACCGCCGGACACACCGTTTTTCTCGGCGTCGAGCACGTCGGCGCGCACGATGCGGCCGCCAGTGCCGGTGCCGGTGATACGGCTGGGATCGATCCCTTTCTCCGCGGCCAACTTGCGGGCGAGAGGAGAGATTTTTACGCGTTTGCCGGGTTCGGTCGGAGCAGAAGGAGCGGGCGCGGGGGGCGGCGGCGGAGGCGTCGCAGCAGGGGTGGACTCAGCCGCCGGTTTTTCATCCTCGGGGGCTTTCTCCTCGGCCGCCGGGGCCGGTTTTTCCTTTTTGGCGGGAGCCTCCACTTCTTCACCGGCTTCGCCAACCGCGCAAAGCGGTTCGCCGATTTCGACCTGAGCGCCTTCGTCGGCAAAGATCTTAAGAATCGTGCCGTCGAAGAAGCTCTCGAGCTCCATGGTGGCTTTGTCGGTTTCGACCTCGGCGAGCATGTCGCCGGTGGCGACAACGTCGCCTTCCTTTTTAAGCCACTTTACCAGCGTGCCCACCGTCATGGTGTCGCTGAGTTTCGGCATATCAATGATGTCGGCCATGGTCAGAAAGTCAGAAGTGTGAAGTAAGAAGTAATAAGGTGGGTTCGCTTAGGCTTTGAGGACCTTGAGCGCAGCGGCGACCACGCGGTCGACGTTGGGGAGTTGTTCGACCTCGACCGGCATGCTGTAGATCGCCGGAGCGTCGATCGTGGTCACGCGGGAAATCGGGGCGTCGAGCTCGTCGAAAGCTTCTTCCTGGATCATGAACGCGAGTTGCGATCCCACGGAGGCGAACGGTTTTTGTTCCTCGACGATGAGCACGCGGTGGGTCTTGGCGACCGAGGCGAGCACGGTGTCGACGTCGAGCGGGCGAATGGAGCGCAGGTCGACAACCTCGACGGAGGCCTTGGTGTCGGCGGCGATCTTTTCGGCGGCGGCGAGGGAGTGCAGGACGCAGCGACCGTAGGTGACGATGGTGAGATCGGTGCCTTCGCGTTTCACGTCGGCGGAGCCCAGCGGAATGAGGAAGTCTTCGTCGTCAGGGACTTCACCCTTCTCGCCGTAGAGAATGGTGTTCTCGAGGAAAAAGACCGGATCGTTGTCGCGGATGGCGCTCTTGAGCAGTCCTTTGGCGTCGGCGGCCGTGGAGGGGACGACGACTTTCACGCCCGGGTGATTCGCGAGCACATTTTCGGGCGTGTGGGAGTGGGTGGCACCCACGTTGGTGCCGCCGTTGGCGGGACCGCGGATGACGATCGGGCAATTGATCAGACCACCGGACATGTAGCGCACGTTGGCCGCATTGTTCAGAATCTGGTCGAAGGCGACCGAATAGAACGACCAGAACATGAGTTCCATGACGGGGCGAATCCCCAACATCGAGGCACCAATTCCGGCTCCGATGAAGCCGGCTTCGGAGATGGGGGTGTCGACGATGCGTTTGTCGCCGAATTTTTCGAGCAGGCCTTCGGAGACCTTGTAGGCTCCGTTGAATTGGGCGACTTCTTCGCCCATGAGCACGACGTTTTCGTCGCGTGTGAGCTCCTCGGAAAGAGCGGCGCGGACCGCTTCGCGATAAGTGAGTTGAGACATGGTTCGCGGGGAAATTTAGCTGAAGAAGAGGCGACCTTGGGAGGTGCGTTGATCGGGATGGTCGGCTTCCCAATAGACGTCCGATTGGATGTCGTCGGGCGTGGGGAACGGACTGGCTTCGGCAAACTCGGCTGCGGCTTCGGCCTCTTGGCGAGCAGCCTGGTCGATTTCCTTGGCCGACTCCTCGGTGAGCACGCCTTCGGCGAGCAGGGTGGCTTGGAAGAGGGTGATCGGATCCTTGTTTTTGCGGTATTCGTCGATCTCGTCGCGGGTGCGGTAGGTCTTGTCCGGATCGGCGACCGAATGGCCGCGGTAGCGGTAAGTGTCGATCTCAACGACGGCGGGTTTGGATGTCTCGCGGGCGCGGACTAAAACGTCGTTCATGGTCTTGCGCACTTCGTAGACATCGTGGCCGAAGCAGTTGGCCCAGTGGATGCCGTAGGCGGCGGCGCGCTCGGCGAGGCCGGGACCGGCGGAGGAGCGCACCTGGGACGTGCCCATGGAGTAACCGTTGTTTTCGATCACGAAAATACACGGCAGGTCCCAAAGACCCGCGAGATTCATGGCTTCGTGCACGGCACCTTGATTGACGGCACCGTCGCCCATGAATGCCATGGCGGCGCCCTTTTTGCCCTGATACTTCACGCCGTAAGCCAGGCCGACGCCGAGCGGGATCTGGCCGCCGACGATGCCGTGGCCGCCCCAGTAATTGTTTTCCGGGGAGAAGTAGTGCATTGAGCCGCCCTTGCCTTTGGAGCAACCGGTGACTTTGCCGTAGAGCTCGGCCATGAGTGGCTTGGTGTCCATGCCCACCGCGATGGCGTGGCCATGGTCGCGATAGGCGGTGATGACGTGATCATCGTCGCCCATAAGCGAGCAGCAGCCGACGGCAACGGCTTCCTGTCCAATATACAGGTGGAGGAAGCCGCCGATCTTTTTGCCTTGGTAGGCGCGGAGGCTACGTTCCTCGAACCGGCGGATGCGCAGCATCTGGCGGTAGAGCTCAATTTTGGCCTCCGGAGACATGTCCGCATTGATGGCGGCTTTGGCGTTGTCGGAGGCCTTTTCGGCGGTGGTTGAAGTCTTGTTTTTGCTCACAATTGGGGGTGAGTTGAGTGGTGAAACGATAAGTGTTTAACGGGCCTTATCATAGGCAAGTGAATTGTCCCGTCGGCCGTTTGTTGCCGGGAGAACTTCACGTTTCCGCCCGGGCAGCGGCTTCGCGCAGCACCCGGCTCAGGGTGGAGCGGAACGTTTTCAAGTTAAGTGGTTTGGTCAAATAGTCATCCATTCCCACTTCAAAACACCGGGTGCGTTCCTCGCCGCCGGCATTGGCGGTCAGGGCCACGATCGGGGTGCGTCGACCGGCGCCGAGGAGGCGTTCCCGGGCGCGAATCTTCTCCGTGGCCCCGAAGCCATCGAGTTCCGGCATCTGCAAATCCATCAAAATCAGATCAAATTGGTGGTTCACCAACAGGTCGACGGCCTCGGCGCCGTTGTGGGCGAATTCGGCCCGGTGTCCCTGTTTTTGGAGCAGCATGCCGGCGAGGCGTCGGTTGAGCCGGTTGTCCTCCACGACCAGAACCGACAGGTTGGCCAGATGGGCATCGTCGCGTTCGATCTCTTCCTGAGGGGGAGCCGGCGGATCGGTCTCCGTCGCCTGCAGGGTCGCGATGAAAACCGAACCGCGACCGGGAGTGCTGGTTACAGTGATGTCGCCGTCCATGAGGCCGCACAATCGCTTGGAGATGGCGAGACCGAGGCCGGTGCCGCCGAATTTACGGGTGATGGAGCCGTCCGCCTGGGCGAAGGGATTGAAGAGTCGGTGGATGTGGGCGGCGGCAATGCCAATACCGGTATCCAGCACCTCGATGCGGATATCCCATTGATTGGCGGAGTCGGTGCGGCGTCGGGCCGAAACATTCATTTCCACGCTGCCAGCGGCGGTGAACTTCACCGCGTTGGACAGCAGGTTTGTCATCACTTGGTGCACGCGCAGGCGGTCCAGTTTCAAATAAGGTTGGTCGGTCAGGTCGAGGTTGAGACTAAAACGCAGTTTTTTGCGGGACACTTCGGCTTCAAACAACCGCGCTGCGCCGCGAGCGATTTCGTCGAGCAGGCACGGGGCCGGTTCGAGCTCAATCGCCCCGGCCTCGATGCGGGAGAGATCGAGCAGGTCATTGAGCAGGTCCATGAGGATGTCGCCACTGCTGAGAATGGCGTCGACGCATTCGCGTTGGCGTTCGTCGAGCGGGGAGGAGTCGAGCACGCGGGCGAAGCCGAGCATCGCGTGCATGGGCGTGCGGATTTCGTGACTCATGTTGGCGAGAAACGTGTCCTTGGCGCGCTCCCGGGTGTCGGCTTGATCGCGTTGCGCGGTCAAATCGAGTGATCGTTGCTTCTCCTCATTGACGTCACTGAAAGTGCCGACGATCCGGTGGGCCCGTCCTTTGGTATCGCGTTCGATCACCTGGCCCCGGGCGCGAAACCAGCACCATTCGCCAGAGCGGGTCCGCAAGCGGCTTTCCAGATTGAATGACTCCACGGCGCCAAACATGAACTCCTGCACGATGGGTTTGAGCAGAGTCCGGTCCTCGGGGTGCATGGCCCGCCAGACGGGCGTCCAGCCGGTTCCGCGTTGGCGTAAGACATGACCGAGTTTGCGTCGAATGGCGCGATTGAACCGGGAAGTGGCGACTCCGTTGTTCCAGTCGAAAACCCCCTCGGACACCGCGTTCATGCCGAGGCGGTAACGTTCCTCGCTGGCCCTCAGATCACGTGTCCGGGCGGAAATTATGGCTTCGAGTTCGGTCCGGTGACTTTGCAGGCGATTCAGGGTCAAGCCCGCCAGATACGCGGGAACCCCGAGACACAGCACGGCCGTGCCGAGTTCGAACAGATTCAACACCGGGTCTGCGCGCATGGCGCCGAACGGGCCGATCCCTTCGGCCGTCACGCTCAAGCCGTAACCAAAAAACAACAACAGGCCGATGCCCAGCCCCCGCGCTCCGCAAGCGACCGCAGATGCAAAGGCAAAGGGAATCGCGAGGAACAACCCCGTCGGCGTCACATGGAATCCGATGATCGAGATGAACAGAGCGGTGCAGGCGTTGGCCAGATGGCTGGCGATGATATGGACGCGGGAGCGAGCCATGCCGCCAAACCACGGCGCACTGACGATCGGCACCACCAGAAACACACCCAATGCGGAGGAGAGGGTGATACTCGCCACGCGAGTAAGGAACTCCACGGCAGTCACTCCCGGCAAAAAACCGGCGGATTTGATCACCAAGGGAATGATCCAGGAGGTTAAAATCGCGGGAAGAATGGCGACTCCGAATACGAATCGCAGAAAACCGCGCGGTTGCACGAACGGGCATCCCGCCACCCATCGTTGCCACGCGATGGCGGCGAGCGCGGGATGCAGCGTATTGGCGGCCACCATGAGCAGACTCCAGGGGCGAAACGAGAGAATCGCATAATCGTTGGCGATCGCGATGATCAACCAGTGGGACAAGGCGATCGTGGGCACGCACTGCCAACCACGACCTGAGCGCAGCGCGAGCAGGGCGATGCCCGCGGGCAGCCAGATCACCGTGATGTTAGTCGGGGGCAGAGAAATCAGCCGCATCGCCACGAAGGCGCTTACCACCAAAAGAATGGCCAATCCGGCGTGAAAGGCAGCACCGTCAGCAAAGGCCTTCAGGTTGAACTCTGCGCGCTCGGACGCATCCAGAGCGGATGGCGAAGTCGCGGGGGAGTCGGAGGTGGAGTTAAGCACAGTGAAGCTGAGATTCACGGTTGGCGTTCAGCTCCCGCGGGAGCAAATAAACAGAGAGCAGGGTCATCAAACATGGGGCAGATTTTCGCAACCGATGGCTTGTTCGATCGCGATCTGCAGCGGTTGATTGGGATGACAATCCGCCCGCAACGCCACGAATCCATCCCGGTAGCGGTCATACGTCGGCCAGAGCGCGGTGCGGTCGGTGGCGGGCAACGCGATTTGGTCGATTTCCTCGCGGGAGTAGAACGCGAAGGAACCTTCCGCCATGGTCGGCGGCAGCGCCTTGATGGGCTTGGTGCAGCGAAACAGGAACAACAACCAGTGCGACTGCCCTTCGTAGGCTTTCTCCGCGATCATCCCGAACAGATGCAGATCGGCCGTGGTGATCGCGTGCCCGGTTTCCTCCCGAGTCTCCCGGATCGCACACTCAAACGGCGACTCGCCGGTGCCGGTCTCGAGTTTTCCTCCAATCGGGCTCCATTGACCGAGATTCGGTGGTTTGGCCCGGCGGAGCAGCAATTGCTCTCCCTTCTCGTTCTCAATGAACACGAGCACGGCGACCTTGTAATCGAGTTTGGCGGGAAAATTCATGCGTCAAATGCCGGCGGCGACGGGAGTTTGAACGTGACGAGTGCGATCCACTCCTCAATGACTTTTTACCCGTTGATGCCTGTTCGATTTTTAGTCGCCACGATCATTGGGTTAAGCCTCTCGGCTGGCGGTCAGGCACAGGAGACCTCGGGTGGGGCCGATGCATCCGCGGTCGAAATCGCGCAGGTCCGGTTTACCACGGTGCGCGACAACTCCGGCGGCGCTTGGTGGCGGGCCGAAGTTGAAGTGCGGGTCAATGCCAGCGGGAGCGGACGGGCGAGGTTTGCCGATCGGGTGCGCGTGGATCTGAGTCTCGCGACGGAAGTGACGGCCGCGGAGGAAGGTTTTGAGTTCTATCGTGCCGGAGCCACGGCGGTGGCACTCGAGTCAGGCCGGTGGATGTATCGGTTTTATCTGCCTCCGGCGATCGTGCGACGCGACCGCCTGCAAGGCACCCCTCGCTTCTGGTTGGTCGATGCCACCGTCGCGGGGGAGGCGGTGCCGCCCAGCCGCCAGAGCGTCGGCCCGGGTTTCAGCAACGCCGCGGCGTTGCAAAACTTTCGGAGTAAGCTCGCACAACGGGCTCCATCCAACGACGGGGTGTTGCGGCCGGAGTTTTTAACCCTTTTTGCGAACCCGGCCGACGAAGAGGCACCCGTGATGCTACTTCCCGCCGCGTTCACGTCCGAGCCCTAGTCGTTGACCCCTGCCATGAAGTTTCTCCAGCGCCCCAAGTCTCCCCGACGATTGAGAGTGTTGGAGATCGGGGCGACTCACGTGAGTGGGGGGATTTTCGTCCCGGATGGCCAGGGCGGAGTGACCTGCGAACGTCGAGAAACGGTGGAGTTGACGGATGCGATCGAGGGCGGTGGCGATACATCGACGGACTTGGATCGCGCGCTCGCGGTCCTGAAAACCTCCCTGGGCGGCGGCCCCGTTCATCTGGTTCTGCCCGGGCATTTGGCGCTCACGAAGGCCGTGCGACTGCCGGCTGCGGTGGCTGCCCAGCGCGACAAGCTTATCGCCTTCGAGGCTCGTCAAAATATCCCTTACGATTTGGACGAGGTGTGCTGGGATCACCAACTGCTGGCGGAGACCCCGGCTGAGATCGTGGTGCTCATCGCCGCAGCCAAGATTGATGCCGTGACCGCCTTCACGTCGCCCATCGGGGCTGCGGGTTTCGAACCGGTGACGGTGCAACCGGCGGGAATCGCGCTGGAGCGAGCCTATCGTTCGACGCTCGCCGGTGGCGCCACCGAGCCGGTGTTGCTGGTCGGAATCGGAGCTCGGTCAACCCATCTGGTCTTCATCGAGGGCGAGGCTTATCATCTGCGCACGCTCGCTCTCGCCGGCCACACCATCACCCGCGGCATCGCCCAAGCATTGGATCAGTCGTTCGCGGAAGCCGAGCAGCTGAAACGGCAGGTGCTGGGCGGAGTCGTGACCCTGCCTCCCGAGTCTCCGGCGGGCCGCGCCGTGCAAGCCGCGGTGGATGCGTTCGGGGCACGGCTTATTTTGGAAATCAGTCGATCGCTGGTGACCCACAAGCGACAAAACGGCGGAACCGATCCCACGCGAGTTATACTCACCGGCGGAGGCGCGCGGGTGCCCGGGCTGGCGGAGAAACTCACGGCCAAACTTCAACGTCCCGTTGAGCCGCTGGGATTGAGCGAAGGGACGGCGGAGTTGTGGGGCGGGGCAGTGGCCGCGGCCGGGAAGAGCAAGGTCGTGAATCTTCTCCCCGCTGCGTTGGTGAAAACTCAATTGGCTCGCGGTCGACGACCGCGTTGGATCGCAGCAGCAGCCATGTTGATCTTGGCGTTGGCCCTGCCGGGGATTCATTTTCAACGCCTGGCCGCAGCGCGCGCGGAGGCGGCGACGAATCTGGGACGCAGCATCACGCCGCACTATGTATGGCAGGACCAAATTCGCCGCGATGAAACCCGACTCGATCAAATCGAGCACGAGATTAAAATCCTCCAACAACTCCTATCGTCACAAGCGGGGTGGACTCGTTTTCTGGTGGATCTGCAAACTCGGATGGGCGCGGTGGAAGACGTTTGGTTTGAGCGGCTGCAGGTGTTGCCTCCCGCGACGAATGGTCGCGGTGCGAGTCTGCGGGCGGCACCGCCCGAGATGTCCGATCCCGATGCTCTCCCCGCGATGCCCGACCCGATCAAACTACGCGTCTCCGGTCGTCTGCTTGATCGCGAGAATCCATTGTCGAGAGTGAGCCAGGCTGCCTTTGAGCAGGCGACCATGCTGCTCGGCAGCTTGGTGGAATCGCCCTTTGTTCTTCAAACGGAAGGGGAGCGATTCGATGCAGCCGATCCCGGCATCCTACGTTTCGATTTCACGTTGATCATCAACCCTGCGGCCGGGCTGTGAAATCTCCGTCGCTTCAGATTTCCCGGGACGCGGTGATCGGCATCGGGTTAACCCTGCTCCTCGCCGGAGTCGCCGGTTGGTGGACGTGGCGATCGATGGGCAAGGCCGACCAGGCGGAGCGTCGGCTCCGTTCTCGGCAAACGGAATGGAGGGCGTTGCAGACCGCGTCGATCACGCCTACTGCGGCGGTGGCGGAGGGATTGGCCCAACGCGTCGCGCAGGCGGAGTATACGGCCAAAACGCTGCGCGAAAGGTTAGGCGCGACGGAACAGGACGAAGTCTACGCCACACCGGCCCCGGCGCAGCGCGCAGACGCTTTTTTTGTGATCGCGCAGTTCGTGGAAGCACAACGTCAACAGGCGAAAAAAGCGGGCGTGAGGATCCCGGGGAATTTCGCGTTCAGTTTTTCGGCGTATGCCAACAGCGGCCCGGAAATGGCGCAACTCGCCGTGGTGCATCGTCAGCAACTTTTGGTGGAGCAGCTGTTAAAGTCGTTGTGGCTGGCGCAGCCGCTTGAACTCACGAGCCTGCAGCGCGAAGACCCCGCGCGGAAGCTCCCGCCGCCTCATGGTGCGCAGGCCCCCGCGTCACGCGGCGGGCGCGGCGATGACTATTTCGAGTTTCCCCCGGATCGCAGCGCTCAACGTGATGAGATCGCGGATACGTTGGCGTTGCGAATCGGCTTTGTGGGTAGGACCGATACGCTGCGCCGCTATCTGGCAGCGATTGCCGAGATCGAACTTCCGCTGATGGTTCGAGAGATCGAAGTGGAGCCGCTTGGGGCGGATGGACGTGCGAGTGGCGGGGCGCGGAGCCTGGCGGATCTGTTTCGCGATGATCAACCGCATGAGGACGACGCCGAGGACGACCTAAATGCCGCGATTCCCATCATCGCGGCCAACGACGCTGAGTTCTTGGTCACGATCGAGTATCTTGATTTTCGGAGTCCGCGGGTGGCATCGATGACGACCGGGGAGGAGCTCCCATGAAGCGTATTCAAAACCCGGACACGGTGGCGCTGATGCTGGCCGGTCTGCTGCTCGCAAGTGCCATCGTGGTAATCCTGTGGGGCGAGCGCACCGTGGCTCAGGCGAAGGTGAGAGCGCCGATTTTACAGAGCGGGGAAGGGAACGGAATACCCGTCGCCGAGCATGCTTCGTTCGCCCCGGATGACGTGATCTGGAGCGATCCGGGTAGTGATGCGGCGGGCAACACCTGGATATTTGAGCTCTTCACTCCGCCAGTGATCTATTACAATCGCTCAACCGGTCGTTTCACGGTGACGCCGCCGCAAGCGTTGCGACGCGGGCCTGATTCAGATGACGATCCGTTTAACAATCTGACGGAACTCGTCGCAGCCGAACCTTTCGGCGTGTCGCTGGTGGGCGTGAGCCGACAACCGTTCCGGCTGCAATTGGTCGGCTACGCCGGAGAACCGGGCGACTATATGGGGATTTTTCAAAATGAAGAGACGGGTGAAGCCTTCGTGGCGCGGGCTCCGATCGAACCGCCGGGACTGAATCTGCAAGTGCGCACTATCGAGGTGAGGCGCGAGGACTTGGTCGTGCCCGACAGCATGCCTCTGCGGGAAATTGTGGCGGTGGCGGAAGTATGGGATGCTCAAACCGAACGCAGGATGCGGTTGTCTTCGGCGGGGTGGCAATGGACGGAAGCGCCCGCCGCGTTGATCCGGGTCGACGGGTTGCCGGAACTGCAAACGGTGCGCTCCGGAGACCGCGTGAATGCGGCCGGGATCACATTTGAAATTCAATCGGTGGGCGGTTTACCCGAATCGGTAACCATCCGGAAACTACATCCCGATGGCACCCACGAGACCGTCACCATTCATCCCGAAACTTCGCCGTCTCCGCCGATTGAGGGCGACAGTCCCTTCGCTTCCTCCTAACTCTCTTCCCGCTGCTTTCCGATGTTTCATCTCACGCGACTTTCTCGGTTTCTTTGCTTCACCACCGGCTTCATCGCAGCGGGACTCCTCACTCCGACGGAGTCGGTTCAGGCGCAGAGCACGACCGAGACCAAGATTCGGCTAATGGCCGACGCCCTGCGGGCCCGCGATGACGGGGATCTGGAAGCCGCGGAACGCAATCTCCTCGAACTCACGGAACTCGCGCCGACGGACCCTGCGGTAAAACGACTCCTGATGTCGGTGCAACAAGACCTCGCGGCCGAACGGCAACGTTTCGACATCACCCCCGCGCCGGTCGCGACGTCGTCCGCTCCCCCGGCGGATTCCCTTACTCGGGCCTCTTCGGCCGCGGAACCGGGGCCGAACCGCTTGCCCCCATCCACTCCTGAACCCGAAGTAGCAGCCATCGCGAAAATGGAGGCGGAGATCGCGGCGCTCGCGGCTGCGGAAGAAACTCGCCAGCGGCAACTCATCGATGCTGCGCGCACGCAAGGTCGGGACGCGCGAACGCTGCAGGAACAAGGGCGCTTTGAAGCCGCTCTTGCGACGCTCGACACGGCGATGATGTCGATGCCCGAAAACCCACTCACCTTGCCGGTGATCAAGGAACTGGCCGATCAACGTGATCAAACTCGGCGGGCGCAGGCCGAAGCCCTGTCCGCGGCCCGAACCGCCGTCGTTCGTCCTCGCGAGGTTCCCCCCGTTCAAACATCCGCGCCGATCGTAACGGTCGCGACCGCGCCAGCGCCCAGCCGGTCGGAAGCATTGTGGGCCGAAGCGCGCGCCGACTACGCCGCCGGTCGTTACGGTTCCGCGCAGGATACCGTTGACGAGCTTCTCGCGTATGAACCCGGCCACCGAGGAGCAGCTCGACTGGCGGCGCGGATCACGGAAGAACGGGCGACTTCCGCGGCCAATTGGCGGGGCGATGCGCGTCAGTCTTTGATTGAAGAAGTGGGCTTGGCGTGGCGTCGCCCTGAACTCGCATCCGAGCCGAGCTCCGAGTCCCATCAGGGGGCGGGTGGAGTGAATCCATTACAGCAAAAACTGCATTCAATCCGCATTCCCAGCGTGAGTTTCAGTTCCGTGGAATTACACCGGGTGGTCAGCACGTTGAGCGATTTATCGCGAGAGTTCGATCCGGCCGGTGACGGTCGAGGCGGCATCAATATCATCGTGATCGATCCCCAGGATCGGCGGCCGAACGTGAGCCTCACGTTGCGCGATCTGTCGCTGAAACGGGTGCTCGATTTCATCACCGACTCCATTGGCTACCAATACGAAGTGCAGGCCGATGCCATTGTCGTGCGACCCGGTGGTGAGACTTCCACGCTCGATACGGAGTTTTTTCCGATCACCCGGTCCACGGTGATTCGCATGACTGGAATCGGCGGCGGTTTGGCCTCCGGGGGCGCGGTAGTGGCAAATGATCCCTTTTCGCCGGCACCGGTTTCGGGTCCGAATGCGCCCGGCGGTGGGAGCGAAGCTGCCGCGTTACAGATGTTTTTGCAGCAGGCGGGCGTGGATTTCGAAGGCATTGCCGGAGCCAGTCTCGCTTACGATGGCTCGGCCATGATCGTCACCCAGACGTCGCGCAATGTGGAACGCATCCGAAACATTCTCAATCGTTACAACGATGTGCGACAGGTGGAGATCGAGGCCAAGTTCATGGAAGTCCAGGAAGGTGCGTTGGAGGAACTTGGTATCCAATGGAGTGTGACACACGGCGTGCGGGGCGACCCGCGCTATCTCGCCACGGGAGATACGCAGAATCGCAGTCTTAGCGACGCGTTCACCAACACCGTGGCGGGCACGACCGGACGAATTTTTCGACCGGCGCAAGGCGAGCTTCGCGATACCGACGGCAATATCACGCAGGCTGCGACCGATGAATTGTCGATTCCGATTGTGAACAGTCCGGCAACCCTGCCGCAGGCGGTGGACCTCGCCGCCAACGCCGGGTCACTAGCCAACATCCAAGGCCTCATCGGTGAGTTCGACGTCAACGCCGTGGTGCGGGCGCTCTCGCGTCAGCAAGGGTCTGATCTGTTGAGCGCGCCAAAGGTGACGGTGCTATCGGGCAATCCCGCAACCATCACGGTGGCGCAGGAACTGCGCTACCCCACGAGCTACGGTGAGGTCCGCAGTGAAGTGGGATCGTCGAGCCGGGAAAGTTCATCGGCCGGGGTGACGATCACGGCGGGCACGCCACAGGATTTTGAAACGCGCAAAGTCGGGGTGGAGTTGCGCGTGACGCCGACGGTCGAGGAAGACGATTACAGCATCAGTCTGGACCTGAATCCGAAGGTGACGGAGTTCGAGGGCTTCGTCGAATACGGCGGCCAGAGTGTGGCGATTTCCAACAATACCACGGTCACGGTGCCGTCCGGGTTTTATCAGCCGATCTTTTCCACCCGCGAGGTCTCGACGAAAGTCACCCTATGGGATGGCTCCACGCTCGTCATGGGTGGGTTGACGCGAGAGGAAGTGAAGACGGTTCATGATAAAGTGCCGTTTCTCGGCGACATCCCCGGGCTCGGTCGCCTCTTCCGTTCAACGGGGGAGACGACGCAAAAACGCAATCTGCTGATATTCGTGACGGCCAACCTGGTGAGCCCAGGCGGGTCCCCGAAGAAGCAAATCGTAACCGGTGTGCCTCCCAGTTCGACCTATCAAAATCAATCGATCGTTACCCCGGAAGGTCCTGCCGCCCGCAATTGACGCTGCGGCATCATTCCGCGACTTGGCGTCATCGCTGGCCGCGCATTCGAGTCCAGAGCAATCCCAGCGCTTCGCGGGTGGCGAGGCTCGATCGTTCAAGTCCGGCCAAGCTCCAATTGAACCACGGATTGGGTCGTTCGCCGTTGGGCGCGAGGTTGAAATCGGCCGGACAGGCGACGGCGTTGAGCCCGGCTTTGGTGGCAAGGCCCATGGCGCGCGGCATGTGCCAGGCCGAGGTGATCAAGGCGACGGGTTTATCGCCGGTGATCGCGTGAATGGCATGCACTTCGTCGTGAGTGTCGCGGACGTCGGCAAGCAATGTGATGCGGGTGCGATCAATGCCCAATTCCACCGCGGCCAGGGCCAGCACTTCAGCATGAGATTCGGGATAATCGTCGGAAGTGTAACCGCACAAGAGCAGGCGACTCGAGGGCATCGAGCGGGCGAGTCGAACGGCTTCGGTGAGTCGTCCCAGGGAACTGGGGGCAAGTCGGCCCACGGCGCTTTGAGCGGTGTCGTGTTTGTGGCCACCGCCGAGAACTGCGATATATTCACACGTGGCCAGCGCCGGTGGGATCGGCAGCACGGCGGTGGCATAGGCTGGCGGATACTGCGATTCGAGTCGCAGGATCAGATTGTCCGCGATGCCTTCGTTGGAAGCGGTGATCAGTAACAGCCAACTCGAGATCAGGCACGCCAGACCGGCTCGTTTTTGTCGGCGAAGTAGCAAAATGAATCCCAGCAATTGCAGCAGGATTACGACCGTGAGGGGCTGGAGCAGCGCCCCGAGGAGTTTCTTGAGCCAAAACACGGTGACGAGATTACGGGAACCCGGCCGTGGGGCGAAAGTCTGGAACCGGCACGATGCCCGATTTCTGTTGGCACCTAGCCTGCAGGAACGGGAAGACCGGCTTTTGAGTTTGAGCCGGTGGCAGCGGCCCGGCTGACTGCTCAGCCATGTCAACTTGGCTGCTCATTGATGGATTCAACCTCGCTTACCGGTGCTTTTTTGCGATCCCGGAACTGACCCGCTCCGACGGGTTTCCGACCAACGCGCTGCACGGTTGGGTTAAAACCATTTGGAAGCTGGAAGATCAGGAGAAGGCGGACGGGATTCTCGTCTTTTTCGATCTGGGAGGCGCGCAGGATCGGCTGGCATTGTTGCCCGACTACAAGGCCCAACGGGAAGAAATGCCCGAAGCGTTGAGCCAACAGATTCCGGTCATCAAAGAACTGACCCGATTGATGGGCCTGGGCGGCATTGAAATTGAAGGGGTCGAAAGCGATGACTTGCTCGCGGCCCAAGCCGTGGCGTTGGCGAATGACGGTCACACCGTGAAGATCGTGAGTGCCGACAAGGATTTTGCCCAGACGGTCACAGATAACATTTCCATGCTGTTGCCGCCGCCATCGGCCAATCCCCGCCTCGGTTGGCGGGCCATGGGACCGGCGGAAGTGGTGACCAAGTTTGGCGTTACGCCGGACAAAATCGCCGACTATCTCGCTCTCGTCGGCGACGCGGCGGACAACATTCCGGGGGTGGCGGGAGTGGGGCCCAAAACAGCGTCCAAGTGGCTCAATGAGCACGGTTCGCTCGAAGGCGTGATCGCGAATGCCGCCGTGCTGAAACCCGATCGATTTCGGCTGATCGTGGCGGCGGATGCGGACCGATTGCGGATCAATCTGCAACTCACCACGTTTAACCCGAACCTTCCGGTTCAGCCGGCGGTGAAGCCACCGGCTGACGGAACCTCGCTGGTCGCCAGATTGCGAGAATTGGAAATGAAGTCAGCGACCATCGAGGCCGAGCGCCGCTACGGGGCCTCCCAAGGCGAACTGTTCTGACGCGAGTTTCTAAACCCAGGGACCGGGGGGCGAGGTTTCGGTTTCCCCGCGTAATGCGCGCCCGAGCAGGCGCGTGAGTTCCTCACCGGAGAAGGGTTTGCCGAGCACGTAGGTGTTGCTGAGCGTGTGAAGTTTTTCCAAGGCGTTTTCCCGTCCGTAGCCCGTGATGATGAGCGCCGGGATTTGGGATCCAAGGTTGCGCAATTCCTGGATCAGGTCGGCCCCGGTGAGATGGGGCATGGTGAGGTCCGAGACCAGGGCCGAGAACCGGTTTGGCTCGGCGCGATAGGCGGCCAACGCTTCCCGGGGGTCGCCAAACGTGCACGGTCGGTAGCCGAATTGTCGCAGTCGGGTGGATACGAAATCCGCGACCGTGGGCTCATCGTCGACCACCAGAATCTCGCGGGATGCGCCCGGCGCGATGGCCTGCGATGGCGTTTCCCGTGCGGCGGGTTTTTGTCCGCAAATGGGGAAATACAGTTCGAACGTCGTGCCGGCCCCCGTCCGGCTGCGCACCCGGTAGGCTCCTTGGTGACTGGCCATGATCCCCTGGACGATGGACAAGCCCATGCCGGTGCCCTTGCCTTGGTCCTTGGTGGTGAAGAAGGGATCGAAAATTCGCTCCATGGTCGCCGCGTCCATGCCCATGCCGTTGTCGGAAACAATGAGAATCAGGTGCGGGCCGACGGACAGACCGGGCACCTCCTTGGCGAGCGAGGCATCGACGGCAAACGGCTTGAGCTCCACATCGATCCGGCCGGATTTGTCATCGATGGCGTGCGCGGCGTTCGTGCACAAGTTGAGCACAATCTGATGAATCTGAGTGGCATCGGCGAGCACCAGACCGGAATGCAGATTCTGTTTGATTTCGATAAACGAAGGCGTGGTGGCGCGCACGAGTTTGAGCGCTTCGGACACGGGTCCCTCAAGGTCGACGGGAATGAGTTTGGAGTCGGCTTTGCGGGAGAAGGTAAGGATCTGCGAAACGAGATCCTTGGCGCGCAGACCGGACTTGCGAATGTCGTTGAGGTCGTTCGCCAATTCGCTGTCGGGCTCGACATCCATGAGGGCAATTTCGCAGTTACCGAGGATGCCGGTGAGGATGTTGTTGAAATCGTGCGCAATACCCCCGGCGAGCGTGCCGATTGATTCAAGTTTACGGGCTTGAAACAGTTGATCCTCCAGGCGGCGGTGAGTCTCCTGCTCGGCGAGCCACTGCGTGATATCTTCGTCGAGGATGAGGTGGAACCGGACCGAACCATCGGCTTGTTTGATCGGGGAAATCGTGGATCGCACGTGCACCCTGTGCCCGTCGGTGTGACGGTTGGTCAGTTCGCCGGACCATGTTTCGCCGTCATCCAGACGGGCCTTGATCGCCTCGAATACGGATGAGCCGTTTTCGATCACGCGGATGCTCTCGGCTTTGCGACCAATCAGATCCGACTCACGCAGCCCCGTCAGTTCACAGGCCCGTGGATTGGCGAACAAAATGGTGCCGTTGCTTTGAGTGATCAGGATACTGACCGGACTCTGGTTGATGGCTTGTGAGAGAATGCGGATCTCCTCGACCTGCTCCTCCAATTGATCGTTGGTTTCCTTGAGTTCGGTGGTGCGTTGTCTGACCAGTGAATCCAATCGCAGATTCTCTCGTCGTTCGAGAATGGTGGAAATCCAGATGGCACCTCCAATCAAGCCAACCGCCCCCACGGCGTAGGCAAAGTAGGCGAGGTTGGTGCGAAACCAAGGCGCCAGGATGGTGAAGCGCACGCTCGTCGGCGTCGTATAAGTGTCGCCTGATTTGGCCCGAATTTGCAATTCGTAGGAGCCCTCCGCGAGGCCATTGATGACCGCGGAGCCGGCGGTGCCATGGTCGGTCCACTCTGCCTCGTCGTTGAGTCGCATCTCAAACGCGCTGGGGGCGTGGATGTCTGTGCCCGGTGCCATGAAGTGCACCACCATGGAGCTGTTATTGTGACTGAGATCGGGGAGTTCGGCCGGCGGATTGAAAATGGTGCGATTTGATTCGGTGAGGACAATTCGCGAAATAAACGCGGCCTTGAGAGGGGGACGCACGTGTTCCAGCGCCGGATCATAGCGCGCCAATCGCTGAAACCCGTGCAGCCACACAACGTCGTCGTCCTGCACGCTCATGTAAAAAGGGGTGAGCCCGCCCGGCAAATCGATGCCTAGATTGGTCCAAGGTTCAGTGGTCGTATCGTAAAGATGAACCCGGTCGTCGCCCGTGACCCAAAATCGACCGGCATTGTCATACACGGGGCGGCCGACAATCAGTCGAAATTCGGACAATCGTTCCCGCATTTCCCGGTCGGGAACCAATCGCCTGGTGGCTGCATCGTAGCTGAACAACCGGTCCGCGATATTGAAATGAGGTTGTCCGTTGAAAATGTAGACTTGGACCCAACCTTCCGGCACGCCGTCGTCTTGGTTGAGCACCCGTAAGTTCAGCTCGTTCCCCACGACGCTGAGACGCCCGAGACGGCCGGATCCCATTTCGAGCCAAAAAATGCCATCCCCATCCACCTGGTAGTCGAATACGCTCAACGACGCGTCGATGGGGTGGCGTTCATAAACCGGCAACCCATTCGCCAGGGAAAACCATCCGACCTCACCCGCGGCACTGTAAACCCAGCGGTCCGTCTGCGTCGCTGCGCTGAGCAGGCGGAAGTTTTTGGAGTCCGCGTCCAGCAGAACCCATCCCGTGCCGTTGTGCTGGTAGAGCCCCCGATCGGTCCCCGCGAGCACATGGCCGGTGGCTGTGGAGAGCGAATAGCCGAAGCCCTCCGGCGGGGACTCGTCGTAGAAACCGATCAACCGATTCTCATGGTTATGGTGAGCCCGGAGCACCTTGCCGTCGGCGAGCAGCCAGAGTTTGCCTTCGAATCGATGAATGGCGATGGAATCGATCCCGGCGGTAAGCAGCGACTCGAACGTGGTCAACGAGTTGGGGAACTCCACTCGCACCACGCCGTCCGTCAGCAGAGCCCAGTAGACATCGTTGCCTGTTGTAATGATCCTTCGGATACGCGTCAGGCGGGTGTCGCGCGACCGGTCCAGCACATCGAGCACCCGTCCCTCGCGGTCAAAATATACCAGGCCATGACCATCAATCGCCGCCACGAAACGATTCCGCGGGGCAGGGAGGATACTGAGAAACCGCAGGTCTCCCGCCAGCATCCCGGTGGTGGTGAAGTCGCGCAGGGACTGACCATCGAAAAGTTTGAGACCGTGTGAATAGGTGCCCACGAGGGCGAATTCATCATTGAAGGGAATGGCGGTCGTGATGGCGTCGTCGGCGGTGAGTTTCTCCTTGCTGAAAATCGGCACCGGTTCGCCGTCACCGGTGCGGAAGAGTTGACCGATCACGCGGTCGCTCAGGTAGAGATCGCTTTGGAATTCAAAGATGGACTCAACCGTGCTGGCGCGGCCGAAGAATTCCGGCGTGTGGCCGGGCGTCCATTCGATGATAATGCCGCTTTCGCTGTGCCAAAACCACCGACCGTTCAGATTGATGGCGTAGCGCGGCACCGCCACGTTCTGTGCCAAGTCGGCCGGAAAATCGGCGACTCGTTTGAGGCTCCAAGTGCCGTTTTCGGCAAACACCACTTCGCCAAAACCATCCTGCATGCCGGCGTAGATCCGTCCGTCGTCATTGACCACCACGCCGACCAACGGGGCGGTGCGGTCGTCCGCGGCGCGGTTGATGGTTTCCCATCGCATGCCGTCCCCGAAGACCAACTGGCGCGGTGCAACGATCAGGATGCGACCATCGGGCATGTGATGCAGGTCGGTGGGAAGCGCGTCCAGGCCCAACGATTCCCGACCGAGCATGGTGGTCGGAGGCACGCCGGTTTCAATCTGTCCTTCCGGGGCGGAGGCTAACGGTGCTCCGGTCGCCGTCGGGGGCGAGCTTATCAAACCCAGACCGAACCCGATGATGGCCACGAATTCGCCGCCCCAAAATCGACGACGATGTGCCCAAAGATTTAGCATTTAGAGCAGGAGAGGATTTCCCGAGCCGGGCTCAAGCGTCGGTATCCGCGGCTCCGGACGGGTCGAAAATATAACCAACGCCATGCACGGTCCGGAACGCGTCCAGGGAGCTTCCGTTGCGCTTGAACAAATCGCGCACCTTGACGATATACTGGTCAAGGGAGCGACTTTTCACATCCGCATGGATTCCCCAGACGGAATGAATGAGCGCTTTGCGGGTGATGACGATGCCCTCGTGGGCATGGAGGTAGGCGAGAATGCCCAATTCCTTGCGGCCGATTTTTTCGACGTTTTCCCCGAAATGAATTTCCAACCGTCCGGGATGCACGGTGCCGCCGCAGAGCGAAAAGGGTTCGTCGCTGACCCGGGCGTTTTTAGTGACCTTGAGATCATCACGCGATTCTGAGCGCCGGAGCACGGCGCGGATGCGAGCAATGAGTTCCGCATAACCGAAAGGCTTGGTGATGTAGTCGTCGCCTCCCAGTTCGAAGCCCTGCACCTTGGTGGTTTCAAGCGCGTTGCCGGTGAGAAAAATGGTCGGAACGGAAACATCCTCGCGTCGCAGTTCTTCCAGCAGCGTGAACCCGGATTGGTCGGGCAGGTTGATGTCGAGCAGCATCAAGTTGGCAAAATTGCGCTTGAGGAAGCGGGTGGCGTGCGCGGCCCGTCCGCAGATCTGTGCCTGCATGCCCGCCTCTTCGAGATGCACCGAGATGAGTTTGGCCAACTCTTCTTCATCTTCGACAACGAGTATCAGTGGCTTGGGTTCGGAAGACATGGGAGTGGGGGGATTATGCGCGCGATGATGCAGGTTGCTAGACTGATTTTTTACAAATACCGAGGGGAGGAGTGTCAAAGCAAAGCAATTGCTTCAACCGGGCATGCTCTCGGGAGTGGAACTCGTCGAGGCCCGCGAAGATTGGGCTTGAAGCGAGACAAAGCGAGGTGTGCGGTTCGAGGCGTGTCTGCACCCACACCATTGCTGATGCTCGGACTGCCGAAGGGCAGCCTCGAGGAATCGACCAAAACCCTCTTCGCCAAAGCGGGTTGGAAAATCACCACGAGTTCGCGGTCGTATCGTCCCTCGATCGACGACAGCGAACTGGACGGCCGTTTTGTGCGCGCCCAGGAAGTCAGCCGTTACGTCGAGCATGGCTTTTTCGACTGCGGATTGACCGGCTACGACTGGGTGCAGGAGAACGAGTCCGATGTGGTGGAGGTTTGTGACCTCATCTACAGCCGCGCATCCACGCTCAAGTCCCGGTGGGTCCTGTGCGTGCCGGAGGCCTCCGACGTGCAAAAACCGGAGGACCTGGCGGGTAAGCGCGTCGCCACCGAACTCATGGGCACCGTGAAGCGTTACTTCGCGGAGAGGGGAATCGACGCCAAGGTGGAGTTTTCGTGGGGCGCCACCGAAGTGAAGGTGCCGGATCTGGTGGACGCGATCGTCGACATCACCGAGACCGGATCATCGCTGCGGGCCAACAATCTTCGGATTGTCGATACGTTGCTGGAGACCAACACCAAGCTCATCGCGAACAAGGCGAGCTGGGCCAACCCGGCGAAACGCAAGAAAATCGAGACCATCGCCATGCTGCTGCAGGGCGCATTGCAGGCGGACAACAAGGTCGGTCTCAAGATGAACTTGGAGCGTTCCCGCGTTGATGCCGTTCAGGCCATCCTCCCGGCGATGCGCGGCCTCACCGTGGCACCGCTCACGGTCGCCGATTGGTGTGCCGTCGAAACGGTCATTCCGGAAAGCGATGCCCGCGAACTTATCCCGAAGTTGATCGAGCTCGGTGCCGAAGGCATTGTGGAATATCCGCTCAACAAGATAGTTCACTGAACAAATCCTCGTAAGGTCCTCACATGCGCAAGGTCACGCTCGGACTCCTCCAACACGCCTGCACGGGCGATCCCAAAGCCAATCTCAAGAAGACTCTGGCGCAGGCTGAAAAAGCCGCGAAACAGGGCGCGAAGATCATCTGCACCCAGGAGCTGTTCCGGTCGGAGTATTTTTGTCAGAGCGAGGATCACGACAACTTCGCGCTGGCGGAGCCGATCCCGGGTCCCAGCACCAAAGCCTTCCAGAAAGTCGCCAAAAAGCACGGGGTGGTGATCGTCGCCTCGCTCTTTGAGAAGCGCGCCTCCGGCTTATATCACAATACGGCGGTCATCATCGACGCCGACGGATCCTTGCTGGGCATCTACCGCAAGATGCACATCCCGGACGACCCCCTGTTTTACGAAAAGTTTTACTTCACTCCGGGCGACACCGGTTTCCGCGCTTGGGACACGAAGTTCGGTCGCATCGGTGTGCTGATCTGCTGGGATCAGTGGTATCCCGAAGGTGCCCGCCTCACGGCGCTGCAGGGCGCGGAAATCCTATTCTATCCGACCGCGATCGGCTGGCATCCGTCGGAAAAAGCTGAATACGGCGAGAATCAACATGGCGCCTGGGAAACGATTCAACGCAGCCATGCCGTGGCGAACGGTTGCTATGTGGCGGCCGTCAATCGCGTGGGACTCGAAACTCCCATCGGTGGCGATGGTATCGAATTCTGGGGACAGAGTTTTGTCGCTGGCACCAGCGGACAAATCCTGGCCAAGGCTTCGGTCGAAAAGGAAGAGATTTTGCTCGTTCCCATCGAGATGGACAAGGTGGACGTCACGCGCACGCACTGGCCGTTTTTGCGTGATCGACGTATCGACGCTTACGGCGACTTGACCAAGCGTTTCATCGATCGCACCTGAGCCATGGTTGCCGCGACCCCTCGTCGTTCGTCAGAAATAGCCACGCCCGCCGCGCTCGGCTTTCGCATGCCCGCCGAATGGGAGCCGCAGGAAGCCGTGTGGTTGTCATGGCCCCACAAACGCGCTTCGTGGCCGGGACTGTTTCGCAACATTCCCGCCACCTTCGCGGGCTACGTGGCCGCGATCAGCCGTTTTGAAAAAGTGCGGATCAACTGTGCGGCGGCGTTGCAACCTCGCGCCCTGAAATTGTGCACCAAAGCCGGAGCCGACATGGCCCAGGTGGAGTTCTACGACCATCCCACCAACGATGCCTGGTGCCGCGATCATGGACCGATATTTGTGAAGCAACGGCAAACCGGTGAGGTCGCACTGACCGACTGGATGCACAACGCGTGGGGCGGCAAATACCCGCCTTACGATCTCGACAATGAAATTCCGCCGTCGATCAGCCGTGCGTTGAAGCTGCGCCGTTTCGAGAAATCGATGGTGCTCGAAGGCGGCTCCATTGATGTGAATGGCAAGGGACTGTTGCTCACCACTGAGCAGTGTCTCCTGCACCCGAATCGCAATCCGGATCTTACTCGCGCCGACATCGAGCGCGCCTTGAAGGATTACTTGGGAGTGCGTCGCATCCTGTGGTTGGGAGAAGGCATCGTGGGCGACGACACCGATGGCCATATCGATGATATTTCCCGATTTTTCCGCGCTGATGGTATAATCACCTGCGTGGAAAAAAACCGTCGCAGCCCGAACCACAAATTGCTCGCCGCCAATCTCGAACGGATGCGCGATTTCCGCACCATGCAGGGCAAACCGATCGAAGTCGTCGAATTGCCGATGCCGCGACCGGTCGTGATCAAAGGCGAGCAGGTGCCCGCGAGCTACGCGAATTTTCTGATCGTGAATGATGCGGTGCTGGCGCCGACGTTTCGCCAACCGCGACGCGATGTGGAAGCCTGCGGTATCATCGGCGGTTGTTTTCCCGGCCGCGAGATCGTGCCGATTGACTGCGCCGAACTCATCTGGGGACTCGGCACGCTCCATTGTCTTTCCCAACAACAACCCGCCTGAGCCTTCGCCCTAATTCCTATTCCCATGCGTGCCTTCATTCTCGCTCTGCTCATCTGTTTCGGTCTCAGCGCGTGCGCCACGTTGGAAGAGGCCACCGGCCTCAAGCTCGCCGACACTTCGCCGCAACGGAACTATTACGCCCGCCCCCAGCCGCAAGTGTTCGAGGCGATGGTCGGGGTGTTGGGGGAGATGAATTACGAGATTTCCAAATCTGCTCCCGCGCAGGGTGTGATCGAGGCCTACGGTCGACTGCTGGAGACCGAAAAATTCGGTAATGCGCGGCAGTTCCTGATCTCAGTGAAAGTGCGCCCGGTCGGCGAGACTGAGTCCAGTGTGGAGCTACTCGTGCGCGAAGCTCGCGAAGGTGATTTCAAGGTCGGCGCGGTCAGCCAGTCCCATGGCGTGCACGGTCGGTATGACAGTATTTTCGAAGCTTTGGAAAAGGTGCTGGGCGAGGGCAGTTGGCTGCCGCCCAGCCAGCCCGCTCGCGACTAGGGAAGTAAATCTCGACCTTCCCATCGGGTTCAATACCGCCGCCCACAGCCACCGCCCTTGGGGAAAAGATCTCCTCCGACGGCGCGGTTGTTGAACCCCCTTCGCCGCAAACCGAAGCCGCGTTTCAACGTCTCCAGGACAGCGAGAGTGTAACCATAATGGTTACACTCTCGCTGTTTACCGGGGGCAGGGCCGGTGTTTTTGGTGAATTCGCGCTTGCTCTGCGGCGAGCGATTTGGCGATTCTGACCGTTCGCGGCCGTTCCTTTGCTCGATCGGCGTCCCGCCGCGGTGCTCCCGTCGATCAATTTTCGCTAGTGTAAACCATCAACCCAGGTCCCGTGTTACACGGGACAACGCGGTTTTCCCACACCTTGGAGCAGGTCGCGGAAATTCGCTTCTCATCATGAGTTCCATAATGGAAGAGCTCCTCGCGGAGTCCAACTTCACCCTCAACACCGAAGGCTCGATTGTTCAGGGTCTTATCACTGAGATCCGCCAGCACGAGGTCGTTGTCGACATCGGCGGCAAATCTGAAGGCGTCATCCCGGCCCACGAGTTCATCGACGTCGGCGACCTTCAGGTCGGTTCCGAAATCGAAGTCTTGGTCGAAAAAGTCGAAGACAAGGGCGGTAACCCCGTTGTTTCCTACGACAAGGCGCAGCAGAAGAAGAACTGGGAGAATATTCTCACCAAGTTCCCTGAGGGCACCATCGCGGCTGGCCGCGTGCGCTCCAAGGTCAAGGGCGGCCTGATCGTTTCGATCGGCGTCGACGCCTTCCTCCCGGCTTCGCACATCGACGTGCAGCCGCCCAAGAACCTCGATCAATACGTGGGCCAGACCTACGATTTCAAGGTTCTCAAAATCAATCTGGACCGGAAGAACATCGTTCTCTCCCGTCGTGAGCTCATCGAAGAGCAGCGCGCCAACAAGCGTCGCGATCTCCTCGAGTCCATCGAGCCAGGCCAAACCCGCAAGGGCATCGTCAAGAACATCACCGACTTCGGTGCGTTCATCGACTTGGACGGCATGGATGGCCTGCTGCACATCACCGACATGAGCTGGGGTCGCATCTCTCATCCGAGCGAAATGCTCCGTCAGGGTGAAGAGATCGAAGTCATGATCATCGAGGTGAACCGTGAGAAGGAGCGTGTCTCCCTCGGCCTCAAGCAGACCACCAACAATCCTTGGGACGAGATCGACAAGAAGTTCCCGGTCGGTTCCAAGATCCACGGCAAGGTGGTCAACCTCGTTCCCTACGGCGCGTTCATCGAGATTGAGCCCGGCGTCGAGGGTCTCGTCCACATCACCGAGATGTCCTGGACCAAGCGTATCTCCAAGCCTTCCGAGCTCCTGCGCGTCGGTGAGGAATTGGAAGCGGTGGTCCTCGGTATCCAAAAGGATGAGCAGAAGATCTCCCTCGGCCTGCGTCAGCTCGAGCCGAACCCGTGGGACATGGTTCGCCACAACTACCCGGTCGGCGCTCGCGTCCACGGCAAGGTGCGCAACATGACCACCTACGGCGCCTTCATCGAACTCGAAGAAGGTATCGACGGTATGGTTCACGTCTCCGACATGAGCTGGACCCGCAAGGTCAACCACCCGTCCGAAGTCCTCAAGAAGGGCGACGAAGTCGACGCCATCGTGCTCGATGTCGATGCGCAACAACAGCGTATCAGCCTCGGCATGAAGCAACTCGCCACCGATCCGTGGAGCGACATCGACGCCCACTTCAAGATTGGCGACGTTGTCGAAGGTGTGGTCACCAAGCTGACCTCCTTCGGTGCGTTCATCGACCTGAAGGACGGCATCGACGGTCTCGTGCACATCTCGCAAATCAGCGAGGATCGCATCGACAAGGTGAAGGACGTCCTCAACGCCGGTGACAAGGTCAACGCCCGTGTCATCAAGATCGACCGTGACGAGCGCCGTCTCGGCCTCTCGATCAAGGCCGCCAACTACTCGGAAGACGAGCTGGCCGCCGAGACCGCGTCGTTCGACGCCCTCAGCCGCGACACCAGCGGCGACATGATGAACCTGGGCGACATCCTCGATGGGGCAGTCGGCAAAGACGACTAAGCCCCGCGCTTAACCGTTCGTTCGTTTTCAACGGCGTCCCGCATCCCGCGGGGCGCCGTTTTGTTTTTCGCGGGAAGTCAGTGAGATCCGAGACTTCATCTCGACGGTTTCAGCCGAGATTCCGCAGTTGGATTTTACAGAAGGCAACGAAGAGCACGAAGCTGGAACGAGTTGCAGGCGATTATGGGCATCAATTCATTCACCCGTAGGGTGAGTTGGATGTCATGCAGCTTACTCGATTTAACTCAATTTATTACAACGCTTTGTTAACTTTGTTACCTTCTGTGAACTGCGTTAATTAGGTTCAGCCCACGACGGCCTGATGCCATGGTTGCAGAGACCCGAAGGTCGGCGTTCAACCACTGGCTTCTCGAACGCGACTTCTATCGTTTGATCTGCAAGCGACCGATCAGCGCCCAATCCCAACTGTTATAGCCGCTCGGGCCGGGACCAAGTGTGAGGATCAATTCGCGCCCAACTCCGGCGGGGAGATGCAGGAGCCGCGGTTGCAATCCCGCTTGGTCAGGATTGCTGCGGGGCGCAATCAGTTCCGTGCCGGAATCGAGAGGCTCACCGGAGGGGGCAATCACTTCCCATTGCAAGGTATACCCGTCCGACTCGCCGCCGTTGGAGTATGATCCGGGACGCAGGCCGGTGAGGAATTCGATTTCAAACCCTCCGTCCGGCAGTCGGAATTTCAGCTCGGCGGGCGGGGTAAATTGATAATAGACGACGTCATCGAAAACAAAGCGCTCCAGCGGAGTGAACAGACTCCAATTGTAAGGTTGCAGATCGAACCCCTCGAGGTGCTGGAGCGCTCGGTGTTGATAAAATGTGTAGCCCACGGCTTGCGCTGTCTCAGCGGGAAACGAGGTCACCACGGCTATCTCGTTTTCCGGTAAATGCAGCCGTGAGATCAATTGCCGGGCATTGGCCTCGGTCGGGCTCCAGATGAAGGGGAGGTGGGTTTCCGGTGCGCCTCCCGTGTAGCCGTTCATGGTGAAGGCGTGTTTGTGCAATGCCGCGGCCCAAGCGTCTAAATTTTGTTCCGGGGCGTGTTGATTGGTAAACCCGGGCGCAAATATCATCACTGCTCGGTCGCCGGCCACTTCCCACGCAGATATCAATGCATCCCGGCGGGCCAATGCGTCCGCGATCTGATATCGGGGTTGGCCCATCGACAGTCCCTCCAGTCCCATCAAAACAGCCATGGCGACTGCGAGCGCGCGATGCTTCTCTTGCCACCACGTTACCAGGATCAATCCGCTCGCGATGGCGAAAAAGGCATAAATCAGCACGGCAATGCGACCCGCCGCGCGGAAGGCGCGCAGTGACTCCACCGCATGGGCTGCACTCAACCACAGCGAACCTCCCCCCGGCCAACTGGTGAAGAAACCCACCGCGATCAATCCACTGGCGGCGAAGAGTGCCGCCACGCGCCGGGGGGCGCTCGCGTTGCGCCGCAAGCCCAGTCCGAGTGCGATGATGGACAAAACCCAGCCGGTAAATCCGCCGAATAGCACGTGCTCGCCACTGGCACCGTTTTGGCCGGGCCAGGCCCAGGTGTAGGCGATCTGCGAGGACGAGGCGGAGAACCACGAACTGAGGCGGGGAGCGAGCTCGATTAGCTCCTGCATGGGTCGACCCACCCCTTGTTTTACCGCCCCGAGGTAGACCCATAGATTCAGTGCCCCGGCTGCCATGCCGATGCCGGCGATCACACAGGCGGTCATCAGGTGCGGGCGACTCACCTGAGACGGCGAGACTGCCACGTTCCGCCACCACGTTCTGCCGTGGAAGCAGGCAAACCCCGTCATCAGCAGGATGCCGAGCAAAGTGCTGAAAAAAGCCAAGTAGGGGACGGCGGCAAACTGCCAACCCAGCGCGCCCAGCAGGGAAGCAAGTCGCCAGATTCGTTTTTCTTTCAGAAACGCCACCCCATCGCCCAACGCCCAAAGCGCTGGAAACAGCGGCAGCAACTGGGGATGATTGCTGGCGAACCAGGCCATGGGCGCGCTGGCAAATGCGAGGAACGCAAGGGGCGCGATCCACCACTGAGGCACGCGCAACTGCCGCAGGAGTCTCGCTCCGGTCAGCATATTCAAGGCGGCACAGATAATGAACCATCCTTGCATCGCGCGTTCCGGACTCAGTCCCATGGCCCGCAAGGGAACGTAGATCGGCAGGGTCCCGAGATGAGTATCACTCCATCCGAGGGTATGCGTCGTGGGAAAAAACTGTCCCGGACTCAGCCAATCGTAGTGGCCGAGTAATGACAGGTAACCGTGCTCCAGCACCAACAGGTTGAAGCGACTGTCGCCGAGCCCACCGGGGAGCGCCGCGAACCCGCTGCCCCAGATTGAATGGGTCAATTGCACCACCCCGGCGAACAGCCACGCCGCCGTCCACAGCGCGAGAGATGAGGGGCGGTGTGGCGGCGATTTCGGCATGCGGGGGGCAACTAGCCACGATCCCGCGCTCGGGAGCAATAAAAACGGTCGGTCCCCGAGGGAACCGACCGTCGCGAACGTCTACAAATGACGAAAGATTAAGCCACGTCGCGGGCTTCGATGAATTCGCGAATCACTTCTTCGCGGGCGATGCGTCGATCTTCGATTTCGATCTCTTCCTTGCTGCGCTGAGCTTCGTTGTAAGCGATGGCCTTGCGCATCTTGGAGAGGGCAATGTTTTGAAGCTGACGAATCCGCTCCCGGGTGACGTTAAATTTCTGACCGACCTCTTCGAGGGTGAGCTCGTCGTAACCGTCGAGACCGAAGCGGTAGCGCAAGATCTCGGCCTCGCGGGGATCCAGCTCGGAAATCATGTCGTGGAGATCGGATTTCTCGGAACGATCCTTGAGGGAGTCGAGCGGGTTGACCGCGTTTTCGTCGCCCACGATTTCGCCGAAGGTGGTGGATGCACCATCTTCACCCACCGGGGCATCGAGCGAGGCGGGGCGCACGCTGACACTCTTCAAATGGGCGACCTTGTTGGTCGGGATTTGGAGTTCGATGGCGATTTCCTCGTCGGTCGGTTCACGGCCGAGTTCTTCGGTAAGGGCCATGGCGGTGCGACGCATTTTGGCGATCTTGTCGACCAAATGGACGGGCAGGCGGATGGTCTTGGACTGGTTGGCGAGAGCGCGCTTGATCGACTGCTTGATCCACCAAGCTGCGTAGGTCGAAAGTTTACCACCCTTGGTGGGATCGAAACGCTCGACGGCTTTGACCAACCCGATGTTGCCCTCGCTGATCAGATCCAGCAGCGGCAGACCGAAATCCTTGTAGTCCATGGCAATTTTCACCACCAGACGCAGGTTGGCCGAAATCATGTGATCACGGGCGGCCTTGTCGCCTTTTTGGATGCGTTTCGCCAGCTTCACTTCCTCTTGCGGAGTGAGCAGGGCGGTTTTGCCGATTTCCTGCAGGTAAAGTTGAAGGTGGCTCCGATCGGACGGAGCTGGTTTTTCAGCCGGAGCAGGTTCCGGTCGCTCCAAGAATGAAGGAGCGGAGAAAGCGGCACTGGCCAAAGGTGCCGGGGTCTCGAGATTTGACGTGGTTGCGATACGAGAGAGGGAGGGAGCGAGGGCCATTTTTGTCAGATTTTGAATTTCGGACGCTTTGTGGTGAATCGCCGGGAAAGGTCCGGTGATACGCATCAAGACCGCCGGTTTTCGGGCGAGTTCCCAGAAAACTAACCAAATGGTCAACTATTCAGGAAAATACGCAAATTCCACGCGGCGATTTTCTGTTATCGGATTCCCCATTGGGGACCGCAAAGTGGCGAAATGCGGCCGAAATCAGCCTGAATCAGAGTTTTTCCGCCAAGGTAACCGCCTTAAAGAGCGCGGAAGCTTTGTTCACTGTCTCGAAAAACTCCGACTCGGGCACACTGTCGGCCACCACCCCAGCGCCGGACTGGATGTGAATTTGACCGTCTTTTAGCAAAGAAGTGCGGAGCATGATGCACGAGTCGAGATTGCCGTCGTAGCCGAAATAACCGAGCGCCCCGGCGTAGAACCCGCGCTGCACAGGCTCCTTGGAGGCGATGATTTGCATGGCTCGAACCTTTGGTGCTCCCGACACCGTGCCGGCCGGGAAAGTGGCGCGCATCAGGTCATAAGCGGATTTATCCGCGGCAATTTTGCCCTCCACTTGGGAAACAATATGCATCACGTGCGAGTAGCGTTCGATGATATTGCGTTCGGGAACATGCACACTGCCGTATTCGCATACTCGGCCGATGTCGTTGCGGGCCAGATCCACGAGCATCAAATGTTCGGCCAATTCTTTTTCGTCGGCCAGGAGGTCCTTTTCCAAGGCGTGATCTTCCTCCGGCGTCGTTCCCCGTTTTCGGGTGCCGGCAATCGGTCTGATCTCGACGCGGTCGCCGGTGAGCCGCACGTGCACTTCGGGTGATGCTCCCACGATCGCATAGTCCACTGTATCGAGGATGAACATGTAGGGCGAAGGATTGACCGTGCGAAGGGCGCGATACAGGTCGAGTGGCGTGTGATGGAACGGCTGCGAAAAACGTTGGGAAGGGACGACCTGGATAATGTCGCCCGAGCGAATGAACTCTTTGCACTCGTCGACGACCGCCTCGAATCGCGACTGGGTGAAATTGCCGGCGGGCACCTTCACCGCGCTCAATTCCGTGAGCGAGGCGGGTGTGAGCTGATTGGGTTCAGCGAGGAGCGCCGCCAACTCATTCAATTCGGCGACGGCTTGATCGTAGGCGACGTCCGGATTGTCGCCGACGTGAGCATTGACGCAGAGCCGCAGGGTTTGTTTAGCCCGATCGAAAATTGCCGCCGAGTCGACCAGCATGAAGTAAATCAGCGGCAAACCGTGTTCGTCCACCGGTGCCATGGGCACGGTGGGCTCGACCCGCGTCACGTATTCATAACCGATGAAGCCTACTGCGCCGCCAGTGAAGCGGGGCAACCCTGAGATACTCACGGGGTTGATCCCGCTCATCTCCGCTTCGATCAGGGTGAGCGGATCATCAGGAGTGGGCACGGTTTCCAGCGCGCCGTCGGCCAACCGAATTGTGGTCGTTTGCGGGCCGCAGGCGAAAATCTTGCGCGGACGCACGCCGATGAAGCTGTAGCGGGAGAGGTGCTCACCGCCTTCGACGGATTCGAGCAGAAACGACGGGCCGGCCTGCTTGAGTTTGGCGTAGGCCGAAACGGGCGTCTCCAAGTCCGCCATCAAATCGGCGTAAACCGGGATGAGGTTCCCCTGTTGAGCGAGTTGCTTAAACGATTCCCGATTCGGCTGAATTTGCATGCGTGATGTTTTAATGACTCAGTTTCGCGCCGCCGGGTGCAACCCGAAATTGCCCCCGCCGGGCGTTGCCATGCCGCACCGGATTGATCCATGTTCGGCGTATCATGCGACGGTGGCGCACTGTGCATCGACTAATGTCGGCTATTGTAACGGGACTGTTAGCGGCAGTGCTGCCGCTGGAGGCGTTGGAACGAGAAGAGGCGGAGCGAGTGGTGTTCGCGCTCGAATCGGATGCGGCTGACGAAGATACCGCGCAACTGATGGTTGATGCCGAACAGGTGCGGTCTCGTTTGCGAGACTCAGGGCAGCACGGGGATGTGCTGGGCCGGTTGTTGGTGGAACTGAGTTGGCGTTATCGAGTCGCTACGGAATTTGAATTGGCGACGGAAAGAGCCCGGGAAGCGATCGACTTAGGTAAGCAAACCGGTGACGCGAAGTTAGAGGCCGATGGCTACAATGCCCTGGGCGGGGTGAATTGGCGACGGGGTGATTTTAGTCTGGTCTGGGAGCACTGGCTGCGAGCGCTGCGCTTGCGGGAGTCCGTCGACGACCAAGCAGGCATGGCGGCCTCATACTCCAACCTCGGACTGTTGCTCGATTCCGAAGGGGATTTTCCCGGAGCATTGGAATATTATCACCGCGCGCTCTCTATTGACCGCGAAATTGGTAGTCCACCGTTGGAGATTGCGGCGACGATCAATAACATCGGATCAGTGCATGAGCAGCTGGGGGAACCCGAAGTCGCCCTCCGCCATCATGAAGAATCTCTGGCGATTCGACTGGAGCTCGGCGATCGCCGAGCCATAGGCACGAGTTACAACAATCTGGGGGCTTCTCTCGTCGATATGGGCCGATGGGAGGAGGCCCGGAAAATGTTGCATCAAGCTTTGGAGCTGCGTGAAGCCATCGAGGACCTACCCGGACAGGCCTCTACTTTAGGGGAGTTGGCCAAGTTGGAACGATTGGTGGGTCGGGTGAATGTTGCCCGCGATTTTGCTGCTCGTGGTTTGACGCTATATCAAAAAATCGAGGAGCCATGGGGGCAGGCGGACGTCTCCAATCAGTGGGGTGAAATCGAATTGGCTGCAGGGAAACCCTCGGAGGCATTGTCACATTTTGACGAGGCGAAGTTATACGCAGAACAAATCGGAGCCCCCCTTTTGCTGGCGGACCAGTGGGATGGACGTGCGCGGGCCTGGGAGGCTCTGTCGCAATGGGAAGATGCAGTGATTGCCTTGCGTGAACATGCAACCTTGCGTGAGAAAATCACCGGCGACTCAGCCCGACGTCGCATTGAATTACTCGAAATTCGCCATGAAACGCAGCGGAAGGAACTGGAAGTGGGGCGACTCACGGCAGCAAACCAGCAAGCTGAAGGAGCCTTGCGCCAAGTCCGTTTCGAGCGGCGGACCATGATCGGTGGGCTCGCCGCGTTGGTTGTCTTCCTGCTCGCGTTGGCAGTCGCGTATCGTTGGCAGCACAAGGTTACCGCCGAACTGAGTGCGGCCCACCATAATTTGCAGGAACTCTCGGCTCAAAAGGACCGTTTTCTTCAAATCGTCGCGCATGACCTGCGGAGTCCGCTCGGGAATATCCGTTGGCTCAGCGGCCTGTTGCGAGAGCCGCAGACGACAGGAGAAGAACTCGTTAAGACCGCTGGCATGATTGATCAAGTCGCGGAGCAATTGATCGACACTACGGACAAGCTACTCGATGTGAGTAGAATTGAAGCCGGATCAGTGGAGCTCACATTGACGAAATTTGATCTGAGCGACCTGGTATCGCAGACCGCAGCTCGATGGACCCGAATCGCCGAAGGGAAAGGGCAACAGTTGCGTTGGCTGTCGGGAGGGCTCTCCGCTGTGGTCCACAACGATGCGGGGTTGGTTCAGCAGGTGCTGGATAACCTGATTTCGAACGCCATCAAATTCACGCCGATCAATGGTGAAGTCTCGATCGGGCTTGAAGGCGCTAATGGCTCCTGGTGTGTGCGGGTGACCGACAGTGGTCCCGGTATTCCCGACGCGGCGCGTGAACATTTGTTCAGTCAGTTTAGTCGGGTCGGGAATGTGCCCACCGCCGGGGAAGACAGCCACGGTTTGGGGTTGGCCATCGCATCAGGATTGGCCGAGGTGTTGGGCGGAAAACTGGGGTTGGCCAAATCCACTTCGAATTTGAAGGGTGCCTGCTTCGAATTTTGCCTGCCCGTTGAAACTGATCGAAACTGAGCGCGGTCGTCCACTCGGGATCAAAGAGTGACGAGCCCGTGCCGCAAAGCGAAGTGCGTGAGCGCCACCACGTCATGCAAATCGAGTTTCTGGAGCACGTTTTTGCGGTGGGTCTTCACGGTATTTTCGGAAATTCCAAGACGATGCGATATCTCCTTTACCGAAAATCCCCGGGCGGATTCGCACACCACATCACGCTCGCGTGGTGTGAGCAATTGGAGCTGATCGGATGATTGAGTCAGTCCTTCCCGCAGTAGGGTAAGGGCGGATGGAGAGTAGAAAGGCAGACCGCTGGCCACCTGATTCAGCGCCGTCAACAGAATGTCGTAACTTTCCCCTTTGGATACAAACCCGAGAATTCCGACATCCAACGCGGCGCGCACGGCGGTTCCATCCCGGCGTGCGGTGATTGCGAGAATGCGTAAGTTGGGTGCGTCGCCCAACGCCCGCCGCGCCAGGTCGATGCCTGATTCATCGGGCAGACCCAAGTCCAGCACGGCGACATCGGGATCGGCGTTTATCAGCAGATTTGATGCTTCCGCCGCATTGGCTGCTTCACCGACGAGCTCATAGCGGGGAAGCCTTGCAATCGCCATGCCGACCATTTGCCGGAACATGACCTCATCTTCAACCACGACGGCGCGCAGCCGACGGCCGATGATAGGGTGGTCTTCGTTGGACTGAGACGTGGGGTCGTGCACGATGCCCTAGTCTCTTCGTGTCTTCGTCCGCAACTCAATGGCTTATTGCAAATGTGGTCTCACCCGAATGGGGGAGGTGTTCTGACCCAAAGGCGGGGCGATTTTGGCCAACGTTCTGCGATAAGCTTGGGGCGCACCATGAATACGCGCACCCTTACCCAATCGCTCGGCGGCGTTCTTCTGCTCGCTGGCTTGCTGCCTCTCCAGGCTCAATACGTTCTCCCTGGTGGATCCGACAATGAAATCGGATTCTCTGGTTCAATCGCCGACGCTGGCGTGACGGGATATCAGGGCGATGAAGCCGGCACCGTCGGCCATGCCTTGAACAGTCAAAACGCACCTAGCGCCATCGCCTACTACTATGTTGCAGGGCGTTCCGATGGGCCGGCCCCCACGTCGACTCCCTATGCCGCTGCGGCAACGACAGCCACCGGATTTACATTGTTTCAGGACACCTTGGGCACGCAGGGGTTTTCCCTGGCCGATGTCACGCTTCACTTCGGGCCGGCCAGCGCAAACTACGAGAACACGTGGAATTTAGGGCAGGACCGCAATGGTCTCATTTCAGCGACCGGGGCTTCGGCCAATGGCGGGGGGCTTTTGGGCGTTGATCACGAATGGGAAGGATGGAGCGGAAGCTCGGTAGAGGATCGTTATTATTCCGCCGATTCCTCCGAGGTTTTCTACTATCTCGCCGTGAATGGTATCCGTATCGTGGA
This sequence comes from Synoicihabitans lomoniglobus, assembly GCF_029023725.1. Classification (GTDB taxonomy): domain Bacteria; phylum Verrucomicrobiota; class Verrucomicrobiia; order Opitutales; family Opitutaceae; genus Actomonas; species Actomonas lomonigloba. The sequence continues at coordinate 1,881,020 of NZ_CP119075.1, forward strand.
TATTGGATACGCGGATCTTTTCATGCGGGTCGACTATGGAGCTTCGACGAGCGGGTCGGATGACACCATCCAAGCTTATCACACCGTGACGGGAGTGAGTATTACGGAAGACTTTTTCGGACCGGAATACACCATTGCCGATGCGTTCGTCAGTGAGGTGAACGCAAACGGTGGTGGGCTTCAGGTGATCATCGACTCGGTGCAGACCGCCGTAAGCGGAACTTTCAGTTACAACGGCAATTTCGGAAGTCACTTCGCAATCGAGGGACGTCTCGCCGCAGTGGAATTGTCGGCGGTGCCGGAGCCGGGCACTTACGCCATCTGGATGGGCATGTTTGCGCTGACACTAGTTGGGGGAGGGCGCCGGCGTCGTTCGCCATTGCCGGCTGCTACCGGCACGGTTATTCCACGGTGACCGACTTCGCGAGGTTGCGGGGCTTGTCGACGTCGCAGCCCCGCTCCACCGCCACGTAATAGCTGAAGAGTTGCAGCGGAATCGTGGCGACAATGGGCAAAACCGCCTCGTGACAGGCGGGGATGGTGATGACATCGTCGGCCAAACCCTCAGGCAGCTCTGCATCGGAGGTGGTGATGGCGATGATCGGGCCGCCGCGGGCTTTGATCTCCTGCATGGAAGAGACGACCTTGTTGAAAATCTCGTTCTGGGGGACCAGGAAAACGGACGGGCACTCTTCGTTGATCAGCGCGATCGGACCGTGCTTCATTTCTGCCGCGGGGTAGGCTTCGGCGTGGATGTAGGAAATCTCTTTCAGTTTGAGGGCCCCTTCCAAGGCGATCGGAAACAGCTCCAATCGTCCCAGGAACAGCATGTCGTTAAAACCGGCGTATTTTTGCGCGATTGCTTTGATATGCGCAGCTTGCTTCAGGGTGGCGCGCACCAAGTCGGGCACACCTTTTAGCGCGGACACGATTTCCGTGCCGTCCCGGAAACTCATGTCCCGGATGCGACCCAAATGGAGCGCCAGCATGGCTCCAATAATCAGTTGGGAGGTGAATGCCTTGGTGGACGCCACGCCGATTTCCGGTCCGGCGTGTTGATAGATACCGCCGTTGGCCTCGCGGGCGATCGTCGACCCTACACCGTTGTTGATGGCCAGCACTTGAAAACCTTTGCGCTGGGCCTCACGCATGGCGGCAAGGGTGTCGATGGTTTCGCCAGACTGACTGAAGACAAAGAACAGGGTCTTCGCAAAAAGTGGGGTATTGCGGTAGCGAAATTCCGATGCGTGGTCGCACTCGACCGGCAGCCGGGCGAACCGCTCCACGAGATATTCAGTGACCATACCAGCGTGCAGCGCGGTGCCACAGGCACATATCATGAGTCGGCCCATACCCCGCAAATCTTGCACCGAAATATTGAGTCCGCCGAATACGGAGGTGGAGCCATCCGCGCTGAAACGTCCGCGCATGGCATTTTCGAGGGCTTCGGGCTGCTCGAAAATCTCCTTGAGCATGTAGTGCGGGTTCTCCCCGAGCTCCGAGTCCTCAATCGTCCACGTAACCTGGTCGATGACCGGCGAGACATCGGCTTGGTCCAGAGTGGAAATTTCAAACTCGTCATCGTTGATGGCGACGAGCTCACCGTCGTTGAGATAAACGACGTTTTGAGTGCGACTCACCAGAGCGGCCACGTCGGAGGCGATGACGAGCTCCTTTTTCCCGACGCCGAGAATCAGCGGAGACCCTTGGCGGGCCGCAATCAGCTCGCGAGGACAGTCGACGCAGAGCACGCAGATTCCGTAGGTGCCTTCCACATGGGACAAGGTGCGGCGCACGCTCTCCAAGAGGCGCGAACCTCCGGTCGTCGATTCAGGCTCCTTGGCGAAATGGTAGGCGATCAGATTACACAATACCTCGGTGTCGGTTTCCGATTTGAACGAGTAATCTTTCGACAACAGAAATTTCCGAATCGCCGCGAAGTTTTCGATCACACCGTTGTGGATCAGCGCAATTTTTCCGTCGCTGGAAACGTGAGGGTGGGCGTTCGCGTCGGTGACACCGCCATGCGTGGCCCAGCGGGTGTGGCCGATCCCGCAGGACCCCGTCAATGTTTGGGCGCGGGTGCTTTTAGTCAGCTCGTCCACCCGGCCGCGTTTCTTTGCCACGGTGAATGCGTCATCTTCGAGCACGGCGACACCCGCAGAATCGTAGCCACGATATTCCAGGCGTTTAAGTCCTTCCAAAATAATGGGGGCGGCCTTTGATTTGCCCACGTAGCCGACGATTCCACACATAGATTTTACGTTATTGTTCTGGCGAAACTATCGACCGGCGTAATCGTGGAGCAAGGTATTTGAACCCCACCAACCCAACCCAATGAGTTCTGAAAAAAAAGTAGTGGCTGTCGTCATGGGCGGCGGTCGCGGCACCCGTCTTCACCCCCTTACGACCGAGCGCTGCAAACCGGCGGTTCCGCTGGCAGCCAAGTATCGCTTGGTCGATATTCCGATCAGCAACTGTATCAATTCGAGCATTAATCGGATTTTCATTCTGACGCAGTTTCATACGGCCTCGCTGCACCGCCACATTCAGAACACCTACCACTTTGACCCCTTTGGGGGAGGTTTCGTGGACATTCTTTCCGCTGAGCAAACCGATAAAACCAGCGACTGGTATCAAGGCACGGCCGACGCGGTGCGGCGGAATTTGCAACACCTACGCAACGAGGAGCACGATTACGTTTTGATCCTTTCGGGCGATCAGCTGTATCGCATGGACTTTTCCAAAATCATAGCTGAGCACGCCTCCACCGGGGCCGACGTCACGATAGCCGCGATGCCGATTCCCGTCTCCAAGATCGAGGGACTGGGCCTGATGGGGGTTGATGACGATCTTCAGATCACCAAATTTGCGGAGAAGCCCAAGGATCCCGCGGTGATCGATGGTTTGGCGATGGGCCAGGCTCTCGAGGCAAAGCTGGGCAACACCGATCCTGCGGAAAAGCGCTGTTTGGCTTCGATGGGCATCTACGTGTTTAATCGCAAGGCGCTCGATGATGCGTTGGCCAATGACATGACCGATTTTGGCAAGGAAGTGATTCCCAGCCTGCTTGGCGTCAAGCAGCTCAACGCCTATGCATTTGAGGGCTATTGGGAGGACATCGGAACCGTGCGCGCCTTTTTTGAAACCAATCTGGCGATCACCGACGCGTTGCCCCCGTTCGATTTCTTTGATGAGAGCGCGCCCATTTACACGCGGAATCGTTCTCTGCCGCCGTGCAAAATCAACAACAGTGCGGTTAAAAACGCCGTGCTGGGCGACGGATGCATCATCGAGGATTCCACCATTACGCGCGCAGTGATTAGTTCCCGCTCGTTTGTGCGTTCCGGTTGTGTGCTGGAGGATGTCGTGATGATGGGCTCGGACAGCTATGAGTCCGCCGCTGATTTCGAACGCAATGCGGCCGCGAGCATTCCTCATTTCGGCCTCGGCCATGACTGCCGCATCAAAGGCGCTATCATCGACAAGAACACCCGTATCGGAGACCGCGTCGTTCTCTCGCCCCATGGCAAGCAGGATGGGGTCTACCAGCACGGCGTGGTGATTCGTGACGGCGTGTTGGTCGTGCCCAAGGGGGTGACGATTCCGCACGGCTTCGAGCTTTGATCGCGCGGGGTGAGACGGCGGTCCCAAACCGTGCGCTCTCGCCGCGTCGTCAACAGTTCGGACCACGCAGATCTCGCCTCCGTCAAAGAAGCGGGAACAGTGATGCTCGATTCCGCGTCCCACGGGGTGATTCCCCAACCCTGAACTCAGCTACCCCATGTGTTTTCGTTCCCCGCTCAAATGCCATTTCGGTGTATTCCTAGGATTGGCGATTTCGTTGTTCGCCCAGGATCAATCCAAGCCGTTCCGTTTGTTCGTGGGCGTCGATTTGTTGATAAAATCGCCAGACGAGAGTTATCGTCAGGTGGACAGTATTAAATCCGATCAGGTGGTCCTTGCGGAGGAAGGATTACCCCAAATCAAGCTTCGAGACGCCGGAGCCTTCAGCTGGGATCGATCCACGAAGATAAGTCGCGCCCCGATCGTTATCGCCGATTTTGAACAGCATCGCGCCTACACGCTGCGCAACGACAAGGCGATGCAGTATATGAACACTCAGAACCACATGGCGATTTACCAGCAGGAGAAGACGGACGCGGCCCGGCTGGAACGCAGCGACAAGGCCAGCGTGCAACAAGCTGCACGCACCGCGCAGGGCTATGTCGATCAAGCGATCAAAGACGGCATGATTGTGAATGAACGAACCATTGAGGCGGTGGCAGCGTTCAATGCCTCCGCCGACGCCGACCTACTCGTCGCTACCGACGATATGTCGGACCAGTTTTTCGAAACCGACTCGATCACTTCCGACCAGACCTTCCTCGATCGCGCGCAAAGTGCCGCCAGCGAAGGAGGCCACGACGCGCTGGACCTCGAATTCAAAATATCGTCGCCCGTGCCGATCGCCAATGCCTACGCGGTCATCATGGGCGCGGTGACGCAAGACGAGGAAAAGGGCGTGATTACATTCTACCATCCCATCGGGGCGGTTGGCCCGCAGCCGCGTAAAATCAAGATTAGGAAAACGGGATTTAAACCCGGATTCACCATCGAAGATGTGCAATTGCATCTTTACGTCCACGGCAAGGAACTCGCGACCAACCTGTCGGAACGCGCCATCGATATGACCCGTGAGCAGGCGCGAGAGTTTTTACTGTTGTCCCACCTCGCGGATCACACCCTCGACACCGTCGATCCCGAAGCGGTTTGGACGCTGGTTCCGGCGACGCTGCTCGCTGCCAAGGACGGGGCGTCGTTCAACTACCCGGTTATCGTCAATGTGGACTCCGACGGCAGTGTGATCAGTATTCACGATTCGGAGACCGACGCCCGCGCTTACCTGGCGGAGATCCATAATGCCTCCGACTTACGGTCGAAAGCCACCCCTGGAAAAACCGCCGGCTCGCTGAGCGAAGCCGTGCGCACGGCTTCCAGGGATGTGCCGGTCACGATCGACCAAACCGGCCGCCTGCCCGATAACGTCGTGGCGGCCATGCGGGAGATGATATTTCTGCCCGCGCTGGAACTGGGTGTGCCCTTGCCGGGCACAACCCGAGTGAATTTGGCGGACTTTTTCCGTTAAGCGACCACCGGGGATGGGGATCCGGGAGCGCGGATCACACCCAATTTGCCGATCAAGATCGAGACGAGTGTGAAGGCGGCCAGGTGCATGAACGCACTCACGACAAAGACCGGAGTGAATGAAACGTTTTGCACGGTCCAGCCGATCGCTTGTTGCGACAAGATACCGACGATCCCGCCGAACATGCCGGCAAACCCGGTAACGGAACCCACGACATGTTTGGGGAACACTTCGGCGGGCAATGTCATGTTGGCCCAGGCGGCGTGAGCGAACATCGCGACGCTGATCATGCCGACGGCGGCCGTCGCGCTGGGCAGGGAAATGATGGCCCACAGGGCCAGCGGCATGACACACGAAGCCACGAACATGGTCGTTTTGCGAGCCCGGTTGAGCGACCAACCATGGCGCATCAACAAGCCCGGAATCGCGCCGCCGGATAGATTGCCCAGCGCGAGCGCGACAAACGGAATCCAACCGTATTTGCCAATGTCCGACAGGTCGAAGCCGCGCTCCTGTTGGAGAAACTTGGGGGTCCAAAAAATGAAGAAATAAGAAATGGGGTCGGTCAGCATGCGGGCGGCGAAACACCCCCAGGCGCGGCGATCCTTGAGCAGAGTAGGGATAGGAACCGCTTTGGGTTCGACCTCCGTCCGATCGCCGTCGGATTCGATGTGAGCGAGTTCCGCCTCCTTCAGCCACGGGTGTTGGCGCGGGAGTCGGTAACAAAAGGCCCATATTACCACCCAAACGAGGCCGAGAGCGCCACCCACGATGAAAGCCCATCGCCAGCCCCAGCTCAGGGCGATCCATGACACCAACGGCGCGGCAATGCCGGCGCCGATGGCAGTGCCGGCGTTGAAGATCCCCACCGCCACCGCTCGTTCCCGCAGTGGAAACCACTCGGTGACTGCGCGCAAACCGCCGGGAAAACTCGCGGGTTCCGTCGCGCCGAGAAAGAACCGGCAGACGGAAAACTGTGCAGCCGTGCGTGCGAACGCATGCGCCATGTTCGAGAGCGACCAACCGGTCACAAAAATCAAAAACGACCATCGGCTGCCCAGCACATCCACCAGCCGTCCGCAGACGGCATACATCACGGTGTAACTGATTAAGAATGCCGAGGTGATGTTCGCATATTGCATCGTGGTGATGCCGAGCTCGTCCTGGATGGTTTGCGCGAGAACCGACAACGTCTGGCGATCCAGATAATTGAGTTCCGAGGCGAGACACAGCAGCACCACGATATACCAGCGCAGACCGCGAACTTTGAACTTGGAGGTGGATTCGGACATGGGTGAAGCGTGTTCGATGGGTTCAGGTTTCAGTCTGACAGATGGTGAGTGCGTAAGTGGAAGCATCCCACTCGATCGTAACGGTGCCGGTCGGCTCCAGTCCGATGGCCGCCGCTGGTCGAAGGGAAGCCAATGGCCAGACCACCTGCAGGCTCAGGTCGCACCATGCGCAAGTGCGGGTCACGGCGTCATCGAGAGTAAGGGCCGATCCCGCGAGATTGGTCGCCCCGATCTGGGTGACTTTTCGGGCCGCATTCAACTGCACCGGAACATGCCCGATGGAGTATTCTCCGGGTGGAGCTGCGGCCGCCGCCACGGCGTCGGTGACCAAAATAGTGCGTTCCAGTCCCTTGGCTTTGACCATCGTGCGCACCACTTCGCGTGGCAGATGGAAACCATCGACAATCAAGCAGGCGGCCAGTTCGTCGTGGGAAAGCTGCGGCCAGATCACGTTGGCATGGCGTTCCATCTGCGTGGAACAGCCGTTGCCGAGATGAGTGGAAAGCGTGGCACCCGCCGTAACGGCATCGCGAATACACGCCGCGTTGGCGGCGGAGTGACCGATTCCCACCACCACGTTGTTTTCAACCAAATAGCCGATCAGGTCCATCGCCCCCGGCACTTCGGGAGCAAGCGTGACGAGTTTGATTTTTCCCTCCGCCGCGTCCTGGCGATGTTTGAAATCTTCGATGGACGCCGCCGTGACGGATACGAGGGGATGCGCTCCGCGCGGGCCATCGCTCGGGGAAATATATGGTCCCTCCATGTGGAGACCGGCGATCATGGGATCGGAGGAACGCACCAGATTGCGGGCGCAGGCGGCGAAGTGCTCCCGCGATGACGTGATGATGGTCGGAAGACACTGCGTCACGCCGGTGGCCCGCATGGCGTCGAAGGATTGGATCAGTTGCTCCCCGCCGATGTCGGGAAGGTTGTAGTCAATACCGGCAAAGCCGTTGACGTGGAGGTCGAACAGCCCCGGTAGCGTCAATTTCATGACGACAGGACGTGAGCTGCGCGGAACGCGTCACTGAGTTCCGAAGCGCCGGCTTCGTCGAAATAGAAGTGATTGCCGGGGTGTTGTCGCAGAATCGAAGCGGGCGCATCCGGTGAAATGGGCCCCTCCAGACAGCGGGCGGCAGCGGCGGCCTTACGCGTATCGGGCACGAGGGTGATGACGGCGTTGGTCTTGAGCAGCTGTTGCACGGAAAGCGTAATCGCCTGGCGGGGAACATCGTCGAATGTCGGGAACCAGCCTTCGCTGAATTGCTGGCGACGGCAGGCGTCGTCCAATTCCACGATGAGGTAAGGCGCTTCCGCCGTAAAATTGGCGGGCGGGTCGTTGAAGGCGACATGGCCGTTCTCGCCGATGCCGGCAAACACCACATCGATGGGACCCGACTGCAGGTCCCGGCCCACCGTGGCGCAGGTCTCGGCGGGGTCGGATTCGCCGTCGAGCAAATGATAGCGAGTGATGCCGGTGGGACGAATCAGACGCTCCAGCAGGTAGCGTCGAAAACTCGCCGGATGCTCGATCGAAAGACCGATGTATTCGTCGAGGTGAAACATCTCCACCCGGGACCAATCGATGCCGGCCGTGCCAACCAAGGCCTCCACAAACTCTATTTGGGATGCGCCCGTGGCGGCAATGATGCGCGCTTCACCGCGTTGAGCGATGGCGTCTTTGATAATTCGAGCAGCATGGTCAGCGGCGGCAGCGGCGGCGGACGGGCGATCCGGGTAGATTCTCAGCGGAGGAAACGGTTCGTTCATCAATGGGGTTTGTATTTCGATTATGCTTCGCGGTCGCGAGGTGAAAGTCCGATTTTGGTGAGAAAAATGGAATGAAATTTCACCAGGAGGCGCAGCCGGAGTATTAAGCATGTAACTACCGCAAAAGACGCACTCGAAGAGTGAAATTTCACGGACGAATTTCGGCGGATTTGAGGCTCGTCTCGACGGCATTCCGCCGCTCGTTTGGGGGCCGAACATGGCGCTGAACCGCATGAAACATGAAGCTGCCGGACGGGAGGCAATCAGGAGTATTCGATCCAATGATACGGGGGCGATGGCACGCTGGTTGCGCGAGCACCTGTTCGATCACATCCTGCCATTTTGGGAAAAGGCGGGCGGAAACCTCGAGGCGGGGTTACCCACCTGCATCGCCGATGACGGCACGCTGTTGAGCTCGGATCGTTGGCTGTGGAGTCAGTGGCGGGCGGTGTGGGTGTTTGCCCGGATATACAATTCCCTGGACCGGGACCCAAAGTGGTTGGAACGGGCGCGTCGAGTGGCGGCGTTTTCCTGTCAATACGGTTGGTTGAGTGAAGAAAAAGGCTGGGCGCTGTTGCTGGATGAGTCCGGTGCCGTGAAGCGTGGCTATGAGAGCGTTTATGTGGACGCGTTCGCCGTTTACGGATTGACCGAGCTCGCAGTCGCTTCGGGCGAATCCGTATGGTTGGAGCGCGCACGGGAGACGGCGGATGCGGCCATGCGGCGCTGCCAACAGTGGGGTGACCGTGTGCCACACTTTCCTTACCCGATTCCGCCGGGCGCCAAACCGCATGGTTTGCCCATGATCTGGTCGCTCAAATTAGCCGGACTCGGACAAGTCACCGGCGAGCCGCTTTATGCGGAGATGGCGCAAGGCATGCTGGCCGAAATTGACCGTGATTTCTACCGGACCGAGGAGGACCGGTTGTTTGAAACGGTGAGCCGCGATGGTTCCCGTTATCCGGGGGCTCCGGGGAGTGTAACCGTGCCGGGGCATGCCATCGAAGGCATGTGGTTCCAACGCCTGGTTGCCCACGAGCTCGGGGACGCCCCGATTTCAATGGCCGAAACATGGCGCCGGGTCCGACGGCATTTGGAGCTCGGGTGGGACCCGGCGGGAGGGGGAGGTTTGCTTTTAGCGGTCGATGGCTCCGGTCCAGCGTCGACGGCCGGCTGGGCGTTCGGTGATACCAAATTGTGGTGGCCGCACACGGAAGCGTTGTTTGCGGCACTACTGGGGTGGCACGAAACCGGCGAAAGCAGTTGGCTCGACTGGTATGAGCGCATGTGGGGACTTTGTTTTGAGCGCTACGTCGATTGGGAAAACGGTGAGTGGAGGCAAAAATTGCACCGCGATTTGTCACCCATGACCGGCACGATCGCGCTGCCCGTGAAGGACCCGTTTCACTTGCCGCGAAGTTTGATCCTGCAAATTGAGTTGTTGGAAAACAAAACACCGCCGCGAGTAGCGACGGTGTCGTAAGTTCCAACGGCAAGGGAAGGGCGCTTAGTTGGCAAAGCGGAAGACCGCCACGTCGCCGTCCTTGAAGACGTATTCCTTGCCCTCGAGGCGATACTTGCCGGCGTCGCGGGCGGCGGACACGCTGCCGAGTGAGGATAGGTCGGTGTAGGCCACCACCTCGGCCTTGATGAAGCCCTTTTCGAAATCGGTGTGGATGACGCCGGCGGCTTGCGGAGCCTTGCAGCCGACGGGAATGGTCCAGGCCCGCACTTCTTTTTCACCCGCCGTGAAATACGTCTGGAGCCCGAGCAGGGCGTAGGCCTCGCGAATCAACATCGATACGCCGGAATCCTGCACGCCGAGATCGGCCAAAAATTCCTTCGCCTCCTCCGGTTCCAGATCGATCAACTCGAACTCGATTTTCGCGCTGATCGGCACGTAGGCGGCGTCATGGTGCGTGCGGACAAATTCAGCGACCTTTTGCACGAATGGATTGGCGTCGGCGTCGGCGAGATCGCTTTCGGCAACGTTGCACGCGTAGAGCACGGGCTTGGCGCTGAGGAGTTGAAAAAACGGGATGATCTTCGCTTCGGCTTCGTCGAGTTCGAGGATGTTGGCGGGTTTACCTTCGTTGAGATGGGGTTCGAGTCGTTGCAACAGGGCGAGTTCGGCCATGGCTTCCTTGTCACCACCGCGCGCCTTCTTGGTCGTCTTTTCGATGCGTTTGGTGACGGTTTCGTAGTCGGCCAAAATAAGTTCGGTGGAAATAACCTCGATGTCGCGCACCGGATCAACGGAGCCCATGTTGTGAATTACATCATCATCCACAAAGCAGCGCACCACATGGATGATGGCGTCGACTTCGCGAATGTTGGCCAGGAACTGATTGCCGAGACCCTCGCCCTTGCTCGCTCCGGCCACCAGACCGGCAATATCGACAAACTCAATGGCGGCCGGGATGACCACCTGCGTCTTGGCGATGCCTTGCAGCACGCCCAAACGCTCGTCCGGCACGGTGACGACCCCGACATTGGGATCGATCGTGCAAAAGGGATAGTTGGCTGCCTCCGCCTTGCGGGAGCGGGTAACAGCATTAAAGAGAGTGGACTTGCCCACGTTTGGTAGACCAACGATTCCGGCTTTCATAAAGGGTCGAGCAGACTCCGGGGAGTCGGGGCTTGACAAGCCATTTGTCGCAAGGTGCATTCCTCAACTTTTCGCAAGCAACTAGACCGTTTTTGTAACACTTCCATGGCCCTTAAAATTCGCCTCTCCCGTATCGGCACGACGCACGCACCCGTTTACCACGTGGTGGTTGCGGAAGCTCGCTCCCGCCGTGATGGCCGGGCGGCCGAGATTCTCGGCACCTATAATCCTCGCGCAAAAGGTGAACAGCTCACCCTGAACGTCGAACGTGCTGACTACTGGATCAGCCAAGGTGCGAAGCCGACCGATACCGCCAATTCTCTCATCAAGCAGGCTCGCAAGGCAGCCCCCGCCGCCACGACCGAGGTCGCTGCGGCTGAGACTGAGGCCTGATTCAGTCACCCACTGCTTTGATTTTTCGATCGCCCCGGCTTAGTCCGGGGCGATTTTGTTTATACCCTTCACGCCATGGCTCTGCGCATCGATGTTCTGACGCTTTTCCCGCGCATGCTCGACGGCTTCCTGGCCGAGAGCATTTTGGGACGAGCTGTGCAGGCGGGGTTGATCGAAGTTGGCGTCAACGACCTCCGCCAGTGGTGCACCGACAAGCACCGCACCGCCGATGATCGTCCCTTCGGCGGCGGTGCTGGCATGGTTCTCAAACCCGAGCCGGCGATTGCGGCGATCGAAGCGATACAGACCCCGGGATGCCGCCGTATTTATCTTACGCCGGATGGTGAGCCATTCAGCGAATCGATCGCACGTGAATTATCCACGGAGCAACACCTCGTGTTATTGAGTGGTCACTATGAAGGAATCGACCAACGGATTCGCGAAGAAGTGATCGATCGCGAGATTAGTATTGGCGATTATGTCCTTACCAACGGGACACTTCCGGCGGCGGTGCTCATCGATGCGGTCGCTCGTTTCATCCCCGGAGTATTGGGCGAGGAAAAGTCATTGACGCACGAATCCTTCACCGGCAAGTTGCTCGACTTTCCTCAATACACGCGTCCCGCGGAGTTTAGAGGCAAGTCCGTTCCAGAGGTTCTCCTCTCTGGAAATCACGGAGAAATCGAGAAGTGGCGCTTGGCGCAACGGATCGAAAAGACCCGCCAAGTTCGTCCAGATTTATTTAAACACTACCGTCATGAATCCCATCATTAAAGAGGTTACCGCTTCGCATCTGAAGTCGGACGTCACCGACTTCCGGGTCGGAGACGGCGTCCGTGTTCACACCAAAGTGCGCGAGGGCGACAAAGAGCGTATCCAGATTTTCGCGGGTATCGTCATCGCTCGCAAGGGCGGCGGCATTGCCGAAGCGTTCACGGTCCGTCGCATCAGCTACGGCGAAGGCGTGGAGCGCGTTTTCCCGCTGCACTCCCCGAACATTGAGAAGATCGAGCTCGATCGCGCCTCGGTGCCGATGCGTGCCCGTCTTTACTACCTGCGTGATCGCAAGGGTAAGGCCGCTATGGCGATCAAGGCCAAGCGCTACGATTCTGCAAAAGCCTGACAATAACAGGCTAGGCGCGCCATCCCGTCGCGCTTTTTACATTTAAGGCGAGCCCAGTTGGGCTCGCCTTTTGTTTTTAACATCGTTGGCCCGACTTCTGCGTTGCACCACACCCCGCAGCCTCGTCGTCTAGCGGGCCCGGTATTTCGCCGGACCTAAATCCTGCTCTCTGCTGATACATGAAGTTGAACTCCGAGATTCTCGCTCTAGCTGCTAATCAGGCACGTGGCCTGGCCATCGATGCCGTCCACCAGTGCTCCTCCGGTCACTTGGGTTTGCCCCTGGGCACCGCCGAAATTGGGGCCGTCCTCTACGGAAACGCCCTGGTGCACAACCCCGCCGAGCCACGTTGGCTTAATCGCGATCGGTTTGTGCTCTCGGCCGGTCATGGCTCGATGTTCCTTTACAGCTGGCTGCACCTGAGCGGCTTCGACGTCTCGCTCGACGACCTCAAGGCATTCCGTCAACTGCACTCCAAAACCCCGGGACATCCCGAGTTTCGTGAGACCCCCGGCGTTGAGGCGACGACGGGTCCACTCGGCCAAGGTATCGCCAATTCGGTCGGCTTTGCCATGTCCGGCAAGATGGCGGCGGCGCGTTTCAATACCGAGGAGCATACCATTTTTGACCACCATGTGGTCTGTCTCGCCGGCGACGGCTGCATGCAGGAGGGAGTTGCCCTGGAGGCGATCTCTTTTGCCGGGCACAACAAGCTCGATAACCTCATCCTGATCTACGATTCCAATGACGTCACGCTCGACGCCATGGCGGACAAGACGCAGAGCGAGAATACCGCCGCGCGTTTCAAGTCCATTGGTTGGGACGTCATCACATTGACCGACGGCCACGATCTCGCCGCGATTCTCAAAGCGGTCAATCGCGCCAAGAAGGCCAAGTCCGGCAAACCGCAGATCATCATCGCAAAGACCGAAATTGGTCGGGGCATCCCCGAGGTCGCCGGCACCGCCAAAGGTCACGGTGAAGGTGGCGCGAAGTTTGCCGAAGCCGCTCGCGCGGGTCTCGGTCTTCCCGCCGACGAATTGTTCTACGTCAGCGATGACGTGCGCGAATATTTTGCCGCCCACAAGAAACGGGGTGCCCGCCAATACAACAAGTGGAAGAAGACCTACAAAGCGTGGGCCGCCGCCAATCCTGAACAAGCAGCGCTCCTCGAGAGCCGCGATGCCGAGATCACCGCGTCGGATTTGCTGGCCAGCATCCCGGCTTTCCCCGCCGACACCAAGCTCGCCAGCCGCGCGGCCGGTCGCGATGTGCTGCAGCCCATCGCCGCAGCCCAGCCACTCGTGATTTCGGGCAGCGCCGATCTCTACGGTTCGACGCTCAACTACATCAAGGACGCGACCGATTTCGACCCGACCAATCCCGCGGGTCGCAACATTCGCTACGGCATCCGCGAGCATGCCATGGCCGCCATCAACAATGGCATCGCCTATGATGGGATCTTCCACACGTCGTGCGCCACCTTCCTCGTGTTTGCCGACTATTCGCGTCCCGCCATGCGCATCGCGGCTCTCGCCGGACTGCCCGTGGTTTACATTTATACGCACGACTCCGTCGGCGTGGGCGAAGACGGTCCGACCCACCAGCCGGTGGAAACGGTCTCCGGTTTGCGCGTGATCCCCAATCTCGATGTGATTCGCCCCGGTGATCCCGAGGAAGTCGCGGGCGCTTTTGCGGCAGCCTTCGCTCGCAAGGATGGTCCCACGTTGCTCGCCCTGACCCGTCAGGCCATGCCGATTCAAAACGATATCGCCCTCGACACCCGACGCACCGGTGTGGAGCAAGGCGCTTACATCGCTGTGCAGGAAACCGAACCCTTGACGCACATCCTGATGGCGTCCGGTTCGGAGCTGGATCATGCGATCAAGGCCGCCGGCACCCTCGGTGCCTCGGTGCGCGTCGTGTCCGTGCCGTGTTTCGAACGCTTCCTCCGGCAGTCTGCGGAATACCAGGAAAGCGTGCTGCCGTCCTCGTGTCGCAAGCGCGTCGCCATCGAGGCGGGAGTGACCGGACTCTGGGCGCAATTCGTGGGTCTCGATGGTAAGGTGATCGGCATCGATCGCTTTGGCCTGAGCGCTCCCGGTGGCACGGCGATGAAGGAACTCGGTATTACCGCCGAAGCCGTGGTTGAAGCCGCGCAATCGCTGGGCTGACCGTTAGCCAGTATCAATTCCCCGGTTTAGTTGGTTCTGATCGGGTGAGGGGAGTCTGCCACGGCGGGCTCCCCTCTTTCTTTTTAGACTCGGTTGCGAAGCGAGACGGTTTGACTCATCTTATGGGATGAAAACCAACATTGGTATTTCCGCCAAATCTCGTTCGGCGGTGGCCGCTATCCTCGCCACGGTTCTGGCCGATGAAACCGTGCTCTACACGAAGACCCGCAACTTTCACTGGAACGTGAAAGGACCTCGTTTTCATGATTTACATCTCTTTTTCGAGGAACTCTACACCGGCAGCGAACAAACTCGGGATGACATCGCCGAACGTATTCGGGCGCTGGGGCTGGCGGCTCCGGGCAGTTTGAAACAGCTTTTGCAGCTGACTCGGATGGAAGAAGAAGATTCTACCGATCTCACCGCCGATAAGATGATCAAAATTCTGCTCAAAGATCAGGAGACGTTCATTCGAAACCTGCGGGCGGACATTGCCGTGATAGAAGATGATCACGAAGACGTCGGCACGGCGGATTTTCTCACCGGATTGCTGGCGGCGCATGAGAAAAGCGCCTGGATGCTGCGGTCAGCGGCCGAAGCGTAACCGGACTCGTCGAGACCGAAGGGTTCCCGCCGGAATCATTTTTAGATTATTTCAGGAAAGCACTTGCTGAAAATAGTTAGGAAGCTAACTATCAGGCAAATCAGTCGCCTGACATGCCACTTCTCATGCTCAAAGATCTTCCGCACTACGAGTGCCTGCTGGAATGCGCCAAGCACTTCCCGGATTTGGATCCTGCCGCCAGTGGCTTGTTTATGAACATGTTGCGCACCGCGGACGAGCTGTTTGCGATCAAGAGTGATTTTTTGCAGCGTCACAATACGTCGAACGGTCGTTTCACGGTCCTGATGCTTTTATCCGCCGCCGGTCCCGCCGAAGGCGAATGCGCGCCCCCGCGGAGCCCGGCGGCTTTGGCTGAGATGGCAGGAGTCACCAGGGCGACGATGACGGGTCTGATTGATACCTTGGAGCGTGATGGCTTTGTGCGCCGTGAAGCAGATCCCCACGATCGGCGGGCGATGTTGGTGCATCTGACCACTCAGGGAGAAGCGTTCACTCGCGAGTTATTGCCGGGGTATTTTCGCCAGGTCACCGCCATCATGGCGCCGCTTCAAAGATCCGAACAAGAGGAGCTGATGCGGTTGTTGATGAAGGTGCGCCGAGGCATCGCAACTGCTAGCCAAGTGGAGGCTGCAGAGACTTCGTCCGTTTAATTTTAAATTCCTGTTACCATGATCAAAAAGTTCATCATCGCATTTATCGGCTTCATTTTGGTCGTCGCCGCCCTCGGCGCGGTTAAAGCCGCGCAAATCAAGGAAATGATGGGAGCCAATTTTGGCCAACCCATCACGGCAGTCAGCACGGCGGAAGCAACCGTCCAGGAGTGGAATCCTGTGATACAATCAATCGGCTCATTGGCCCCGATTCAGGGCGTGACCATCAGTGCCGAACTCGAAGGTGCCGTGACGGAAATTTTGGTCGGCAACGGGGCCGCCGTGGAGAAGGGCGATTTGCTGGTGACTTTGGACACGACCATTGAAACGGCGCAACTCGAAGCGGCCGATGCCCGCGCCGAACTTGCCCGCCTACAGCGCAGTCGTGCGCAGGAGCTCGGGGCGAAGAACACGATCAGTCAGTCCGAGATCGACGGTGCCGTCGCCCAATACGCCCAGGCCAAGGCGGATGTTGCCGCCCTCAAGGCGACGTTGGACAAGAAAGCGGTGCGCGCCCCCTTCAGTGGTCGCGTTGGTATTCGCACGGTCAATGTCGGCCAATTTGTCAGCCGGGGAACGGCGCTCATGCCGCTGCAAAAACTCGATGAAGTCTTCGTCAACTTCTATGTGCCCCAGCGCGAAATGCCCAAACTCGGCTTGAATCAGGCGGTCACCGTCAAGATCGATGCGTTTCCCGAGGAAGAATTCACGGCGCACATCACGGCCATCAACCCGGTGGTGGATACCGCCACCCGCAATGTAGCGGTGCAGGCGACTCTGCCCAATCCGGATGAACGGCTCCGCGCCGGTATGTTCGCTCAGTTGGAAGTGGTGCTGCCGCAGGTCGATCGTCTGGTGGTGGTGCCGTCCACCGCCGTGGCTTACGCGAGCTATGGCAATTCCGTCTATGTCGTGGAGACGATGAAGGATGCCGAAGGTCAGGAGTATCTCGGGGTGCGCCAACAACCCGTTACATTGGGTCGCAAGCGCGGAGACCTGGTGGCGGTGCTCGAAGGCCTCGAGGGCGGGGAAGTGGTTGCTTCCGCCGGCGTCTTCAAACTGCGCAATGGTCTGCCCGTGCAGATCAACAACAAGGTCCAGCCTTCCGCCTCGGTGAACCCGATGCCGGACAACACCTGATCGCGCGCTCCCGATACGTTTTCCACGCTTCGCTTCCTCCCGACTTTTCTGATCCATGCCAAAACGCAGCTTCACTGATCTTTTCGTGCGCAAGCCGGTGATCGCGCTGGTGGTGAATATCGCGATCCTTGTGGTCGGTCTGGTATCCTACAACCAGCTCAACACCCGCCAATATCCCCGCAGCGACAGTGCGGTGGTCAATGTCTCGACCATTTACTTCGGGGCCAGCGCCGACACCGTCCGCGGTTACATCACCACCCAGCTCGAGCGCGCAATCTCGAGCGCCGATGGCATCGACTACATCGAGTCCGAGAGTTTTGCCGGGATGAGCACGATCCGGGTGTATCTGCGACTCAACTACGATACCAATGCCGCGCTGGCCCAAATCAGCGCCAAGATCGATCAGGTGCGCAACGAGCTTCCGCCGGAAGCCGAGTCTCCGACCATCAGTGTCGAGACGACGGACAATCAATTCGCGTCGATGTATCTGAGTTTTTATTCGGATACCCTGAGCCAGAATCAAATCACGGACTACCTGAACCGCATGGTTCAGCCCCGTCTGGCCGCCATCAAGGGCGTGCAAAAAGCGGACATCCTCGGTGGTCGCGTCTATGCCATGCGCGTTTGGCTCAAGCCCGATGAACTGGCCGCCCGCGGACTCAGCCCCTCGGAAGTTCGCCAGGCTTTGGTTTCCAACAACGCGCTTTCCGCGGTGGGCGCGACCAAGGGCAACATGCTGCGCGTCAGTTTGGTGGCCAATACAGATCTTAAAAACGTCGACGAGTTCCGCAGTATGGTGGTGGCGCAGAACAATGGTGCCATCGTCCGGCTGGCGGACGTCGCGGAGGTCGAACTCGGCGCGGAAAGCTATGACGCCCAGGTTCGTTTCGGTGGCCAGACCGCCACCTTCATGGGCATCTGGGTGCTGCCGACGGAGAGCACGGTGGAAGTGATCCAGCGGGTGCGCGATGCCTTCCCCGATGTCGAAGCGAGTCTGCCGGCGGGCCTCAACGGCAAGATGGCGTATGATGCCACCGAATACATCAATGATGCGTTGCGCGAAATCCTGACGACGCTTCTGGAGACGCTGCTCATCGTGATGCTCGTCATCTTTCTTTTCATGGGGTCGCTGCGCTCGGTGTTTATTCCGGTGGTGGCCATGCCACTGTCGCTGATCGGCGCCATGTTTGTCATGTTCCTGATGGGGTTCACCATCAACTTGCTCACCTTGCTGGCGGTGGTTTTGGCCGTCGGTATCGTCGTCGACGATGCGATCGTGGTGGTCGAAAACGTGGAGCGCCATATTCGAGAAGGTCTGACTCCCATCAACGCGGCCATTCAAGGGGCGCGTGAATTGGTCGGGCCGGTCATTTCGATGACCATCACGCTGGCTTCGGTCTACGCTCCGATCGGTTTCCAAGGCGGTCTCACCGGCGCGTTGTTCCGCGAGTTTGCCTTCACCCTTGCGGGGGCCGTGGCCGTTTCCGGCTTCGTGGCTCTCACGCTCTCACCGATGATGAGCGCCTACATGCTTAAGGGTGGTGACGCCGAAGAAAAGGGTCTGACGGGCATCATCAACCGGGTCTTCGATCGGGTGCGCAATCGCTACGAACGTGTCGTCGGTGGCTGCTTGGAGGCCGTGCCCGTTATCCTCACGTTGGCGGTGCTCTTTTCCCTCCTGCTGGGCCCTTTCTTCATGTTCGCGCAAAAGGAACTCGCGCCGAAGGAAGACCAGGGGGTGCTGATGACGATCCTGCAAGGCGCCCCGACTGCCACGTTGGAGCAGGCGGTCATGAACACGGCCGAGGTGCAGAAAATCTACGAAGCTCAGCCGGAGTATGAAACGTCGTTCCAGATCACGACGCCCAACTTTGGCTTTGGTGGCATGATCTTGAAGCCGTGGTCCGAACGGGAACGCAGTGTGCTTGAGATCGAGGCCGCGCTGCAGTCGGAGACCGCCAAGATCGCCGGTGCGAACGCCATTCTTAACACACCGGACGCGCTGCCGGCCGGCGGACAGTTCCCGATCGAATTCGTCATTCGTTCGACCGATGACCACCGCGAGATGCTGGATTTTGCGAATCAGCTCGTGCTCTACGCCAACACGGAAGCCAATGCCGGCGGAGGTGCGCCGACGTTTTACTTCGCGGACAGCGACCTGAAATTCGATTTGCCGCAAACCACGATCGATATCGACAAGGACATGGTGGCTTCCATGGGCTTGAATCTGACCGATGTTTCCCGTGATTTGGGTTCCATGCTGGGAGGCGGTTACGTCAATCGCTTCGTCAACGATGGCCGGAGTTATCGGGTCATTCCCCAGGTCGAGCGCGGCGAGCGGCTCAATCCGGAGCAGTTGCTCAACTATCACATCCGGGGCCCGCAAGGTCAGCTCATCCCGCTTTCCACCATCGCCACGTTGACGGACACCGTCGAACCCCGCGGGCTCAATCGCTTCCAGCAACTTAACTCGGTGAAAATCACCGGGGTCGGTCCGAGCATCGATTCCGCTCTCACCAAACTGGAGCAAAAGGCGCAGGAAATTCTGCCGCCCGGTTACACCGTCGACTACGGCGGTCAGTCCCGCCAACTCCGTCTGGAAGGCAACGCGCTTTGGCAAGCCGGACTGCTGGCGTTGGTGCTGATCTTCCTCGTGCTGTCGGCGCAGTTTAACAGCTTCCGGGATCCGCTTATCATTCTTCTCGGCTCCGTGCCATTGGCGTTGGTGGGGGCCATGCTGCCCATCTTCCTGTGGAAGACCTCGCTCAACATCTACTCCCAGATCGGTCTCATTACATTGGTCGGGTTGATCGCCAAGAACGGTATTCTGATCGTCGAGTTCGCCAACTCCCTGCAGGAGCAGGGGGTCCCGAAAAAGGAGGCGATTCGGCGCGCCGCCGCCACTCGACTGCGTCCGGTGCTCATGACATCGGCGGCGACTGTGTTCGGTCACATGATGTTGATCTTTGTGGATGGCCCCGGTGCCGCCGCGCGTAACAGCATCGGTTGGGTGCTGGTGGTGGGCATGGCTGTCGGCACGTTCTTCACCCTCTTCGTGGTTCCGGCGTTCTACATGTTAATCGCCAGCGAACACAAAACCGCCATCGTTGATGACGCTCCGGACGGCGCGATCGAGCCGGTGCAGTCCTGATCATTCCTCTCTGTTTTCCGCAATGAATCCGTTTCGTTCTGTATCATCTCTTCTGTCCCGCGCCGCCATCGCGGGATTACTCCTTCCGGCGATCGTTCAGGCGCAGGTTCCGAACGAACTCGATTTGCGCACGGCAATTGAGTTCGCGGTCGAAAACAACTTCACCATTCGCCAGGCACGGGAACGCATTCGCGAGCAAGAGGGCCTTATTGTGGAGGTGAAGTCGCAGGTGCTGCCCAATGTATCGCTCGGCGGCAGTTACAGCCGGGATGCGTCGAGTCTGGCGGGACCGAATTCCAGCGAGCAAAACTGGCAAATCGCGCTGCAAGCCCGGCAACTGCTTTACTCCGGCGGTGGTGTGAGGGCGGCTCTCGATGCCCAAAGCATCGTGCGTGAAACGGCCTTGCTCGATCTCCAGGCCGTGATCAACGACCAGCTGCTGCAGGTGCGGACCAATTTCTACAACGTGCTGCTCGCCCGCGAACAGATCGACGTGCAGGAGGAGAATGTGAAGCTGCTGGAAGAGCAGCTCACCACGGCTCGCAACCGTTTTGAGGCCGGCGCGGTGTCCAACTTCGATGTGCTGCGCGCGGAGGTCGAGCTGGCCAACGCCAAGACGCCGCTGATCCGTGCCCGCAATACCTTGCGCACGTCGATCGATGAACTCCGTTACTCCCTCGGTTTTGATAATCGCAATCCGGACCACGTCGACGTCGCACCGGAATTCATCGGCTCGCTCGATATCGTGCCCGTTTCATTCGATTTTGCCGCCGCGATCGATGCGGCGCGTGCCAACCGTCCCGAACTGGTGCGGCTTTCCAAACTCGTCGACGCTCGCGAAGCCGGCATTGTCATCGCGAAATCGGATCGTCTGCCGACGGTCCACGCGACGGCCGGATACCGGGTGCAAAAGTCCTTCGCCTCGGATCGTTTTCAAGAATCACTCGACGGCTGGACGGTTGGGATTCAGTCGAACTGGGCGATCTGGGACGGGCGCGCGACCAAGGGACGCGTGGCGCAGGCCATGTCGCAAAAAGAACAGGCGCGCCTGGCGCTCGAGGATGCCACGCTCGGGGTGGAAGTAGAGGTGCGTCGAGCCCTGTCGGCCTTGATTGAAGCAACCGAGTTGGCCGACGCCGCCGGCAAAGTCGTGGAGCAGGCCGATGAAGCCCTGCGCCTGGCCAACGCCCGATACGGCGCCGGCACGGCCACGCAATTGGAACTCCTTTCCGCCCAGGTCGCCCTTACGCAGGCGCGCAACAATCAACTTCAGGCGAATTACAGCTACAATGTTGCAGCCGCTTCGGTTCGGCGTTCGATTGGCATGACGGACGCGCTGATTTCCCAATAGGACTTTAGCAGAACAATACTCGATCATCGCGGTCCGAACCCTTGCTCCAGCATGAAACGGCGTCGCGGTATTTTAATCGGGATAGGGGCCACGATTGGCGTCGTGGCCTTGTTTGTCGTGTTGGCGTTCCTGCCTCCGATCCAGAAATGGATCGTGACCCGAGCGCTGGCGGGGCAACCGGATCTGGTGGTCGAGTTCGACGCCATCGCGGTGCGGCCCAGCTCGATCACCATCGAAGCCCTGGATGTCCAACAAGGCGCGGTCCGCTTTCGCGCACCGGTGGTGAAAGCGGATCTGCCGGTGTGGAAGCTGCTCGGTAAAACCGTGCAATTGGAGCGATTGGTCGCGACCGACTGGACGGTGCACTACGAACCCATGTCCGAGATGGCGGAAACTGCGCCCGTGTCCCCGCGAGTGGCGACGGCGAGCTTGATACCGATGCTATTTGCCCAGGCCGCGCCGACCGGGCAATCCGAGGTCGGGCTGGCTCAGATTCGTGAGTGGATGACTTTGCCGGTCGCGTTGAGCATCGGCCACGTCGATCTTCGAGGGAGCGCTTCGTGGCGCAATGCGGGGCCTGGCGCGGATGGTCAGGCGCAGGTTGCGATTTCCGGCGGCAATCTGGGGGTGGGGCGGCCGGGACAATTCGCGGTGGACGTCAGCGCGGCGGGCGATGCCGCGGGCGCCAGCGTGATTCGTTCGCTCGACGTGCATGCGCAAATCGAACTGGTCATGCAATCGGCCCACTCGATTGGTCACGCCAGTATCAAGTCCACTCTTACGGGACGACGCGCCAATGTGGATCAGGTGGATCAATTTGAACTGTCATTGGTGGTGGATGATGACGTCGGTGGTCCCGCTTTGAATTTTGTGTTGAGCGATCAAGTGCAGCGTTTGGTCGATGTGAGCCTGGCGGCTGATCTGGAGGCTGATTTGCTGGCCGGAAACTGGCGGGTGCAGCTCAATACGACATCGTTGCAGAGTCTCATGCTGGGCACGCCATTGCCGCAATTCGACGTCGGAGGCGGCGGCACCTGGTCGGCGGACTGGACCTTGTCCGACGCCGAGATCGAGGGCGAACTCGCTTACGCCGTGAGCGAATTGGATTCATTGATGCCACCGTTGGCCTCGATCGGAGAGCTCAAGGGGGACGCGAAGTTCGCGGGTCAACGCAAGGGAGGGGATTTAAGGGTGACGGTGCTGGATGTCACTGTTGATGGCGCGGCGCCGGTGGCACATTTGCGGCTTTTGCAAGGCGTGGAGCTTGGCATGGAGACCTTTGAGGTCCGGGTGGCATCCCCGGAGAATCCTGTTTTTGATCTGGAATTCTTGGGCCTGCCCGCCAGTTGGACTCAACCGTGGCTGGAGCCGTGGGTGCTCGATGCCCATCCGATTCGAGGCCACCTGACGGGCTTGGTGACGCCGCATGGTGTGCGCGTCGTAACATCCGAGCCGTTGCGCATCGATGGGCTGATGGTCGCGGGGGAAGGGCGCACGTATTTGGACGAAGTAGACGTGGCCATCGGAGTCGGAGCGGAAGTCACCAACGAGGGATGGCAAATCGAGCTGGACCGCGTGGAAATCGGTGACGCCACGGGCATGTATGCAGCGCTCAGTGCCCGCGGCGGCCACCTCACTCGCGACAGCGACGTCATGAAGTTGGTGGGGAGTTTCGAGGCGGATTTGGCTGCGCTACACCGTCTGCCGATCCTCGAAGGACAAGCTTTGTTACAGGCCGGTCGCCTTCGTGGAGAGTTTGGTCTGGGCCTTGAGGACCGCGTCTCCTTGGCCGCCACTCTTGGGATCACTGGGCTGGTGATGGTCGACGGTGAACCCTTGCCGGACGTGCAGTTGGATGGCCGCGTCGATCTGCTGGGGGATGGTGCGATCGAGGCCCATTTGCCCATTCGAATCACGCAAGGCGAACGTGTCTCGGATCTGACCCTCAACATGCGCGCTCAGCCGGAGAACGACGGTTGGCGGGCCGACGGGAGCTTGAGTGGTCCCCGGGCGTATGTAGCGGATCTGCAAATACTGGGCGCCCCTTTCGCCATTAGTGAAAATCAGGATGACTCCCCAACGTCGCCGCCGGTCACTTCCCCGGTTCCCGACGGCACCTCCGGCCAACCCGTCTGGAGCGGTGTCACCGGGATTTTCAAGACGGCGATTGGTCAACTCATCCTGCCGAATGGCATGACCCTGGAGGACGTCCGGGGCGATTTGACGGTGACGCCGGATCGCGTCGAAATGACCGGACTGAGTGCCGACGTGACTTCGGGGGGCAGCTTCGGCCTCGATGGTCAGATTGCGTTTTCGCCCGACGGGGCCGATGCCTATGCCGCGGGGGCACGGATCAAGGCGCAGGGCGTCGAAATGGCTCCCCTTCTGCGTATTTTCCAGCCGGATACGGCGCCGGTTTTTGAAGGCAAACTCAACGCGACGGCCGATATCACCAGTGTGGTGGCGACGCTGGACCAATTGGCCGATCATGCGGCCGTGAGTGCCCAGGTGACCAGCGCGGGTGGGGTATTGCGGGCGTTGGGGGTGCAAGTGGAGCAATATATTCAAACCGGTAAAACGGTCGCGGCGATCGGCGGTTTGCTCGCCATGGCCACGGGGAATTCACGGGCCGCTGACTACGCGACGAAAGTGCAGGCCGTGACCGCCGTGGCAGAGCAACTGTCCGTGCTGGCCTTTGATCAGCTGAATTTGGAAGTCACTCGCGCTGCCGCCGGCGATGTGACGCTGAGCGATCTGTCGGTTATCTCACCCGGATTCAGACTGCTCGGCAGTGGCAGAATCAACTATCAGCCCGAGACCCCCGTTTGGCTCCAACCGCTGGCGGTCAGCCTGCAGCTTTCGGCGCGAGAGAAGATGGCGACTGATCTGACGACTTTGCGTCTGCTGCGCGCGGAACCAGACGCCCTGGGTTACCTACCCCTGGTGCAGAGTGTGAAACTCGATGGCACCCTGGCCAAAATCGGCACCGCCGAAATCGAGCGTCTGCTCACCCGCGCGCTGCAACGGCCCTGACGGAAAAACGAGGGCGTGGGCTCATTTTGGTCGATTGATCAAAAGGGTTGAAACCTTGGCGGGCGATCGGTCGCATAACGATGAAACCCCTCATGTCTGAAACCCCTCGTTTTAAGCGATCCACCCTGCCATGGATCTTGGAAGCCATTGTCGCGTTGATCGCGGGCTGTCTTTACCGTGTGCGCAGTAGCAGCACGGAGGGTTTGCCGACGGGAGGTGCGCTGATCGCGGCCAATCACCTCTCGTATGTGGATGTGATCGCCCTGCAGTTGGCCTGTCCGCGGCCGCTGCGCTTCGTCGGCTACCAAGGCATGCGTGATAGCAATTGGTTTTTCCGTCTCGCGTTCAAACTCAGTGGCGCCATCGCCATTTCCAACCGCAACCCTTTGGGCGCAACCCGGGCGGTCGTGCGTCACCTGCAGGCGGGTGACTATGTATTGGTTTTTGTGGAAGGGGCGATTTCCCGCACCGGTCAATTGATGAAAATCCGGCGGGGCTATGAACTTATGGCGCGGCAGGCGGGCGTGCCGGTGGTGCCCGTCGCGCATGATGGTTTGTGGGGATCGGTTTTCTCGTTTTCGGGCAACCGTTACTTGTTCAAATCGCCGCGACTGATGCGCACGCACGTTTACGTGGCCTGGGGTGACCCCGTGCCCGCCGCGGAAATGCCGCCCGAACGACTCCGCCGCGAACTACTCGACCTGGGGAAGCTCGCATTTGACGAACGCCCGCAGCTCAAACGACACCTCGGACGAGAAGTGGTGCGAGGATTGGCGCGCCGACCTTGGCGGGTCGAACTGATCGATCGCACCGCAGCCCGACGCGAGGTGAAAGCAGGACAATTGCTCGCGGCGGCTGCCGCGCTTTCCCGTCACATTCGTCGAACAATTCCCGAAAAACGCGTAGGCATCGTGCTACCGCCAGGGGCAGGGGCGAGCATTGCCAATCTGGCGGTGCTCTGCGCCGGTAAAGTTCCGGTGAATTTGAACTTCACGGCCGGTCGCGCCTCCATTGAGGCCAGTCTGCGATTGGGCGAGGTCTCGACCATTATTTCCGCCCACGCCGTGCGTGAGAAAGTGAAGGAGTTTCCCTGGCCGGATCGCACCCTCGATCTGAGCACCGAGATCCAGACCTTGGGCGGTAAGAAAGCGATTCTACCGTGGCTGCTGGGAGCGTGGTTCCTGCCCAACCAGTGGTTCGCCAACCTGCTCGGTTTGCCCAAGCGCGGCGACACGGACGAGGCTGGCCTGTTGTTCACCAGTGGCAGTTCCGGCGAGCCCAAAGGCGTCGTGCTATCGCACCGCAATATCCTGGCCAATTGCTGGCAAATTTCGTCGCTCTGCATCCTGCCCGATACCGCCACGATGCTGGCGTGTTTGCCGGTGTTTCACTCCTTCGGGTTTACCGTCACCCTGTGGTATCCGATGATGCGTGGTTGCCACGTGGTCACGGTGCCGAGCCCGCTCGACACCCGCCGAATTATCGAGGCGATTCGAGAGGAGTCGGCCACGGTTTTGATCGGAGCCCCCACCTTCCTGCGGCCATTGGTCAAACGGGCGGAACCCGCCGATTTGCGTTCCCTGGACCTGGTGGTGTCGGGGGCGGAGAAGATGCCGCTCGATCTCTTTACGACGGTAAAAGAGAAATTCCACATCGAGATCATGCAGGGCTATGGTCTAACCGAGACCACCCCAGCTGCCAACATCAACCAACCTCACCCGCTTTTGCCGGCGACCCCCGGAGCCGAACCGCAGGTGGGCAAACGCCTGGGCGCGGTGGGGCGGATGATGCCGGGCATGACCGCACGTATTCTTCATCCCGATACGATGACAGAGCTGCCGTTCACGGAACAGGGCCTGGTCGTGTTTCGCGGCGGCAATGTTTTTGCGGGTTATCTCAAGAATCCGGAGAAAACCGCCGAAGCCTTCCATGGTGATTGGTTTGTTACCGGCGACTTGGGACGCTTCGATGAGGACGGTTTTCTCTACATCGAAGGTCGCTTGTCCCGCTTCTCCAAGATCGGCGGCGAAATGGTGCCGCACGGCACCATCGAGCAACGTATCATCGACGTGTTCGATCTCGACCAGAGTGAGGGCTATGTGATCGCAGTGGTGGGGGTGCCCGACGCCAACAAAGGCGAAGCGCTGGTCTTGCTGACGACGATGGAACTGGCTTCCGACGAATTGCGCGATCGGCTGATGGCGGCCGGCTTGCCGGCGCTGTGGGTGCCCCGCACGGTCTCGCAAATCGATGCCATTCCCGTGCTCGGAACCGGCAAGTTGGACCTGAAGGGGTGCAAGGAGCTGGCGACCGCGGTCGCGGCGAACAAGTCGTAAAATCGGTTGCCGAGTGATTCGTGCCATCGGCATGATCGGCGCTGTGCCTCGTTCTTCACTTTCGACTGCCACCAGCCTGCTCAAGCGTAAGCTGGGATCCGCCCTGGTATTCACGGACCCAGACACCTGCTACGCCGCTTCATTCGACAGCGGTCGCATGTCATTTTTACCGCATGCCGTCATCAAACCGCGCCAGCGCGAAGACGTGGGCGTCGTGCTCGCGCTGGCCAATCGTTATGGGGTGCCGGTGACGCCGCGCGGACGGGGCACCACGTTGATGGGTTCGGCCACACCGCGCGAAGGTGGCTGGGTTTTGGACCTCTTGAAACTTAACCGTATCCGCATCGACGCAGAAGCGGGATTTGCCCACGTGCAGGCCGGGGCGGTCATAGCGAAAATTCAGGACGCGGCAGCCGCGCGTGGTTGGTTTTACCCGCCTGATCCTTCTTCCAAGGCCTATTGCACGATCGGGGGAAACGTTGCCTGCAACTCCGGTGGCATGCACGGGGGAAAATACGGCGTGACACGCGATTTCATCATCGCGCTGAAGGGCTTTCTGCCCACCGGTGAATACGTGGAGTGGGGCACGGCCACCCGCAAATTCGCGGCAGGTTTCAATCTGCGCGATCTTTGGATCGGCGGCGAAGGTATGCTTGGCGTGGTGACCGATGCGGTGTTGCGACTGATTCCGCAACCGGCAGCGCGCTGGACTTTACTGACTTCGTTCCCCGACGAAGTAAGCGCTTTCCGGGCCGCCCGGGCGTTGTTTAAGGCTCGGGTTCAGCCGGCTATCTGTGAGTTTCTAGACCGGCACAGTGTGCAATGCGCCGAGAGCGCCATGGGCACGACCATCTTCCCCGGGCAACCGGGCCGGCCTGTTGTGTTACTCGAACTGGCCGGCAGCGCCGCCGAGGTTAAGGAGACCAAAAAAACGGTGCTCGCTTGGGCGAAAGTGCACGCACTCGGCCATCGCACCGCTCGCACCCGTGACGAAGCCGAGTCACTGTGGGCGGTGCGGCGCAAGTGCTCGGGGGCCATGTTCCAGATGGGCGACGGCAAGCTCAATGAGGACGTCACGGTGCCGTTGGCGACCTATGAAAAGTTTGCCCGCTTTCTCGATCGCCTGCGCAAATCGTCGGGACTCGCCATTCCCACCTTCGGCCATCTCGGGGATGGCAATCTGCATGTGAACATCATGTATCACAAAGCGGATCCCGACGCCTGCCGCCGGGCAGAAACCGCCGTGAAGCAATTAATGGAAAAGGTCGTCGAGCTCGGCGGAGCCATCAGCGGGGAGCACGGCATCGGCTTGGCCAAGACCCCATTCCTGCGACTCCAACATTCGGCGGCGGAGATCGGTGCGATGCAAGCGATCAAGCGCGCCCTCGACCCTCAAGGAATCCTCAACCCCGGCAAAATGTTCGAGGTTTTCGAAACATGGAAATGCCCGAAGGTCGACGCCGCCTTTCCGTGGGACCACAAGTGAATCGCTCTTGGACCATGGCGGGCT
This sequence comes from Synoicihabitans lomoniglobus, assembly GCF_029023725.1. Classification (GTDB taxonomy): domain Bacteria; phylum Verrucomicrobiota; class Verrucomicrobiia; order Opitutales; family Opitutaceae; genus Actomonas; species Actomonas lomonigloba. The sequence continues at coordinate 1,909,328 of NZ_CP119075.1, forward strand.
TGAGGATGTTCGCTTTGTGGTTCGTGCCCCTCGGATTGGTGGCGGCCGATACCGAGGAGATTCACTACCCGTCTTTGCAGTGGATTGACTGGAAGGAGGAGATCACTGAGGTGGCCTCGCGATTTGATGTCGCCGTTCGGAAACGTGAGTTTGTTCAGACCCGGGCAACCCTCCAATTGGGGGATACCGTAACGGGCCTGGTGGCGTTCGAGGATGAGGGAGAGACCACTCAATGGCTGGTGGAACTCGTGGCCCAGACTGGTAGCACCTCCCCATCTACTCCCGTCATTGAGACGTCGCCTCCCATGAGGATCTATAGCATCACGGGCACCGCGCTGGAATTTTCGGACGAGAAGATTAACCTGGCCGTGCGGGTGATTGGTCCGATTGACGCGACGGACCTTACTGGTGTCGCGGAGAAGCGGGTCGAGCTAAGCGTCAACCGCGACCTACTCGCGGTGGGGCTTGATCGCGCGTGCGAAGGTTGGACGCTGATGCGGGAGCGCGTGACCGCTGACCCTCAGCTCGCGAAGTTTAAATATCGGTCGCGGACGTCGAAACCGTTCGACGCGCGAATCGTGGAAGCAGCGCAACCGTTGGTCACGGCTCTGGGGCTCACGCCCGAGCTGGAGCACGGGATGATTGGCGCTCAGCCGATGTTGATGGAGTTTTGGAAACTCGTGGCCCATATCCCGGAAGTGCGGGACTGTTTACCCGCGGTGGTGAGCCCGCCATCGCGTTGGTCGGTATGGCGCAACCGCGGCGGCGTCGAGCCGACGGTTAAAATGCACCCTCAGTTCGCCCAACCGATCAAACTCAAATGGGGCCCTGAAACAACGAAACAGGAGGCGGCTTTCGGGTTCACCGCGCTGCTGCAGCTAAATGGACAACCTGCGATGGCGTGCGCCTTGGTGGCGATGGCCTCACGGCCACCGATTCAGGCGACTGGCGGTATTGTTTGGCTTGCCGCCCAACGTCCAGATGGGACCGGCCCTAGGCTCACGTTTCAGGTTCTGGCGACGAGCTTTTCGGCCCCGTAGTCACGAATGCGTCTTAAAAACGCTCCGAACCGAGGAAGTGCTCGGTCACTCCGTCGCTGGATCAATTTTCCCGCGCATCGGGATTTCCATTGCCGGAGGCTGAGACGGCTCTTCAATCGGTCGTTTTAGCGCCCGCATGTATCTCAAAGCCCTCAAGCTCCACGGCTTCAAATCGTTCGCCGACCCCACCACACTTCGATTTGAACCGGGCGTCACCGCCATCGTCGGTCCCAACGGCTGCGGTAAGTCCAACATTGCCGACGGTATCCGCTGGGTGCTCGGTGAGCAAAGCGCCAAAGCGTTGCGCGGCGGCAAGATGCAGGACGTCATCTTTGAGGGCACGGATTCCCGGCGTCCGTCGCAATTATGCGAGGTATCGCTACTGTTGACCGAGTGCGAGAAGCAGCTGGGCAGCGAGTTTCACGAGATCGAGATCATGCGCCGCGTTCATCGCGATGGTGGCAGTGAGTATTTCTTCAACGGGCAATCCTGCCGCCTGAAGGATATCCAAAAACTGTTCATGGATACCGGCATCGGCCGAACCAGCTACTCGATCATGGCGCAGGGCCAGATCGACCAGATTCTCTCCTCCAAACCCGAGGAACGCCGGGCGGTATTCGAGGAGGCGGCCGGTATCACCAAATACAAGGCCCAGCGTCGCGAGGCGATGAACAAGCTCTCGTTGACGGAGCAAAATTTGGCCCGGGTTGCCGATGTGATCTCCGAAGTGGGGCGTCAAATCGGCAGTCTAAAACGACAAGCCTCCAAAGCACTGCGCTACAAACGTCTCAGTTTTCGCCTGCGGCACCTCAGTCTGGCCCATAGCGCGCACCAACATGGCAATCTCGCGGCGACCATTGCCGAATTGGAAACGCGCTTGTCCGGCTTGCGCCAGGCGGCCGAGGAGCGCCGCACCAAACTCGAAACCGAACAGGGCGAATTGGAGGAAAAGAAGGCCGAGCGCTCGCGCCTCAACCAACGCGCTCAAGATGCCCAGCAAGCGGTTTTCGATCTCAAATCACAGCGCGAACAGGCGGAAAACGGCGGCAATCTGGCCCGCATCAAACGCACGGGTTTGGAAGATCGTCTGGCTTCCTCGAAGGACAACCTCGGCGAGCTGAATATGCAGATGCGCGAGTTGTCCGATCAGGTGGATACCGGCGCACAGGACAAGCAAGAGCAGCTGTCGCTGCTCGGCACGAGCGATTCCGTTTTCCAAAACCGCAACCGGGAACTGGCCGTGGCGGAATCCGAACTGACGCAACTCGAGGAGGAGTTGAAGCAAACCAAGTTTTCCCTGCTCCAAATGGAGAGCACGATTGCGCGTCTGCGCACCGACACCACGGGATTTGAGGTGGACCAACGCACCTCCGTGCAGCGCCACGAACTGCTGGAGCAGCAGATGGAAAGTGCGCGCCAGGAACAGGCGGCCACCACGCAACGCGCGGCGGAAATCGATCTCCGTCTGGAGGAAGCCCGCGCCGGCAAAGCACGCCTCGATCAAGCTTCGGCGGAGGCCCAGCAAGAGATTGGCAATGCCACCCGCGAGTTTCGCGAAGGTCAGCGTGTCTTGCAGGATATCGACCGCGGTCTCGCGCAACGTTCGGCGCGGTTGAAACTCCTCCAGCAACTGCAGGAAAAGTGGGAAGGTTTCGGGGCCGGCGCCAAGGCCGTGCTGCAGGGCCGCCTCGACCAAGCGTTGGACGGACAGACAGCGACACCCGTGACCAAGAATCTGCAAGTCGACCCCGCCGCCGGCAAGGCAGTGGAGGCGCTGCTCGGCGCCGCGGTGGAAGCGATTCACGTCGTTGATCTTGCGACGGCTCGGCGCGTGCTGACCCAGCTGGAACAGGAACAAATCGGCAGCGCCGTGCTGCAGGTCGAAGGCATGGGCACGACTCCCGATGCCAACGGCGAACTCCCGTCCTTTTTGCAGCCCGCGACCCGGGCGTTGATTAATTTGGATGCGGCGCATCCCGCCACCGCGTTGTTGAGCGCGTGCTATTTGGCCGACGATCTCGATGCCTTTTTGGATTTCTGGACCACGAACCCGAATTTCAGTTTCGTGGCGGTCGCGACACGCAAGGGCGAACTGGTGGACCGCCGCGGATTGGTCTTTGGCGGTTTTAACAAGAAGCCGGAAAACAGCATTGTGCAGCGCGAGATCGACCTGCGCGAAACCGCCAAGGCCATCGCCGACGAACAGCAGAAACACGAAGCCCAAAAACAGGTTATCGAGCTGATCAACCAGCGTATCGCCACGGCGGAGCAAGCCCTCGAAGATAAACGTCGGGAAGTGCTGGAAGCGACCCAGCTCGTCGCGGAAACCCAGACCGAACAGCGCAACGTCCAACGTGCCTTGGAGGAGGGCAATCAGCGCATCGGCCGCATGGAACGCGAACTGGCGGGACTCGAAGCGGCGCGCAACGAAGCGCAGGAACGATTCGATAAAGCGCAAGCGGGGCTCGTCCAAGCGGAGGAGCAGGCCAAGTCGGCCCGAGCCCGGATTGACGAGATCGAAGTCCGCGTCGTCGAGGTCCGCACGGATCGCGACGTTAAGCGGGAAACCCTCGCTCAGGCCCGCCTGGAACTCGCGGAGCGTCGCCAAAAAGTCGAAGTGCTGGACCGGGGCATTGCCGACATGGAAAAACGCCGCGATCAAATCGCGCAGATCCTCGCCCAGCGACAACAGGAAATCGAAGTGTGGTCGGAGCAAATCGTCGCCCTGGAACACGAGGCGGAGTCCAGCCGGGCCCGGGCTTCCCAAATCGGCGAAACCCTGGTCGTCGCACAGGATCAGGTCGCAAAAATTCGCACCAAGCTCAGCGAGGTCGAAGGCGAAATCGAAGCCGTGGAAGCGGCGCAGCAAGGACTGCGTTCAGCTTCAGAACAAGCCCAGGGGGACTTGGGGCGATCCGAAGTGCGTCTCGCCGAAGCGAAGTCCCGCGCGCAGTTCATCGTCGAAGACGTCACCCGCGAATACGATACTGCGGTGGACCGGCTTGATTGGCAGCTGTTGCTGTGGCGTTCCGACGAAGAGCCGCCCGACATGCAGACGCTCGATCTCGAGGACGATGACGACGAGGGTGGGGAAACCGAAAGCGGCGAATCCACCGACGCCACACCGAAGCGCCGTCGCAAGAAAAAGGAGCCCAAAGGAGATCCCACTCAGGCCGATTTGGACGCCATGTTGGAGACCGACTGGCCGTCCATTAAAACCGAGGTCGATGCCTTGCGTCAGCGCCTCAACTCGATGGGGGCGGTCAACTTGGTGGCGATTGAGGAGTATGCTGAGCTCAAACAGCGCTTCGATTTCCTCAAAGGACAGAGTGGTGACCTGACCGACGCCAAGACCGAGTTGCTCTCGGCCATTGATGAAATCAACCGGACCTCGCAGGAGCAGTTCGCGATCACGTTTGAGCAGATCAAAAAGAATTTCAAATACACCTTCGACACGTTGTTCGGCGGCGGACGGGCCAATCTCGAATTGATCGCGGCCGAGGATATCCTTGAAAGCGGTATCGAGATTACCGCCCAACCTCCCGGCACCAAACTGAAGAGCATCACCCTGTTGTCCGGTGGCCAAAAAACGCTCACCGCGGTGGCGTTACTGTTTGCGCTCTACATGGTGAAACCATCACCGTTCTGTTTGCTCGACGAGCTCGACGCGCCGTTGGATGAATCGAATATCGGTCGCTTCACCGCGTTGCTGAAGAAATTCGTGGGCGAGTCCCAGTTCATCATCATCACCCACAACAAGCGCACGGTCTCGGCGGCCGAGGCAATCTATGGCGTGACGATGGAGGAGCGAGGGGTGTCGAAGACGGTTTCGATGCGCTTCAATCACGACCACGGTGAGCCGGAATCGCATCCGGAAAACATCGCCGAAGCGGTTCGCGGGGCGCAAAGCGTGCACCAAAACTAGACCCGAGGATTCATGAAAATACCCCGCCTCAGTTTCAGCTGGAAGCCGACCATCAGCGGTCGTGAAAACTGGCGACTGGGGTTGTGGATTCTGGTCGATGGGAAACACGGTCGGCGGTCAAAGCTTCGGATCATGGGGCGGGGCCTGGTGCTCTGGTTGGCGGCCCTGGCCCTGATGGCCTATCTCGGCTTGGTGACGGCGTGGTTTTTCGTGCTCAATCAGCGTCCCCATAATCTGGTGACGTGGGCGGATTGCGTGCTCGTGCCCGTGCGGTGGAGCGAGATCAGTCGCAAACGGGGTGATGCCTATATTGCGGAAGGCCTCGCGGCCATGGAGTCCCGCAACTGGAGTGAAGCCATTGTCAGGATACAGGCCGGATTGGCACGTTCGCCGGACAACCGTAATGGCCGGGAGCGGTTGGGGATGTTTTTCATCGCCGCAGGCCAACGGGACCGCGGCCTCAAACTCCTCGAAGCCGGAATCGAGCGGGGGTATCCGGGACGGGACGCCATGGAGCGGTTTTTACGCGCGGCCATGATCGGCGATAACTTCAACGTGGCGCTGGACGCATTGGATGCGGCCCTGACACAGTCCGGACCGGCGGTGGATCGTGATCGGGAGTGGATGATCGACCAACGCACTCGGGTGCTGATCGCCGACGAACGGTTCGACGACGTGGTGACGTGGACCGCGAACCAATCGCAGATGAGCGAAGTCCTGCACGAATCCCGTGTCATCGCACTGGTTGAACTCAGGCGGTTTGAGGAAGCACATGTGGCCCTTGATGCTTGGGAGAAGGGAAGTGGGGCACTCGGGGGCAGTGAACGCGTGCGTGTGCGGCTCGCCCGGGAAGAGGGCGACCTCACCGTCATGCGCGAGACGCTCGCGGCCATGCGGGCCAGCCAACCCATGAGTCCGCGACCGATGGTTTATTCCATCGTGCAGGAGCAGCTGATCGGTGAAGCGCAGGCCGCGCATGAACAGCTGCAGGGATATTTCATTCGGTTCGGCGCGACCCTGCCAAACTTGTTGATGGTGGCACGTCCGTTGGCGGAAATTGAGGCGTGGGATCTGTTTGACCAGACCATCAGCCGCGCTGAGGAAATGGGCTTCGACGATGCTTCCCTGCTCATGGTGCAGGTGGATGCGGCGATCACCCGGGGAGACCCACCGCAAGCGCTGGAGTTGTTGGACAAGTATGAGACTCAGACGGCCAATGCCGAACCACAGCGAGGCCGGGAAGTTTGGATCGCTCTTCAACGTGCCATGGCGAACCATTTACAAACCGGGGAAGAGGGATCCGCGGGCAGTATTCTGGAACGCATTCGAACCATGCCGATCGCGCTCAATTCGATGAAGGAAATGGCCGAGCGCCTCGAACGTGGAGGACGGTTGGAGACATCATTGAAGGTGTGGCAACTGGCCCGGGGGCGCTACCCCAACAGCACGGAGGTGGCGCGTGAGGCGGAACGAGTGCGGGAACGGGTGGGGGAGACCGAGGTCGAGCGCGTTCCGGAAATTCCGCTGCTGGCCGACGGCGACGATCTTGAGCTCGAACCGGAACCGTTTATGACGCGACCCGAGCCGGAGGATCGACCGGAATTGCTTTCGCCCAAACGGTTCTTCGAGCGATGTGACCAACTCATTGCGGAGAGTAACTGGGGAGTGCTGAGCACGCTGATCAGCGATTTACGTCGGGCTCGTCCGGTGTGGTATGCCAGTCGCCAGAACGATTTGTTGGTGCGGGAGATCGCGCTCAACACGGGTGAGAAAAACTGGCCGGCCTTGATTTCCAACATTCGCTTTCGTCTCGATGGTTCGCTGGAACGGGGACTGGAAGTTATGAACGTCGTGCGAAAACTGGATCGCGAAGGCGAACGCACGGTGGCGGAACAAGTCCTGCGGGAAGTGGAACGTCGTCACCAGAATTTCCCTCCGGCCCGTCGGCAGCGAGAGGATTGGGAGGCTGCCGCCGAGCGCGAAAAGAAGGCGGCGGTTGAAGCCGCCGAAGCGGGCAATTAAACCGATGTCACCGGGCCGATGGCAGGTGGTTACTTGATCATATCCGGCGGCACATTGGCCAAGGCCTCTTCGATGGTCGTCAGTCCTTGTTTCACCTTCAGAAGTGAGTCCTGGTGCAACGTCTTCATCCCGTCGCGCATGGCGATGCGTTTGAGCTCGGCGACCTCAACTTCCTTGTTGATAGCGGCGGTGAGTTCCTCGCTATTGACCATAAGTTCGTGGATACCGACGCGGCCCTTGTAACCCATGCCGCCGCACGTGGGGCAGCCCTGCGGGTTGGCTTTGAAAACCTGGCCACTCCAACCGAGCGCCTTTTCCATGAGCATCTTTTCGCGTCCCTCGGGCTCGTAGGCGATTTTGCAATTTTTGCACACCCGGCGCATGAGACGCTGGGCGCAGACGCACAACAATGACGCGGAAACGTTGAACGGTTCGACGCCCATTTCGCCGATACGACTCACCGTTGAAGGGGCGTCGTTGGTGTGGAGGGTGGAGACCAACAAGTGACCGGTGAGGGCCGCTTCCACGGCGATGCCGGCGGTTTCGGAGTCACGAATTTCACCGACCAAGATCACATCCGGATCCATTCGCAGGTAGCATCGCAACGCCCGGGCGAAGGTGAGCCCGATCTGCCGGTTCATCTGCATCTGATTGAGACCGGGCAGTGTGTATTCGATCGGATCTTCGGCGGTCTGAATGTTGACGTCGGGGTGATTGATCTCGGCCAGCGCCGAATAGAGGGTCATCGACTTACCCGAGCCGGTGGGACCGCAGTGCAGGATCATGCCGTAGGGCTGTTGAATACAGGCGCGATACTTCTCGAGATTTTCCTCCGAGAATCCGAGTGCCGGCAGGGGCAGGGTGGTCTTGGTTTTATCAAGAATACGCATGACCACCTTCTCGCCGTGATTCATCGGTCCGGTGGCGACACGCAGATCGATGTCCATATTCTTCTTGGTGTATTTCTTGAAGACGATACGGCCATCCTGGGGCAGGCGGCGTTCGGCGATATCAAGATTACACATGATCTTGAGCCGGGTCACCAGAGCGTTGGTCACTTGGCTGGGCAGCCGAAGTTTTTCCGCGCAAAGGCCGTCAACGCGGTAGCGGACGATCAGGTTCTTTTCCTGCGGCTCGATGTGGATGTCGGATGCGCCGGAGATGTAGGCGTCCTCGATGATACGATTGGCGAGTTGAACAATGGGAGCCGAGTCTTCGCTTTCGAGGTCGGCGGCACTGACTTCGCCGGCATCGCCGGACGGACTGTAGGCCGTGCTGATGACATCGGCGACCCCGCCGATATCGACATCGGAATCACCGCTGACAGCGGTGTCGGATTTGAAGTATTTTTTAACGAGATTCTCAATGAACGTCGCGGAGGCGACGCGGGTTTCCTCGATGTTTAACTCGGTCGCCATCTGGAACGACTCGCGTTTGGCATAGTCGAGCGGGTTGCTCATGAGCACGGCGACCGAGTTCGGGCTCAGTTGCTTGTGCGGGAAAATCCCTTCGCGACGAATGATCGCATCGCCCACGACCTCCACGAGCTTTTCGTCGACCTCGATTTCCTTTTCATCGGTGATCAGCGGGGTGTCGGTGAGACGAGCGATGAACTTGGCCGTGTCGTCGGCGTTGAGCTTAAACTTCGGGTCCAGCATGCGCTGGATGAGCGTGGCGGAGTATTCGGCGACCTCGACGAGGAGCTGCAGGTCGTTCTCGGTGAACTGGCCGTCGGTGCCGGCTTCCGGCTCCTTGTTGAGCACTTGAATCGCACCGATGTTGACGTTGGCCTTAAGCGGCACTGTCAGCATGGAGCGCACCTCGAAGCCCGTGTTCATGTTTTTGAGCGAATCACCATCCGGTCCGTCGGCGGTAAAGAACAACGGTTCGCCCGTTTGGATGACCTTGCCCACATTGCCGGTGCCCAGCGGCAGCTTGAGATCGAGCAATTTTTCCGCGGTGGCCCGGAACGTTTCTTCCTTGCTCGGCTCGGCCTCCCACAGCGTCGGCGAATAGTAAATGTGACGGAAAGTGATGTCGTTACCTTCAACGAGGTAGAGCGTCATGGACTGAGCCTGCAGCGCCTCGACGACCTTGGTGGAGGTCAACTCGATGACGGATGTCACGTCCTCTTTACTAGGCGCCGGCTTGGCGATTACTTTGATGAGCAAGGAGCGGCGCAAGGCGCCTGCGGCATTCGGTGCGGCCATGGAAGTCGTTCTGATGGGGGGAGTAACTCTCGGCGAAGCTGCGGGCTCGCGTTGCGACGGCACCCTGTGCTCCACTCACGATTAGGATGCTGAGAGCGTTGCTGTTAAAATGGTTGAGTCAACGCCGGTCACCAATCGATCGCGGGACCGCCGGAGAGCGTTGGGCGGAGCGATTTCTTTGCCAAGAGCACGGGTTCCGGCTCGTGACCCGCAATTGGCGCAACCCGCGTGATCGGCGCGAGGAAATTGATCTGGTGATGCGGGACGGCGCGATTCTGGTATTTGTGGAAGTCAAAACCCGTTCCGCCGACGCACTCGTGCCCGGTTATCATGCCGTCAACGAGCATAAGCGGGGAATCATGCGCCGGGCCATCAACGCCTACCTGCGTGGACTGGCCGAGCCTCCCCGGACGCACCGATTTGATATCGTGGAAGTGGCTTGGCCCCGAGCCGATGCCGCGGCCGATCCTGAAATCAAACATTTTGCGAATGCGGCGTTGAAGCGACGGCACTGATCCATTGCAGCAAGAAGGTTCATGGACGGATGCGGTCAAATCGCGGGTTCGGCCTTGCTAGGATTGGGCGGCTGCGTGTCTTCTTGCTGCCATATGGCCGAAACTTCCCGCCATCCTTTCTTACAGGGACTCAGCAAGCATCGTGGTGCACCTCCGACCGCGGTCGTGATCTTTGGTGCCTCCGGTGATCTCACCGCCCGCAAGTTGATTCCTGCGGTCTATAATCTGGCCGCGGATAATCTGTTGCCGCCGGATTTTCATCTCATCGGCTATGGCCGCAAAGAGATCTCCCACGAGGCGTTCCGCGAATTGGCGGCCGACGCGATCAAGGAGTTCTCCCGGCGCGAGCTGAGCAACGACGTCTGGGATCGTATTGCCGCCCGCACCACCTATGTGGCTGGCGGCTATGACGATCCGGCCGCCTTCGACCGTTTGGCGGAGCACTTGGCCGAGATCGAGAAAAAGGTCGGTCGCGACGTGCAGCCCTTGTTCTATATTTCGACGCCGCCGTCGGTATTTGGTCCCATTCTGACCAACCTCGGATCGAGCGGTCTGGCCAAGAAGCACATCGATCACCCCCATCACGCGAAGGTCATCATCGAGAAGCCGTTTGGGCGCGACCTGGAGTCGGCTCTCAAACTCAATCAGACCGTGCGCAACGTGCTGGAAGAGCACCAGGTTTACCGCATCGATCACTATCTCGGTAAAGAGACGGTGCAGGACCTGTTGGTGCAGCGTTTCGCGAACTCCATTTTTGAGCCGCTGTGGAACCGCAACTTCATCGACAACGTGCAGATCACGGTGGCCGAGGAAGTGGGCGTCGGCACGCGCGGCGGTTACTACGAACAAAGTGGCGCGCTGCGCGACATGATTCAAAATCACACCATGCAACTCGTGGCGCTCACCGCGATGGAGCCGCCGGTGTCGCTCGATGCCGAAGCCATTCGCGACGAGAAAGTGAAACTCCTGCGCGCAATCCAGCCGCTCGACCTCGGAGCCAATGGCGATGTGTCCCGCGCGCAATACGCGGCCGGCATGATCGGGGGCAAGCCCGAGCCCGGATACTTGGACGAGGAGGGGATCGCGCCCGAATCCGCGACCGAGACCTACGCTGCCATCCGTCTGTCCATCAACAACTGGCGCTGGCAGGGCGTGCCGTTTGTCATCCGCTCCGGCAAGCGCATGGCGCGTCGCGTCACGGAGATCGCGGTGCAGTTCAAACGTCCTCCCGGCACGTTGTTCGCCAAGGGCGGGTTTGATCTCGCAGCCAACACCTTGTCGTTCCAAATCCAACCCGATGAAGGTCTCAGCCTCATTCTGAACGGTAAAGTTCCCGGACTCGAAACCCGGATGCAACCGGTGAAGATGAATTTCCGCTACAGCACGACTTACGGTTCCAACACGCCGGAAGCCTACGAGCGTCTCGTGCTCGATGCCATGATCGGGGATGGCACGCTCTTCATCCGGGGCGACGAAGCGGAAACCTCGTGGAAACTCTACACGCCCGTGCTCGAAGCCTGGGCTGCCGCTGGTCGTGAAGGCATGGACAGCTATCCCGTCGGCTCTTGGGGACCAGCCAGTGCCGACGCCTTGCTCGCCGCGCACAACAACGTATGGCGGAAACCCTAGGCCGAAGCTGACGCATGCCCGCAGTATTTGAACAATTGCCCGGGATCGAAGTCCCGGTTGGCGAGATCAAACAAAGCCTGGCCCGCCTCTGGCACGACGCCACTCACGGAGGCGACGCTGTGCCGGCGCCCAATGAAGTGCGCGCCATGCAGATGAACTTTGTGCTGCACTTCGGCTTCGCGACCACGCCGCCGGAAGCGCTGTCGGAATTCGACACCATCAAGGCATTTGCCCAGCGTTACCCGTGTCGAGTGGTCGTGCTGTGTCCCCTCAACGAGGACAACGCCGGCGTCGAGATGCGTGCCAAGGTTTACGGCGAGTGCTTCCTCGGGAAATCGAAAAGCGACACCCGCTGCGTTGAGTTTGTGATGCTGTGTTATCCGATGGCCTCCCGCCAGTTTTTGGAAAACCAAGTGTCCATCTGCCTTTCGACCGATCTGCCGCTCTATTATTGGGCCCACCGGTTTTCGGACAGCGGTCGCCTCGCGGATTACCAGTTCATGCTGCAACACGCGAAGCGGGTCATTTTTGACACCGCCCTCGTGCCCGCCGACGCGATGACATATCCTTGGCCCAAACCCAAAGCCATACGTGATCTCGTGCACTCGCGTTTGCTGCCGGTGCGTCAATTGCTGGGTCAATTTCTCTCCGGATTCCCCCCCGACAAACTCGTGGCCGGACTCCAACAGGTCAGGCTCTACCATCGCGCAAAATACGCGCCGGAAGCCCGGGTTCTCTGGGCCTGGTTGCGCAACCGACTCTGTGCCTGCGGGGCGGCCGATGATATCGACGGTGTGATCAAGCCCAGTGAAGCCGTCGGCATCGACGACTTCGCCGTGGAGTTTCGCTACGACAGCGCCAACTACTTCAAATGGCGGGCCGCCATCGGAAAAAATCACGCTGAGTTTGCCGCCGATTTGGGCAATGGTCGCGTGGACCTGACCACCGCGATGCACCTGCTCGATCCGCCTGCCGCCTTGGCCGAAGCAGTGTTCTTCTAGACAACTTTGATGACTGAAAAACAGACGGATTACGGCCGCTTCGTGGTCGGCGAAAAAATGGAGTTGTTTGCCGAAGCGGTGAAACTCGCCGTGGCCGCGAAAGCGGCGAGCACGAGTGATCAGTTCACTTGGGCTTTCACCGGCGGATCGACGCCGCAAGCGTGGTATACGTGGGCGGCCGAAACGGGCGCGATCCCGGCCGACGTCATGGCGACCACGCACTTCACCGTGAGTGACGAACGCTGCGTGCCGTTGTCGAGCGATGAAAACAATTTTGGCAACGCCGAGCGCAAGTTACTCGCGCCCCTCGGCGTGCCGGTCGAACACCGGCACCCGTGGCCGGTCGCGATGGATCCGGTGCCCGCCGCCGCCGCCTACCGTGAAACCATGGCGCTGATCAACGGCCCCCAGAAAGCCTACGATGTGTGCTTCCTCGGCATGGGCGACGACGCGCACACGGCTTCGTTTTTCCCGGGCAGCGCCTTGCTTGAGGACGACGGCGGGGAACTGTTCGCCGCCATCGACACGCCGCAAAAAGGCTGGCGACTGACCATCACGCCCACGGGGCTGCGCACCTGCCAACTCATCGTCGTGATGGCGCTGGGGGCGGGCAAAGCCGCCGCGCTCAAGCGTGTTTTCCAAGGCGACGATTCGCTCTTGGATGCGCCATCCAAAATCCTCGAAACCTGCGGCGATCGCGTTGTTTGGTTGGTCGACGAAGCCGCCGCGGCGGAACTCAGTTAGGCGGAGGTTTCGGTTTGCCTTCCGGCGGGGGCACTTGAATCGGAACGTCCAGAAATTGACCGATCACCAGCACCACGGACTGCGGAGGTAGCACGAGTTTCGCAACGCGCTCATCGCGGTTGCGCTCATGAAACTTCACCTCCAGCGGTTGCAGTTGTGATGCGGTCTGCAAGGCAAGCACCTGGTCCGGGGAAGGATTTTGCGGTTCCCCCATCGCGCGCCAACGGGAGTAAGCGTTGGCGTTGTTTTCATCCACTCGCATGGCGAACCATCCCGTATCGATCGCACTGGAGCGCACGCCCGTGAAGACCAGTTTAACCTCAACCGATTCTCCCTCTCCGGATACGTCATGGTAGTTCCACAGGAGAACAGCGCGAGTGGTGGCAACGGCCCCGACATCGGAGCGACCGCGGACACTGTCGGCCATAATATCGTCAGTTGAAATCATCGCGGCGTTTTCCACGCGCACCCGCTGTTGGTGCTGGAAGGGTTGCATCAGTCGAAATGCATTCAACACGGGCAAGGCGATCTCGTTGGTCGTCAGAGCTCGCAGGCCATTAAACCAGGGTTGATCATGGAAGGTGAACGCCCAGCTCACCGCCCCTTCGAGGCGCAGCCCGTGGCGAGTCATCAAGTCTTGTTTGCGCATGAAGGCGGCGGCCGTATAGGCGGCAAACTGCGACGTGCGGCGGTAGTCGCGCTCGGGGTCGAGCGTGGCGGGGCACCCTGCACAGCCTTCGGGGTCGGACTCGCCAATGTAGATAGGCAACTCGCGAAACTCCGGGAACGTGGCGATAATCCTTCCGTAGGTATCGATGGTCTTCAGCTGGTTGCGCAGGTTCATCTCGACGCGTCCCTGTTCATCGAGCCGGGTGGTGCCTTTGGCATGGAACGCGATGAAATCAAGCGGAGCTCCGATCTCACCGGTAGCGGCATTGAGGCCGGACCGGCAGTGCTCCAAGAAGGCTTCCATGAAGACATCACCGTTTTTCCAGCCGGGATCGGTGACGTGGGGACCGCCGACTTTTGCGCCGGGCAGAACCGACTTCACGCCGGCGGCGAAATGGTCGTAGAGCATGAAGAACTCTTCCATCGTGCCCTTCCAATAGGGCGATTCGGGTTCGTTCCACGGTTCCCACAGCCAGGATTCGGCGCGCTCGCGACCGTAACGGTCAACGGAATGCTGCGCCCACGCGGCGATGAGATTCTGCCATTTTCGGTAGTCCTTCGGCGGATAAAACGCGCCACCTGAAACCATGTCTTTGGGCAAACCGCGCCGCGTGAGTTGCGGCGTATAAGGATCGGGTTGAGAGGAGAGATCCTGGGGCATGAAGCCCGCTTGCACGAAGGGTTCGATACCGGGCTGCGTCAACTCGTCCATGATTGCGTCGATCATGGTCCAATCGTAAACGGGGTGACCGTTTTCGTCCTCGGTGTAGGCGTTGGTGCTCGACCATTTCAGTGCCAGCGTGCCGTCACCGCTGGTCAGCAAATGGTGAACCCGAATGCGGATCGGCAAGTCACTGAGTTCATTCAGTTCGCCGAGTAAATGGCGCCCCTCGGAAGTCAACGTGGTCCCGGCTTCGTCGTAACCGAAGTAGTTCCAAATCGGACGGAGTGGTTCGCCAACTGGTTCGTCGGCATGAACGGTGATCGTGATCGGTTCGGCGTTGATGCTGAGCGTGGGGAATACACTGACTCCCAGCAGCAGGAGGGGGGCGAGGGGTAGACGCATACGTGAATGTCGGCATCGCCATGCCTAATGTCGACGAGGCATGGTGTTTACCGTTAGCGGGACGGGGGCCTACGACACTGCGTCGACCGTGCTAGCTCAGCCAAAAACTGAAGTAGACGTAGATGCCGCCCACGAGCGCGAGCACCCCGACCGTGGCCCATACTTCGGGTGCGCCCCAAGAGGCGCGGTTCTCGGTCGCTTGTTCCGGCGTGATCGACGTGTAGGTCAGGCCCCGTAACTGCTCCGCGGACGGCGCGGGCGCGGTCAGTGAGGCAACGACCACGGTGATGATACTGATGAGAAACAGCCAACCGGAGGCGTAGAGAAAGTTGTAGGAACCGATGGCGTGAAGCAGACCGGAATCGCCAAATGCCCCGCCACCGTCCAACGCTTGCACGGTCAATTTGATCATGCCCAACACAAAGCCACTGGTAAGGCCAATGAATGCGCCACGGGCGTTGATGCGTTTGAAAAACAACCCGAGCAGGAACGTCGCGGTAATGGGCGGGGCGAGGTAGCCCTGCACACTCTGCAGGTATTGATAGAGGCCTCCGCCCGACACGTATTTCATGACCGGAATCCAAATCACGCCGAGCACGACCACACAGCCCGTCGCAAAACGACCGACGCGAACGAGCTCCTTTTCAGAGCGGTCGGGCCGCAGCTTGCTATAGATATCCACGGTAAACAGCGTGGCGCAGGAATTGAAGAGCGACGCCAACGAACTCATCAGCGCGGATAAAAGCCCCGCAACCACGATGCCACGCAGCCCGGCCGGCAGCAACGTCGCCACCATCGTCGGAAACACCATGTCTCCGTTGGTGGAACCGTCCGCTTTCGACGGAATGATCATGATGCCTTTGGTGTGCAGCGCATAACCGATCATACCGGGAATGAGAAAAACGAAAACCGGTAGGACCTTGAGGAATCCACCGAAAATCGCGCCGCGACGCGCATCGCGCAGGGATCGGGCGGCGAGGGTGCGTTGCACGATGTATTGGTCCGTGCACCAATACCAAATCCCGACGATTGGTGAGGCGATCATGATGCCGAGCCAGGGGAAGTCCGGGTCACTCATCGGCCGCCAGAGGGCGAAGTTGTCGGCGTTGGCCCCGAGCACAGTTTTGAGCTCTCCCCAGCCCCCGAGTTGTTGCAGTCCGAACAGGGTGATGAACACCGAGCCGAACAGTAGCAGCCCCGTCTGCGCCACTTCGGTGTAAAGCACCGCACGCAAACCGCCGATGACGGTGTAGATGCCGGTGAGCACGACGGTCGTCAGCGCGCCCACCCAAAAGGCGTTCTCCGGCGAACCAAAGGTGTCGGGTAACAACGTCATGAATACCACGGCACCGGCGTAGACGGTGACCGATACCTTGGTGAAGACGTAGGCGATCAGTGATACGATCGACAGGGTCCAACGTGACCGACTGTCGAAGCGGCGCTCCAAAAACTCCGGCATGGTGAACACGCCCGATCGGTAGTAAAACGGCACGAAGACCCAACCGAGCATGAGCATGATCCACGCATGCAGTTCCCAATGAGCCATGGCCATGCCACTGGAGGCCCCGTTGCCCGCCAGACCGACGATATGCTCGGAGCCGATGTTGGAAGCGAGCAACGAGCAACCGACCACAAACCACGGCACATTGCGCCCGGCGAGGAAGTAGTCGGTGGTGGTATCGGTCTTGCGCGAGCTATACCACGCGATGGTCGCGAGCACCACGAAGTAGGCGGCGATGATGATCCAATCGAGAGTAGTCATGGAAGGGGTAGGAGGGGGACGCGTCGATGGGCGCGTCCTGATTGGGGTTAAAACTCAGACATGGTGGGGAGCGATGGCGACGGCGCGCGACGTCCCGATAGGCGCGTGCAGGCTCGCGGCCTGCACGCGCAGTGAGCGTCACTCGACGATGGTCGACGTCGGCAGCGTGAGTTCGCGCACCCAGATATTGCGAAAAGCCATCGGGTTGCCGTGATCCTGCAGTTTGATGGGTAGGCGCGGCACGTGATACTTGTAACTGGGAAGCCCCCGCCACTCGGTCGGCCCGGCGAGATGCACGTCGAGTTGCGTGAGCACGCCGTTGTGAAAAACCGTCACGCGGGCGGGCGAGGTCAGTTTGCCGCCGGCGTCGAACCGGGGGGCGACGAACACGATGTCGTAGGTATTCCATTCACCGGGAGGTTGAGTCGCGTTCACCAAAGGTGGGTGTTGTTTGTAAACGGAGGAAGCGCCGCCGTTCACGTAGGTCGGGTTGCGGTGCGAATCGAGCACCTGCACCTCGTAACGCTCCATGAAGAACACGCCGCTGTTGCCGCGGCCCTGGCTCTTCCCGACGATGGGCAACGGGGCGCGCCATTCCAGGTGGAGTTGCACGTCGCCAAAGGCGGCTTGGGTGCGAATGTCTCCCGATTTGGGTTTAACGACCAAGGCGCCATCCACGAGATCCCACGGCGCTTTGCCGCCGTCGGGACCGGCCGATTCCCACGCATCGAGGGATGTTCCATCGAAGAGCACAATGGCATCGGATGGCACTTGTCCGGGTTGGGCGGATACGATGACGGGTTGGGGCGACCAATATTCCGTCATTTCCGGCGGCGGCAGTTCGTTTTGGCCGAAAAGCGGTGATCCAAGGAGGGCGAGGGCGAGCAGGCGGCAAGAGATGCGACGCATGATAAGGCGTAAATCAGAGTTAGGGGTTTGAACGCGAGAGGGTGAGCCCCATCAATGGACGGCTTGTCCTTATGAGTCGAGCGACCTGTTACCGTTGTTTTTGGCCCCAAGCCCATTGTTGGTGCGAACAAATCGTGCCGATGGGCACCGCCACGCGTTACGTGCTGCTGATGCACCCGAAGGAGTTTCGGCGGGAAAAGGCCAACACCGGGAGGCTCACGCACTTGTGCCTGAGTAATAGCGAGATCATCCAAGGCGTCGCGTTTGACGATCATCCGCGGGTCAAAGCCGTGCTGGCCGATCCGAGCAAGCACGTGGTGCTGCTTTATCCCGGCGACGAAGCCGTCAACCTGTCACTCTCGCCGACATCGCCCGTCACCCCGCCGGGGAAGGAGCTTGTCGTGCTGTTGCTCGACGCCACTTGGAGTTGCGCCCGCAAGATGTTGAAAATGAGTCCCTCGTTGCAGCGGTTGCCGCGGATCATGTTCACGCCGTCGACTCCCAGTCGCTACGTCATCAAGCAGCAGCCGTTCAACGGATGCCTTTCCACCCTGGAATCGGTCCACGAGGTGCTGACCGCCTTGGCCGCCCGGGGCGAAGACCGCTACGAGCTGCCGCGGCAATTGCTGGAGATTTTCGACCGGATGCAACAGTTCCAGATCAAGTGCGCGGTGGATCCGAATTTGGGAGGGTATCGACGTCAGCCCTACAAACCGGCCGGCGAACGCAAACCATTCACGGGGAAAAGCTCGCGCCGCCGCGCCAACTTGTTCCGGTTTGGCGATCAGCCCGAGGCGGAGGCGTCCGATTGAGTCCAGACACCATCGATGGAGCGCCAAAGTTTGCCGGTGGGGTTTTCGTTGCGCAACGAAGCGGGCAAGCGGTGTGGCCGCACGTGATCATAGCAGCGTAAAGCGCCGAACCGACGGAGCGAAGCCGGCATGCCGACAGCGGTAAACCCCGGATGGCCACCGGCCGGGAATGGTCCGCCGTGCATCATGGCCGGGGAAACGGCCACCCCGGTCGGCATTTTGTCATTCAGTAATCGGCCGATGCGCGGAGCGAGGATCGAGGAAATCCGCTCATAGAGCAGGTCGTCCGTTTGATCCGTCACGGAGTAAATCGATCCGGTGAGCGAAGCGTTCAGTCTTTGCGCAATCTGGACCAGTTCGGTGGAATTGGCCGCGACCACGACGAGTGCAGCGGGACCAAACATCTCGTTTTGAAAAACCGCCGGGTCGTTGAGAAACGTGCGACCGGAAACGCGGAGCAGCACGGGCGCGACAGTGAATCCGGTTTCCGCGGGAGTCGTGCCGCGAGCGACCATGAGTGCCCCGGCATGCAACAGCGCTTTGACGCTTGCCTTCAAGTGGGACGGCAGTGCGCGGGAGAGCATGGGGCCGAGGGTGGCGCCATCGAACCGTTTCGCTGCGGCCGCCAAAAATCGATCGAACCCCAACCCCTCCACCGTGAGCACCAAACCCGGGCTGGTGCAGAACTGTCCCGTGCCCTGATGGCAGGAGTCGCAAAACTCGTGGGCGATCTCCTCCGGCCGTTCAACCAGCGCTCCGGGTAAAATGGTGACCGGATTCACTCCGCTCATTTCAAAATAACCCGGTGTGCCGACCGCGTCGGCCGCCGCTTTGATTTTGCGCCCTGCGGTTTCGCTGCCGGTAAACCCAATGGCGCCCAGTCGCGAATCGCCGGCGAGACTCAGACCCACCTCGGGCGAACAATGGTAGAAAAGCTGAACCGTGGCGGGCGGGAGATGGGCGGCGGTTGCCGCGACCAGCGCGAGTTCGGCGAGGCGTTGGGTTGTGCCGGGGTGCGCCGGGTGCGATTTGGCGATCACGGCGTGACCGGTGGCAACGGCCGCGGCGAAATCTCCCCCGCAGATGCCGTTGTAGGCGAAAGGAAAGTTGTTCGGGCCCATCACCAGCACCGGTTTGGCCAACGACTCGAGACGCGAACGGATATCGTGGGCCGTGTCGATGGTCGGCATCGTCCAGTCCTCGGAACGCGCCGACTGTGCGGCATCGCGGAGCTGTTTAATGGTGCGAGGGATTTCAACTTCGAGGAGTCGCGGACGCCGGGGCAACCCGGTTTCACGATGAGCGAGAGTGGCGAGTTCCTCCGCATGCTCGTCGATGGCAGTGGCGTAGTTGTCCAGAAAAGAGGCCAGCGCGGTGGGGGCGGTGTTGGCGAGGGTGCGGGATGCCAATCCCGCCGCGTTAAGCAACCGATCGATGGTGGCTTGGCCGGAAAGCGGAAAGTAGGCGGTCAGGTCTTCACCCGTGCTGGGGTCGGCGGCTGAAAATGAATCGGTAGACTCCTCCGGGGACGTCCAAACCCCGTCGATCAGCAGCGGATGAAGTGGTTTCATGAGCAGACGATAGCAGGACTCCGCGTGAGAGCCAACGGTCGCGTCTTTTTGAGCGGCAAAAAAAACGCGGCCTCAGCGGGCCGCGTTTCGAAACAACTGAAAGGGAGAGGGCGGATTGTTCCGAATCAGGAAGCCACGTCGGCTTGGGTCCACGTGCCGTCGATCAGGCGCCAGATGACACCGTTCGGATTCTTGTCCTGAAGCGTCGCGGGTAATCGACCGGCACGGACGTTGTCGTAGCAACGCAGCGCACCGAAGCGACGTAGCGAGGCCGGGATGCCCACGGCCGTAAAGCCCGGGTGGCCTCCCGCCGGGAACGGACCGCCGTGCACCATGGCGGGCGAGACTGCGACTCCCGTGGGCATCTTGTCATTGAGCAAACGGCCCGCTTTGGCGGCGATGATCGGGACCAGACGATCGTAAAGTGCGTCGTCACTGCCGTCGGAGGCGGAGTAAAACGAGGCGGTGAGCGATGACTCCAGATGCTCGGCGACGGCAGCGAGTTCATCGGCATCGGCGGCGACCACAACAAGCGCGCCCGGTCCGAACATTTCGCGTTGGAAGGCCTTGGGATCACCGAGGAAAGTCGCACCGCTCACGCGGAGCAGGGCAGGTTGAGCGCGGAAACCGGGCTCCGTCGGCTGGGTGCCGCGACCCATCAGTTCGGCGCCATCCGCGACCAGGGCCTTGACGCTCGCATCGAGCTCGCCGGGCAGGGAAGGCACGAGCATCACACCGGATGGGGCCGCGTTAAAATTAGCCGCCGCCGTGGTGAGAAATGTTTCCGTATCGGCTCCGGCAATGGTGAGCAGCAGCCCCGGATTCGTGCAGAACTGACCGGTGCCCAACAGGCAGGAACCGCTGAACTCGGTGGCCAAATCCGCGGCTTTCTCGGCGAGCGCCCCCGGCAGGAACGCCACCGGATTGACACTGCTGAGCTCGAAGTAGGCGGGTTTACCCACGGCGTCGGCGGCGGCCTTGATTTTGCGACCGGCGCCTTCGCTGCCGGTGAAACCGATCGCGCCCAAACGCGGATCACTCGCCATGCGGTGGCCCTCGGCGTGGGAGGAACGGTAGTAGAGCTGAATCGTGGCAGTCGGCACGCCGGCGGTGGCCGTGGCGGCGAGCGCAATCTCGGCGAGACGTTTGCTGGTGCCGGGATGGGCGGGGTGCGCCTTGGCAATCACGGCGTGTCCGGTGGCAATGGCGGCCGCGAAATCGCCGCCCGCGATGCCATTGAAGGCGAACGGAAAATTGTTGGGGCCGATCACGAGAACGGGTTTGCCCAACGGTTCGAGTTGCGAGCGCAGGTTGTTGGCGGTGTCGATGACGGGTTGTTTCCAATCGCCCGCCCGTGCGGCGGCGGCGGCTTGCCGCAGCTGGCCGGTGGTGCGGGGGATTTCGACAACCTCCAGGCGCGGTTTAACCGGCAGACCGGTTTCAGTCGAAGCGAGGGCGGCCAACTCGTCGGTCGCGGCGGCAATGCCATCGGCATAGGCCTCCAAAAACGCCGCGATGGCGGTCGGGTCGGTTTCAGCAAGCGTTTGGCTCGCGCTCAAACCGGCGTCGAGCAGCGCGTCGATTTCGGCGCTCGAAGCCACGGGATACGTGTCGGGCAACAGCTCCCCCGTCGATGGATTGCTGGGTTGAAACGTGGATGCATCGGCGGGCGCGGAGCGCCATTCGCCGGCGATGAGCATGGGGTGTGCGGTCATAAATTGGTCAGTCAATGTAAGAACAAAGGATCGTAAAGGGAGCAGGCTGAATTGTGAGATGCCAGCGCCAAGCGCTAACTCGGTCCAACGCTTGCATGCCGCTTGCGCTTAACCATGAAGTGCAGGGTTTTTCGTGCTGCGACCGTGGGAAATCCCCGGGACGAAGAATGATTTCGTTCCGGCTAAGGCGGGGAACCTGCGCTGGCAAGAATCTGACCCATGAAGGTATTTTTTCGTAAACATGAGCGTCAATCGGCCGATGTCATTGATTATGAACAATTAGTCCGTTCGCCAACGCATCGTCTGGAGCTTCGGTTCCGTCATTGCGCTTATGCTCGTGATGGGGGTCTTCGCCTTCTACCGCATCGTGAAAATAGAACACGAGATCACCAGTCTCGAGACCGACTCCGTTCCCGGCCTCTATGGCGGCGCTCAGCTCATCACCAACTGGCTCGACATGTATGCACTCGCGGAACGTCACACGCGTGCGATCGACGATGCCGAGCAGGCCCAGATCGAGGTGCGATTGAATGAGCGTGTCATGCAGGCCGAAATGCTCCTGACCGCTTACGAATCCACGATTCGAAACGAGACCGACCGGGTGCTGTTCGAAACGTTCGAAGTGGAACTTCACACCTACGAAACAGTGCAGGCGGAACTACTGCGAATCAGTGCAAAGCACGACGACGCGGCGACCTCGGCTTTTGTAGTAAATGAACTCGAACCCCAATTCATCAAAGTCGAACGAGCGATCGAAGCATTGATGGACAATAGCAAGGCGGACATCGATGCTTCGACCGCGGTGATCAGCCATACGGTCGTTGCGACCGAGACCGGCCTGTTGGTGGTCATGGTCATCGTGCTTGCACTCGCCGTGTTTAGCGCGGTTTCGCTGGTTCGCGCGATCAACCAACCTTTACGCACACTGTTGGCCGTGACCGAAGCGATGCGCCAAGCAGACTTCACTCAACGCGCGCAACTGGCGCGCAACGATGAATTTCGAACCCTGGGCGACGGATTCAATCGTATGGCCGATGACCTCGCGGCGCTGGTCGGTCAGGTGAAAAATTCGGTGGTGCAGGTGAATACCTCAACGACCGAGATTTCCGCAACCGCTCGCGAACAACAGGCCACCGCGAGCGAAATCGCCGCCACAACCAGTGAAATCGGAGCCACTTCAAAAGAGATCTCGGCTACCTCCAAGGATTTGGTGCGGACGATGGGTGAAGTTTCTGATGTCGCTGATCAATCCGCTCAACTCGCCGACAGCGGACAGACCGGCTTGGCGCACATGGAAGAGACCATGCATCAAGTCATGGAGGCCGCCGGCGGCATCAAGTCCAAGTTGGCCATCCTTAACGAAAAGGCCCTCAACATCAACCAGGTCGTAACCACGATCACGAAGGTTGCCGACCAAACCAATCTCCTGTCCCTCAACGCTGCCATTGAGGCGGAAAAAGCCGGTGAATACGGCCGCGGATTCGCCGTCGTGGCGACCGAGATTCGCCGCCTGGCCGATCAAACCGCGATCGCGACCTATGATATCGAACAAATGGTCAAAGAGATGCAGTCAGCGGTTTCGGCCGGGGTGATGGGGATGGACAAGTTTTCCGAGGAAGTCCGGCGTGGCATGGACGACGTGCAGCAGGTCGGCGGGCAGCTGGCGCAGATCATCCAGCAAGTGCAGGCTCTCGCGCCCCGGGTCGAGGCAGTCAATGAAGGCATGCAAGCGCAGTCCACCGGCGCGGAGCAGATCAGCCAAGCGCTCGAACAGTTGAGCGAGGCAGCCCAGCAAACGGTCGACAGCCTGCGGCAGTCCGGCGAGGCGATCGACGGGCTGAACACGGTGTCGCGCGATTTGCGCGATGGTGTTTCCCGATTCAAACTCAGCCCCGCCGCGACGTCGGGAAAACCCGCCGGGCGCTGATCTCGCGGCGGCACTGCGACCAAATCAGCGGGAAATTTACCCGATGCTTTTCATTCTATTCCAACTCGATCGCGATCACTACGCCCTGGAGGCTTCCCGGGTCAAAGTCGTGCTGCCGTTGGTGCGGGTGAAACGAATTCCCGGCGCCGCAGACGGTGTGCAGGGGCTTTTCAACTACAGAGGACAACCCGTGCCCGTGATCGATTTGAGTCGAATGGCATTGGGGCGTCCGGCGCGGGAGAGCCTCAGCACCCGGCTCCTGGTCGTTTCCTACCGGGATCGCACCGGGGGGACTCGGCTGCTCGGACTCGTCGCCGAGTATGCCACGGAAACGCTGCGTCGCGATCCGGAGGATTTTGTGGAATCGGGACTTAAAAATGATGGTAGTCCCTACCTCGGTCCGGTGGCCAGGGACCCGCGGGGGTTGATTCAATGGGTGGAGGTTGATCGACTTTTATCAGCCGAAGTGCACGACCAACTATTCCCCCCGGGCACGGAGGTGGTGGCGTGAAAACGACCGAAATTGAGGACCTTCTCCGTCGCACGATGGGACTCGATGCGGCGTCCATCGGGAGTGAAAGTATTCGGCGAGCCGTAGCGCTGCGGCGGGAAATCCGTGGCGGCATTTCGCCGACGTCCTACGTGGAACAACTGCGCGAGAATCGAGAGGAATTGCAGGAGTTGATCGAGGAAGTGGTGGTGCCGGAGACTTGGTTCTTCCGCGATGCCGGGGCGTTCGAAGCGCTGACCCAAATGATGACGGAACGAAAAGCGTCCGGGGATGAGACAGCGTGGCCGTTGCGCGTGCTGAGCCTGCCGTGTTCAACCGGGGAGGAACCGTATTCCTTGGCGATGGCTTTGCTCGACGCCGGCCTGGAACCGGAATCGTTTTCCATCGATGCCATCGACATCAGTGCAAGGGCCCTGCAGCGCGCCCGTCTGGCGGTTTTCGGACGCAATTCCTTTCGAGGCGATCAACTCTCATTTCGCAACCGCTACTTCACCCCGGAAGGCTCGCGCTGGCAGTTGCGCGATCTCGTCCGTTCACGCGTGCGCTTCACGCGGGCGAATCTCCTGGGCGACACCCTGCCGGAGGTGGTGCGAGCCGCCGCCTATGACGTGATTTTTTGTCGAAACCTGCTCATCTACTTTGATCGCCCCACGCAGAACCGGAGCGTCTCGACGCTCACGGCATTGTTGGCACCAACCGGTTGTTTTTTTGTGGGCCCCTCGGAGACCGCGTTGATGCTGGATCACGGTTTTTCGGCCGTGAAATCGCCGCGGTCGTTTGCGTTTCGACGTGCCGAACCGCGGGTTTCCCAACCCGTCGTGCGTAACCGTGTGGCGGTAAAATCACGGTGCGCTCCGTCGCCGCCAAAGGTGCCTGCGGCGCGGGTGAAACGATTGCCATTCTCCCACCTCAAATCCCCGACGCCGCGATCAGCCGGACCCGTTGGCATGGCGGAGGCCATGCGCTTGGCCGACCAAGGCAAACTTGTCGAAGCGCGGGCGGCCGGTGAGCAAGTTTTGGAGCAACAAGGTCCTTCTGCGGCCGTTTTTTATGTGCTCGGTTTGGTGCGGGATGCCGCGGGTGACACGGTGAGTGCGATGGAGTTTTATCGCAAGGCGCTGTATCTCGAACCGCGCCACGCGGAAGCGTTGGTGCATCTCGCGATTTTGTTGGAAGAGCGGGGTGAGGTTGCCGGCGCGTCGCGTTTAATGGAACGCGTTCGTCGACTCGAAGCCAAGGTAGGGTCTTGAAATGAGTGTGCCTGAATCATCGTCCCGGATCCAGAATCTCGATACGTGTTGGAATCGCATCGGCGTGCGCGGCGACGGCTCCTGCGTTGAACTCGAACAGCACAGCCACTGTCGAAACTGTCCGGTGTATTCGGCTTCGGCGGTAAAATTGCTCGATGTCGGACTGCCCGCGGACCATCTCGATCATTGGGGACGTCACTTCGCGGAGGCGCTGCCCGAACGCACCACCAATTCACGGTCGTTCATGTTGTTCAGGATTGGCCCGGAATGGCTGGCGCTCCCTACGGCAGTGTGCCGGGAAGTAACGTCGGGACGGGCGGTGCATTCGCTGCCGCACCGGCGCAGCGGAGTCGTGCGCGGACTGATAAACCTACACGGCGCGCTGGTTGTATGCGTGTCTCTGGAAGCCGTATTGGGGTTGCAACCGTCGGGTTCCCGCAAATCCGGGAGCGCGGGCCGGATGCTGGTGATCGGTGCCGCCGGGCAGGCCTCGCTCGCGTTGGCGGTGGATGAAGTGCACGGGTTGCATCGGTGTAGGTCGGAAGACTTGGTTCCGGCTCCCGCCACCGTGAGCAAGGCGACGTCGGCTCACGTTTCCGCCGTTCTGCCCTGGCGTGAACGCTCGGTGGGTTGCGTGGACGAGTTGCGGTTGTGGCAAACGTTGGATCGGAGTCTCGCATGAGTGATGATCTGAGCGATTTTTCTTTGTTCGACCTCTTTCGATTGGAGGCGGAAAACCAGACGCAGGTCATGACCGAAGGACTGCTCGCGTTGGAGCGGGATTCCACGGCCCAGGCTGAACTTGAAGCCTGCATGCGCGCGGCGCACTCATTGAAGGGCGCGGCTCGTATCGTCGGATTGGATGGCGGCGTTTCTGTGGCGCATGTAATGGAGGACTGTTTTGTCGCGGCGCAACAAGGCGGCATCAAACTCGACCATGCTCGTATCGATGTCCTGCTGCAGGGCGTCGATTTGCTGACCCAAATTGCTCAGACCAGTGAAGCGGATGTCGCGCAATGGGAGGGAGACCGTCGCGCCGAAATCGACGCGTTCCTCACGCGACTGTCGCATGCTGATGAAACTCAGTCGGAGGCGGCGGTTCCAGCGCGGGAAACTGCAACCGAGATTCCGGCGGAAGTCACGACCGAGTCCGAGGCGAGCAACAAGTCACCGCCTCCCGTTTCGGCCCAAACTTCGCCACCGCCTCTGGCCACCGGACCGAAAGAGACCGGTGAACGCGTCTTGCGCGTGACCGCCGACAACCTCGATCGGATGCTGGCGCTCGCCAGTGAATCCTTGGTGGAGTCCCGTTGGTTGAAACCTTTCGGTGAGTCCCTGCGCAAGCTGCGGCATCTGCATCAGGATTTGGCTCATACGCTGGACGCGATGCGGGAAACCGAGGGAACCGATGATGGCGGGCAAACCGTGGCGGCGTTGCATGATTCCGCGCGTGAATTGGTCGCGCAGTGTCAGCAATTCGTGAGCGCACGGTTCGACGAGTTGGAGGAGTTTGATCATCGTTCGTCACGGTTGTCTCATCGCCTTTACGACGTGGCGCTGGCTGCCCGCATGCGTCCGTTTGCGGATGGGGTGCACGGATTCCCTCGTTTGGTGCGCGATGTGAGTCGGGAACTGGGCAAACAAGTGCGGCTGGAGTTGGTGGGAGAGGGGACGACGGTCGACCGCAATATTTTGGAAAAACTCGAAGCACCGCTCGGCCATCTGCTGCGAAATGCCATCGACCACGGCGTGGAGGCTCCCGAAGTCAGGTCGACCGTCGGCAAACCCGCGGAAGCGACCATCCGGTTGGAGGCGCGACACAATGCCGGCACGCTGCAAGTCATCGTTGCCGACGACGGACGCGGCATCGATATCGCGGGATTGCGCGACAAAATCGTGAGGCGCGGACTGACCAACGAGGAGACGGCGCAGAAGATGAGTGAAACGGAATTGTGGGAGTTTCTCTTCCTGCCCGGATTCACGATGAAGGACAACGTGACCAAAATTTCGGGCCGGGGAGTCGGTCTCGATGTGGTGCAGTCAATGGTCAAGCAAGTGCGCGGCACCGTGCGCGTCACCTCCCAGCCCGGCATCGGCACCCGTTTTCTGCTGCAGTTGCCGCTGACGCTTTCCGTCGTCCGGGCGTTGTTGGTGGAGATCGGGGGAGAAGTCTATGCGTTCCCTCTGGCCAACCTTGCCCACACCATGAAAATTTCGCGGGGCTCGATCGCCGAACTGGAAGGACGAGCGCACTTCGACTTGGCGGGGCAACGGGTGGGTTTGGTGAGCGGTCATCAAGTCCTCGGCGGGAAGGAATCCACCACGAGCGACGAAACGCTGTCGGTCGTGGTCGTGGGCGAAACCGGCAACCATTACGGCATCGTGGTCGATCGTTTTCGGGAGGAACGCGAACTGGTTGTGCAACCACTCGACGCCCGGCTGGGTAAGATTCAGGATATTGCCGCGGCCGCGGTGATGACCGACGGTTCACCGGTATTGATCATCGACGTGGAAGACATGGTGCGATCGGTGGAGAAATTGGTGTCATCCGGTCAACTTAGCGGCATGCGGGAAACGGCGGTCGGCACCGAAGCGACGCGGGCCGCCCCACGTATTCTGGTGGTGGACGACTCGCTGACCGTGCGCGAACTCGAGCGCAAGGTTCTGGTGGGCCACGGCTATCAGGTGGAAGTCGCTGTCGACGGGATGGACGGCTGGAATGCCGTGCGATCGGGGCGGTTTGATCTGGTGGTGACGGATGTGGACATGCCGCGGATGGACGGCATTGAGCTGGTTTCATTGATCAAACAAGATCCGCATTTGTCCAACGTGCCCGTGATGATCATTTCTTATAAAGACCGGGAGGAAGATCGGCGGCGGGGACTCGACGCGGGAGCAGATTACTATCTGACCAAGGGGAGTTTTCACGACGACACGTTGGTTGAGACGGTGGTGGATTTGATCGGAGAGCCCAACGCATGAGAATCGGCATCGTGAACGACATGGCGCTGACGGTCGAAGTGCTGAAGCGGGTGCTGGCGTTGAATCCGCGTCATCACATTGCGTGGGTGGCGCGGACGGGCCAGGAAGCGGTCGAAAAGTGCGCGCAAGACACGCCTGAACTGGTGTTGATGGATCTGATCATGCCCCAGCTCGACGGGGTCGAGGCCACGCGCCGCATCATGGCAAATTCGCCCTGTGCCATCTTGGTGGTTACCGTTAGCGTGGGTAAGAATGCGTGGAAAGCTTTCGAAGCGATGGGGCACGGGGCATTGGATGCCGTCGACACACCCACCTTCGGGTCGGGCGACTGGCGAACCAATGCGGCACCGCTGCTGGCAAAAATCGAAATTATCGGGAAAATGGTCAAGGACCGCAACGGAAGGCTGACGCCACCGTTGCAAGCCCCACGGGGGATCAACACCTCCGGCAACCAGCATGTCCGCCTCCTGGCGATCGGAGCATCGGCGGGAGGGCCGGCGGCGGTAAACCAAATTCTGGCGGGATTGCCATGCGATTTTCCGGCCGCGGTGGTGGTGGTGCAACACGTGGATGAACGCTTTGCCCAAGGGATGGCCGACTGGCTGGGGCAGGAGTCCCGATTGCCGGTGCGGGTGGCCCGCGAAGGCGATGAGCCGGCGATGGGCACGGTGTTGTTGGGGGGCACGAACGATCACCTCGTAGTGGGTGCCGACGGCCGCCTTCACTATAAGCGACAACCCGTCGAATATGTCTATCGACCTTCCGTCGACGTATTCTACCAAAGCTTGAGTCTGCACTGGAAAGGTCCGGTCGTTGGCGTGCTACTCACCGGGATGGGCCGGGACGGCGCGCTCGGTCTCAAAGCCCTGCGCAATCAAGGCCAGCACACCATCACGCAGGACGAAGCCAGCAGTGCCGTCTACGGAATGCCCAAGGCCGCGGCCAAGCTCGCAGCGGCGGTGGAGATTCTTTCCCTCGAACGTATCCCGTCTCGTTTAACCCAAATCTGGAGAGCCGGATAAAAGACGGGAACCACTTTTAATTTATAAACCCAACGGAGTTTTCGCGATGAGCTATCACCTTCCCCATACGTATTCGATAATGGTCCTGCTAGTGGATGACCAAGCCATGGTGGGCGAGGCCGTTCGTCGGGCGCTGGCCACCGAAACGGACATTGATTTCCACTACTGTGTGAATCCGGCCGCCGCGGTGAAACTCGCGACGGAGATCAAACCCACGGTTATCCTGCAGGATTTGGTGATGCCAGGGGTGGATGGGCTGACCCTTGTGCGTGAATACCGCAAAAACCCGGCGACCCGCGACACTCCCATCATCGTGTTGTCGACGAAAGAGGAGGCGGCTGTGAAGAGTGAAGCCTTTGCGGTCGGCGCACACGATTACCTCGTGAAACTACCCGACAAAATCGAGTTGATTGCGCGCATTCGCCATCACTCCAAAGCGTATATCAACCAATTGCAGCGCGATGCCGCTTACACGGCGCTGCGCGAAAGTCAGCAGCAGCTGGTCGACAGCAATACCGCGTTGATCTCTCTGAATCAGAAGCTCGAGGAAGCCACGAAAGCCAAGTCGGAGTTTTTGGCCAACATGAGCCATGAAATTCGCTCCCCGATGAATGGCGTGATCGGA
Organism: Synoicihabitans lomoniglobus; assembly: GCF_029023725.1. Lineage (GTDB taxonomy): Bacteria > Verrucomicrobiota > Verrucomicrobiia > Opitutales > Opitutaceae > Actomonas > Actomonas lomonigloba. The sequence goes on from NZ_CP119075.1 coordinate 1,939,235, forward strand.
ATGACGACACTGTTGTTGGACACGCCACTGGATTCGGAACAACGCGACTTTGTCGATATTGTGCGGAGCTCAGGCGAGAGTCTGCTGACCATCATCAACGACATACTCGATTTCTCCAAAATCGAATCGGGCAAAATCGAGCTGGAGGATCATCCCTACACCTTGCATCAGTGTATTGAAGAAGCCCTCGAATTGCTGGCCCCGCGCGCACTCGACAAAGGCCTGGAAGTCATTTCGCAGCTCGATCCCACTTTGCCGGCAATGGTGGTGGGAGATGTCACCCGACTGCGTCAGGTGATTGTGAATCTGCTGGGCAATGCGATCAAGTTCACTGCCGAGGGCGAAGTGCGAGTGTCCGTCTCCCGCGGGGAGACTCACCCTTCGGGCGAACTCACTTTGAATATCACGGTCGCCGACACCGGCATTGGTATTCCGCCGGAAAAGCAGGACCGTCTTTTCAAATCCTTCAGCCAAGTCGACAGTTCAACCACGCGGGAATTTGGCGGCACGGGTCTGGGGTTGGCCATCAGCAAGCGTTTGATCGAACTGATGAGCGGTTCGGTCTCGGTTGAAAGCGAGGCCGACCAAGGCGCGAAATTCCATTTTGACATCAAGGTGCGGGTGGAGGCCGATACGCCCCCGCGCTGGCTGGCCGGAGTCCCCGAACTGGAGGGACGCCGAATGCTGCTCTTGGAGGACAATGCCGCGCAGCGGGAAAACTTTCAGCAACTCGCGACCGGGTGGGGCATCGACCTGATCGCCGTCGAAACCGCAGCGGCGGCGCGGGAAGTTCTGCGTAAACCTGAAAGCCAATTCGATCTGGTTGTGATCGACCACGAGATGCTGGGAAATTCAGCGGATGCCGTGCTGACGGAAATGGCCGGGCTGCCCGGATCGGCGGCATCGGGGGTGTTTTTATTCACCGCTCGCGGTCAGGCGAAACCATCGCGAAACTTTAGAATCATTTCCAAGCCGCTGCGTCCGGTCAGCCTATTGGAACAACTCGCCCGGGCGGTCACAGGAGATCAACGCGAGGAAAAGCGGGTCGCGAGCACGTCTCCGTTCGGGGATGCCGAGCGCAGTTTGGCTGAGCGTCTGCCCTTGCGACTGCTGGTCGTCGACGACAATGCCGTGAACCAGAAAGTCGCCTGCATGTTGCTCAAACGGCTCGGCTACGTGGCCGACTCGGTGGGCAATGGACTCGAAGCGCTGCAAGCGCTCGACCAAAAAACTTACGACCTCATTCTCATGGACGTCCAGATGCCGGAAATGGACGGTTACGAAACCGCCCGCCGAATTTGCGAAAAATGGGAACCCCTTGACCGGCCGCGCCCACGCATCGTCGCGATGACGGGCAATGCGATGCAGGGGGACCGGGAATTATGCCTCGAAGCCGGCATGGATGACTACATCGCCAAGCCCGTGCGAGTGGATGAAGTGAGTGCCGCCCTCGAACGTTGGGGCGCGGAATGTGCCGCCGCTCGATGAGCCCTCAATGGAGCCACCTCCACCATCCCGCGGACGGAAGAAAATCTCGACAAGACCCGAGTGACGCTGACTCATTGGCGTGCTGCGACTGGAGAGGTGGCAGAGTGGTCGATTGCGGCGGTCTTGAAAACCGCTGAGCCGCAAGGTTCCGGGGGTTCGAATCCCTCCCTCTCCGCCAGCAACGATAAAACGTGGACTGACCAAAACGCCTAACGTGGACGATTTGAGGGCGTGTCACACCGGGGAGGGATGAGAATCCCCGGGGTTCGACGAAGCGATTCCGCCTTGGCGGGAGCGCGGAGATGGGTCGACCAAAGGTCGCCGCGTAGCGGGACGGTGCAGCCGGAACCAATCCCTCCCTCTCCGCCAGCGGGTTAAATGGCCTCGAGTCCGTAGCGTTGAAAACTCGGCCGCCATGAGGGGTGCAAGTCCGCCGGGTCGGTGAGCCAGGCGATTCGGTGGGTCTCCTCCAATGCGGCGGAATCACCTAGCAAGAGCCCGAGTTCTCGTGCTTCCAGAGCGTCGATTCCCGCGACCAACGCGTGTTGTCCGGCCGCATGCGCGGCGCTGGAATCCACTTCCGAATCTCGCTCCGCCAACGCGGCACGGATCGCGTTGCAATACGGATCGACGATCACGCCTTGAAGTTCGGATCCGGTCACGAGCAGCGTATCGTTCTTCATGGCGGTGGTTCTCGCGATGGTCTCGGATAGCTCCACGGGAAGTTGGCGTTCTTCGGGCGTGCTCAATAGTCCCAATTCCGCCAGGAATTGTCCGGCATCCTGACGCGAAACGAGCCATGAATAGACGGGGGCCAGCACCAACGCGGCGGTGAGAGGGAGCGACCAATAAAAGAGCCGATCGTCGACGCGCCCGGCCAGGATGGCCGCCGTGAGTCCGATGAGCGCCTGACCGCCGTGGGCGCGCAGGCTGAAGGCGAAGGACTGACCAACGTCGGCGTTTCGGCGCTGGGTGGTCCAAGTCACTCCGCGCCCGAAGGCCGTCGCCAACACGAAGCGCGAATGATAGATCATGAGGATCGGGGCGGAGAAAACCGAGAAGACCGTTTCAATGAGCAAGCTGGCCGCACTGCGTCCGACTCCGCCAAATCCGGCAGCGCGGCGGGGATGCAGCGCCGCATCGATCAGCGCGAGCACTTTGGGTAGAAAGATGCAGGCAAAGGTGAATCCGAACGTCAGCAAAGCATGGGCCGACAGCGAGAGTTCTCCCCAACCGTGGAGGAATGGAATCGGCAACACCGACAAATCACTGCGCGTGCGGTTGAACGCGTAGATCCCCCCGAGAATCAGAAACATCGCCCACAACAAAGAGGAGGCATACCCCATGATACCATTGGCCAGATGGATGCGGCTGATCCGGGGGAGCTCGCGAGAAAACAAGAGCCAAATGTGCTGCATGTTACCCTGGCACCACCGGCGGTCGCGCTTGGCGTGTTCGATGATATCGGGCGGGCATTCTTCGTAACTACCGGTGAGGTCGGTGGCGAGGCGCACATGATAGCCTGCACGGCGCATCAGAGCGGCTTCGACGAAATCGTGGCTGAGGATTTTACCGCCAAATGGCTCACGGCCGGGCAGATCCGGGAGCGCACAATGCGCGAGAAACGCATCCATCCGGATGATGGCGTTGTGTCCCCAATAACTCCCGTCGTCCTGCTGCCAGAAGTCCAGACCTGCCACAAAAAGCGGACCGAGGAAATGGTTGGAAAATTGCTGCAGGCGGCCCCACAGGGTTTGGGCAAAGATGATGCGGGGAGACGTTTGCAGGATGCCCAGTCGCGGATCGATTTCCATCCGGCGGCGAAGTTCGACGAGGGTTTCGCCGGTCATCACGCTGTCGGCGTCGAGCGTCACCATGTAGCGATAACGCCCGCCCCAGTTTTCGCAAAACTCCTGAATGTTACCGGCCTTCTTATCCTGATTGATCTTGCGCCGACGATAGTGAATGCGGCCAAAGGCGTTGAGCTCCCGACAAAGTCGCGCCCAGGTGACTTCCTCTCGAATCCAACAGGTCGGTTGATTGGAATCACTCAGCACAAAGAAGTCGAAATCGGCGGCCTCATCGGTGCGGGCCAGCGAGCGGTAAATCGCTTCCAAGCCGGCGAACACGCGGGAGGGATCTTCATTAAAGATCGGCAGCACGACCACGGTTTTTCCACGTTCGGGCGCGGGGTCTTCGCGCGATTTCTCGCGGACCGCAACCGGGGGTCGGAGCCGACACCCGAAGCCGAAAATCGCATGCACTGCGCCGGCCGCGATGCCCCAGAACAACAAGCCAAAGAGAACGGTGAGGGCGTGATACTCCGCCCCCACGCCCGCCCGGTGCAGCAGGTTGCCAAACAAGACGGTGGCGACGGCGGTGAGCGTGAGGATCAGCAGGTAGAACACCGCGCGTTTAAATCCCGGACGCTGAAAAACAGATGGGACGATGCTCATGGCTTAACGCAGCAGATAGAACACAATACCGATCGCGGCGAGGTAGAGCGACCACGCCAGCACCGTGCCGAAGAACGGCCAGCGATCGATCGCGCGCCACGTTTCGTCGGCCATGGTCGAGACGATACCGAGATCGATGGATGCCGGTGCCATGCGCGCCATTTGAAAATCGGGACCGGTGGTCAGGTAGGTTGCTTTCATCGCCTCCAGAAATGGCTCCGGCCACGGGCCCGGGCTGAGAAATTCATTTTGCCAACGCGCGGGCAGGTCGGCCAGGAACAGCGCGAGTCGTCCTTTCTGGCGCACATTGGTGGGTTCGACTCCGGCGGCGGTCAGCACATCCCGAAACCAACCATCGACCCGTGCGGCCGCTTCTTCGACGGCGAGCGTGACCGGCGAGGCATCGGGTTGTTGCTCCAGTTGCTCGGCCGTGCGCTGGAGGATACCGGCGACCAGCTGACTCAAGAGCAGCTTGTTTTGAATACGCAGGGCGTAGAAGTAGGCCTCAACCCGCGCATAGGCCTCCGACCAATCCACGAACCCGGCGGAACGCGGCGCGATGAATTTCAGGGAGTCCATTGGTAGGCCCAGGTTTCAGAAGCGCCTTCCTCGGGTGACTCGAGGTGGCACTTCAGTTCGATGGCCTCGGCATCCGCCGTCGGCGAACTCACACGCAGCGTGACTCGCCACGTTTGCAGGTAGGGATTCCACGCAATGCGGGAATCCTCCAAGGTCGACGGACCATCGACCACGGCCACCACTGCGGGGGCCGGACCCGGAGCAGATTCACCGGGAGCGGTGGGGACGGGGAGTTCGCGACCAAACTCGAGCACAAACACGTGCGTCCCGGGATAAGCCGTGTCGGCACCGCTGCGGGTGGAGCGCACGCGCAGTCCCGGATGCGCGGGAGGGGCGGTTTCCGTCGACCAATGAATGGTGTAACCGACGTCGAGGGACTCGCCTTGGCGTGGCAATTGGTCGGGCTCCCAGAACGCCACGATGTTGTCATCGTATTCCCAGTGAGTCGGCAGTTCCACCAAACGCACGCGGCCTTCGCCCCAGTCGTTCTTCGGTTCGATCCACACGGAAGGCCGGTCCTGATAGTGCGCTTCCAAGTCCTGGTAGCTGGCAAAGTCGCGGTCGCGCTGCATCAGGCCGAAATAGGTCGGATGGTTGAGCTCGAAATACGATAGTCGGGTCTTGGCATCGAGGTCGAACGGACGCCAGTAGGCGGGCTTCCCTTCGCCTTGCAGCACGAGACCGTCGGCGTCGTGAACTTCGGGGCGAAAATCGGAATGTTCCGGCGCACGGTTTTCGCCGCGCCAAAACATGCTCGTCAGCGGTGCGATCCCCAGACTTTGGACATCCTCGCGCAGGTGCAGTCGCGCCCGCACCTGAATCGTAGTGGTTCCGCTGCTACGCAGAATGAACTCGTAGGCGCCGGTGACACTCGGCCCATCCAACAAGGCGTATATCCGAAGCTGTCGGTCCGTTCCCTGCGGCTTGCCGAGCCAGAAACGCGTGAACTTGGGGAACTCCTCCGGGTCGCCCAGTCCCGCATTCACCGTCGCGCCGCGAGCGGAGGTGCCATAATGCATGCCGGCTCCGATCGCGCGAAAATAACTGGCGCCCAGAAAGGTGGCGAACTGGCGATAGTTTTGCAGCCCTTCGTCGTAGATGGCCAGGTTCAGTCCAGCGTAGTCCAAATCGTCCGGCAGCGGGCGGGGGAATTCGAGACCGCCGAAGTCGAAGAACGTCGGCAGGTATTCCACCTCCTGCGCATGCGTGGCGGTGAATTCGTGGATGTTCACCCGGTCGTTGAAAAGGTAGCCGAGGTGTTTGAAACCGACGGTGAACGGCAGGCCGTCGTGTTTCCAAATCTCGTCCTCATGGCGAAACTGAATGCGTTGATACTCACTGTAACTGAGCTCCTGCAGGGCTGCGGGCGGCGCAGATTGGGGACGAAAAGGGACGGCGGCGAGACGGGTGGCCTCGGCGTCGACGTAGTCAAAATTGACCTCCTCGCGCCGCATGGCTTGCACGGAAGTGCAACCGACGACGGATAGGAAAAGCAGCAGGACACCAATTTGGCTCATGATAAGAATAAGGAGTCGGCGGTGGTTTGCTGGGTGGCGCGGGAGATTCAGAGCATGCATGCGGTAAACAGTCCGTGACTTCCTGTTTCCATGACGGGTTGAGGACCTTCCAAACGGGAGGGAAGGAACGCGGGAAATGACGACCAACAGCGGAGGCCGCAGGCGGGCAGGGCGTATCGAATTGATCGCATGAATCACCAGACCGATGTTCCCCCAGTTGGTGCCCGAGATGCGGGCGCCATTTTTTAAACGCCTTCAAATTGTCACGAACGCGATGCAACCCGTTCCGCCTCGCGCCATCCCCGACTCACCTTATTTCTCTGAAAGAATTGCGCCGGCGGGGCCGTTCCAGAGGGAATGATCGGAATGCCGACCCAGACCAAACATCTCATCATCGATGGCAATAACATCGGTCGCGCGCTCGGCGATATTGCCATGGTGTGGCGACAGGATCGCGATGCGGGGCAGCATGCCGTCGTCGGCTTCGTCCGAGACTGGCACGATGCGATGGGATGGCGCGTGACGACAGTATTCGATGGCAAGGGCGCCGCGTTATCGGTCGAAACCCCGGGCGACGAGCCCACCTTTGTGGTGGCGTATGCGCCCCGCGGCATGACCGCCGACAGCGTAATCGAGCAATGGGTGGAGAAGTCACGGGCACCGGAATTGTGTGTGGTCGCAACCCGCGACCGCGCACTGGCCGAAACCGTGCGCGCGTTGCAAGCCGAAGTCATTTCGCCGGAGGATTTGATCTCCTGGGTGTCGCGGGCTCGCGAAGTCACACGACGAAGCATCAACCGCGCGAGCGACTCCGCCTGGTGAATTCCGGCCGCCGCGACCTCGGAGCCTCCCGGCCCGACCTCGATTCGACCGGGGCCGTGATGGAAATGCAGGGACTGTTCGGTCCCTTTCAGTTTCCCGAGTTGTTGCTGCAACGCATTTGGGCTGATCGCGCTTTCTCGGTGGGAGAAGCGACGACGCAGAACGGGGAGCGGATCAAAGTTGATCACCCCGGCCGTTGGAATCGATTGGGTGGACCTGATTTCAAGGACGCCCGACTGCGCATCGGGGGACGTCAGATTGACGGCGATGTGGAAATCCACCTCCATGAATCCGACTGGCGGGCGCACGGTCACGGCAACGATGCCCACTACGATGGGGTGGTCCTGCACGTGGTGCTCTATCCGAGTTCGGCCACGACGACCGCCACCAACGGAGACCGTGCCTCAATTCCAGTTTTGGCGCTTTTGCCGCTGCTGTGGCACGATCTGGAAGAATACGCGGCGGATGCCGCCGTTTCGTCGATCGCCGACCGTCCCGCCGACCGGCTGGCGGCGGAGTGGTTGGAAATGTCACCGCGCCAGGCCCGAGCCAGATTGAGGGGCGAAGCGCGGAAGCGTTGGGATGCCAAAGTGCACTACGCCCGGTTGCGCATCCAGCGAACCAGCTGGCGGGAAGCCTGCCATCTGACTGCCATGGAGATTCTCGGTTACCGTTTCAATCGGGTCGGGATGCTGCGTGCTGCCATTCGTTGGCCTTTGGCGCTTTGGGGCGAAGATGGCGTCGAGACCGATGAAGTATTCATGGAACTGGCAGCGGATTGGAAACTCAACGGGGTGCGCCCCGCCAATCACCCCCGACGGCGTTTGGCGAGTTACGCTCGCTGGGTGCGGCAAGGAGGCACCGCGTGGCCCGATCGACTGATAGAGCAGGCGAGGGCATGGCCGGGAGCGGCGTTGGACACTGACGACTCGGGCGACCGCGGTGTGCGGCAATGGCGGCGGGATTCCGGTTATGCCAATTGGTGGCGGGAAGTCATGGCCGCGGTCGGTGCGGCGGAACATGTGCCGTGCCCGCGGGCGGACAACTTGTGGGGCGACGGCTTTCTGCCACTACTGGCGGCTGGCGGCCATTTGGGGGAAGTCGATGGGTTCGCCTGGTGGTTCATTTCGAGACCGGGGGATCAACCGGCGAACGTATCGCAAGCGGTGCGATTGATCGGAGTGGCCAACGGCGGCCGCGAACCGTTGGCGTGGGGACATGTGCAAGGGATGCTTGGATGGCAAAATGCGCTGGAACGGGACGTTCGGCGGCGGACTTGACATCGAATTTTGCCAGAGGCTAAGTTCTCCGCTCACATTTTCAGTTAATCCGTCTGAAGGTGGGCCTCTGGCCCGCTTTTTTTTTCTATATTTTCCGCACACCACCGAATCAAATGAGCAGCGAAATTCTTACCGTCCTTGAATACATGGAGAAGGAGAAGGGCATCGAGCGCGCCGACATGATCTCCGCGATCGTTAACGCTATTAAAACGGCGGCGCAGAAAGGCGTGAATTCGGGGCAGGAGCTGAAGATCGATATCGATCCCAAAAACGGTCAGCTGCACGCCTGGGCGATGCTCCGCGTGGTGGATTCGGTCAGCGATCCCAAGACGGAAATTCACATCGAAAAAGCTTCCGCGATCCAGCCTGGCATCCAGCTCGGCGAGGAACTCGAAAAGGAAATCGATCCCGCTTACCTCGGTCGCATCGCGGCGCAAACCGCCCGCCAGGCGATCATGCAGAAGCTGCGTCAGTTCGAGAAGGATCGGATCTACGACGACTTCAAGGACATGGTCGGCAATATCGTCACCGGCACGGTCCGCCGCCGCGAGCGCAACGACATTTACGTCGATCTCGGCAAGGCTGAGGCGTTGCTGATGGGCCGGGAACAAGTCCCTGGTGAAGAGTATCAGCCCGGTGATCGCATCCGCTGCCTTCTGGCCGCCATCGAAAGCACGCCTCGCGGCCCCGAACTCATGCTGACCCGCGCGAGCCCACGCTTCGTGCGGCGGCTGTTTGAATTGGAAGTCACCGAAATCGCCGATGGCACCGTTCAAGTCGAAGCCTTCGCGCGTGAACCCGGTTACCGCACCAAGATGGCGGTCATCTCCAACGATCCCAAAGTCGATCCGGTCGGCGCTTGCGTCGGTGCTCGTGGTGCCCGCGTCAAGTCGATCGTTCGTGAGCTCAATGGTGAGAAAATCGATATCATCAACTATTTTGCCGATCCGGAGGAAATGGTGCGCGAAGCCCTCAAGCCGGCCGTGCCTCGCGAAGTGAAAATCGACGAACGTGGCCGTCGCATCATCTTGCGCGTGGCGAACGAAGACCTCGCCATCGCCATCGGCCGCAAGGGCCAGAACGCCCGCCTCACGTCCCGTCTCATCGGCTGGAAAATCGACATCGAAGAGTTCGCAGAGAAGACCGTCGACGTGCAGGATGAAGCGACCAAGAAGCTCGCGTCGTCCTTGGATGTTGATTACGAACTCGCCACTCGTCTGGTGACCGCGGGCTTCGTTTCCCTCGAAATTTTTGAAGGCGTGGAAGCCGATGACTTGGAAGAGTCGGGTTTCACGGCCGATGAAGCCGCCACCATTCTCGCCAAGGTTGCCGCCGTGAGCGGTAACGCCTAATCCTTTTAGTAAACCGTTTAGACCCGACCGTCAGATATAGTCCGCAAACCGCCTAATGAGTATCCGCATTCACGAACTCGCCAAAAAGATCGACATGGACAACAAGTCGCTGCTGGCGCTCCTCAAGGAGCGCAACTTCGACGTGAAGACCGCGTCCAGCACGATCGACAACATCTCGGCCGAGGCCTTGGTGGAGGAGTTCGCTAAGCCCGCCGAGACGGAAGCCCCCGTCGAAGCCGAGACCCCGAAAGCCGCTCCTGCGCCCGAGGTCGTCGAAGACAAACCGGCGCAAACCTCGCAGGTGCGCCTGCCCGCAGGCGTGTTTGTGAAGTCTCCCGCGGATATCGCTCGGGAAAAAGAGGAAGCCGCCAAAGCATTGGAGGCCGAAAAGGCGGCCGCACGTGCTCCGGCTCCGGTGCCGCCCCCCCCGTCCGCGCCGGTGCCCCCCCGTCCGGCTGCGCCCGCTCCGACCGCGCCGAAACCTGTTTCGATCCCGCCGCCGCCTCCCCGAGCTCCGGCTCCGCCCCCTCCCGTTTCCCGCCCGGCGCCAGCCGCAGTGCCGCCCAGCCCGCCTCGTGCGGCGTCGGCCCCCAGTGCCCCAGCCCTGCCGACCAAAGGCCCGGCGCCCACTCCGGTCGCTTCCTCCGCCGAAAAACCGGCGGCGGCGCCCGCGCCGGCCGCCGATGGTGAAATCGCCACGATTCAGGTCAAACCGCCGATCATCGTCCGCGAGTTCGCCCAACTACTCGGTCTCAAGCCGTTCAAATTGATCTCCGAACTCATGGAGCAGGGCGTTTTCGCCTCCATGAACCAGACGATCGATGAAGCGGTCGCCATCGATCTGGCGGCGAAGCACGACATCGTGCTGGAAGTCAAACACCGCGGGGAAGGTCAGACTCCGGGACAGCAGCAGCCGACCAAAAAGGACATCGCCAAGCAGAAGGAAAAGGCCGCCGAAGAGGACGAAGCCAACCTCGAGCCGCGTCCCCCGGTGGTCTGTATCCTGGGCCACGTCGACCACGGTAAGACCTCGCTGCTCGATACCATTCGCAAAGCCAACGTCGTTTCAGGCGAGGCGGGTGGCATCACCCAGCACATCGGTGCGTATCAAGTTTCCAACGACAACGGCAAGATCTCGTTCCTCGATACCCCCGGCCACGCGGCGTTCAACAAGATGCGCGCTCGCGGCGCGCAGGTGACCGACATCGCGATCCTCGTGATCGCGGCCGATGACGGTTTCAAGCCGCAGACGGACGAAGCCCTGAAATACATCAAGGATGCCGGGGTCGCTCTCATTGTCGCCATCAACAAGATGGACGCCAAGGGCGCCAACATCGACCAGGTTAAAACCCAGATGCAGCAGCGCGACATCGCGTCGGAGGACTGGGGAGGTGAAACAATCACCGTGCCGGTTTCCGCCCTTAAGGGTGATGGCATCGACACATTGTTGGAAATGATCCAACTCCAAGCGGAAGTTCTCGAACTGCGGGCCAATCCGCAGGCCAAGGCATCGGGCGTGATCATCGAATCGCAACTCGAAGTCGGTCGCGGTCCGCTGGCGACCGTCATCGTGCAACGAGGCACGCTGCGCGTCGGCGACGCCATCGTGTGCGGCAAGGAGTGGGCCAAGGTCCGCGCCATGTTCGACGACCAAGGCAAGAATGTGAAGGAGGCGCCGCCTTCCACGCCGGTCCGCGTGATCGGTTGGTCCGGCACGCCCGAGAGTGGCTCGACCTTTACCACGGTGAAGAACGCTCGTGCCGCGGAAGACATGGCCGAGGAAGAGGCGGACAAACAAAAAGGCCAGGTCACCTCCAAGGCCGCCGAGCCGAAGGAAGTTTCCGTGGAAGCGTTGTTTGCCAACATCGCCGCGACTCAGGCCAAGACGCTCAAGCTCGTGATCAAGAGCGATGTGTATGGTTCCGCGGAAGCGGTCCGTGGCATGCTCGAAGCCATCCAGAGCGAAAAGGTTTCGGTCGAAATCGTGGCCAACGAAGTCGGCCTCGTCACCAAGAACGACGTGCAGCGCGCCAGCGCCGCCGGTGCCACCATCCTCGCGTTCAACACCAAGTTGGAAAATGGCGTGACCCCGCAGGCGAAGCATCACGGCGTCCGCATCGAGAGCTTCAAGATCATCTATGAACTGGTCGACGCGACCCGTGACATGATGGCCGACATGCTCGATCCCGACCTCAAGGAGGTTAAACTCGGCGCGGTGGAAGTGCGGGAAGTCTTCCCGCTCGCGAAGGGTTTTGTGGCGGGCTGTCTCGTCACCGAGGGCAAGATTATCCGCAACGCCATGGCGCGTCTCCGTCGCGGCAAAGAGACCGTGCACGAAGGCAAGGTTCAGACGCTCAAGCGTTTCAAGGACGACGCCAACGAGATCCGTGCGGGTCTGGAGTGCGGTATCAAACTCGACGACTTTAATGGCTACGAAAAGGGCGACGTCATCGAAACCTTCGAGGTCCAGAAAGTTCGCGCTTCATTGTAGGCGCTCATGTTCCGATAAGTTTTATCGCGGGCACCGCTGACTGCGTTTCTCCGCCTCCATCCGATGTCCAATCGCACCATCCGCATTGCCGAGCTCGTTCAACGGGAACTGGGCACCTACCTGCACACGAAATACAAGCAGGAGGCGGTGGCCATCACCGTGGCCGGCGTGGAAGTCGCGCCCGACCTGAAAACCGGCAAGGTGTTCTTCTCGATTTTCGGCGACGACGAGACGGTGGCGGAGCGGTTCCGCTGGTTGTTGCGCAAACGCGGCGAACTGCGGCGCGAGCTGGCCAAGCACATTAAGATCAAACACTCGCCGGACTGGGTATTCCAAATGGACGAGGCCATCAATCGGGGCAATCGCGTGCTCGATTTGTTGGATGACATTGATCGGGCGGATCGGGATCGGGAGAAGGAGACCAACGAGTGACGGACAACGCGTTCTGTCCGACGTTGGCACCGTCGTTCCGGGCTCTCTTGGATGAGATCCAAGGGCGCTGCGTGGCCGTCGTAGGGCATGCGCGACCAGATGGCGATTGCATTGGATCGCAAGTGGCGCTGGCGCGGGTGTTGCGCGCACTTGGCCATCAAGCGATCTGTGTGAACCAGGATGCCGTGCCGCGTCGTCTCGAGTTCTGCGCCCGAGGAGAATCGTTTATCAACATGGACGGACTGGGGCAGGGAGAGATTATCGCGATTTTTGTCGACTGCGCGGATCATGAGCGGGCGGGAAAGAAGCCACGCGAACGGTTTGCCCAACCCTTCGCCAATATCGACCACCACGTCAGCAACGTGGGTTATGCGACCCACAACTGCGTCGATGCGAAGGCCGCCGCGACGTGTGAGATTTTGGCCGGCTTGTTTCTCGATCTGGATTTGCCGGTTGATGCTGCGACGGCCAAGGCGCTTTACGCCGGCATCGTGACCGATACGGGACAGTTCCGTTTCGCGTCGACGACAGGCAACACGTTTCGCCTTGTTTCGGAATTGGTGTCGCGGGGAGCCGATCCGGTGGAAGCCGGTTTCGAACTCTACGAACGTGAGCCCCTGGGCAAGATGCAGCTGTTGCAGCATTTCCTGGCGTCGTTTGAGATGCACGCCGACGGACGAATCTGTATCGGCACGATCGCTCGTGGCGTCTTCGACCAAACGGGCACGAGTCCCGAGGATACGGAAGGTCTGGTCGACTATGCCCGCGCCATCGACGGCGTGGAAATAGGCTGCTTGATCGAGGAAAAAGAGGATGGGGCCAAGGCCAGTCTTCGCGCCAATGATCCCGTGTTTCGCGTCGATCAAGTGGCGTCGCAGTTTAATGGTGGCGGACACGCCTGTGCCGCCGGATTGAATTTTACGGGTCTCACCACGGCCGAGTTTCGGCAACGACTGGTGCAGGCTTTGATCACGCGCTTGCACGAAGTCGACGCGAGCAAACGAAACTAAGTTATGTTGGGAGCGAAAAAGGATTTTGAGGGTGTCCTCCTGGTGGACAAGCCCACGGAACACACGTCGCACGACGTCGTGGCTCGCTTGCGAGGCAAGCTGAAGATGAAGCGTATCGGCCATGCGGGCACGCTGGACCCATCCGCCACCGGGCTGCTGGTGATGCTCGTGGGCAAGGCGACCCGGATGTCCCAATACCTCATGAGCGCCGAGAAGGAATACACCGGCACCATCACGCTCGGACAAGTGACCAACACGCAGGACGCGGATGGCGAGGTGCTGGAAACGCGCCCCGTGCCCGAGCTTTCCGAAGCGGAAATTCTGGCCGCGATGCAGTCTTTCAAGGGCGATCAGTATCAGACGCCACCGATGTTCTCCGCCATCAAGATCGATGGTGTGCCGCTCTACAAATCCGCCCGCAAGGGCGAGGACATTGAACGCGAGCCGCGCTTCATTCGGGTCATGCAATACGAGTTGAAACGGTGGGAATCTCCGGAAGTCGACTTCCTCGTGCGTTCGAGCAAAGGCACCTATGTGCGCACGCTGGCGCATGATTTGGGCCAGAAGCTGGGCTGCGGCGGCCACTTGAAATCACTGCGGCGCACGGCCTCGGGGGATTTGCGAGTGGAACAATCAACCACGTTGGAAGACTTGCTGGCCATGCCCCTGACTGAGTTGGAAAAACGTCTGCTCCCGGTGCATCAAGTCGCGCCGCGCATTGCGTTGTGAAAATCTCGCCGCACATCGCCGGATTGGCCGCAGCGTCGGAGCTGCCGGCCCGACCATTGCATTTGGCCATCGGGATGTTTGATGGCGTGCACCTCGGTCATCGTGCGGTGGTGGAGGCGGCGGTGATCTCGGCCCGACGGGCGGGCGGACTGGCGGCGGCGTTGACCTTCGATCCGCATCCCAGTCGGCTGCTGCGTCCCGACAAAGCAGTGCCGCTGTTGTTGCCGGCGCGGGAAAAGGCGCGACGACTCGTGGCCACCGGTCTGGATACCGTGATCACGCAGCCGTTCACCGCGGAATTTGCGGCGGTGCCGGCCGATCAATTTGTGCCGACCTTGCTCAATGCACTGCCGCAGCTGAAAGCGATCTATGTGGGCGAAAACTGGCGGTTTGGCCGGGGCCGTTCAGGAGACGTGCCGCAGTTGAACGCGGCGGCCAAAGCCCATGGCTTGCGGGTTTATTCGGCGCCCCGGGTCAATCTCGATGGGGAACCGATCAGCAGCACCCGCATTCGCGCGGCATTGGGGGCGGGGGACATGGACACGGTGAATGCCTTGCTCGGATACACCTACGGTTGCGAAGGCACGGTGACCCCGGGGAAACGGCTCGGTCGTTCGCTGGGGTTTCCCACGTTGAACCTGCCGTGGGCGCCGGAATGTGCGCCGCGCCTGGGGGTTTACGCCGTGCGTGCGGGCTCCGCGACAAATCCGGGGAAAATGTGGAACGGGGTGGCGAATTTCGGGCTTCGACCGACGGTGGCCGATCCGGCGACGGCGCAGCCCTTGTTGGAGGTGCACCTCTTCGAGACCCCACCATTTGATGTCGGAGATGAGCTGCAAGTGGAGTGGTGTGCGTTCCTGCGGGCAGAGCAACGCTTTACCGGAGTCGATGCATTGCGCGAGCAGATCGGACGGGATCGCGATTCGGCTCGGGAATATTTCGCCTGAACGGCGATTCGTTTCGTTCGTTTCTTATTATACCGTAATGGGTAACGAAACCGAATGGTGGACCCTACAGAACTCGAATCTGTAGGTGAAAAAGCGCAAGAGTGTTCGGTAACAGTGGAATGCGAAGGTGCGGTTAAGCACTACGCACACATAGACACACAAATAGCTCGGGGAATTGGCGCTTTATTGGCGATCCACCGGGCGGAAAGGCGCACGTCATGAGCACGTATGAAGCGGGGGCATTGAAGTGTCCCGAAATCGTGAAGCAGGCGAGGGAACTAGCGGCGAACTTGCGTTCCCTTGCAGATGCGACGGAACGCGGCGAATTCCCTGCCGTGGTCAACGGACTGCATCTCGGGTCTAGGTCGGCCCGCGTTCTCCTCGGAAAGGCGCTGGAATGGCGTCGGCAAGACAATCTCCGGCACGGTCGGATCAACTCAAACCCGCAACTGGGCGGACCCATCACGGAGCTACCTAGGATCAATACGGTGGTTTTGGCGGGGGGCGCCCCCCGCGTAGGGGTCGCCGAAGGCGAAAGCATAGCGTCATGAAGGTGCTGCGTAGACTTCGCCTCTGGTTCCTCTGCATGTGGCACGGTCACGAATGGGACTTCCTTGACGCTGACATCCGGCAAACGACGTGCCAGTGCATGCGCTGCGGTCAGCTTCGAATCATCCGCCACGATACAAGGAAAGGGGGCGTGCTGTGGTAGAACTCATGCCCTTCACTACTCCGAACTTTTGGACGGAGCGCAACGCGGCCGCGAAGCGTCGCCAAATGAAAAAACGAGGGATGCCAGATCTTGACGGAGGTCGATTCATTACCCTGACGGTCAACCGTGAACTTGCACCAAAGGAGGGCGACCACTGGCGACTCCTCGAACCGCAAGAGGCCTATGCACTCGGGAAGGATCGGCTCCGGCGTTTTATCACCCGATTGAGAAAGCGGTATAAAATCCGGCGTTGGTTTTGGAAGATGGAGCTTCATCAACCCGACAACAACGGGCTCGTTTACGCTCACTGGCATTTTTGGTTCGATTACGGGGGTCATATTCCCGGTGAGGAAATCACCAAAGCCTGGGGGCTGGGCCGGACTGACATTCGACGCGTAAGGCGTAAGGAATGGACCTACCTATTTAAATACATGTGCAAGCAAGCCGGGGACTTACCCGACTGGCTCACAACCATGAGACGTGTTCGATTATTTCAAACGTCCATGGGATTCTTTGCGGGCAACGACGAGGCACCGCCACCGGACACGCCGTCCCCCCGGCAGATCGATGAAATCGGCGAAACAGAAAACAATTGTGCCCAGAAAATGGATACGATTGGGGAGAGAATCGTCCGGTGGACGAGGTGTGTCGTTGCCCGCACCACTTCCTCAAATGGCTGTGTGAAGCATAAGCTTCTGGTCATGCAAACTGAACGCTGGGGAGACCTCTTAGCGGCGTTTGCGGAGCTCCGATTTCGTTGCGGTATCTCGCAAGAGGACTGCGAAATCAAAACCCAAAAGATAACGACAACATGGCTAACACAGCTCCCCCCTTGCCTGCAGGGGTATACGTAATAGGCAAAGCGATCGGAGACTTTGAACTCCGAACATTCCAAACCAAGACCGGACGCACGATTCAGATTGTTGAAGGTCAGGTTTTGGCAGGAAAACAATTCGTGAAGGTGGAACAAACCCTCGATCCGGGGGAAAAGCCCATTCTTCTCCAGGACAACGACGAGGTGGTTGCGCCAGTCGTTCCTCACTACTCAGCCGACGGACTTCTGAAGGTCCAAGTGAAGCTGAAACGGCCCAATGTTGGCGGTTGAACAAAAGAAACAGGCCGCACGGCGCGCGACTGCGCGCCGTGCGGCCTACCCTTGTTGAAAGATAAATTAACTGACTTAAAAAATGAGAGAAGAATTACCAAGTTACTTGCGGAAGAGGGTGGGAGTAGGAGGTTTGAGCCTTGAGCAGGCCGTGCACGAATGGCGCGAACGAAGGTTCGTTAAGAAGTCGTTTCGAGACTGGGTCGAAGAACGGCGAAACGAATTCGACGAGGGACTTCCTGAAGAGGCGTTCGGAGCGCTCATGGAAATGCTGACCCCGATGTTCCTGTTCCTGTCCATGGGTCACAACCAGATGGGCAAAGGAACGGACCTAGGCACCTACCACTATCGGGCGTGGGTATTGCTCTATTGCGTTCGTCCCGACCTCCTGCAGGGGCAAACGACCGTGGAAGCTGCGCAGATGTTTGGATGCTCCCGCGGATGCCTCACCAGAGTCATTGATCAATTTCGGATGCTTTATCCGGACATCATCGGGATTCGAAATGGATCAACTACCCAGTCTCAAATTGCCGAACGAAAGAAGAAACTGGCGGCCTAGAACTTGGGTAAGTAGCACTCCATATTGATACGAAAACAAGCCCGGGAGGATTTTCTTCTCTCCGGGCTTTTTGTGAAAAGTCGAGACCTGACGTGTTCAGTTTTCTCTAGCATTGACGCTGAGAAGTAAAAAGCGAAAGCCTACCTTCATGTCGTCCATTAATCGCCAGATCCACAGCATGTTCGCCAAACGAATTAAATTGAATGCGGTCTAGGTTTAAAACGATATTTGCGATGCTTTGATTTTGATCCGGAGACAATTTGACATTAATGTTGAGCTCAATGGGCTGCTCGAGAACTGATTTGCCATCGTCGTCCACAAGAGATAATCGAATCTTTTTGTCGCCTTCTTCCATTTTCTCAAACCGAAGCTTCAAAGCTACGCACCATCGAGGGTGAACGAACGGAGTTTGACCTGCAAATATGGTGTCGAAAATACCAACTACGTTTAGTTTTCCTCCGTAGTCGGCAGCGAAGTCGCAAATCGTAAACAGTTCTACTTTCATCGTGGTTCAATCTAGTGGGTTTTAGTATGCGGAACAGAAATCTCGATGATTCGACAGGACCACTTCTATAGCAATTAAATAAGTCTAATTGAGCGTGGAGGTGGGTGGCTTCGAAGCGATTGAGTCGAGATCGGATAGAAATTTCAAAATTCTGTTAGAAACCTGAAGTTATATCGTTTCAGAATACGTTATTCCAATTGGTGAGAACCGTCTGGAAATCTTAGGATACGCGCTTTGCGTTGGAGTTTCGGTTTCGTAAGGTGTGTTCTTCTTTCGTTACAGGAGGGCAACCGTCTGCGAACCATTTTCGGATCACGAGAGCTGCATATTCAGTAGGCGTCGCGCCTAGAGGTTTGCTGTAATTGCAGACTTCTTCTGCGATATGCTCCGGAAGGGATACGTTGAATCGTCGTTTTTCGGCCACGTGCAAATTAGTGCGAAAAAGTTCTGAAATTGCACTTGATCATTTCGGTATCAAAAGATACTGATTTGATCGTGATCGAATTCGTCTTCAGACCAACGAGATTGATTCTCGGGAAGCGGGTGGCTTCGCCGTATTGGTCAGGTCGATACAGTCTGGAGAAAGGGGAGGCGGCGCGGACGGTGGCGCTTCACACACCGGACAAGACCGTCGCTCAGCAACGTCTTCGGCAGATCATCGTTGAAAAGCAACGGGAGGCGGCGGGTATCATTGCACCGGCTGCCGTTCGGGAGGCTGCGGCCTCTCCAGTGTCTCAGCTCCTGGAGGCCTACGAATCCGATTTGACCGGGCGAGAACTCAACGGCCAGCACGTCCACGACACGCTTTTTCGTCTTCGTCGTATGATGCTTGAAATGCGCTGGAAGCGGGTCTCGGACATTCGCCCCGATGTGTTCGTGCGTTGGCGGGCAATGCTGGCCAATTCTGCCACGTCGAAGCGGGCTTATCAAATATCGGCGAATTCGTTCCTAAACTGGCTGGTCCGCACAGAGCAGATTGACCGGAACCCGCTGGCCAAACTCGGCTTGGTCGAAATCCGGGGCAAGGGCGTGCGCAATGCTCGGTCCTTCAGTCCCGATGAACTCGAGCGGCTTCTGTCCGTCGCTGAGCGTCGGCGCTTGGTGTATTTGACGCTGATCTATACCGGGCAACGTAAGTCCGAAGTGAAGGCGTTGATCTGGGGCGACCTTCATCTCGAGGGAAATCAACCCTACGCGCTCTTTCGCGAAGGCACGATGAAGGACAAAGAAAAGCGTCCGGTGCCGCTGCATCCGGCGTTAGCTGACGCGTTGCGCCGTATGCGTCAGGCGGGGGTCCTGTCCGACAAGCGGGTGTTTCATCAGGTGTTCCCTGATCTCAAGACGTTGAAGCGTGATCTCGAAAGGGCCGGAATTCCGCAAAAGGACTCGGTGGGTCGAGTGCTGCACTTCCACTCCTTCCGCAAGACGTTCCAAACGCTCGGCGTGCTGCACGGCATCAATCAACGATCCGCACAGGAAATTTTGGGGCACTCGGACGCAAATTTGACGGCGAAAGCTTACACCGATGTGCCGGCACTCGCGCTGCATAATGAAATCGGCAAATTGCCCTGGTTGGGAGAGTCCCGAAAACACTCACACATAGACGCACAAAAACCTAGGAAAAGGGCGGTTTCTCGTGTGCGAGAGCTGATTTTCGGTTTAATCGAACTTTCGCAAAATCTCGAATTAGAACCACTTGCGCAATCTCCCATGGTGGACCCTACAGAACTCGAATCTGTGACCTCTTCCATGTCAAGGAAGCGCTCTAACCAACTGAGCTAAGGGTCCGTCTCAATGAGAGTCGGAGAGTAAGCATAAGCGTTTGGCTGGTCGGCAAGAAAAAACCTCGAGGAAAATTGCGAAGAGGGTGGCGACGGACGGAAGTCGTTTTTCGAGGCGAAGCGACTTGAGTCCCGCGGGGGGAATCTGCTCACTGTCGCCGCCCTATGCTGCAGACCCTGACCATCCGCAACCTCGCCCTGCTGGAACAGGTGTCGCTCGACTTTGAAGCGGGCTTTTCAGTGGTCACGGGCGAAACCGGAGCGGGTAAAAGCATCCTGCTGGGAGCGCTGAGTTTGTTGGCCGGCGAGCGCGCGGATAAAACCATCATTCGGCAGGGCACCGATACCTGCGAGGTCGAGGCTTCGTTGTGGCTGAGCGAACCCGCGCCTCTGGATGACGTGTTGTCGGAACTGAATTTGCCTGTCTGCGATGATGGCGTATTGTTGTTGAAGCGGAGCCTGTCGCGCACGCGGGCTCCGAAGATTTCCGTCAACGGCAGTATGTGCACGCTGGGCAACCTCCAACGATTGGGCGAGATGTGGATCGATTTCCACGGCCCGAGTGAGCCCCGGCGTTTGCTGAAGACGGGATGCCAACTGGAGCTGTTGGACCTGTATGCGCAAAACAAGGACGCGCTGACGCAGTATGCCGCGAGTTATTCGAATTGGCGCGATGCGTTGGCGGAACGAGAGCGAGTGGCGCAGCAGGATCAGTTGTCGCCCGACCAAATTGATTTCTTAAGCGGTCAACTGCAACGTCTGGACGCACTCGAACTTACGGTCGAAGCGATCGAAACATTGGAGCGCGATTTTGGTCGAGTCAGTCGGGCGCAGGAACTCAGCGAACTCGCCCAAGGACTGGAGGCGGGCTTGAGCGGGGATGACGGCATCAGTTCGCAACTGGCACCGATGATGCGGTCGGCACGGGAACTTGCGGAGTTGGACGAGGACGGTAAAACTCTGGCCGAGCGTCTCAACGCCCTGAGTATTGAGATCGCGGATGTGGCGGGGGAATACGCCGCACTGGGTGGTCAATTTTCGTTTGAACCGGAGGAGATCGAATCCCTGCAGGAACGCATGAATGCGTGGCTGGAAGTGAAGCGGAAACACGGCGGCGATATCGAAGCGGTGGTGGCGGCGCGGGAAGCCCTGCGGTCTCAGCTCGACTCGCAGGGCGATATTGAGGGGACGCTCGCCAAGCTTGATCAGAAAATCGCATCGGCCGAAAAGATCGCGCGGAATCAGGCGACCGCCTTGCGCAAAGATCGAGCAAAGGCGGCGCAAGCCCTCTCCAAGGTGGCGGCGAAGGCCATCGCGCAACTCGGATTTAAAAAGGCGGAGTTCCGTATCGAAGTGAGCGCTTCGTTGGATCTCGGTCCCACCGGCGACAGCGACGTGACGTTCCTGTTTTCACCCAACGTCGGCGAGGAGGCTCTGCCGCTGAACCGCATCGCATCGAGTGGCGAGTTGGCCCGCGTGATGTTGGCCCTCAAGACCGTGTTGGCGGATCTCGATGCGGTGCCGGTGCTGGTGTTTGATGAAGTCGATGCCAACGTGGGCGGTGAAATCGGACGCGTCGTGGGCCAGCAAATGGCCGGAATCGGACGCAATCACCAAGTGCTTTGCGTCACCCATCTTCCCCAGGTCGCGGCCCAGGGCAGCGCCCACTTCGTGGTGGAAAAGGACCAATCCAAGCAGCGCGTCGAAGTATCCATCCAACCCATTCACGCCGATCGCACAATGCGCGTGGATGAGTTGGCCCGCATGCTCGGCGACCGCAACGCTCGGAGCGCGCGCGTCCACGCGGAGGAACTACTCGGTCAGGCGTAAACGCGCAATGCGGCGGCAGGCGGGTGGAATCCACACAACGATGATCTTATTTGGGTCATTGCGGATTCACCAAATGTTTTCAACATCACGCGTTTTATGAAACCCCGTCTTCCCCTCCTCCTTATTGCTCTCACCCTGGCTGTCTTTGGCGCGGCCTCCCTTTCGGCGGAAACGCTCAAGGTGCTCTATTTCACCAAGTCTTCCGGCTACGAACACAGTGTGGTCCGTCGGGGCTCGATGGGCGAACCGAGTCATTCGGAAAACGTCTTGAAGTCGTTGGCGGCTCAGCACGACATCGCGTTCACTTTCAGCAAAGACGGCAGCTTGTTTTCGGAAGACTACCTAAACCAGTTCGACGTGGTGTTTTTCTATACCAGCGGAAACTTGGAGATGGTGGGCTCGGATGGGAACCCGCCCATGAGCGCGGCGGGCAAGTTGGCGTTGTTGTCCTGGGTCGCCAATGGAGGCGGTTTTATGGCCACTCATGCGGGCGGTGATTCCTTTCACACGTATGAGAAATTCAACGGCAATACGCCCAAGGATAAACGCGGATACCGGTATCAGCTGAATGGCGAAGCGTCCGACCCCTACATCAAAATGCTCGGCGGTGAGTTCATCAACCACGGGCCGCAACAAGTGGCGACGGCGCTGGTGACGGATACGGAATTCCCCGGGATGGGCCCAGCGGGCGAAGCGATTCACGTAATGGAAGAGTGGTATTCACTCAAAGAGTTTTCCCCGATCAATCACGTGGTGCTCGTGATGCAAACGGCGGGCATGGAAGGCAGTGATTATCAGCGGCCGGACTATCCGCTTTCCTGGGCCAAGCCTTACGGCGAAGGCCGGGTTTGGTATAGCGGCATGGGCCATCGCGAGGACGTTTGGGAGGCGGAGTATTTCCAATCCATTCTCGTGGGAGCCATGGAATGGACGGGCGGTCGCACGGACGCGAACATCACGCCGAATCTGCTCGAAGCGGCTCCCGGCGCGCTGACCCTGCCGCCCGCCCGTTGAGGCGCGACCACGATCGACTAGTGGTGATGCATGTGCGCCGCCGCTGCGTCACCGGTGGGCCAAGGAAATGATCCCCGGGAGACTTCACGCGGGGTGCCACTGCCTTCGCGAATCACGAATTCCTGGTCCAACGCCAGACCTGTAAAGACCTGCGTCTTGCCGGTGGTGGGCCAGAAAATCTCCACGCGTTTGACGGCGGTGGCATCGCCCAGCCCGATTTCCTGGCGGAACGATGTCGCCCCGAAACTGCCTCCGCTGCTGACGACACGATGGATGGCGCGTTCGACGGATGGCGTTTGCACGACGACTTTTATTCGGGAGCCAACGCCGGGTCGGTTGGACTGCACGCCCTCGAGTTGCAGTTTGATCCAGTGATTGCCGTGTCCCGGATTGGCGAAAAGTTGGTTGGGGTAGTGGTCGCCCGAAAACGCGCCGCCGACCACCGCATACACGTCCTGAGCACCGTCGTGATTGAGATCGCCGAAAGCGATGGCGTGGCCCTTCTGCAGCTGTCCGAATCCGCCGGAAGTGGTGACATCCTGAAATCCGGTCCCGTCGTGGCCGCGGAACATCCGGTTGGGAATGATCGTGCCGAGGTGAGGATCTCCGGTGCCAACGTAAAAATCGAGCCAGCCGTCGTTGTCGAGATCGCCGAAGTTACCACCCATCATGTGGAGAATCTGGTCGAGCCCCGCTTCGGCGGACGCATCGGTGAAAGTGCCGTCGCCATTGTTGCGATAAAGGCGGGCTCGTTCGCCGGCGGTTTTGGAACCGAGCAGGTCGGCGAGAATGTCACCGGCGTTGCGTATCGAGTATCCGGTGACAAAGAGGTCGAGCCAGCCGTCGTTGTTGTAGTCAAAAAACCAGCACGGGAAGCTTTTCTGCGGGTCGGCCACTCCCGCTGTTTTCGTGACATCGGTAAATATCCAGTCGCTCTTCAAGTCGCCTGGCGAGGCGGGACCGTCATTGCGCAACAGGCGGTTGGGGCCCGTCAGTGAGGAGACGTAGAGGTCGGGGCGGCCGTCGTTGTTGAAATCGCCGCTGGTCACGCCTTTGACCCAGTCGACAATCGCGACACCGCTGGTCGCGGCGATGTCGGTGAAGGTGCCGTCCTGATTGTTGCGAAAGAGTTGGCACGCGTCGAACTCAGGGTCGCCGGGCACGGACTCATTGCCGATGAAAATGTCGAGCCAACCATCGCCGTTGAAATCGAACCATGTCGCGGTTTGCGTGGAATGGCCTTCGAGCAGTCCGGCGGCTTCCGTGACATCGGTGAACGTGTTGTCACCGTTGTTGCGCAGGAGGGAATTGGGGAAGCGGCCGTCTTTGGCGAGCCAGGCTCCGCGGAGCACGAGCACATCCATGAAGCCGTCATTGTCGATGTCGCCATGGATCATGTTGAGACCACCGAAAAGCCCGGTCAGGCCCGCGGTGTCGGTGAGTTCAGTGAACGAGCCGTCGCCGTTGTTGTGAAAGTAACGCAGCTGACCGTCGAAGCCCCACGCGGAGACCATGAGGTCAAGCCACCCATCCCGGTCAAAATCCTCCATCACGAGCCCACCAGAGAGGTCGTCCACGGCGAGGCCGAGCGAACCGGCGATATCTGGGAAACGTTTGATATCGTAGTCGGAGGCAAACACGCGTTCGGGGATAGCCCACCGGGAAGGCACGTTTTGCGGATATTCGCCCACGGTCATGTGCGCGATGTTGAGCAACCAAGCGGAGTAGGGGCTCGGCGCCATGTTGAGGATTTGGTTCAGCGTGCTGATGGCGGCGCGCGATCCGGCCTGATCCTGATGGATGCCACCGCCTTGAAGCGGGAGCAGGCAGGAGTCGGCGTTGTGGTGGAGGAGGCAGTTCGTTTGCTCCCCAATCCGCAATTCCGTGAGCGCTTTGAGCTCGAGGAGTTGGATGATTTGTTCGCGGGGAAGCGACACTCCGGAGCGACCGATCATACTGCCGAACTCCTCGATTTGAGCGAGAGCGGCTTCGGACTGGCCGTCATTGAGTAAAGCTTGCGCATAAGGCATCATCAACGGAAAGCGGTCCCGATCGGAGACGGCCTCGGCGAGCTGTTTTTCCAGCAGGGGCACGGCGATGTGGGGGAAAAACTGGGTCGTCGCACCGTCGAGTTGGATGTCAAGATTGGCGAGCCGCTCCACCATGCGCCGAGTGCTTTCCGGTTGGGCCGCGCTCAGGGTGAGGCATCCGGTGATCATGGCCGCTAGGCACCAATCACGTATCCGGCGTGGGGTGTTCACACGAAACGAGGGTAATGAGGAGAAATGAGGAAACATGAAAATGGGGTGACGACGGCACGTGAATCCTTGCCGTAATCGCACGGCGGGAGCGCGAAGTCTTCAGCGAATCCGCGGACGGACGCCGCGCAAGTCTCGTTCCCATATTGCGCGGCGCGGGCTGACGCCCGTTGAGCAATTTCAGCTGTCAGCCGCGGGCCAACCGGTCGGCACTGCGCCACTTGGCGGCGGGCACGTAGGCGACCGCGATCAATACGAGCTGGCTGAGGACAAAGGCGACGAGTGACCAGAAAGCCGCATCCATGAAGCCGTAGCTGTGCAAGCCTACACCGAGCATGTTGGTGCCAAACCAACTCCAACTCGTCACGATGTTACCAAAAACGGCCAGCGCCATGATGCCGCGCGTGCGGGCGATGCCTCCCCAGCGCGCGTGGAGCACGATGGCGTTCCAAATCACGATGAGCAGCGCGCCGTTCTCCTTGGGGTCCCAGCCCCAAAAACGGCCCCAGGACTGATCGGCCCAGATGCCGCCGAGAATGGTGCCGACCAGGCTGAACAAAGTCGCGAAACAAACGATGCCGTAGACCATGCGGGAGAGCGCGTCGGCGGTGGCTTTGTCCAATGATTTGGTGAAGACGCCGCGCACCACATAGATTAACGCCAGGAACCCGGCGAGGAAGGTCGCGGAGTAACCGATGGTGATAATGATGACATGCGTCGCCAACCAGAAGTTGGAATCGAGCACCGCCCGCATCATCTCGAGGGTGTCGCCTTGCAGCGACAAGTGATGAGCGATGAGCAACGTGCCGAAACCGATCAACCCGCCGGCCGTCGTGCCGATGCCGTTGCGATAGATGCGCTCCAATATAAGGCAGAGTCCGACGGCCCCCCAGCCGACAAAGAGGGCGGAGGAGTAGAGGTTGGTGACGGGGGGGCGGCCTTCGAGCCACATGCGGATCGCGATGCCAATCGTGGTGGCCACCCACGCCAGCGCCACGAGTTGCGCGCCGTATTTTTGCAGCGGCCGGGTCCAAACCAACCACGAGATGATGGCCATCAGGAATGCCACGACGTAGAGCACGGAGCTACGGTAGAAGGGTTCGGCTTGGTTGAACGTCGCTTCGATGCTGGTCTTCCTTAGACGATCGCCGAAGTCACCCTGCAACTGAGCGGAGTAAAGTTCCACGAGCTTGTTGAACGTCTCCGCATCTTGGTCCCGCCAGGCTTGGCCCATGGCGGCGTAGGTGAGGGCGTAAGGATTGACCATTCCGGTCTGGAACGCACCGAGCAAAGCGCGTCCGGTTTTTTGCCACGCTAGGTCAGACTTGTCTTCACCGAGAGGAGGCAGCGGCAACATCGCGGCGTATTGATCGAGTTGCATGAACGCCTGACCGGCGTCGATCATGCGGTTGGCCAAGGCATCGTCATGGTCGGCATCGGAGGAGCGTGCACGGACGGCCTCGACGCCGGCCGGCAGTTCGTCCTGGAGCTGTTGAAGTTGACTCAAAAAATTGCGCCCGTCTGGCACCACCAAGCTGTGCTTGAGCTGTTGGTAGGCGATGATGCGGTTGCGGGTCTGCAATACCGCCCGCTGAAAGACATCGCGGGCGGGAGCTTCGATGCCTTGGGCCATGGTGGCCTGCCGATCGAGTTCCTCCAGGTGGTCCGCCATTTGATTGTAAGAGAACCGCTTCTTGCCGTCGCCGTCCTCGGGCGTCAAACCGAGCACATCGAGCACGCCCGGATGCACGATTTCAAAGTGACGGTAGTCGTCGGCGAGTTCGGCGCGGTAGAAAACGTCGAGTAGCCACTCGGTGGGCGTGCGTTTGATTTCGGTCGGAGCTTCGGTCTTGAAGCGCTGCCGTCCTTGCAGCGTCAACAAGTGCGTCCGGGCCACTGTATCCATGGGTTTGATGCGGCCGTCGGCGACGACCGGCAGTCGGGCAAAGCCATCGAGATCAAATCCCGCGTCCGAAGATTCCGGGCGCAGTCCGGCCAGAAGATAGAGAATACCGGCCGCGAGCACGGAGATGGAATATATGCGTATCATGGCGGAGATCAGGCGGCGGAGTTGTTCCGGCGGCGGGTGAAACGCAGCAGGTGAAAGCCGAATTGCCAGGTGAGGCCGATGCTCATGAGGATGCAGGCGATGTAGGGCAGGGCGCGGCCGGGGTTGTGGACGACTTGCAACACGCTGAAGCCGTTGGCGCTGTCCATCTGGTATTGGTAAAACGTGAATCCCTGATGCCGCAGCGGCTGATTCATGTAGATGAGCGATTCGCGATCTTCGGTGCCGTCGGCGGACTGCAAGCGCACGCGGGAGGAGAAATTCTTGGGGATTTGGGTGCCCACATAAACGTCGTGCTTCAGCTCGAGCAGGGTGAGCGAGAACGGCTTGTATTCGCGTTCGAAGCGAAAGCCCACGCTCCACGTGCGACCGGCGTAGTCGAAGGTTTGGGGCTGCACCAACATCGGCGATACCAGCCAGATGCCGAGCGAGCCTTCGGCGCCTTCGAGTTCGATCAACGCGACAGGTAAGTTGCGCTCGTTGTCCTTGTAGGTGAGCGGGGCGGGAAACAAGCCGAGGCGCGGTCCCATGCCGGCGGTGGACGGGTTCGGAGCGAGGTTGGCCGTTTCGGCTCCGGCGGGCAACTGGTTGAGCATCGCCAGATTGGCATTCGGATAGTAACCGCGGACGATCACGCGGAAGGGCAATTTGGCGTGCTGGATGGGATTAGCCGCAGCGATCAACGATTCCGGGATGGCGGTGACATCGTCGAAATCGGCGTCCGTTTGGTCGATGATGACCACCTCGTTACGGCGAAAACTCTCCGAATAATTGCGCGTCTGGCCTTCCTCCAGCTTGAGCGAGTAATCTTCCTGCAGCAGTCCGCTGACCAGTTCGCCCACGAGCAACACGATGAGCCCGAAATGGGTGAGCTGGATGCCGGCTTTCTTCCACGTGAACTGGAACCGATGCACGTGCGCGGCGACGAGGTTGATCATGAGGAACCCACCAATCAGGTAGCCGCCTGGAAAAACCGGCAGGGGAATTTCCGTGTTGGGAATACGGGCGAGCACAAAAAACGTCCGGAAATACTGCTCCTGCACGCCGTAGACGCCGAGCTGCACCTGCGCCAACGTGGCGACAAAGATCAGCACCATCGACATCACCAGCAGGACCACCGTGAGGCGGAGTGAACAAAAGAAGCGGGAAAACGCGGCGATCAGGTCAGACATGGTCAGGGCGAGGCAGGGGTCACGGATTGAACGAAGGCCCGGAACGCCGCAGCCTCATTTTCCACAATGTTCGCCGGCCCCATGAGCTTGAAGAACCACGACTCTCCACCGTGGTGCAGGATCGCTCCCATGATGCGGGTGGGGGCGCCATCGACGGAACCGGAGTAGTCAACGAAATCGGCGTGAAACGTCGGTGTGTCCACATGTTCCACCGTGGCCTGGGCATCGGCGGCGGAAAGCTCAGCCAAGCCGATTTGTTTGCGCCAACGGTTGAGATTCGGGGCCAGGCCACCGGCATCCCCCGGAAATGCAATCACGGAGAGATCCGCAGTGGCGTCGCCTTCTCCGGGGAGCGTAAAGCTACCCCGACGCATGCCGCTGGCCGGTAGTTCCTGCCAATGGCTGGGCGCGGTCCAGGACAGGGCGGAGGCTCCGGCAGTCGCGGCCGACGCGCCAGCCAACGTGGGCGGGGTCTCTTTGGGAACTCGGTAGGTGCGCACCTCGTCTTTGGCGCAGCCCACCAAAGTGAGTGCGACCAAGGCGATCAAACTGGGTAGCCGGGAGGACATCCCGCCACGTATCCCTCCAAGTGAAGCCAACTTCAACTTTATCCTGTCAAGTATCAGGCAAACCGCAGTGTCCGATTACCGAGGCTTGTGTCGGGGCAACGTCCTCGAATCATGGGCGGTCATGACGATCAAGGTCTTGGGAGACACCGCGCTACTCGTAGAGGCACCGCCCCTGGCTGCGCCCGCCGCGGCGGCGTGGGTGCGACGGGCGACGGCGGCAATTCGGGCCGAGAATTGGCCGGAGGTGGTAGAGGTGGTTCCAGCCCTCACCGGTCTCGCCCTCCATTTTCGCTCCACCACGGAAAACGCCGAGTTGGATAAACGCGTGCATCAGCACCTCGAGTCCTGTTTCGCCACCGAATCCGCCACGCCGTTACCGGCCGCACGAGAAGTCGAATTGCCCGTCTGCTACGAAGGCAAATACGGGCCCGACCTGCCGCTGGTGGGCGAGCAAGCGAGACTTAGCCCCACTGCCATGGCGGCCGCGCACGCCGCGGGCACCTATACCGTGCAGGCGATCGGTTTCTCGCCGGGGTTTCCGTATCTGATGGGTTTGGATCCGAAATTAGCGTGTCCCCGGCGCGCCACTCCCCGCACCTCGGTGCCCGCCGGCAGTGTGGGCATCGGTGGCAATCAAACCGGCGTTTATCCTCATGCCTCGCCGGGTGGTTGGAATATCATCGGGCGCACGCCGGAACCCTTGTTTGATCCGCGGGCCGACGACCCCTGCCGTCTGCGCGCCGGAGATCAATTGAAGTTCCGGGCCATATCGGCGGTCGAGTTTGAGCGCCACGCCTCCGCGCTGTCCCGACGAGACGCCGGGGCGGACCCAGCGACCGAGTCACCGGCGGCGATCGAGGTGCTGCTCGCGGGCGTGCAAACCACGGTGCAGGACCGGGGGCGCCCCGGTTTTCAGTCCCTGGGGGTGACCGAAGGCGGCGCGGTCGATCGACGTGCATTGCGACTGGCCAATGCCTTGGTGGGCAACGCCCCCGATGCGGCGGTGCTGGAGTGGCCCTTGCGCGGCCCCCAATTGTTTTTTCGCGATCGCCGACTCGTGGCGGTGACCGGTGCGATCGCGGTGGGCGTGCCGTTCTGCCGCCCCTTTATCGTCGATGCCGGCGAGGTGTTGGACCTTTCCCAGGTGCCTACGGGATGCCGGGGAATCGTAGCCATCAGCGGCGGGGTGGAGGTGCCGGTGGTGATGGGGTCGCGGTCAACGCATTTGAACGGGCAATTCGGGGGCTTCCGCGGCCGTGCCCTGCGCAAAGGCGACGTCCTCGCGTTAGGGGCCACCCGCGTCGTGGGCGCCAAACCGGGATGGATGGTCTCGCCCAGTTTGTCGCGTCCCGTGACCGGCGATGTCGCCAAGGTTCGCGTGGTGCGCGGCCCGGAGGAGGATCTCTTCGATACCCGCAACTGGGAACGTTTGGTCGACGGAACCTACGTTGTGAGTGCCCATTCCGACCGGATGGGCATGCGCTTGGACGGCCCGCAGGTGCGCGCCCACACCGCGACCGAATTGACTTCCGGACCGGTGGCGGCGGGCACGGTGCAAATGCCGCCGGACGGTCAACCCATCGTGCTGTTGGCCGATCGCCAATCGCTGGGCGGCTACCCGCGCATCGCGGGCGTCATCACCGTCGACCTTCCCGTCGTGGCGCAAGTGCCGCCCGGCAGCGCTCTGCAATTCACGGAAGTCTCCCTGGCGGAAGCGGAGGACCTGCGACTGCAAGAGGAACGCGATTTCAAACGTTTTGAGTCCACCGTGGCCTCTCATTTCGTGCTGCGATCATGAAGTCGGTGGATTTGAACTGCGATGTCGGGGAGGGCGTCGGATTGGAGCCCACGCTGCTACCGTGGGTGAGTTCGGCCAACATCGCCTGCGGCGCGCACGCGGGGGATACCGCCACGATGGCGGCGACGATAAAATTGGCCCGGGAACTGGACGTGCAGGTGGGCGCGCATCCGGGATTTGCCGATCGCGAGCATTTCGGGCGGAGGGAAATTTCGCTCTCCGAATCCGGTATTGAGTATCTTGTTACCAGTCAACTTGAGGCCCTGGCGGCGCAGGGTGAGTTCAGTTATGTGAAACCTCACGGAGCGCTCTACAATATGGCCGCCCGGGATCGCGCCGTGGCCGATGCCGTGGTCCGGGCGGTGCGGCAGTTCGATGCCGATCTTTGGCTATTGGGTCTGGCCGGCAGCTGCTTGATCGCGGCGGGACTGGCGGCGGGTTTATCGGTGGCCCGAGAGGTGTTCGCCGACCGCGGTTATGACGAGGCGGGACGCCTGATTACGCGTGGCGAACCGGGCGCGATGATCACCGACGAAGGCGCAGCGGTTACACAGGTTTTAGCCATGGTGAGTGAAGGCCGGGTGCGCAGTCGGACGGGAACCTGGGTCGACCTGCAGGCCGACTCGGTTTGTTTGCACGGCGACCAGCCCGCCGCGGTGTCCTTTGCGCGGAAATTGAATCGAGCGCTGGCCGACGCGGGGGTGTCGATTCGACCGTTCACGTCGCGATGGGAGAACACATCATGAAACGATCCGTTTTGGTCACGGGATTCGAGCCTTTCGGCGGAGCGAAAACCAATCCGTCAGCGGATTTGGTGGCGGCGCTGCAGGGGCAGACGATTCGCGGGCGAGTGATCGCGTCCGCCACCTTGCCCGTCGAGTTCGGGACGTCGCGCCGCATGCTGGCGCGGGCGTTGCGCGAGGTGCAACCGGAGTTGGTGATTTGCTTTGGTTTGGCGGGGAATCGGACCGCGTTCTCGCTGGAACGCATCGCCGTTAATATCGACGACGCCCGGATCCCCGACAATGCCGGTCAGCAGCCGGTGGATACGCCGATTTTGCAGCGCGGCCCGGCGGCGTATTGGTCCACGTTGCCGGTGAAAGCGATGGCGAAGGCGTTGCGCGATGCCGATATTCCCGCGGAGGTTTCGCAGACTGCGGGCACGTATGTGTGCAACCACGTTTTCTATGGCTTAATGAGCCTGCTCCGACGACGTCCGGGTGTAAGAGGCGGTTTCATTCACGTGCCGCTCCCGCGTGCCGCGTTCGATTTGCCTCGGATGATTCGGGCCGCGGAAATCGTCATCGATACCGCACTGCGCACGAAGCGCGACCTCCGGGTGCCGGGTGGGGCGGTATCGTAGCTGGCTATCGTGCAGATGCGACTGCGGTGGTATTGATCGGTTGGTAAGCCTCGATCACGACACCGAACAAATTGCGGGACGTCACACCTTCGTCGTCATGCGCCCGGTTGTTTAATCCCGCGACGCGCCAGCCGGTTTTACATTTCGCCACCAGGACGTGGGCGACTGGGCGGCTGTCCGAGTTATAATACACGACCGTTTGACCGCGTTTCAGGTCGTCGAACTTGCTCGGTGCGATCACCAACACGGTGCCGGGTTGGTAAAGGGGCTGCATGGACTGACCGTTACCGCGCAACGTCGTGCCCTTGACCGCTTTGGCGGCGGCTTCCGCGACCGACCACACGATGTTCTCCGGTATCAACTTCGGAGCTGGCGTCTCGGCCACGTAGATTCCGCGAACCCACTTTACCGGTTTGACGGATGCGGAGTGACTCGCGGTGGCGGCAGAAGATGCGAATACCGCGAGAGCGATACAGGTGAAAATCTTCTGCGATAACGACACGGCAAAAGTTATTCAGCACCGGCGGTGCCGTGCCCACTTCTAAACCCTAGGGTTCATCTCGGGTGGAGCTTTGGGGGAGATTGCCTAGTTGGCTCCGGCCGCAGCGCGTCGATTGCCGCTCCAACGGATGATCGCCACGCCCACCATGATGAAAAACAGCGAATAGAACGTGCCCCGCGACAATCCGAGGATCAGGCTGGCATCGGGTTCGCGGAACATCTCCGCGACGCTGCGGGCCAGCGCATAGCCGATGAGAAATTCGCCGGTAATGCGACCAGGCGTCACCAAGGCAGCGGTGGTGCGCCAGTAGCGCCACGCCATGTAGCCAAACAACATCAACCCCTCGAGTCCGGCTTCATAGAGCTGGGAAGGATGGCGGGGGGCGATATCGTTGACCGGGGTTCCGGGCGCGGCGCTAGCCGGGAAAATCACCGCCCAGGAGACGGTGGAGACTTTGCCCCAGAGCTCACCGTTGATGAAGTTGGCGATGCGCACCAGGAACAGTCCGGGCGGAGCCGCCGTCACTACGGCATCGGTCAAATTCCAAAATGGAATGCGGTGCTTGCGGGCGAACCACCACAAGGCACCCGCGACTCCGGCGAACCCGCCGTGGGAGGCCATCCCGCCGGTCCACACCTGCACCAATTGCAGCGGATCGCGGAAAAAGACCGCAGGCTCGTAGAGCACGAAATAGCCGAGGCGACCGCCGATCAGCGTGCCGATGATGAGCGCCGTCATCAAATCGGCCACCGCGCCCGGAGGCATCTGCAGCCGGCGAAGCTTGGCGGCATGATGGATGATCCAGGCGCCGAGGACGAAACCGAGCAGGTAACCCAATCCGTAGTAACGCAGTCCGATCGTATCCGTGAATTGGATCAGGAACGGACTGAGATCGTGGACCCAGTGCGTGGTTTCGGGGGCGAAGTCTTCCATCAATCGGACCGCGAGACGTTACTTTTCCGGAGGGGGAAACGGAGCGACTTTTTCCGACGTCGATCCGGCGGCAGGCCCGGGATTGGCCGACGGCGGAACCATCATGGGAGGAGTCGTGCGTTTGCCGGGCAGCTTGCGCTTGAGGCGAGCCCGGGCGAGTTCCCGCATGTCGACGGCGAGGTCGTCCTTTTCGAAAATTTCGCGGCCGATAAGATATTCCATGACATCCTCCATCGTGATCACGCCGGCGGTGGAGCCAAATTCATCCACCACCATGAGCAGTTGTTGGTGGGTCTTGAGAAACTCCTGCAACGCTTGGGCGGCGGTGGCGGTTTCGGGAATGAAATGGATCTCGTGCATATGCCCGCCGATGAGGTCGTTTTCCAAATCGTTGGCGACGGCCTTGAGCAAATCGCGACGCCGCACCAGGCCGACGACGTCATCGAAGCTGTCGTTGTAAACCGGGATACGCGCGAAGGGGATGTTCGGATACGCGTCGAAAATCTCCCCCACGGTGGCCGTCCGTTTGATCGCGGTGATCACGGTGCGCGGTGTCATGATTTCGCTGACCCGCACGGCGTCGAGGGACAGGGCGTTGGTGATGATGCTGGATTCGCTCTTGGTCAGCGATCCGTCCTGGGCGCCACGTTCGGCGAGCAGGATGATTTCCTCGTCGGAATCGGTTTTCTCCGGAGGGCTGGTGATGACGAGTCGCACGAGCAGATTACACAAATACGTCACCGGTCGCAGCGCATTGCGCATCATTAAGAGCGGATAGACCACGTGCGGTTGCAGTGTGCGGCGGTAGACCACGCCCAAGTTCTTTGGGATGACCTCCGAGAAGAACAAGATTCCCAAGGTCATCAGCGCCGAGACGATGCCCAACGCGGTTTGCCCGAACAACTCGATGGCCAGTCCACCAATCGTGATGGAGCCCAGCGTATTGGCGATGGTGTTGAGGGTGAGGATCGTCGAAATCGTCTCTTCGAGTGCAGACCGCAGTTGCTCGAGGAGGAGGCCGACCTTGGGGCGGGATTTTTTCAGCGACTCCACCTCGGACACGGTCGTGCTCAGAATGAGTGCCTCCATGAGGGAGCACACAAATGAAATGCCGAGAGTAAGGATGATCGCGAGGGCGAACCAGAACATGAGTTGGGTCAGATTAGCGGGATGCCGGCAGGGGAAGACGATGCAAAAATCGTGGCTGGCTGCACCACAGACTTGCCGGAGGGTCGGCGAACGACCTTGGTGATCGCATGTCTGAATTGCAGCGCACGCCGCTCCACGCCTTTCACGTCGCCCATGCCGGACGCATGGTTGACTTCGCCGGTTGGGATATGCCGGTGCAGTATAAGAGCATCATCGAAGAGCACAAAGCCGTGCGCACCACGGCGGGGTTGTTTGATGTGAGCCACATGGGCGAAGTCGACGTGTCCGGCCCGGGAGCGCTGGCGTTTCTCAACCGACTCGTGACGAACGATGTCAGCAAGCTTTACCCGGGTCGCGTGCTCTATTCGCCCATGTGTCAGCCCGATGGCGGGGCAGTTGACGACCTGCTTGTCTACCACCGGGGAGAAGAGGATTATTTGGTCGTCATCAATGCGAGCAACATTGCCAAGGACCTGGCCTGGATGCGCCAACAAGCCGAGGGATTTGACGTCACGATCACCGATCGTTCCGACGACTATGCTTTAATCGCGGTGCAAGGCCCCCGGGCCGAAACGATTTTGCAAAGCCTGACGGGAGCGAAACTCGGTATCCTGCGCTACTATCACTTTCTCGAAGGCACGGTGGCGGGCGTGCAATGCGTGATCAGTCGCACGGGTTACACCGGCGAAGATGGTTTCGAACTTTACCACGCCGCCGCCGATGCTCCGGCGCTGGCTGAGGCGTTGATGACGGCGGGCGAGCCCCACGGCCTGCAGTTGGCGGGATTGGGCGCGCGCGACAGTTTGCGACTGGAGGCCGGGTATCCGCTTTACGGTCACGAATTGGAGCATGATCTCTCGCCCATTGCGGCCGGACTCGGTTGGACGGTGAAATTCAAAAAAGAAGGCGGTTTCACCGGCGATGAAGCACTGGCCGCCGAGAAGTCCGACCCGTCGCGACGTCGGGTGGTGTTTTTTCGCACCGGCGATCGACGCATTGTCCGGGCCGGGGCCGACGTGCTCAACGCCGCCGGCGAGGTCATCGGTCGCGTGCTCTCCGGCACCCTGTCACCGCTGCTCGGCGAGGCCATCGGATCCGCGCTCGTGCCCGCCACGGCGGCCGACCAGGAACTGAGCGTGGATATTCGTGGCACCAAATTCACTTTGCATCTGGTCAAACCACCCTTCGTCGAACTAAAAAAATCTTCATGAGCAACACGCCTGCTGATCGTAAATACGCCAAGTCCCACGAATGGGTTTTCGAAGCCGGTGACGGTGTGGTCGCGGTGGGGATTTCAGACTATGCCCAAGACAGCTTGGGCGACATCACCTACGTGCAATTGCCCAACGTCGGCGACGCGTTGGCCGTGGGAGAAGTGTTCGGCGTCGTCGAGTCCGTCAAAGCGGCCTCCGACCTTTACGCGCCGGTTTCCGGTGAAGTCGTGGCCGTGAACGATGCCCTCGATTCCACGCCCGAAAACGTCAACCAGGACCCTTACGGTGAGGGCTGGATCATGAAGCTCAAACTCGCCGACGCCGCCGATCTTGACGGACTGCTCGACGCCGACGGATACACCGCCGAGAACAGCTGAAAACTCAGCGTTTAACCGTCGGGCACGAATCTTAACGTAAATCGTTCGGACGGTTTGCGTTTAGCGTCGGTTTAAAGCTTCCTCCTTCGAATTATGGGGCCCCTTCACGCACGAGCACTCACCACCATCTTCGGCGCGGCTCTGCTGCTTGGGTCCGGTTGCGCCAAGGATGACGCGAAGGCCCCCCTGACCGGTGCCGGCGCGGGGCGCGCCGATGCCCGCCAAGCGCAAGTCGTGGAGGTTGTGGAGCTTTCCCGGCGGGACCTCGCCGAGACGCTGAGTCTGGTGGGTTCGCTCGCCGCCAATGAATCCGCTCAGATGCGCACCGAAATCGGCGGCATCGTGCGTGGCATCTACTTCGACGAGGGCCAGGAAGTGAAGTCCGGGGACTTGTTGCTCAAGATCGACGACGCCGAGTTGCGGGCTCAAGCCGCCCAAGTCGAGGCCCGCTACAATCTCGCCCAGCTCAATGTGACGCGGAGCGAAAATCTCAGTCAGTCCCGCACCATCCCGCAGTCGGAGGTAGATCGGGCCCGGTCCGAATTCTCCGCGGCCGAGGCGGAGCGGTCGCTGATTCGGCTGCGTTTGGAAAAGACAGAGATTCGCGCCCCGTTCGACGGTGTCGTGGGCTCACGCGATATTTCCCCGGGCGACTACGTGACGCCCACCACGGTGATCACGACGATCAATGATCTGAGCCGTCTGAAAATCACCTTTGAAGTGCCCGAGCGTTTTCTCACCAAGGTGCGCCCCGGCACGTCCGTGCGCGTGACCACCCGGGCGACGACGGCCAACGAGGCCGACCAAGTCCTCGACGGCGAAGTATATTTCGTCAGTTCGACGATTGATCGCGCCGTGCGGGCGTCCGAAGTGAAAGCCTTGCTCCAACACACCGCCCCGGGACTGCGGCCGGGCATGTTTGCGAACATCGCTCTCATTCTGGAACGCAAACCCAATGTGCTGACCGTGCCGGAAGGCGCGATTCTCACCAATGCCAGTGGCATTCAGATTATCACGGTCGACGAAAGTGGTGATGCTCCGGTCGCGGCCTTCGTCACTGTCAAAACCGGCCTTCGCACCAGCGGTTTGGTCGAGATCATGCCGCAAGGTGCCACGCTGGCCGAAGGCACCAAAGTCGTCGCCTCCGGCGTCGGCGCATTGATTTTGTTTCCCGGTGCCCCGCTTGATCCGCGTCCCATCCGGGCGGCCTTTGGCGGCAACTAATTTCCGCAACCCAGCGCTACCCCGCCATGCTCCTCTCTGACGTCTCCATCAAACGGCCGGTGGTCTGCA
This sequence comes from Synoicihabitans lomoniglobus, assembly GCF_029023725.1. Taxonomy (GTDB): domain Bacteria; phylum Verrucomicrobiota; class Verrucomicrobiia; order Opitutales; family Opitutaceae; genus Actomonas; species Actomonas lomonigloba. The sequence goes on from NZ_CP119075.1 coordinate 1,976,540, forward strand.
TCGTGCTCGCGGTGTTGATTTTGTTGGTCGGAATCATGGCGTTCAAACGCCTGCCGGTGCGCGAGTATCCGGATATCGAATCCCCGGTCGTCTCGGTCAACGCGAGCTATCCGGGCGCGGCGGCGGAAGTGATTGAAACCCAGATCACCGATCCGCTGGAGGAAGAGTTATCGTCCATCGACGGCGTGCGCATCATGCGCTCAAATTCCAATCCGGGGCGGGGGAGCGTGACCCTGGAATTTGATTTGCGCCGTGACATCAACGAGGCCGCGAACGACGTGCGGGACAAAATCGGTCGCGTGCAGGATCGGTTGCCCGACGAGGTCGAGGCCCCCGACGTCGAGAAAGCGGATTCCGATGCGGATTCCGTGCTGACCATTTCGATGAACTCGGACCGTTTTTCGCGTTTGGAACTCGCGGAGATTGCGGAGCGCGTCGTCGTGCAACGGTTGCAAACGGTGCCCGGCGTATCGCGGGTGCAGTTGCTGGGGCCGCGTTTCGCCATGCGGCTGTGGGTCGATCCGGATCGACTGGCCGCTTATCAACTCACCGTGGGCGACATCGAGCGCGCCCTTCGCCAGCAAAACGTGGATATTCCCAGCGGACGCATCGAGTCGGTAACACGGGAATTTGGCATGCGCCTGGAGGGACGGCTCAACGAAGTTTCGGACTACGAAAACCTCGTCCTCGCGGCGCGCGGGGACTCGCAGGTGAAGTTTTCCGACGTGGGGCGCGTCGAACTCGGTTCCAGCGACTATCGGGTGAAAGGCTATTTCAATGGCCGCACCACGGTCGGAGTTCGCGTCAACAAACAAACTCAGGCCAATCTGTTGCAACTCGCCGGCGAGGTGAAGGCACTACTGCCCGAGATCCGGAAGAATCTGCCCGAGGACGTGAATCTCGAAGTCGCCTACGATACGAGCGTGTTCGTGCAGCGATCGGTCGACGAGGTGTATCTCACGCTCTACATCGCAGGCGTGCTGGTGGTGCTGACGATTTTCGTTTTCCTGCGCGATTGGCGCGCGACAGTGATCCCGCTCGTGGCGATTCCGGTGTCGATCGTTGGCTCGTTCGCCGTGATCCAAGCGATGGGCTTCAGTTTGAATCTGCTGACCATGCTCGCGCTCGTTTTGGCGGTGGGCCTGGTGGTCGATGATGCCATCGTGATGCTGGAGAATATCTACCGCCGCATCGAACAAGGGGAGGCCCCGATTCATGCCTCGATCTTCGGGGCCCGGCAAATGGCGTTTGCGGTGATTTCGACCACGTTGACCTTGATCGCCGTTTTCGTGCCGGTGGCGTTTCAGTCGGGCCGCACGGGACGGTTGTTTTTTGAGTTCGGCATCACGCTGGCCGTGGCGGTTTCGGTCTCGAGTCTCATCGCGCTGACGCTCACGCCCATGTTGTGTTCCCGGCTGCTCGTCGGTCGCAAGGCGTCGGATGGGAAAATGGCGCACGGGCTGTTTTACCGCCTCACGGAGCCCGGCTTCCGCTGGTTGAACGAAGTCTTCGCGCGGATGCTGACGAAAGCGCTGCGTCACAAAGTCATACTCCTCATTGGCATCGCCCTGTTCGCCGCCACCGGACCTTGGTTTTATGCGAATTTGCAACGCGAACTCACGCCCAACGAAGATCGCGGAATTTTTCGCGTCATCATGAATTTCCCCCTGGGCTCGACTCCCGCCTACGCGGAGAGCTATGCGGCCGATTCGGAAGCGGTTCTCCTCAACACCCCCGAGGTGGCGCGAATGTTCCGCCTCACCGGGTTCGGTGGAGGCGGGGCGAGTCGGGGCTTCATGTTCATCATGCTCAAACCGTGGGAGGAACGCGAGCGCACCACCCAGCAAGTCATTGCGGGGTTGAGATCAGAGTTTGGCCAGAATCCCGGCGGCATGATCATCGCGGCGCCCGTGCGTCCGCTCGGCGGGCGGCGCAGCACATCCGGGGGCGTGGAGATGGTGTTGGTCGGCCCGGAATTCGACAAGCTGCAGGAACTGGCGGCCGCGATGTCGGCGCAGCTACGCGGCAGTGACGTCTTGAACCGGCCGCGAATTTCGCCCGAGCCCAACAAACCGCAGCTCAATGTCCGCGTCGATCGGGCCCGGGCCGCGGATATGAATGTGCCGGTGGTCGACGTCGCAACGACCCTGGAGTCGCTCTTCGGCGGTCGACGCGTCACGCGGTTTCGCCGGGGCGCGGATGAGTATGACGTCCTGATCCAGGTGGAGGACAAAGACCGCACGGCCCCCTCGGAGTTGGGCAAAATCTATCTGCGATCAACCACGGGAGCTCTGGTGCAACTGAGCAACCTGGTCGACTACACGGAGGAAATCGTGCCGGAGGCATATCCTCATCTTGATCGGCAGCGTTCGATCTCGATTCAAGCCCAGTTGAACGAAGGTTACACCCAAGGCGACGGAGTGGCCGAGTTGGAGCGATTGGCGGCTGGTGTCCTGCCGGAGAACTACAACTACACGTGGGATGGAGAAACCCGGGAATACGTGGAGAGCTCGTCCGATGCCCTGTTGCTGTTCGGGCTCGCCCTCGTATTCACTTTTCTGATTCTGGCGGCCCAGTTCGAGTCGTGGATTCACCCGATCACCATCTTCAGCGGGGTGGTGCTCGCGCTGACCGGGGGGGTGGGAATTCTCTACCTTTCGCGCTATTGGGGCGCGCCCATGACCGATAACATTTTCTCCCGCTTTGGATTGATCATGTTGATCGGACTGGTGGCCAAGAACGGTATTCTGATTGTCGAGTTCGCCAACCAGCTTCGCATTGAAGGACGGGATGCGGCGCAAGCGGCCTACGAGGCGGCCACGCTCCGTTTTCGGCCGATCCTGATGACCGCGATTTCCACCATCCTCGGCGCATTACCCTTGGCGTTGGCGACCGGGCCCGGCGCCGAAACGCGCAACCCCATGGGCATGGCGATCGTGGGGGGGCTGACCATCGCGACCTTTTTGACGCTCTTTGTGATCCCCGTGATCTACATCATCATGGATCGCATCGTGATGAAGCTCACCGGTAAATCCAGTGCGCACGGTTTGGTGCAGGCCGCCGCGATCGAAAAGGAAGTCTCGACCCACGAATCCCTGGCCGGCGCGAACAACGAGCACTGATACTCGAGGTGAGTCCCGGGTGATTCGGTCGCTGAGCAACTAAACTCGCCCCTGCCACAAAATCGCTCTACTTCTCCCGCCCTGATGGAGTCTCAATCCGTTCATCCCGTTCCTCCGCCGGCAGCACTCTTGCGACGCATGCAAAAATACGGCTCCGATCCGCGGGTCGAACTGAGTTCGGACGAATCGGCTCCGCTGGTGCGTTGTGAAATAGAATCGACGCGGGGACACGCCGTGGTGGAGCTCACCGAGATCGATACCGCTGATGTTACGATCCAATGGATGCAAAACGGAACTCCGCTGCAGGGGCAGGATCAGCCCGTGTTGCACTTGGCGGAACTGTCGCCGGCTGACACCGATATTTACTACGCTATTATTACTGAAAAGTCTCGGCAGCGGCGGTCGCAGTCTCTGTTGCTCGCGGTCTACCCCGGTTATCCGATGCTCGATCACTCCGCACGGGCGTATGTATCCGAAGGCAAAGGCCTGACCAAGGGATTTGTCGTGGCGAAAGCCGTGGGACCGGTGCGGAAAAAGCGATACCTTCTGCGGGTGATTGGACCGTCATTAAAGAAATTCGATATCAGCCGACCATTAATGCGGCCGGTAGTGACGCTGTCCCGACGCAATGTAAGTTGTCAGGGCCTGCTGCAAACCACTGACCCACGGATTCGCGAGTGGGAGCAAAAGGCGGGAGCGTTTAAACTGGATAACCCTGAACAAGAGTTTGTGGCCTCAGCCGAATTACCGCCCGGGAGTTACAGTCTGACGATTCAAGCCGAGGCGGGCGACGAAGGGGAAGTGCTGGTCGAAATCTACGAGTTAAACCTTTGAATCCGCCCGACCGAAGTCCTCCGAAAACCGTTCCATGAATCCACTCCATGACCTCAGCCATTTGACTCCGAACCTGGCCGTGTCGAAGCGCGACGATATGGTGAGTCCAGGGGAGGAGGAGGCGTATTTTGAAATCGGACGTCGCGCTTTGGATTTGGCCATGTTTGCCGGCCGACTCTGCGACAAACCTCATTTTCAAAACATTCTCGATCTTCCCTGTGGCCATGGACGGGTCATGCGGTGGCTGCGGGCGCAGTATGACTATGCGACGATCACGGGGTGTGATCTCGACCGCGATGGCGTTGATTTCTGCGCGCAACAATTCGGTGCTCAGGCGGTATATTCCGAAAGGGATCTGACGTCGCTGCCGTTTCGCGATCAGTTCGATTTTGTTTGGTGCGGGTCTTTGTTAACCCACCTGAATACCGCAGCATGGTTGGCGGCGCTGGACTGCCTCATCCGGTGGACGAGCGATTGCGGCGTGATCATGTTTTCCGTTCAAGGCCGGTTTTTTTCCAGTCTGTTGGCTCGGGGGGAACACGAGTTTTCCGACAACGCGGACATCGAGACTTTACTCCATAATTTCAGTAATACCGGCACGGCATTTGAGCCGTATTTTGAGGATCCTGACCAACAATATGGCCTTTCTTTGGTATCGCCCGAATATCTCACGCGCGTGCTGCAACGTTATCCCAACGTCATCATGCGAGCCTATTTGGAACAAGCGTGGGGCGTGCAGGACGTCGTGATTCTTTATAAGCGGGAAGGCTTCTACGAGCCTCTACTAGGAACGCCCGCGTAGGGAGACGCCGGCATGGGAACGAGCACCACTCCACGCTTGCACGGCATCACGGATACGTGGCGCCCGGCTGGAGGTAGCGCTCGTCGCCGGGTTGGTTGAGTTGCCAATAAGGGATGCGGATGGCGTGCCGGCGCTGCAAAGAGCTGCCGTCCCAGCGTTGCCAGCCGACCATCACGTGGGGGTATTCGCGATCAAAGGTGAGTCGGTCGGTGCCGCGCTCATGGGTGACGGTCACCCGCCAGCCGCGAGGCGTCCGCTCCACGGCGAATGCGGCGGGGGCCCACCGCAGCTGGTCGGCCTTGGAATCGATCACCGATTCCATCAGAGGAGCCTCAAAAAGTGTCACCTTGCCGAAATCGATTTGGCGCAGGCGAAACGGGAGTTCGTCGTAGAGAAGTCCCCCCGACGGAGCGCGAGCGGTTTTGTCCACTTCGCTCATCCCTTCCCAGTAGGTGAAAGCCCGATACCGCCAGCCGTTGCGGGTCAAATTGCCCTGCTTGTAGCTCAAGCCGCAGGAGTCGTTGGTGGTGGAGGCAAATTTAATCAATGCACCGTCGCGTTGCCGCCAGAACGACGAGTGGCCCTGATCGTAACGGTAACTGCCGGTGGGCACGGTGATGACCTGATTGAGTTTAATGACCGGATAGGCTCCGGTGGCGCGCCAATCGTCGGCCTTGACCTGATGATCGGCGGCAAAATCTTCTCGCACGAGGATGTGACGAATCTCGGTTTCGCGCAGCGTGCCATACCGTTTTTCCTTGGCGTCGAACACCACGACCTCTGCGTTACCGTCGCCCCAGAACGCATCGTCTTTAAGCAACTTGCTGGAGAACGGCGCGGCGGACGCGCCGAGAGCAACACAGCACAGGGTTAGAAAACAGGTCCCGAAGTAGCGCATGATCGTAACGCTGACGCCGACGATCCGCCAAGGCAACGCGCACCGTGCGTTTTGGTCTGCACAAGAATTAGACTTGCTCAGCGGTTTGAAGTTTCGAGGGGAGCGCGTTGCCTTGGGAACCCCCCTCAACCTCGTTCGTTTCGCCATGTCCCCATTTCAACGCTGCATCGTTGCCGCTCTATTAACCCTGGCTGCCGCCGCCCCGGCGGTGGCTCAACTGGAACATCGACAGAGCGCGTATACCGTGCAGGTCCAAAACCCGGGCGGCACGCCGCTGGCGGGGGCCACGGTGCGGGTGGAAATGATGAATCCGGCCTTCCGATTTGGCACCGCCATCGTCTTCGGGGAGCTCTACGCCGGTCAGTCGGAATACGACGTAAAGGGAATCGACGCCCTGCAAAACTACTTCAACTCGGTCACGTTCGGAAACTACATGAAGTGGAGTTACATCGAAGGTCGGTCGGATGCGGCCACGTTGAGCACCATCAATGATGTTCACGCGCTCAATGCCTTCGGCAGCGGCGACGACATGCGACTGCGCGGACACGTCACGGTGTGGGGCGCGCAATACCAATTGCCGGCCGACTTGCGGGCAATGACCGATCCGGCGGCGGTGCAGACCCGTATCCGCAACCATGTTACCGATTACCATACGCTGTTCAAAGATGCCGGCGTCGATAATTTCGATCTCTACAACGAGCACTTTCATGAGCGCGAATTCATCATCGAAAAAGCCGTGCCGTCGGGGGGGCTGGCGGATGAGGCCGCGGAGGTGGCGGAGTGGTTCAAGGCCGCCAAGGCCGCCGACCCCGAGGCGGTGCTGTTCATCAATGAATACAATATTCTGAATTTTTGGCAGGAAAACGACAGCGACGTGATCGCCTACAAAACCTTCGTCGATGCGGTGCGCGACGCCGGCGGCCCGGTGGACGGCATCGGACTGCAAGCTCACATGGACCGTCTGACCACGAAAGCCCAAGCGCTGCGTCGGTTCAGTATTCTTTCCGCTCCCATGGCCCCCACGGCCAACCACCCGGAAGGGTTGCCCGGCCTGCGGCTGGAAGTCACCGAGCTCGATATCAATACGCAGGGTTGGACGTCGGCCACACCCGCGCAACAAGCCGAAGTCACGGCCAATGTGCTGGATGCTTCCTTTGAGCATCCGGCGGTGGATGGCGTCACGATCTGGGGCATGCGGGATTCGATCCACTGGCGGGACAACTCCATCCTCTTCGATGATTCCGATCCGGACAATTGGGTGGTCAAACCCAGTGGACAGGCGTGGATCGATCGGGTCAAAGGCACGTGGTGGACCGATATTGGCGGTCTTTCCGGCAGCACCGGCCGCTATACCGGCACGGTTTTCAAAGGAAAGCACCGGATCACGGTCAGCTATTTGGGCGAGACCAAGGAATACATTCGCGACATCACGGCGGATGGAAATCTGACCGTGGAATTCGATGCCGAGCCGATTGATACCTCCGCGAGTTTCCTGAGTAATCTTTCCGTGCGCGCCCCTCTCGACGCCGATCAGACGCTGAGCCTTGGTTTTGTCGTCGATGGCGGCAGCAAGAGCGTTTTAACCCGGGTCGCCGGACCGGCGTTGGCGAGTTTTGGTATCACCAACTTTATGCCCGACCCGCAATTGGAGATCCGTCAGGGCGAAACGGTGATCGCAACCAACAACGATTGGGATGCCGCCACCGTGTCCGCGACCGCGGACGGTCTCGGCGCTTTCACGATGGATCCCGGCAGCAAGGACACCGCCTTGATCGCGGCCGTTTCCGGGCCCAATACCGTCGAAATCAGCGGTGATGCCGCGGGTGTGGTGCTCAGTGAAGTTTACGACACGGCCGCAAGTTCGACCGGTCCGCGCTTGTCCAATGTCTCGGCCCTCAACTTCACCAGCAGCGGCGATAATGTGCTGACTGCGGGCTTTGTGGTCGGCGGTTCGGGCCAAGCCCGGCTGTTGATCCGCGGGGTCGGCCCGACTTTGGCGGAACTCGGGGTGCCCAACACCTTGGTCGACCCCAAAATCACTGTTTTCCAGGGGAGCACCGTGGTCGCCACCAACGACAACTGGGACGGCAGTTTGGCGGGTGTAGCCAGCGAAGTCGGAGCGTTTGCCTTAACTGCCGGAAGCAAAGACGCCGCTTTACTCGCAGTGGTGAACGCAGAAGGCGCGTCCTATACGGTTCAAGTCGTCGGGGCCGACGGCGGCACGGGCCGGGCTCTCATCGAAGTTTACGAAATTCGATGAAAACGCTGCTGACCCTTGCTCTCACCTTGACCGCCGCCTCACTTGCGACCGCGGGCGATACCGCGCCGGCGGACATGCATCTCTTTTTATTGGCCGGCCAGTCGAATATGGCAGGCCGAGGTGAAATTGATCCGACCGACAATGAGGCGTTGGCGAATGTCTTCGTGCTCGACGCCACCGGAGAGTGGGAGCCCGCGATCGAGCCTTATCACTACGACAAGTCATTCGCCGCGGCGGGGTTGGCGCGCTCGTTTGCCGAAGCCTATCTGCGCGACCATCCGGGCACGGTCATCGGCTTTATTCCCACTGCTTGCGGAGGCTCACCGGTGTCGGCCTGGCAGCCGGGAATCTATTTTGAAGCCACGGACAGTCATCCGTGGGATGACGCGGTCGGGCGCCTGTCCATCGCGCGAAAGCACGGCACGCTCAAAGGCGTCTTGTGGCACCAAGGGGAAAGCGACAGTCATCCCGCACTGGCTCCGGCATATCAATCGGCCTTGGTGGATTTGATTCAACGATTTCACACCGATTTGACTGTGGGGAACGTGCCAATAATTCTGGGTCAAATAGGGCGGTTCGAGGGCAAGCCCTGGGGCGAGCCGAACCTGACGATCGATCGCTCGATTCGGGCGGTGGCTCGTGAACAGGCGAGGGTGGGTTTCGTCTCGGCCGAGGGGCTGACGGCAAAGCCGGACGGCATTCACTTTAACACCGCTTCGCTACGCGAGTTCGGCCGTCGCTACTACGTGGAATTTCAACGCGTAGCGTCGACCTCGGACACTCCCTAAATCTCGGCGGTGTCTTTTTTGAAGTCGTCCGCGCAATCGGCGCACATGCCGTGGCTGAAGCGGATCTCGCTGCGGGTCCGGAAATACTCGTCGACCTGCTGCCAGTAACCGTCGTCGTCTCTCACCTTTTTGCACCACGCACAAATCGGGAGCAGGCCGGAGAGGGTTTTAACCTCGGCGAGGGCTTGGCTGAGTTGTTCGTTGCGCTGTTGCAGGTTCGAAATGAGCAAGCCCACGAAGAGCGCGACCATGAAGAAGCTCACTTCCAAGTCCCCCATGATATCGACCGCCACGGCCAGGGAGCCATTGCCCTGAGCGGCCGGGAAGGAGGCAAAACTGATCCGGAAGAGGTGAAATACCGCATGGGCCGCAAACACCGTCGCCGGCGCCGTGTAGGAACGCCAGAAGACCGGAGCGGAGTTGCGCAGGGCACGGTAGGAGAGAAACGCGAGCGTCGCCCAAATGATACCATTGACGACCCGCCGCCAAACGGAGTCGGAATCGGCGAAGTAAAATGCGACCAAGGCCACCGCATGCACCATGACCAGGATCGCGGTGAGCCGACGCGGCACCGTCATTTCGGCATGAATACGAGCGCCCACCAGCAGGATGGCTTGGCCCACGGTAACGAGCAACGTGGGTAAAATTCGATCCACGGCTCCCGGTAGAATGGGACGGGATGCGAAGAGGATATCGGCGACGAGCATCACCCACGCGGCAATCATCCAATAGAGCAGCGATCCGCGATGTTCTCCCCGGCGCCAAGCATCGGTCATCAGCACCGCGATAATGGCGCAAATAATGATGTTGGTGAGGTAGATTATCGTCTCGCGATCCATATCGACTGCAGCGCGGATTAGGTTCTACGGCAAGTTGGGACACCTCGTCTCCCATGTCGATACCGACGAGACGAGGTGCCGGGAGTCGACCGGGGGTCAGGCGCCCGATTTACCCGCTCGTTCCGCCTTGCGGCGTTCGTTGCTGTTGAGAATTTTCTTTCGCAGGCGCAGCGTGGACGGCGTCACTTCGACGTATTCGTCCGGAGCGATGTATTCGATACAGCGCTCGAGCGACATCTTGATGGCGGGGGTCAATTGGATGCCCTTGCCGTCACCTTGCGAACGGAAATTCGTCAGCTGCTTGGCCTTCACGGCGTTGACCGGGATGCCTTCGTCGCGCGGGTTTTCACCGATGATCATGCCCTCGTAAACATCCTCGCCGGCACCGACGAAGAGTTTGCCCCGCTCCTGAATGGTCTCAAGCGCGTAAGCGGTCGTCACGCCGGCTTCGGTGGCGATCAACGTGCCGGTGATACGGGTGCTGAGATCGCCGGCCCACGGGCCGTATTCCTTGAACAAATGGGACATGACACCGTGGCCGCTGGTGGCATTGACGAGGTCGACCTCCATGCCGATCAAGCCCCGGGTGGTGATGGTGGCTTCGATCATGGTGGTCGCGTTGAGCTTTTCCATGTTGGTGAGCTGACCCTTGCGGTTGGCGAGGTTCTGCATGATGGCGCCGACACAATCATCGGGCACTTCGATCCAAACCGTTTCGTAGGGCTCCTGAATCGCCCCATCGACTTCCTTGGTGATGACGGTCGGACGGGAAACGAGGAGCTCGAAGCCCTCGCGGCGCATCGTTTCAACGAGCACCGCGATTTGCATGGCGCCACGGGCCTTGACGTTGAAAGCACCACCGGCGGCGGCATCTTCGACGAAAATCGAGATGTTGGTTTTGACCTCCTTATAGAGACGTTCCCGGAGCTGACGGGAGGTGACGAACTTGCCTTCCTTGCCGACGAGCGGACCGTCGTTGACCGCCAGCTGCATCTCCAGCGTGGGCGGGTCGATATCGGTGAAGGGCAGGGCATGACCGTCCGGATCGGCGGTCAGGGTGTCGCCGATGTCGATGTCCTCGAAACCCGAGAGACCCACAATGTTGCCGGCGACGGCGTTGCTCGTCTCGACCGTGCCGAGACCCGAGAACTCGAGCACCTTGGTGATCTTACCGCGGGCGCGTTTGCCGTCGCGGTTGCGAATGATGTGCACGTTGTCGCCGATCTTGACCTCGCCACCGAGAATCTTGCCGACGGCGATACGGCCGACGTAGTCGCTCCAATCGATGTTGGAGACCAACATGTGGAAGGGTTGGTTGGGGCGGGCGAAGGGCGGCGGCACGTGCTCGAGGATGACCTCGAACAACGGCGTGAGATCCTTTTTCTCGTCGTCGAGTTTGCGCATCATGTAGCCGTCGCGTCCGGAACCGAAAACGACGGGGGCATCGAACTGTTCCTCGGTCGCGTTGAGTTCGAGCAGGAGCTCGAGCACCTTCTCATACATCTCCTTCGGGTCGGCGTTCTCGCGGTCAATCTTGTTGAGCACGATGATGACCTTGAGGCCGTGGCCCAAAGCTTTGCGCAGCACGAAACGCGTCTGGGCCTGGGGGCCGTCGTAGGCGTCGACCAGGAGCAATACGCCGTCGACCATCCGCAGCGCGCGCTCCACCTCGCCGCCGAAGTCCGCGTGACCGGGGGTGTCGACGATGTTGATGATCTTGTCCGCCCAGTGCACGGACGTGTTCTTGGCCTTGATCGTGATACCTTTCTCACGTTCAAGGTCCATGGAGTCCATGGCCCGGTCGTCGACCTGTTGGTTGGCGCGAAAGGCGCCGCCCTGCTTGAGCAAGGTGTCGACGAGGGTGGTCTTCCCATGGTCGACGTGGGCAATAATGGCGATGTTGCGGATGTTCTGGTTCATGTCCGGGGACGGCTTAGTTTAGCGCGAAAAGGATCAACGTGCAGGGCGCGGCAGGCGTTAGCAAGTCGGAAGGCGGGGCAAATCCCCGGGATTTAAGGGCTGGCTGCGAGGGAAATGGCACGTGAAGGTGGAGCCTTCCCCGGGGGTCGATTGCAGGCTCAGGAAACCGTGATGCAGGTTTACCAGTCGCGTTACCATGGCGAGACCGAGCCCGGTGCCGGCGCGGCGGGATTTGGTGGAAAAGAAAGGCTCAAAGATGCGCGCTCTGACTTCCGGGGCTATGCCGGTGCCAGTGTCACGGATCGATACGGTGACGTAATCACCCGTCTCCGGACGCGCGGGGTCGGCGGCCACGTCCCGGGACGATTCGGTTTCTTCGCCGACGGCGATGATGATTTGACCTCCCGAGGGCATGGCGTCTCGGGCGTTAACACACAGATTCATGAAAATCTGGTGAAGCTGACCGGCGTTGGCGGTGATGAGCGGGGGCGTCGTCAAGAGCGGGGACTCGAACCGCACCTCCACATCCGACGGAAACGTTTTGGCGGCGATTTGAGCGACCTCTTTGGCGGCTTCGCCGATGTCGACTGCGCTGATGTCCGCATCTGATCCCCGGGAAAAGCTTAGCAATTGGGACAGCATCTCCGCCCCGCGCTGACTGTGGGATTGGATCGTCTCAAGTTGCTGCCTCTCCTTGCCCGCTGCTTGCAGGAGCAGCAGTGACGCCGTGCCTTCGACCGCGCAGAGAATATTGTTCAGATCGTGCGCGATGCCTCCCGCCAGCAATCCCAGCACATCCAAACGTTGAATACTGATGAGTTGTTGTTCGAGTTCACGGCGTTCGGTGATGTCGCGAAGACTAAAAATGAGCGAGTTGCCGGGCAGTCGGGCGGCCGTGATTTCGACCTGATTCGGAAAGCGCCGGGCGTAGACCAATTCCGTCGTCAAGGGACGGGAATGCCTGCGTTGGACGGCATCGAGTGAGGCCTCGAGTTCGGCGCTGGCGGCAGGAGTCAACCACCCATGAAAGTTTCCCGAAAGCGGCGCGTCTTCGCTGAGCATTTCCTGCGCGGCGCGATTCACGATGATAATATTACCGGCGGCATTGGTGACCACCAATCCGTCCGGCGCGTGGTTGATGGCCTGCTCAAACCGGGCGCGCTCTTCGTAGAGCGAACGGAAGCGATTGATGCGGGTGATGGTCTTGAGGCGGATTTTCAACTCCGTGGTATCGATCGGCTTCGAGAGAAAGTCATCCGCACCGGCGCTCAAACCGGCCAACCTCGATTCGCGATCGTTCAAGGCCGTCAGCAGCACAATGGGCACCTCCCGCAAGGTCTCGTGCTGGCGAACACGCCGACAGGTCTCGAAGCCGTCGATTCCGGGCATCATCACATCGAGTAAAATTACATCCGGGGTGTCCGCCTGCGCCACCGCCAGCGCTTCCAGGCCGGTCGTGGCTTCGAGCAATTGGTAGCCTTCCGGCAGCAACAATGCACGCAGCAACGCACGCGAACGGGCGCTGTCATCCACGATCAGGACTACGGGGGAAGGGTTTAAGTTGGTTGGTGACACGGACAGATTGAGCGGCCGCCACGACTGGCTAGGGCGACGTCTTCAAGAAGGGCCTGATCGCTTCATAAAAGCTCTGCAACGTAAACGGCTTCGGGAGAAAATTATTGGCGCCCGCTCGCTCACACGTCTCGCGGGTGAGTTCATCCGACAGTGCCGTCACCATGACGATGGGAATATGCGACGTCCGCTCGTCGGCGCGGAGCGCGCGCGTCGCGGCAATCCCGTCCATGACCGGCATTTGCACGTCCATGAGGATCAGTTCCGGGCGGTGGTCGATCGCCTGATCGACGCCGTCCCGGCCGTTTTCGGCCCACCGCACGTGAGCCCCCAGATACTCCAAGTTGGCTTTGATCAGTTCCGCATTGGTGGGGTTGTCCTCCACAATCAAAACGGTCGGATTGCTTTTCAGGCAATTGACCTGCAACGGCGAAGAGGGTGCCTCGGGCTTCGGGCGAAACGGCTGATGCGGAGCCCGGGAGCTCGATATGACCGGGACGCGCGTCAGCGGCAGCTCGACGGTAAACTCGCTGCCTTCGCCCACGGCACTGCGCAACCCCACGGTGCCGCCGTGGAGTTCGGTCAGCCGCTTCACCAACGTCAGGCCGAGTCCGGCGCCCTCGAAGTCGCGACTCAATGTGCGGTCGCATTGATGGAAAGGCTGAAACACGCGGGTGTATTCCTGCGGAGCGATGCCAATGCCCGTATCACGAACAACGATACGAAATACGTTGCGGGCGGGAAACTCGGCCGTTTCGAGCGTGACCACACCTCCCGATGGGGTGAACTTTACGGCATTGCTCAGCAGGTTAAGCACGATCTGCTTCAACCGCTTAGCATCCGCATAGATCACCTTGGCGCGATGTTCGAAGGTGGTCTGCAGGGTGATGTTTTTGGCGGCGGCCGAGTCCTGCAAGAGGCGTATCAGAAATTCCAACACATTGCGCGGATCGATTGCCGTCGGGCGCAGGCTCAACGTCTTCGCCTCGGTCTGCGAGAAGTCCAAAACCTCATCGATCAAGGTCAGCAGATGCGTGCCGCTTTCGCTCATGGTGCGCAGGCTGTCCCGTTGCCCGTCGGACAACGGGCCGGTGCGCCCCTGATTCATCAGCTCGATGGAGCCCAGAATCACGTTCAGCGGGGTCCGCAACTCATGATTCATCATGGCGATGAACTCGCCTTTGGTGCGGTTGGCAGTTTCAGCGTGCTGGAGGGCGGTATTGAGATCGGCGGTGCGCTCCTGCACTTTCTGTTCAAGTTCGTTAAGGAGTGCTTCGCGCGCCTGATGGGATTTCTCGCGTGCGGTGACCGCTTCGCCCAGTTCGACGTTGGCTTTGCTGAGTTGTTGTGCCGTCGCCTCGAGATCCCGACTGATCCGGATGAGTTCTTCGGCCGGGGCTTGCGCCAGGTCAGGTGGAAGCGGTGCGGGCTCTCCGCGAGCCAGGGTCGATGTGTAGGCCACTAATTTGTCGAGAGGAGCCGTAATGTCGGCGGCCGTGCGGCGACTGAGTCGGTGGATAAAGATGGCGACGATAATGACCGCCAAAAGGGTGCCGCTGAACAGCTCCACCACGATGGCCTGCGAGGCCCACAGCGGTTCCTCGACCACCACGTCCCATCCGGTGGCATGGATCCGACTCGCGGCGGCGCGAAAGCGTTCCGCCCGCGAGGTTTCAGGCCGCCACCGATCATGCGTGAAACTGCGGTGCTGCATTTCCACCGCCCCCCGAAACACCTCGTTCAATAAATTCTCTGGCGGGACGGCTAACAGACGGGGCGGTATGACCAACATGCGGTGGGCCTGATCCAGGACCATGATCGCCCGATCGGTGTTACGGCCATCCCGTTTCGCCAGATCCCCCAAACGCTCGGTGGACAGCTCCATAATCGCGATGGGCGACGACACCTCCGCAGCCGGCGGCAGCGGCAAAGCATAAACGGTGGTGCTCCCCGGTCGACCCGCGGCGGGAGGCGCGGATTGATCCACCGCGATCACCTGTCCCATTTGATCCACGAGAGAGATGCGGGTGACCCCTGGCCATTCCCGGCGAAGGGCGATCAGTTGCGCGACCTCCTCCGCCGTCGGCTCTGTTTTGTCCGACCAACCGGCAACCAGTTGGCTCAAACCGGCGCGCTGCGCTTCGATTTCGCGAGAAATCCGCGAGCTGACTTCAGTGGCGTCTCGTTCCAGACCCTCCCGGGTGTTGATCGAAACGTAGCGATCGAAAATCGTAAACGACACCGCACTGATTACGATCACCGGCATGACCGCGATGAAACTGAAACGGTTGACCAACAGTTTGTGCAGAGGCGGTTTGACGTGGGCCTGCTCGGGTCGATGGAGCCAGCCCCGCAGCAGCCGCCGATTCGCGATCTCCTGCGCAATCAGAGCGACCACCAATCCATTGCCGATATACTTCACCAACGCGATGTAGTTGGCCGGAAAACTGGCGTAGGAGAAAAAGAGGAAATAAACGCCGGCAATCGGCCCGCCCACGCACAGCCAATAGAGCGCCGATGCATTCAACAGCCGCAGGTCACGCCGATGAATGAGATAGCCCACCACCGCTCCTTCGAGTCCATAACACAACCACCCGACGAAATGGCTCCAGTAAAGGGGGGTGAGGGCAAACGTCAGAACGCCCGAGATCAGAGCCCAAAAACTGCCAAACCGATACGCGATCAAAAGCGGAAAAATTCCCCCGAAAACGATCTCGATATTAATCAAAACCGTGGGCCTGAACATATTGACCAACATGCCCAAAATGCCCGCGACAATGGCGGCGAACAACGGTTTTAGCAGTGGCATGGGAGTGGCAAAATTACGCCCGACTCGCGGTGTAACCGGTTGAACGAGCAGACTACAGCTAGCAAGTCAGTTGCATCGACAGCGCCAATAGGAAAAACTACCTACCGACGGACCGTGATTTACCTTATGAGCCTCTCTGAAAAGCAGGCATGCCGCGCTTCGATACGGCGGACAACGATGGTGGGGCCGATAAATCACCATCCTGGGCCGTTGAATTATCAATCGCCGAAAACCGGTCGGTCGGTTCGGCAGGGGGGGAGGAAACCGCGATGACTTCCGCCTGCGGGGCGGGCAGACTTCGCATGTCGGGCGCGGAAAAGGGGCCCTCGCGTGATCCAGACGCAAAAAGACCCAGAAAGCCGAAGCTCTCTGGGTCAAATTGGGGGGTGGGCGTTCGCCACGCGCTCTTTCCCGACGGTCTGCATTAGGCGCTCTCGCTTTCGCGGGCTGCAGACTCCCCGACGCCACTCCGCACGGCATGCGCGGGTTTCGATCTCATGGCGGGATCGCCCTGACCGTTGCCGGTCGGGGTTTATTGAGTGAGGCCTCTTCGCCCGGTTCGATCTGCTCCTGCCGGAGTAGATGCGCCGGACAAGGTGCTGAAGTGCTTGCAAGGTAATTGCTTCACTTCCGCACCGTTCTCGCGGGGTCGGCCCCAGCGGTTAGCTGGGCGTTGGCCCCGTGGGACGGGTCTGACCTCTTACCTCTCAGGCTGCCTTCTACCTTGCAATGGGGTGACGCGGTTTTGCGCACCGCCCCGTTGTTGAGATCGGTTTGAGCTTTGCCAGACTCACTCGATCTCCTGCGTTCCGATATTGTTTTCGCGCTACTCGCCCGTTGCCGGGGGAGGCCTTTCGACGGTTTGCATCCGTCCAATATCCGATCGCAGACTGGCTTACTGTAGCAGCCGGAACCCTCTGGGTCACAGTATCAGCATGACGTTCGAAACTTCCGTCATGCCTGACTCGATTCGCGCGCGGTTTCTTAATTCGCGGCTCATCGCTCAGTTCCTGATTTCGTGGAGCTGGACCGGGCACGACCCCGGCCAGAGGAACTGGTGATATATGCCTCCCACGGCGCACGAGGCGCACTGCGTGAGGGGGTGAACCGGACCAGCTCCGATTCCCCATTCCCCGGTTGCCCGGGCGTATCCCAGTCTTCGCTTTCGGCGGTTTTTTCAGTTCGTCGTGCGCTTGACTGTTCTATCAAGGAACGAGGAAGACCATGGAACATTGTGACCGAAAAGTCACGTTTTTGATATGCACAACTTATTCACCATCAGCGTAATGGTGAATAACCGGTGAATAACTTCGCCGCGACTCTTTTGCCCGGGCGGCATGCGTTTGGCTTGATCGCCATCATGGGGCGGTGATGGTGCTCCTTTTCCGATGCCATCATCTGTCCTGCCCATCTACGAATTGGAGAGCGCCTTGGTCGCCGCGCTGCGCGAAACCGGCCGGGTGGTCGTGCAAGCCCCGACCGGATCGGGCAAGTCGACCCAGGTGCCCCGCATGCTGCTGCGTCATGGGTTTCTCGATACAGGAGAGGCCGTGGTGCTGCAGCCCCGGCGACTCGCGACCCGCATGCTGGCCCGCCGGGTGGCGGACGAAGAGGGAAGTGCCCTCGGCGGCGTCGTGGGATACCAAATACGCCTGGAGGGGCGCACCTCGGCCGCGACCAAAATTCGATTTGTAACCGAGGGCATCCTGCTCCGGCAGATGTCGTTCGAAACCACATTGCGGGGCGTGAACGCGGTGGTCTTCGACGAATTTCACGAGCGTCATTTGTTTGGTGACATCTCCCTGGCGCGAGCGCTGCAGATTCAACGCACGACCCGGCCGGACCTGAAAATCATCGTCATGTCCGCCACTCTCGACGCCGGCGCACTGCGGGAGTATCTCGCCCCTTGCGCGGTGTTGGAGTCCGCCGGACGGAGTTATCCGGTGGATGTTTCGTATTTGGCGCGGACGCCAAACTTCGATCGCGAGCCCGTATGGGACGTGGCGACCGCCGCCTGTGCCGAGGCGGCGAGCGACACGTCGGGCGACATGCTGGTCTTCATGCCCGGCGCGTATGAAATCAACCGCACCGTGCAGGCGCTGGAAACGCATCGCAGCTTGCGTGAGTTCGAGGTGTTTCCTCTCCACGGAGAACTGTCGAGCGAGCGTCAGGACGCGGCCGTCGCGCGGTCCGAAGGCCGCAAAATCATCGTATCGACCAACGTGGCGGAAACATCGCTGACAATCGAGGGAGTCACCATCGTCATCGACGCAGGCCTCGCCCGGGTGGCGCGGTTCGATGCGCGACGCGGCATCAATACTCTGTTGATTGAGAAGATTTCGCGTGCGAGTGCCGATCAACGGGCCGGTCGGGCCGGGCGCACGGCGCCGGGTCGTTGTGTGCGTTTGTGGACCGAACGTGAACATGCCGATCGACCGTCGCATGAGTTGCCCGAAGTGCACCGATTGGACCTGACGGAGGTCGTGCTGACGCTCAAATCCAGCGGTATCGATGACGTGGCGGGCTTTGCCTGGCTGGAGGCGCCGGAGCCCCGGGGGCTGGAGCGGGCGGAAGCGTTGCTGCATGATCTCGGCGCCATCGCAAGCGGTCCCACCGGCGCGATCACCGAAGTCGGCCGTCGTATGCTGCGTTTTCCGGTGCACCCTCGCTATGCGCGTATGTTCATCGAAGCGGAAGCGCGTGGTTGCGTGCGCAGCGTCGCTCTGATGGCGGCCATCACGCAGGGACGAAATTTCCTGTTGCGCGGGGTGTCACGCAGCATCGACGACGCGCGGGACGATACGTTGGGCGATGAAGGTCGGAGCGATTTCTTCCGATTGATGCGGGCGTGGCAATACGCCCAGGATCAACGCTTTCAGGTCGAGGCGTGCCAGCGACTCGGCATTCACGCGCAAGGTGCGCGGCAAGTGGGTCCGTTGTTCGATCAATTTCTCCGCATTGCGGAAAAAGAGGGTTTGCTCGTCGGGGACGATCGCGGAGGCGAAGACGAGGTGCGCAAGTGCGTGCTGGCGGGCTTTTCCGATCACCTCGCGCGGAGACTGGACCGCGGCACCTTGCGTTGTGAACTGGTGCACGGCCGCCGAGGAGTGCTGGCGCGGGAAAGCGCGTTACAGGATGCGCCGTTGTTGGTGGCGGCGGAAATAAGCGAAATCGAAGGGCGGGGGGGCGAGGTAAACGTGCTGCTGACTCTGGCCACGGCCGTGGAGGAGCCGTGGTTGCAGGAATTGTTTCCCGATGATTTTACGGATGGCATCGCGGTGGTCCTGGATGAATCCACTCGCCGCGTGGTCGCGCGTCGCGAACGGCGCTTTCGTGATCTCGTGCTGGAGAGCAAGCTGACCGCGGAAAAGCCACCGGAAGGCCGGGCGGCGGAGTTGCTGGCCCAAGCGGTCGCGGCGGGAACGATCAAGTTGGGGGAATGGAACGAGGCGGTGGACCAATGGATTGTCCGAGTGAATCGATTGGCCGAGTGGTTTCCCGAACTCGAAGTCAGCCCCATCACGGACGAAGACCGCACCACCTTGGTCGAGCAGATCTGCCACGGCAGTTACGGCGCGCGCGATTTGAAGGACAAACCGGTCATGCCCGTGCTGCGACAGTGGCTGCGCGCCGAGCAACTTGCGGTGCTGGATGACTATCTTCCCGAGCGGATCGTGATGGACAACGGTCGCCGCGCTCGAGTGCGTTACGCGGCCGAAGGTCCCCCCATCCTGAGTGCCCGGGTGCAGGAATTGGTCGAAATCAAATCAACTTACGCGCTGGGACATGGGCGCGTGCCCGTGCGTTTCGAGGTGTTGGCCCCCAACCAGCGCCCGATTCAGGTCACGGACAATCTGCGCAAATTTTGGGACGATTTGTATCCGAACAAGATCCGGCCGGAACTCTCCCGGCACTACCCGAAGCACCCGTGGCCGTAGCGGCGAGGGGGAATAGTCGTTCACCCTCGGGGGCGGTGCTGGCGCACGAATTGCACGAGTTCCCAATCGCAATAGTCGACCAACGTGTGCCGCCCCCACACCAACGTCGGAACCGTCAATCGGCCGATCTCGTGCAAGAGGGCGGAGCGAGCCGCCGGTTCGCGGGAAACATCGTGTTGCACGTAGTCCACCTGCGCTTCCGTCAGCATACGAATCGACTCCAGGCAGCTCGAACTGCCGGGGGCAACGTAGAGGACGGGGCGGAGGACGCGGGGCATAACGACGCGCAAACGATTAGCGCGATGCCCGAAAAACGCAAATCCGATCCGGAATCGCCGCTCGGCGCCGGAAAAACGCGTCAGGACTTGGTCACACGCTTCCGGGCGCGTTTGGGCTTCGTCCGGGTGTGTTCGATATTCAAATAGGTCTTGGACTCGAGCGTGGCCTCGTAAAATTCGAGCAAACGCACGCCTTCGCGCGGCTTGAGCACGTCGTTTTTCGTGGCGGCATCGATCTGGGCTTTGAGGCGTCGACAGAGATCGGTGTGTTGATACTGCACGCCCCCGACGACGTCGCGGATGCGTGAGCCCGGCAGCGTCTCTTCGATGTAAAAGCCGTTTTCCTCGTCATCTTCGAGGAAGACGTGCACCTCGTTCACCCGACCAAAGAGGTTGTGCAGGTCTCCCATGATGTCCTGATACGCTCCCGTGAGAAACACGCCGAGGTGGTAGGGTTTGCCGTCCAAGGGATGGAGTTTCAGGTGATCCTTGGTATCTTCCAGATCGATGAAACTGCTGATCTTGCCATCGGAGTCGCAGGTGATGTCCACGAGTGTGGCATTGACCGTGGGCTCCTCGTCGAGGCGATGCAGTGGGGCGATGGGGAAAAGCTGCTTCAACGCCCAATGGTCGAGGAGCGATTGAAAGACCGAAAAATTACACACGTATTGATCGGCGAGCATGGTTTCGAGCTCGTGCAACTCCTCGGGCACATAGCCGGATTGGGAGTTTTCCGAGGCGATTTGCTCACAAATCTGCCAGAAAAGTGATTCGGCGGCCGCGCGATTTTCGAGATCCAGGTAACCGAGATTGAAAAGCGAAAATGCCTCTTCCTTGCGCTGCACGGCATCGTGGTAGCGTTCGAGGCGGCCCAGTTTGGACTTGTTTTTAGCCAGGCCCTGCAAGTCGCGCACGACCTTGTGCTTGTCCTTGGGGCGTTGTTTTACCCCCAACGTCTCGCGCTTGTTGATGCGCTCGAACACTTCGACGACGAGCATGGAGTGGGGCGCCACCACCGCGCGACCAGACTCGGAAACGATGTCGGGCACCGCCACCTTGGCCTCCGTGCAGATGTCGCGAATATTGGCCACCACATCACGAGCGTATTCAGCCATGGTGTAGTTCATCGAACTCTCGAAATTCGTGCGCGACCCATCGTAATCGATGCCCAGACCGCCACCGACATCCAGAATCCCCATCGGGAACCCCATTTTGGCCAACTGACAGTAAAAACGCGATGCTTCCACGACCGCATTCTTGATCGTCAGTATGTTGGGCACCTGCGAACCGATGTGAAAGTGCAGCAGGCGCAGACAGTGCGACAGCCCCGCTTTTTTGAGCGCCTCCGCCGCGAAGAGGATTTCCGCGGTATTGAGACCGAACTTGGCGTTATCCCCAGTGGAGGTCGCCCATTTGCCTTCGCCACGGGTCAAAAGCTTCGCCCGGAAACCGATCAAGGGCTCCACGCCGGTTTCCTTGGCCAGTTCAATGATGTGATCCAACTCACTGAGTTGCTCGACCACGAGAATGATTTGCTTGCCGAGGCGACGTCCCAGGAGGGCGAGACGAATGTAGTCGGGATCCTTGTAGCCGTTGCAGATCAGCAGCCGGTTTTCGCCCTCGTGCATGGCCAGGGCGATCATGAGCTCGGGCTTGGAGCCAGCCTCGAGGCCGTAGTCGAATTCCGTCCCGGCATCCACGATCTCCTCCACGACTTCCCGGAGTTGGTTGACCTTGATGGGGAAGACGCCGCGATAGCTGCCTTCGTAGTCCTCTTCGGTGATGGCCTTGCGAAAAAGTTGGTTCAATTGGACCACGCGGTGGCGCAATAAATCCTGAAAGCGAATCACGTAGGGCGCCTTGAGGCCCATCTCTTCAGCCTCGTTGATGACATCTTTAATGCTGATCTCCCGGCCATCGGCGAGCGGTTGCACGTTGATGCAACCATCGGTGCTGACACTGTAGTGTCCGGAACCCCAGCGCTTAAGACCGTAAAATTCTTCAGATTGGGCGGTGGACCAAGGGGAGGCGGGGTCGGTCTTCAAGAGTGGAAATGCTGGTGGGTTTACTGGCTTGCTTTTTGAACTTCGAGAACGGTTAGATGCCTGTTTCTTCTTTTCAAACAAGCAACACGCAACGACGAAAATGACATCCTTTTTCACCCTATTCGCCCAAGGCCAAGGCGCTCCCGCCGGGCCGAATCCCATGAACCAGATCCTCTTTTTCGGTCTCCTGTTCGCGGCGATGTGGTTTTTGATGATCGCGCCTCAACGCAAGAAGCAGAAGCAACACGATGCGATGCTCAAGGCCCTCGGCAACGGCGACGAGGTGGTCACTTCCGGTGGCATCTTCGGCACGATTGTCTCCGTGAAGGAAGATCGCTTCATCGTGCGCGTCGCAGACAACACCAAACTCGAAGTGGGCAAGAGCTTCGTCTCCACCGTGTTGAAGAAGGCCGACAAGTAATCGACGTCCACCGCCCCCCCGCACCGATTCTGCCTCTCGTTTTCTCGCATTCGCAACGTCACCCCACGTTGTCTGTCATGACGCCAGTGCCCGTTCGCACGGTCCTGACCGCCCGTTTTTAAACCCAAGTCCGAAATGTTCAAACGCAACCTCTGGAAGATCACGCTGACCGCGCTCATCGGCGCATGGGCGATCTCGTCGATCCTTCCCCTCAAAGACACCCCATTCAACGACTACATCAAATCGGAGGCCTCCGCCCAGGTCTCGGAATTTGAGTCGCTCATGGCCCAAGCCAGCGATCGTGTGACGAGCGGCCAAGCGCCGTCCGTCTTCATCGCCCTGAAGCAAATCGGTCGCGAACAGCGCATCGATCTTTCCAAATTCTTCCCCGAGGTGCGCCTCGAGGAATCCCTGCGCAATGTCGAGAAGCGCAATGCCATCCTGCTCGATTACCTGCTGCAGCAGTCCAAGGGCCGCTTGCAGCTGGGGCTCGACCTCAAGGGCGGCGTGGCCTTCATGCTCGAAGTCGCCGACGAAGGCGTGGGGGCCGATGTGCCGGAC
This sequence comes from Synoicihabitans lomoniglobus, assembly GCF_029023725.1. Lineage (GTDB taxonomy): Bacteria > Verrucomicrobiota > Verrucomicrobiia > Opitutales > Opitutaceae > Actomonas > Actomonas lomonigloba. The sequence continues at coordinate 1,999,627 of NZ_CP119075.1, forward strand.
TACGAGCGCGAGGACAATCTCGCCAAGGCCATCGAGATCATGAGCGACCGCGTCAACGCTCTCGGCGTCACCGAACCCATCATTCGTCCGGTCGGCCTGAACCGCATCGAGATCCAACTCCCGGGCGTCAACACCAAGGACAATCCCGAGCTGGCCGACGTCATCAAGAAGCCGGCCCGCCTCGATTTCCGCCGCGTCCACCAGCAGGCCGTGCCCGGTCGCGATGCCACCCCTCCCGGTTACGAAGTCCTCACCGAAGAGGGCGACAACAAGGACGGCACGACTTACCAACGCGACTACTTCGTCAAGCGCCTCCCGGAAATGACCGGTGAGATGGTCGCCACCGCTTTCCCGACCATGGACGAGTATGGTCGCTTTAAAATCAACCTGCGCTTCACCGACGAGGGCGCGGAGCGCTTCGGTGAAGTCACCGGCGCCATCGCCCAGGAAAATCAAGGGCAGGGCGGCTTGCTCGCCATCGTGTTGGACGGTCGCTTGTCCTCCGCCCCCCGCGTCAGCACCCGCATCAACGGCGGTTCCGCCGAGATCACCGGCACCTTCACCCAGCGTGAGGCCATCGATCTCGCCAATGTGCTCAACAACCCGCTCGACGTGGAGTTGGTCATTCAGGAACAAAACGAAATCGGTCCGTCTCTCGCCGCCGACGCCATCGCCTCAGGCGAATACGCTTCGATGATCGCCATCGCGCTCGTCGCTGCGTTCATGATCGCGATCTACACCATCGGAGGGCTGTTCGCCGTGATCAGCCTCTCGATCAATTTGCTCTTCGTGTTGGGCGCGCTCGCCAGTCTCGGCGCGACCATCACCATGCCGGGCATCGCCGGTATCGTGCTCACCGTCGGTATGGCGGTGGACTCGAACATCCTGATTTTTGAGCGTATCCGGGAAGAGCTCAACTTGGGCAAATCGCTCAAGGCCGCGTTCCTCGCCGGTCACGACAAGGTGGTTTCGACCATTTTGGACGCCAACATTACGACGCTCATCACATCGTCGCTCATGATCATCTTCGGCACCGGCCCCGTGAAGGGCTTCGGCGTCACGCTGACGATTGGTGTGTTCTCCACCGTTTTCTGTGCCTTGGTCGTGACCAAGCTGCTGCTCGACATCGTGATCAACGGCGACCTCATCAAGAAGTTCCCGATGCTCATCCGCTCCAAGGTGCCGACCTTCGACTACCTCAAGTATGCTCGCCCGGCCTTCGCGGTATCCTGGCTCATCGTCATCGTCGGCGTCGGCGTGGTCGCCTACAAGGGGCACCGCATCTACGGTATCGACTTTGTCGGTGGTGACGAAGTTTCGCTCTCCTTCAATGAACGACCCGACACCGCGGCCGTGCGTGATGCCCTCGAAGGGGCCGGCATCGGCGAGGTGAATCCCGTCTTCCAAAGTGATTTCAACGACGACACCGAAATTCTCAAGATCCAGGTGCCATTCGAGGAAGGCACCAAGGTCATGCCGCTGTTGCTGTCCAACTTCCCCAACGCCGGTTTTGAGGTCGTGGGCCAGACGACGATCGGTCCGTCCATCGGGGCGGAGATCCAATGGAACGCTTTCATGTCTCTCTCGCTGGCGATCGTGGGCATCCTCATCTATGTCGCGTTCCGCTTCGAATTCGGCTTCGGCGTGGGCGCCGTCGTATCGACGATCCACGACATTCTGATGACGATCGGTATCTTCGTGCTGTTCGACCGGCAGTTCACCGCGCCCATGGTCGCGGCCATCCTGCTCATCGCCGGTTACTCGATCAATGATACCATCGTGGTCTTCGACCGCATTCGCGAGGAACTCAACGGCAACCCGAACCTGAAACTGCGCGAAGTCATTAACAACGCGCTGAACAATGTGTTTGTCCGTTCGTTGCTCACCAGTGCCACGACCTTCCTGGCTTCACTCGCGCTCTTCCTCTTCGGCGGAGGCGTGATCAACGACTTGGCCTTCACCTTCCTCGTCGGTGTCATCACCGGCACGTTCTCCTCCATCTTCATCGCGAGCCCGATATTCTTCTGGTATCACAAGGGCGACCGTAAGCACGTGGAGAAGCATCAGGACGTGAAACCGACTTACGAGTGGACCGGCTCGAGTCGCGCATCGGAATAAGCTACTGACTGTTTCAAGCTCTTCCATGCGTTGGACCTACACGCCGCCCCCGGCCGATGAGGTCGGGGCGCTGAGTAGGAGCGCCGGCGTAAGCCCGGTGCTCGCGGAACTGCTGTGGCGTCGTGACATCCTCTCGGATGAAGCGGCCCAGAGCTTCCTGCGTCCGGCGTTGGCCGAGCTCGGGGATCCGTTTCTGCTGGCCAATCTCGAGGCGGCCACGGCCCGCCTGTCGACCGCCATCTCCAATCGTGAATCCGTCGCCGTGCTCGGTGACTACGATGTCGATGGCGTAAGCAGCACCACGCTGATGGTGAGCCTGTTGCGCCGTTTCGGTCTCGATCCGCACTTCGTGGTGCCACGTCGCATGGAAGACGGCTACGGCCTGTCGCGCAGTGCCATCGACCGCGCGTTGGAGGGCGTGACGCCGCAACTCTTCATTGTCCTCGATTGCGGCACCAACTCCCAGGAGGAGGTCGCCTACCTGCAGGAGAAGGGCATCGACGTCATCATCATTGACCATCACCGCGAAAAAGAGGGCGCGGTCGCGTCGGCGCTGTTGATCAACCCGCACGTGCATCCCGGCGATGATGACGATGCGTGGCGTCATCTCTGCACCGTCGGCTTGGTCTTCAAGCTCGCGCACGGTTTGCTCAAGCGTTTGCGCAACGAGAATCATCCGGTCGCGTTTCGGATCAAATTGCGCGAGTATCTGGATCTTGTGGCCATGGGCACCGTTGCGGATCTCGTGCCGTTGCGCGGGGAAAATCGTCTCATGGCCCGGCACGGTTTGCGGGTCTTGCAGGGGGCCAATCGCCCCGGCGTGCGCGCGCTCATGCAGGTCGCCGGTGTGCGTCCGGAACAAGGGGTCAACCCCGTGGATATTTCGTTTCGACTCGGCCCGCGGATCAATGCCAGCGGTCGTCTCGCCGATGCGGCGCTGTCGGTCGAACTGATGCTCAGCGACGACACCAAATTCTGCATCAAAACGGCCGATCAACTCGATGTATTCAATCGGGAACGACAAGACATCGAGCGCCAGATCACCAAGGAGGCGGAAGAGATGATCGAGCAGCACTACGCTGACGATTCCGGCATCGTGCTTTATTCCGATGACTGGCATCCGGGTGTGGTGGGCATCGTCGCCGGTCGCGTCTCGCGCAAATACAACCGCCCCTGTGTGGTGCTGGGCAACGAGGGCGAACTCGCCAAAGGGTCCGGCCGCAGCGTCGACGGCATCAATCTCGTGGAGGTGTTGGCCCATTGTGATGATTTTCTCGGCAGTTGGGGGGGGCATCCCATGGCGGTCGGCGTGGCAGCTCCCAAAGCTTCGCTGGAGCAATTTCGTCGATCATTTTCCAAAGCGGTGGCCGAACACACCGGCGGCGACTTGCCGGAGCGTGAGCTGCCGATTTCCGCCTGGATCACGCCGGATGAAATCGGCAGTCGACTCATGGAGGAGCTCGATGCCCTGCATCCGTTCGGTCAGGCCAACGCCGAACCGGTGTTCGGTTTGCGGGGGGTGAAATTGTCGCACCGACCCGATGTCTTCAAGGCGCTCCATTTTCGGTTTAATTTCGAAGATACCCGCGGTCGTCGGCTGTTTGGTGTCGCTTGGAAAATGGCGAATCGGCTGCCCCCCACGCGCGTCCCGCTCGATTTCGCGGTGCACCTCCGCTGGAACCACTTCAATGATCGGAAATTGATGCAGCTCGAGCTCGTCGATTGGCGTCCGGCGGGTGAAGCCAACGGTTCGTAAGGAAAAATGGTCGGAGCGTGCTTGCGCGCGATTACCACCTGCCTTTCGTCGCGATTACCACCAACATTGACCGCGTTTCATCGCGCACATGCCCGCTCCTACGGCCCGACTACGCCGAAGTCGGGTGAATTACTTCGCGACCTTTTGCGTCTTTGCTCCTTTGCGGTGATCACCGTAAAACCTCGCGGAGTCGCGTATCGCCCTCGTTTTCCCCCGGCGTTATTTCCAGTAGATCGCACAGCAAGTTGTAGACGTGAATATTGTCCGCGGGCGGAAATCGTCTGCCGGGTGAGATCGATGGACCATGCGCGATGAATAGCGCGCCCATATCCGGCTCAGCGGGATCGTAACCGTGGTCGCCGCGACTGGGCGTCGTGTCCCGATCGATCCACGACCGCGTGCTCAAGTGCCAACCGCGGTCAGGAATCACCACGATGTCTGGAATACGCGGATTGGCGCTGAAGTGTAGTCGTTCCGGCACGTCTTCGCGTTGGTAAGCGTGTAAATGGGGATGTGCATCGAGTTGGCGCACCCAGGTATTAATATCGCCACGCACCACGTTGAGTCCGCCCACCGCCCCCGAAAATACGCTTTCCACGGCGTCCAATGGCACGAGCTCGTCCAGCACCGCCACATCCGCCGGATCGCTTTCCGTCATGCCGTGGTCAGCGGTCACGATGAGATTTGTCTGATCCCAAAGTCCTTGGTCGCGCAGACCGGCACGCAGTCTGGCCAGCGCGGCATCGATTTGGATCAAGGCATCGTGCGTCTCCGACGCCGTGGGACCAAAATCATGTCCGGCCGAGTCCACCCGATCAAAATAGAGCGTGATCAGATGCGGGCGTTCACCGGTCGGCAACGCGGTCCACACCAGCACTTGATCCACCCGGTCCGCCGGGGTCAGTCGGTCGTCGAAACGACGATACGTATCGGGATGCTGACCGAGGATGTCGGCCTCGGATCCGGGCCAAAACATGCACGCGGTGCGGAGTCCCTGTCGTTGCGCCGTCAACCAGATCGGTTCACCGCCCCACCAGCGCCCCTCACGGGCGGCCGGGTGCGCGCCGATGCCAAACCAAGCTTCGAACGCGGGGTCGAAAAACCGGTTTTGCACGATGCCGTGCGTTTCCGGCCGCATGCCCGTGACCAAGGTGTAGTGGTTCGGAAAGGTTTTGGTGGGAAAGGAAGGCGTGAGCCGTTCCACCCGAGTGCCGGCGGCGGACAATTCCTGCAAAAATGGTGCCCCGTGCAGCTCGGGGTAGTCCCAGCGCGCTCCATCGATGGAGACGAGAATCAACAAGGGAGCTGCCACGGCGGACGTGCCCATCAGAGCCATCGCGAAAGCGAATACGCGTATCATGTTCGAAATCTGATGTGCTTCCTCTGGCCGAAGCAACTTCCCCGCGTAGCAATCAAGTTACGGCTGCCAGCGTGACCGCGCAGGTCTTGTAGCTCGGCTGGCGCGAATGCGGATCAAACGCCGGAAAGGTGAGCTGATTCACTTCCGAAAAATGCATCGGCATGAACACCTGCCCGGGCCGCACCGTCGGAGTCAGGAAAACTTGGGCCGTGGCGTGACCGCGACGTGATACGACGCGCACGGTTTCATCGTCCGCCACGCCAAGTTTGGCCGCGTCGGCGGGGTTTACTTCGACATACGGTCGGGTGGGCGCGAGTTTGCGTAGCACAGCGCTCTTGTTGGTGCGGCTGCCGGTGTGCCATTGGGCGGATGAGCCGCGCCCCGTATTGAGCCAGAAAGGGAAGGCTTCATCAGGGGATTCGGGTGGCTTCACCGGAGGATCAAAGAGGAGCTTGGCGCGACCGCTGGGAGTGAAAAATTTACCATCGGCGAACAGGCGGCGTTCATGATCATGATCGCTTCCGGCGGACTCCGGCGCACGGAGTTTGGCGCGGGCCCCGTTGGCGGGCAAATTTTCACTTCGGGCGGGACGGGGCCATTGAATGCCGCCCGCGTCCTGCAACGCCTCGTATCCCGGGATTCCCGAGAAGTCACAGGGTTGATGGGTGGAGAGTCGGGCCAAAATTCTGAATACGGCTTCGGGCGATTCCCACGCCTGAAACATCGGTCCGCAGCCCCACGCTTCCGCGATCAGTTTGAAAATCGCAAAGTCAGACAGAGCCTGCCCCGGGGCTCGCGCCACCTTGCAGGTCACGCCAATACGGCGTTCGGAATTGATGAACGTTCCGTCCTTTTCGCCCCAACCGGCGGCGGGCAGAATGAGATCGGCGATGCGGGCGGTTTCGGTCGTCGCATACATGTCCTGCACCACCAGAAAATCGAGTTTCTCGCGCAGGCGTTGGAATCGACCTTGGTTGATCCAGGAGTGGGCCGGGTTGGTCGCGACGACCCACAACCCGCGAATTTCACCCGACTCGATGCCGTCGATGATCTGGTCGTAAGCCATCGAAGGCGTCGGGGGAATCGTCTCGACCGGGATGTGCAGAATTTCGGCAACCTCCGCCCGGTCGTCGGGTTTTTCAAAATAGCGGCCGCCGAGCAACGAGGTCGTGTTACCGAAGATGCGCGACCCCATCGCGTTGCATTGTCCGGTGATCGAATTCGCGCCCGTGCCGGGCCGACCGATATTGCCGGTGAGCAGAGCGAGATTGATCAACGCTTGGGCGATGCGAGTGGATTGATGGCCCTGATTGACGCCCATGGTCCACCAAAACGACACCCGCTTGCCGGTGTGAATCAACGTAGCGAGTTCTCGAATACGATCCGCCGAAATTCCGCATTCCTGGGCGCAACGCTCCGGAGAATAGTGCGCAATAAATGGGGCGAGTTCCTCAAATCCCTCGGTGTGCGCATCGATGAAAGTCTGATCCAGCCAACCTTTGGCGCAGAGCTCGTGGGTCACGCCGTAGAGCAGCCACAAATCACCTTTGGGTTCGATGGCGTAGTGTTGATGCGCGGCCATGGCGGTTTCCGTGCGGCGCGGATCCACGACCACAATCTGTGGGTCATGGGGGTTGCGCATCACGCGCTGCCACATGATGGGGTGGGCGATGGCAGGGTTCGCCCCCACCAAAACCATGACATCACTCTCCTCGAAGTCGCGATAGGTGTAGGGCGGGGCGTCGAAGCCGAACGACTGTTTGTAGGCCACGTGCGCCGTGGCCATACATTGCCGCGTATTGCTGTCGGCATGCAGACCACCCATGCCGAATTTGAACAGCGCGCCGAGCAGCGCCATCTCTTCGGTCGGAACCTGTCCGGTCGAAAGAAACGCGATGCTGTGCGCACCATGTTTCGCCTGCACGCCCTTCATGCGGTCCACAAATGTCGACATCGCGGTGCCCCAATCGGTGGGCTCCAGCGGCGCGTTTCGCGAGGCGCGTATCATCGGCGTGGTAGCGCGGTCGGTCGCGGCGAGCGGGGCCAACGCCTCCCAACCCTTGGGGCACGCCATGCCCAGATTGACGGGATAGTCCGGGTCGGGCGTGAGGTTGATCGCCTCACCTTTTGCGTTGAGGTGCACCTTCAGACCGCAACCGGTGGCGCAAAATCCGCAGATCGAACGCACCGTGGCAACCGGCGCGACTTTGGATGGCACGCGCCCCAAGCCGAACTTGCCGGGCTCCTGCACGAGTTCCGCCGTGACGGGACCTTGGCGGGCATGGAGCAACTCATCGATAACCGGGCTCATGACGCAGCGACTCCCGGCATTTTGGCGGAATCCACCGCCCGAAAATAGAGATAACGTTCCACAATTTCACCGGCCAACCAGGCGATGGCCCCGAGCGCGATCAGCGCAACCTCGTTTGTCACCCAATAGGTGACAAGCAGCGCGAGTGCGCTGATGCCGAGAAGGTTACGAAGGCGGAAGGCGGGGCGCAGCACGGTGCGCAGGAGTTTCCCGGAGGGGGTGTCCGCGCGTTGTTGGTTCGACTCGAATACGAGTTTTGCGGCGAGTGCGATGGCGGCGACCAGCGGGGCCACGGGTAACAAGGCGCCGACCAAAATGGTGCCGCCCATGCGCGTGAAGGTGGCGGGAGCGCGCCAAAACTGTCGCGGCGTATCGATGTAGATCATGGCCGAGCAGAATAGCGCGATCGCGCCGGTTACGGCCGCGGCAATAGGCAACCCATCGAGAACAAGCAGACCGATGGTCGTGGGCAGAGGACTCAGCAATTGCGGCCAACGAGGCAGGATGATCGCGGCTCCCAAGAGCGGGAACCAACCGCCCATGATGACGGCCTCACGACTGAGCCAGGAACGACGAAGCCCAAGAAAAATGCGCCAAGCTCGCAGCGGTCGACCGAGGTGCGCGCCGGCGGCGGCGAGTCCCACAGTCGATAACGCCAAGGCGGTGTAGGCGAGGATCGGATCAAAGCGCAGGGTAAACGAAGCCGCCAGGCTGAGGCCGTATCCCGCCTGGGTGAGCGAAAGCAGCAGGACCAGTGGCCAATGGGCGTGCTGGGCCTTGGGGGCGGCGAGATCGGCCGCATGCAGGTTTGCCGGCAATGCCCGTTTCGAAACGTAACGCGTGGTGGGTTGAGTGGTCGCGGGATCGGGCGCTCCGGGCAGAAATGCACTCGTGTCGGTGGTCGGACGGGAGCCGCTTAAGTCGATGGAAACTTTTACGATCGAGATGGCTTGCGTGGGGCAGGCTTGCACACAGGCCGGAGCTTCGCCCTCGGCGAGCCGACCCTGGCACATGTCGCATTTGCGCACGATGCCGAGGCGCTCGGAAAACTTGGGCACATCATAGGGACATTTCAGGATGCAGTAGCTGCAGCCAATGCACTGGTCGTCGAGATGACGGACGATACCAGTGATCGGATCTTTTTCGTAGGCGAGCACGGGGCAGCCGTTGAGGCAGCCCGGATCAGCGCAATGATGACAGGCAGAGGTGACGGTTTGTTGAAACGGCAGCGCTTCCGATCCGCCGACGAGATGACCAATGTCCCGCCAGGTTTCTTCTTCGTCGAGACCGTTCAGCGAGTGGCAACCGGCCACGCACGCCTTGCAGCCCGAGCACGCATCGAGGTCGACTTCGAACGCGTATTGCTCTCCGGGGCCCGGCTGCGACAGCGGAATGAGATCGCGATAAACCGGCTCCAGGGCGGGCGTTTCGATCGTATCATTGTCGTGTTGAAACGAGAATCGCGCGACCGGCGTCTGCAGCGTTTGCTGCTCGGCCAACAACTCGTCGACGAGCGAGAGCATGGGGTTTTTGCGCGGGGCGATCATCGCTCAATACACGTCGCGGGCGTAGCGTTTGTCGGCTTTGAGCGCCTTAATGAAATCGGCGGCCTCATCGGCCGTTTTGCCGCCGTGTTCGATCACGATGTCGTGCAGCGCCGTATCGACATCCTTGGCCATGCGTTTGGCGTCGCCGCACACGTAGAAGTGGCCGCCGACGCTGAGCCAGGACCACAGTTCCGCGCCGGCTTCGCGCATGCGATCCTGCACGTAGACCTTTTTCTCCTGATCGCGGGAGAACGCGGTATCGACCCGATTGAGCAGACCCGACTTCTGCCAGGCGCCGATTTGATCCTCGTAGAGATAGTCAGTCGCGGCGTGTTGGTCGCCAAAGAAGAGCCAGTTTTTGCCCGGAGCGGCGGTCGCTTCGCGCTCTTCCAAAAAGGCACGAAACGGGGCGATGCCGGTGCCTGGTCCCACCATGATCATGGGCAGCGACGGATCCGCCGGTGGCCGGAACGCTTTGTTGGCGTGCACAAAAACTCCGGCGGTGCCAGCCGTGAGTCCCCGCTCGCCGAGGAAGGTCGAACAGACGCCCTTGCGGGCCCGGCCACCGACTTCGTAGCGGACCGCACCCACCGTCAGGTGGACTTGGTTTTCGTGGGCTTTCGGGCTCGATGAGATCGAGTAAAGACGGGGCTGCAGTTTCTTTAAATTGGCGATGATCTCTGTGAGCGCCGGCAGCGGCTTGGGCGCGGCCTCCAGCACATCGAGCACGTCGAGAAGCGTGGCGGCGGGTTCGACCTTGAGCGTGGCAAGGAGTTTCGGCGCGGGTTTGCCGAGATCGAAATTGGCGGTCAAGGCACTGCGTAGCGGGAGTTCGCCGACCGGGGTGGCTACCGCTTCCTCACCATCGCAACCCAGCAGAGCGAGCACGGATCCGACGAGTTCCGGGTCGTTGGTGGGCACGACGGCCAGGGCGTCGCCGGCTTCGTAGTTGAGGCCTGAACCTTCGAGAGAAAACTCAACGTGATTGACCTCTTTGGCGGAGCCTTCCGCGTTGAGATTGTGCACGGCCAAAATCGGAGCGGGGAAGGGATTCTTCTTCCCGTAGGCGAGGGTTTCCGGGGGCGCTTCGGTGGATGGAGCCGTGGGGGTTGCAGCAACGCCGCCAGCACCGAGGGCGTTGAGGGAATCGTCGAGCCACTTGGCAAAGGCATCGTCGTAGTCGACGTCGCAGTCGACGCGGTCGAGCACCCGAGTCGCGCCGAGTTTAGCGAAAGCTTCGTCGAAGTCTTTGCCGCATTGGCAGAACAACTCGTAGTTGGTGTCGCCCAACGCGCAGATGCTGAAACGTAGCGCCGCCGGGAGCGCGGCGGCATCCGCGGCGCGCAGCGCGTCCCACAGATCCTTCGCGTTGTCGGGTGGCTCGCCGTCGCCGTAAGTGCTGGTGATGACGAGCACGTTTTCGGCTGTCGCCAATTCGGCCGGGCTTGCGGCGGCCATGTCCACAATCGTCGGCGCGAACCCACGCTGGCTCGCGGCTTTGGCGGCTTGCTTGGCGAGGGACTCGGCGGTGCCGGTCTGGGAACCCCACAGGATGGTCAAGGGATGCAGGGGGGCGGCGACGGGGGCGGGGGCACCGGCGGGAGCGCGCGAAAACATGCCGGCAAAGAAGCCGTTGAGCCAGGCCCGTTGATCGGGCGAAAAGGGCGCGCTGTCGGGGACGAAAGGAACGGAGGTGCTCATACGGATATCATTTCCTGAAGTTCGCCGACCGAGTGGCGGCGGGTCCACGCGACGAACGTCTCGCCGGTGTCGTGTTTTTCCTGATACGTGTCGACGATCCGGTCCACCAGCGCCGGCAGTTCGTCGTGGCCGACGCCTTTGAAGATTTCGCGAGCAATGCCCTGTTCGTTGTCCATGCCGCCGCCGAGCACGATGTGGTATCCTTCGCGGCCGTCCTTGAGTTTGGTGGCGATGCCACCGATATCACCGCAGTAGTGCTGGGCACAGGAGTGAGCGCAACCGGTGAGGTGGATATTGAGCGGGAAGTCGGATTCCTTTTTACCGCGCAAGTGTTTGGCCACAGCGTTGGCATGCGCCTTGGTATCGGCGGCGGCGTATTTGCAGCCTTGGTTTCCGGTGCAGGCGATCACGCAGCCGGCCGTGGTGGATGGTTTGGTGGTGAGGCCGATGCGTTCGAGGCTGTGTTCGACGCTGGAAGTAAAGGCGTTGGGCACGTAGGGCAGCAGGAAGTTTTGCCACACCGTGAGGCGGATTTCGCCGCGGCCGAAGTTCTCGGCGAGATCAGCCACGCGACGGACCTGCCGGGTCGACAGCTGGCCGACGGGAACGACCGGACCGATGTAGTTCAGACCCTGCTCAGATTGGCGATACACGCCGACGTGGCCGTGCTTCACCACTTGATGGCGAGGCGCGCATTTTTCGCGGGGCAGACGGACCAGATCGAACGCGAGTTTTTCCTGGGCAGCGGCGATAAATTTATCAAACCCCCAGCTATCGAGCACGTATTTGAGGCGCGCTTTTTTGCGGTTCGTGCGATCACCGCTTTCGGCAAAAACCCGGATCATGGCAGCGGCCAAGGGCACGGCTTCGGAGGGCTTGATGAGCAGACCGGTATCGCGGGCGAAATCCTTGTGGCCGGTGATGCCGCCGAGGCAGACGCGGAAGTAGACGCCGGGTTCGATGTCGGCGACACCTTCGCCCACGCGGACGGCAAAAAAGCCAATGTCGTTGGTGTCGGCGGCGGCGGAGATGGTGCCGCCACCGTCGAAAGCGATGTTGAACTTGCGTGGCAAACCGTAGAGGTCGCGGTTGTTGAGGATGAAGTGATGCACCGCTCTCGCATACGGGCGCACGTCGAGGATCTCGTCGCGATCAAAGCCGGCGGTGGGGGTTGCCGTGATGTTGCGGATGTTGTCCGCCCCGGAGCCCTTGGAGGTGAGCCCCAAGTCCTGCACCCGCGTGAGAACGTTGATGATGTCTTTGGGCTTAAACTCGCGGATTTGGAAGTTGGCTCGTGTCGTGATGTCGAGACGACCGTTGCCGAGATCATCGGCCAGGTCGGCCAGGCCCCGCAATTGGGTGGAGGTGACGATGCCCGCCGGAATGCGGAGGCGCAGCATGAAGCTGTCCTGGGCCGGGGCGACGTGAAAGAGACCGAAGAACTTGAAGCGAAAACAATCAGCGTCATCCGGAAAACGGTCGGCTTCGGCGTGTTCGACCATCTTTTCCCAGACATCCAAACCGTTTAGTTCGTGTTTCCATACCTCCGGTTTACAGAGATCGTCGATGGGAGTGCCGAAGACGCTATCCTCCACCGGGGGGGCACCGAGGTTGACCCCGCCCGCCGCCGCATCACCGGTCAACTGGCCTTGAGCATCGATGCCGACGAACGGCAACTGTCCCGAGGCCACGGCACCAGCGAGGAAACCTTGCAGGTATTCCTTTTGCTCGGTGGAAAACTCACCAGAGACGGGGGGAAAGGGAGTTGAATTGCTCACGATGTTATCCAAGCACTGCCGGTGCCATGAAGGCGGAATGGTTAATTAGTATTGGGAATCGAATTGCTCGTAATCATGAGCGTGGTGACTGATCGGAGTCCGCGGAGCGGTGCCAACTGAACACGCGCCAGGGTTTCCTTGAGCACAAAGGGAGCCGGATGACCGGCTCCCGACGAATGAACCGACGTCAGTAGGCAAAATTCAGCTCGATGCTGAAGCGGTCGGTGTCGCGGGCGTAGCCGTCGCTGCTGAATGAAGCAAACTTGGCCACCGCCGTGAACCGGGAGGCGAATTTATAGGCGGCAACCAAGTCAATCTCGGTGCCATAGTCGGCGCCGCCCACGTCGGAGGAAAAGTCGTGGTAGAACGCGGTCAGGTTAACTCCGCCGATTTTGCCGCCGATGCTCACGTAGATGTCTTCCAAACCGGTGCCGGGAGTGCCGAGGAAAAGATCGGCGAAGCCATTAAATTTGTGGAGGGTGGCGAGGGGCGTCTTGAAGCCCTGGCCATTGTCGGCCCCGAGAACTTCATAGCCAATCTTGGCGGTGATGCCACCGAACTTCGCTCCCAGCTCACCCAGGTAGTAAGTGGCCGAATAGTTGGCGGGGCTGTTGCCGTAGTCGGACTGTGTGGCGAGCTCGAACCGGTAAAGCACGGTAAGCCCGTCGTCGATCTTGGCGGAGCCGTCGTAGCTGGCACCGTAGGTCGCGGTGGAATTGGCGGCCGCATTGTCGAAATCCAACAGGTAGGCATAACCCGCGAGCGTGCCGGAACCGAGGCCCTTGTAGCCCACGTTGAAAACGTGGCTGTCGGACTGCCAATCACGCACATCACTGAAGATGCGGTTGATGTGCCAGAGGTAGCCGTAGGTCACGGTCGTGTCGGCGGCGGGTTGGCCCACGACGGTGAACGCATCGTAGGTTTGCTGATCCTGACGCCAGCCGACGTCGCCGATGAAGCGGGCTCCGTCGAGCACGAAACGCTGGCGTCCTAGTTTTCCAGATACACTTTGCCCGGCATAACCAAGAAAGGACTGGTTGACCTCCGTGCCCTCGATATCGGCGATGACCGCCTGGCCGGCTCCTCCGGGGTTGAGACCGGCTTGGTTGTAGCTGTCGGAGTCGAGCGCATGGACGTCTTCTCCTTCGAGCATGAAATACCAGCCATTGAATTTACCGGAAGTGAATCCAAGGCGGTTGCGCAGGGTGACCGCTTTGGAATCGGCGACGCCGGGCTGGTCACCGTATTCAAAGCGGGCTCGGGAGGCGAGTGAGACCTTTCCTTCGGAAAAAACCTCGTCGAGAGTCGACGCGGCGGATGCGGTGATCGCGGCGGCGGTGAGGCCGCAGATCGAGGTGAGTAGACACAGTTTGGTCATGATAGGAGGGAGGGACGCAGGGTGCAGGTGTGGTGTAGGTCGCGTCAGAACAAGGCCGCGATGGAGTCGGTCATGCGCTGACGAAAGTTGCGGGGCGGCGATGCTTTGACCGCATCACCGGACGGGGCCGCAGGCGCGGCGGGTTTACTTTTTTTGGCGTGCTCACACTCGTCGAGAAAGCGGAGCAAGCGTTCGCGGTAAGCGAAAAATTTGT